>NZ_JBFATZ010000005.1:214563-551892 GCF_040678635.1 Thermopolyspora sp. NPDC052614
AGGTCAACGACGACAGCTCCGTCCAGGCCTGGCTGAACGGCGGCCCCAAGCCCAGCGGCGGCGACTGGTACTGGGTCCCGCAGGGCACCATCGCCAGCGGCGTCGGCACGCCCGGCGGCAACATCCGCTTCGCCGACCTCAACGGCGACGGCAAGGCCGACTACGTGAAGGTCAACGACGACAGCTCCGTCCAGGCCTGGCTGAACGGCGGCCCCAAGCCCAGCGGCGGCGACTGGTACTGGGTCCCGCAGGGCACCATCGCCGGCGGCGTCGGCGCGCATGGCAGCCGTATCCGCTTCGCCCCGCTCTACGGGACCTCCGCCGACTACATCCTCATGGGCGGCGCCGATTCCGGCGACCCCCGCGAGGGAGGTACCAGCGACCCCCGCGAGGGAGGCGTGAAGTACGACAGCTCCGTTCAGGTTTGGCAGAACGGCGGCCCCAAGCCCAGCGGCGGCGACTGGTACTGGGTCCCGCAGGGCACCATCGCCAGCGGCGTCGGCGTCGACGGCGCCCGGATCCAGTTCGCCGACATCAACGGCGACGACCGGGCCGACTACCTCGACGTCGATGCCCAGACCGGCTCCACCCGAGCCTGGATCAGAATCGAAATCGGCTGACTACACGGCGGGACCGGACAACCGCCGTCCGGTCCCGCACCCGGCCAACGGCCATCACGCGATCTTCAGATGTCTTCACGAACTCCGAATGATCACGACGAAGACGCCGCCAGGCGTACGGCCGCTCCCCCGGAGGCGGCGGAGCCGAAGCCGCGCGGCCGCGTCGACGCCCCGACCTGACCTCAGTTCCGGTGTCGGACGCCGAGCCCACAGGAGCATCGGCCGTGGCCTCGCAAAACGCCCGCCGCCGAGCCCGTCACGGGTGGACGGCGGGTTTCCCCGAACTCGCGCTTCGCGCCGATTCAGGGCGGTTTAGGGGATGTCGCATCGCGACCCGATCGACGACGTTGTGTAATCAGGATCACAACGACGAGTCAACAAACGGCAATCACGAGAAGTGTTCGCGCTGTAGCCTTCGGTGACATGCCATCCGAACTGCACGACACCATCAACCTCATATTCCGGGAGAACCCGCACCTGGCCGTCGAACTCCTGCACGACCACCTCGGCGTCGACCTGCCCGCGGACCTGCCCGTCCAGATCGCCCCCGGCGACCTCAACGACCGCCCCTCCCGCGACATGCACCCCGACACCGTCTTCACCCTCGGCCCCCGGCGCGAGCCCCGCCACGCCATCGCCCTGGAGATCCAGCAGGAGTTCACCCCGGAAAAGCGCCTCGCCCTGCCCCGCTACGCCGCCGCCCTGTGGCTGCGCCTGGACTGCCCGGTCACCGTCCTGGTCTTCTGCCCCGATCGCAAGACCGCCGCGGCCTTCCGCGAGCCCATCCCCACCACCCTGCCCGGCTACATCTACACGCCCACCGTCATGGGCCCCGACGAGACCCCCGTCATCACCGACCCCGGCGACGCCGCCGCCCGCCTCGCCCTCGCCACCCTGTCGGTCCGCGCCCACGGCGAGCAGCGCTCCGTCACCGAGGCGTTCGTCAACGCAATCAACAACCTGCCTGACGGTCACGCAGAGCAGTATTATGAATACGCACACGCAATCGCTCCGCGCTCCATCAAACATCTGTTGGAGGAGATGATGGCAACATCCAGCACCTGGGTCGTCTCCAGCCCCTTCGCCAAAGAGCACTACGGCAGAGGACTGGAACAGGGCAGAGCCGAGGGCGAGGCCAAGGGCAAGGTCGAGGGCAAAATCGAGGGCAAAATCGAGGGAAAGGCCGAGGGCGAGGTCGAGGGCGAGGCCAAGGCGGTGCTGACCTTCCTTGAGGCACGGGGCATTGTCGTCCCCGACCACGTCCGCGGCCGCATCCACCGGTGCACCGACCCCGACCTGCTCCTGGCATGGGCTCGCAAAGCCGCCACCGTGACCCGCGCCGAGGACATCTTCGGCGATTAGCGCTCCCGGCGCGAAGGGGCCGACCGACTGGTCGCATGAGGACTGCGACGGTCCTGCCAGCCATCGTGGAAAGAGGCCATCGCGTGAACGTGATGGCCTCTTTCACGCGTGCCGACCCTCACACGTCGAGGAAACGATTCAAGCCAAAGCCATGAGCGCCGGGCGGATGTTCCCCCGACCTCACAGGCGTGAAGAATGTGCCCGGCGGCAACCCGGGGATCAGGGCATCTTCAGATATCCCCGTATCCCAGTGCTCTTCGGAACCGCCGAGTCCTACGTCCCGGTTGCCACGTTGTAGGCCCCGCTCTAGGGGCGCAATCGCTCGTTTTGCCATTTCCGCTTGTACCGCGGCGCCACACTATGATCGCGTTTTATGCTTCCGGATGGTTTATGGCGGATCGTCAGGATCGGAGTAGTTGGTCTGGTCCTTGCGGCGGTGGCCGCAGGTCTGGTGCTTGGCAACGCTTGGCTCTGGGTGGCCGTCGAATGGTCGCCGCCGATTTATGCGGGGATGTACGAGTCCGACGGATTCGACGCACCGACGACCGTGACGCTGCTCGGGGCCGCCCTGGTGAAAGCCGAGATGCTGTGGCTGATCCTGCGCGCTCCCAAGCGGGGACCGCTGAACCGCCGGGAGAAGGCGCTGCGGTGGCTGCTGTACCTGGCGGTGGCGCACACCCTCGTGCTGTGGATCCCGATCGGGATGCTGCCCGACGTGGTCGACGACGCGTTCACCCTCGCGCTGTGGATCGCGATCGACGTGCTGTACCTGCTCGTCATCCGCTGGCGGTCCCGCGTGTTGCGCACCGTGGCCGGCGCGGTGTTCGCGGTCACGCTGGCCGGGTCGGCCGGTGACCTGTTCTACGAGCTCGACCTGCTGGGGCCTGGATCGAGCGAGATCGCCGCACTGGTCTTGGGGCTGGGCCTCCTGGTGGCCGGTGTGGCGGGGGCCGTCGTCACCGTTCTCGGGCAGCGGCGCGACGGCCGGTGGAGCCGGGGCACGCTGACCGCCGACTGGTTGTCGGCGGGATACTACGCGCTGGTGATTCCGATCAACTCCTCCGAATGGCTCTTCGGCGGAACGGCGACACTGATCATGATGGACGTGGCGGGGCTTGTCAGCGCCGTGTGGCTCGCGGCGACCGCCCGTGAAATGCCCGCTGATGGCCGGCCGGAGGGCGTTCCGCCCGCGCAGCGGCGCCTGCCCCCTGTCGTGGTGGCGGCCGTGGCCGTGCTGCCGCTCATCGTGCTGATCCGTCCGGAGCAGGCACCGCACCTCACCTACACCAGCTACACCGACGTGTTCACGAGTTGCAGGGACCGGCCTGCTTTCGGGGATCTGAAACCCTCCGAGCGCGAGGCCGCGTTCCTGTGCCGGGCGCGCAGCACGGACTACGGGATCCCGCCGCTGTTCCCCGACCGCCTGTCGGACCAGGAGATCCTCGCGTACGGGCGGGAGCTGTGCCGGGCGAAGGACCTCGATGAGCAGAAGGCGATTCTGACGCGGGCCGGGAGCGAGCGGCCCGACAGCGGCCTGGACCCATATGACCTCGTCTACGTCTGCCCGGAGGTCGTCGGCGCGGCCCATCCCGAGTTGCTGCAATCGAGCGCGGAGAGGGAGGCGGCGGACGCCGCCTACATCGCCGAGGAGAACGCCAAGTGCCGCGACCCGTGGCCCCGGACCAAGGGCGTCGTCCAGGCCACGACCAAATACTTCCTGTTCGCCGATGGTGATTACGGATATCTGGTCCACGATCCCGACGATGAGACGGCCGACGGGGAGGCTGAGCGGGTGATAGACAGGTTTGACGACGACATTCAGATCGGGGTGTCCGAAAGCGCGGTGCTCGTCGGGCATGTCGCGGATGTCATCGACCTGTGCCTCACCGTGAAGGCCTTCCGCGCCCCGCCGCCGCGGCGGACGGCCGGGTGGGATCGGGTCACCGAGGTGCCGGTCATCAGCCGCAGCGGCCGGCTCACCGTGCCGGAGATGGACGGGGGCGAGGTGGGGGCGGGCGCCCCGATGCCGAACCTGGCGATCAGAGGAGAGGGCCGCTACCGGCTCCGCGTCCATGTGCGCGTCGACGAGGCGGGAGCGGAACAGCACCTGGTCGTCGTGTTCCCCGGCACGTCGAGGAAGAAGCTCAAGCTAAGCCGTGAGCGATGACGGGGTGCGCGATCTCCTCCTTCCCACGGGCGTGCGCGTGCAGCGGGCGGCGTGGGTGCGGCACGCCGAGTACGCCAAGCCCTAGTACGCCAAGCACGTGGCCGCGCCGGAATCGGGTCTCGGCCGCGTCACCGTCGGCCGTTTCCGCGTTCCGCCGGGCCGGGGGCGTTGGGGCGGCGTGGGGTGATGGCCAGCAGGGTGGGGCCGCCGCGTACGGGGCCGCAGCCGGGGGCGCCGTCGCGGCCGAGGGCGCAGGTGCCGCAGCCGCCGGTGGGGCAGGCGGCGGCGAGGTCGTCGGCCGACAGGCGGCCCTTGCGGATCCAGTAGCCGACCATGGCGTCGACCTCGTCGCGGCCGAGATTCAGGCGGCGGGCGATCGCGTCCAGGCTCGTGACGCCGCGCGCCGCGGTGATCTCCGCCAGGACCTCGCGCAGCGCGCTCATAGGAGGAGGCTCCCCACCTGGAAGACCGCGACCGCCAGCAGCCAGGCCAGGACGATCTGCATGCCGATGCCGAAGAGGGTCAACCGGCCGCCGATCTCGACGCGTTGCGCGGCCACGGTCGTCATGCACGGCGTGTAGGCGAGCAGGAACACCAGGAACGCGAGCGCCGCCGGGAGGGGGTGGCCGCGCGAGGTTCGCTCCAGGGTGGACCGCAGGGCCACGCCGAGGTCGCCGGGCTCGTGCTCGTCGTCCGGTTCGCTCATGCTGTACGTCTGCGCCGTCGTGGCGACCACGGCCTCCTTGGCGGCGAAACCGGTGATCAGGGCGGCCGACATGTGCCAGTCGCCGAACCCGGCCGGGGCGAAGGCGGGCGCGACGGCCTGGGAGGCGGCGCCGAAGACGCTTCGCTCGATCGGCGTGTGGCCGAACGTGCCCGGCCCGCCGTACGGGATCGACGACAGCAGCCACACGACCGTGACCGTCGCCACGATGATCCCGCTCGCCGTCTTCAGGAAGGCCCGCAGCCTCACCCACGTCTGCGCCCCGATCACCCGTACGGCGGGCAGCCGGTACGGCGGCAGGTCGAGCACGAGCGCCTCGTCGGCCATGCCGCGGAACAGGGTGCCGCGCAGCAGCAGGCCCACGCCGATCACCAGCGCGATGGACAGCACGTACATCGCGAACACGACCGTTCCGGCCGCGTCGCCGAAGAAGGCGGTCGCCACCAGCACGTACACGGTGAGCCGTGCGCTGCAGGTCACGAACGGGATGAGCAGCCCGACCAGCAGCCGGTGCCGCCGGTCGGCCAGGACGCGGGTGCCGGCCAGGGCGGGCACGTTGCAGCCGAACCCGACGATCAGCGGCAGGAAGGCGCGGCCGGGCAGCCCGATCAGCCGCATCAGCCGGTCGACGACGAACGCCGCCCTGGCCAGGTAGCCGGAGTCCTCCAGCACCGACAGCAGCACGAACATGACGGCCATCAGCGGGACGAACGAGAGCACCTGGCCGACGCCGGCGATCAGGCCGTGCATCACCAGGCCGCGGACCGCCTCGCCCGCCCCGAGCACGTCCAGCGACCACGCGGCCGCGGCGGCGACCGGGCCGTCCACGAGCTCCTGAAAGGCGGTCATGAGCGGCGCGGCGGCCTCCGTGGTCAGCATGAACACCGACCACATGACCCCCAGGAAGATCGGCGGGCCGAACCATCGGGACGTGAGCACCCGGTCCACCCGGTCGGACCAGGTGAGGCGTCCGGCGCCCGCACGGGTCACGACGTGCGCGATCACCTGGTGAACCCACGCGTAGCGCCGCTCGGCGACCAGGATCTCCGCGTCGTCGAGGCCGACGTCCTCGCCGCCAAGGCCGTTCTCCTGGTCGCCGGCCCCGATCAGCGCGGCTGCGGCGTCGCGCGCCGCGGCGGCGGCATCGGCCGGGACGCCGGGCACGGTCTCGCCGGTGAGCAGCGCGATCGACAGCCAGCGGGCCGGGTGGCGGGCGGCGGCCTCCGCGGGCGTCGCCGCCGTGACCGCCGCCAGCGCCGCCTCCAGGTCGTCGCCCAGGGCGGGTACGGCGGGCCTGCGGGCGGCGGCCAGCGCCGTCGTGACCGCGCGGCCGAGCTCGGCCATGCCTTCGCCGCGGCGGGGCACGACGGGCACCACGGGCGCGCCGACCAGCTCGGCCAGCCTCCCGGCGTCGACGCGGATGCCCCGGCTCGCGGCGATGTCGACCATGGTGAGCGCGATGACGAGCGGCACGCCCGTCTCCATCACCTGGGCGAGCAGATACAGGTTCCGCGCGAGGTTCGCGGCGTCGAGGGTGATCACGACGAGGTCGGGGCGGCCCGCCATGCCCCGGTCGACGAGCAGGTCCCTGGTCAGCGCCTCGTCGGGCGAGGTGGGCACCAGGCTGTACGCGCCGGGCAGGTCGATGAGCGTGACGTCGCCGCCGGGCAGGCGCCAGGTGCCCTGGGCCACGTCGACGGTCTTGCCGGGCCAGTTGCCGACCCGCTGACGCGCGCCGGTGAGCGTGTTGAACAGGGTCGATTTGCCGACGTTCGGGTTGCCGACGAGGGCGACGCGGGGGTTGCCCGCGTCGACGCGGCCGGGCGGGTCGGGGTCGCAGCAGGGTTTGGTGAGCAGCGCCCGGCCGGGCGTCCGTTCATCCATCGGCCGGCTCCACCACGAGCGTCGCCGCGGTCCGGGCGTCGACCGCCACCCGGCCGTCGCCGAGCGCCAGGACGAGCCCGCCGTACACGCCCCGGCCCAGCACCGACATCATCGCGCCGGGCACGAACCCGAGTTCGGCCAGCCGCCGTCGGTGCCGCCGGTCGCCGGTCACTCGGCGCAGCCGTACCAACGCGCCCCTGGCGGACTCACCTGCTGTCATGGCGTCTCCCGCGAATCTTCCTTTAGGGGAGGCTTACCTAATGAATGCGGGTACGTCCACGAGTTGAGTCGTATGTCACATCGTCCGCCGGGGGCGCGGATCCGGAGGGTCCCACTCGGCGGCCTCCCCGGTGACGGCGTCCGCGGCGGCGATCATCGCCTCGACCGCCTTGTCCGCCGCCTCGGGCGTGTGCCGGCCGAGGCCGCAGGCCGTGGCGACCGCGTACGCGGGGCGTCCGGCCGCCGCCTCGAACAGGGCGAGGGCTCGCGCGCCGGACGCGGGGTCCACGGCGGCGGCGATCCCGGCGATGACGCGCCATCGCGGGTGGAGTTCGCGCAGCGGCCGGTAGAACGGCTCGGCCGTGGGCGCGGGGTCGGCGCCGTGCGCGACCGGGATGTGGACCGGAGGCAGCGAGAGCCCACGGTCGTGGAGGCGTGCCGCCAGCAGGTTCAGGTACCGCACGGCGGGGGTGAGGTCGCGTGGCGGGGCCATCGCCTTGTTGCCGAGGTCGCCGTAGCACAGGTGCAGTGTCATCTCGGTGTCGCGCGGCATTCGGGCGAGCAGGTCGGCGATCCGCGCGGTATGGAACCGGGCGGCGAGTGCCTGCCCGACCGGCAGCCGACCGGCCATGGCCATGCCGACCAGGGCGGAGGGCATCTCCAGCCGCCATGCGACGTCCTGGCCGGCAGCGGCCGAGAAGGCGGCCACCTCCTCCACCGCCGCCGCCGTGAACACCGGCAGGTGGCGCAGCGTCGACCACGGCCGGGACGAGAACACGAAGATCGCCACGTCCAGTGGACTGGGCAAACTGATCTGCAGCCGGATTCCGGCCAGTTCCGGGCGCTGGTCTCGCAGCGTGCGGAACTCCTTCAGGATCTCGCGCAGCCGGTCGTGCCGCCGCATCGAGACGTGCTCGGGCAGGAGGCGGGTGCCGGGCCGTACGCGGTAGGTACGCAGGTCGTCGTAACCGGTGTACTCGCCGGGACGGGCGATCTCGAACACGTCGCGGTGCGCGAGATCACGCATGTAGGAGACGATCCAGTTCGCGTCCAGGTCGTACGGCGGGGAGGTGAGCCGGTGGGCGGGAACGCGGTCGGCGACCCACCGCATCGCCTGGCGGGGAGAAGGCGGATAACTCGGGAGGCAGGCTCCCGACGAAGTGGATACGACGTGGCGTGGGATCGGGGGGATGGGTCATCAAGTCGGTCTCATCGATCGGGGGTGAAAGGGTTTTCGGAGGCCGGGGCCCACACGGCCTCGGGTGTGGGCCATCACGCGATCATCAGGTGTCCGCGCGGGCCCTGACTGATCACGTGATGGCCGCTTGTGGGCGGTATGCACGCATCCCACGACGACCTCGCAGCGGCCACCGGAGAGGACGTCGACCGTGGCGTAGTCCTCCGCGACGCGGACCTGTCGCGGTGTGCGACCAGAGTCCCGGTGGGAGTACGCGCTCGGGCGATTAACGCGGACGTTCCGCCGGGCACCGTCCGCCGGTGCCGGTTGACGCCGTACACCGGCGCGCGCCGTCGCGGCGCCCGGAAGGCCGGACCCCGCGAGGCGACGCGGTCAGGGCGCTAGTTGAAGCAGTCCTGCTTGTTGAGCGCGATGCCGTAGCCGGTGACCTTGCCCTTCTCCACGGTGAAGCTGTAGGAGGCCTTCGTGTTGTGCGGGACCTTGACCGTGTAGAAGTCGTGGAAGTCCTTCTTGATACGCGGATAGGCCGCCTTCAACTGCTTGAGAGTGGACCCGACCCTGATGCCCTCCGGGGTCTTCATGCCTTTCGCGGCGAAGATGGCCGCCAGCCCGAACTTTGGCGAGATGTACACGCCCACCGAGCCCTTGGGGGTCGGGAACTTCTTCAGATCCCAGCCGGAGCAACCGCCGTTGCCGGACACCTTCTTGACGAGGGCACCGGTCGCCTTGGCCTGTTTGACGGTCATGCCGAGCTTGACGGCACCGTACCCGTACGGGCCCAACGTCGGCTTCACCTGGGCGGACGCCGCGGTGGCGCCACCGACGAGCAACGAGGCGGCAAGGAGCGAGGTTCCGATCATCGTCTTCATGACTGCTTCGATGACGAAGCACCGCTCAAAGTTCAGCGTTGCGATCAGAAAATTGCGCCGGACTCCTCGCCGCCCCGCCGACGTGCGAAGACAGTAACGATCTTGACGTCGGAGGGCCGCCGTCGCCCCGCCCGGCGTCGTCCTTCGCGACGCAAGCTCGGTCGATGACGACGCCGGGCGGAATCGGGTGCGAAGGTCAGCAGATCTTGTAGTCGGCCCGCGACGAGTTGTACGAGCAGGAGTCCACCAACCTGCCGGACGCGTTGCGGAGGTAGGCGGTGTCCCTGGTCTGGTTCCAGATGTAGGCGAAGGTTCCGCCTCCGCTCCTGCCCCAGTAGAGGGTGGTGGCGGTGTCCCTGCCCTTGCCGGTCCGCAGCGTCACCGTCTTCCCGGCTCTGAGGGTGAACGCGCCGAAGGTGTAGACGTGGTCCGCCTGCTTGGTGTCGTCGCGGATGGTCCAGTTTCTGAGGCTGACGGCCTTCTTCGTCATGTTCTTGATCTGTACGTACTCGCCGTTCAGGCTCTTGTTGTTCCCGTTGTCCGGTGAGCCGGGCGAGTCGTAGTAGATCTTGATGATTTGTACGGCCGGCGCCGCCGCGTGGGCGGACGGGGAGACGATGACCATGCCGGCGGCCAGCGCGGCGGCCGTCGACAAAGCTCGGATACGCACAGCGGTACTCCTACATGGGGGAAGAAGAGGTCCCGATTGATCGTATTCACGGCATTAAATGCCTATTAGGAATTTATGTATAGATTTGATATCCGATTCGCGGCCGATGGTTGAGCGGGGAGGCGGCCACCGCACCCGTGCGGAAGGGGACTCCCCTCCCCCACGGAACGGGATGGTTCGCCGTCCTTTGACCGGTAAACGAGTGATCACGATGCCGGGCTTTAGCTAGATTTGTCCTCCATAGACCAGAACGGGGGATACTGCTATGTCGCGTTCGATCGTCATCGGGCTGGCCGTTCTCGCGGGGGCGGCGTCCATCGCCTCGCCCGCCGTCGCCGACACCGCCGCCACCACCACGGCCGCCGCCACCAGCACCGCCGCCAAGGTCGTGTACGGCTTCGCCTGGGCCGACGGCCCGCACACCCTGCGGATCACGCCGCTCAAGCCGCGACTCGTCAAGGCCGGCGGCGTCCTGACGTACCGGCTCAGCCCCATCAAGGGGGCGAAGGAGCAGCGGATCGACTACTCGGGGGCCGACTTCCGCCGCGTCACCAGCGCGTGTGATCTGAAGGAGACCGAAGGCGTCGTCAAACTGGACGGCAAGGGGCTGGGACGCACCCGCTGCAAGGACTCCGACCTGGCCTTCGTCCTGGGCCTGGGCCCCGCGCCGGTGCGCATCTCGATGGGCCCGAAGGTGCTCGTGCAGGAGTTCCTGGCGCCGACGCACAAGCAGCGGACGACGCTGGGCACCGTCAAGCGCGTGAACGACGGCACGGTCGAGTTCCGCACGGGCGGCAAGAGCGTCAAGCTCGGCTACACGTTCCTGAGCTTCCACCGGGTGACGCGGCGATGCGGCGACCGGTGGCTGGCCAACCGGGTGAACGTCTCCCGCGCCGGGCTCGGCACCAAGACCTGTGACCAGGCGTCCTTCACCAGAGCGTTGAAGACCGCGGGGAAGCCGGTGCGGGTCAAGGTCTACTACGACGCCCTGCGCGGGGACCTCACGGAGGCATGGGAGGTCGCCGTCAAGTAGGCCCGCCGTCCGCCGTCGGGCCGGTGCGCGTCGGCGCCGGAATCGAACGGACCCGCCGGTACGGCCCCGCGCCGAGACCTGCCGAGTCGCGCCATGGTTTCGTGTATGCCATGAGATCGCCGGGGAACTGGTCGCTGCTGCGACTGGACATAGGTGTTCATGTTGGTATCTGCGGAATGTATGGTGAGTGCCTGTGACGACGTTTCGGATCAGCGAGGCCGCGGGGCCGTGCGGGGCCTCTCCTGATGGGGCGCCGATCAGTCGTCATGCCGGGGATGCCGGGGATGCCAGAGATGCCGTGGGTGCCGTGGGTGCCGTCGCCGCAGGGCGAGGACGCGCTCACCGCGGCCGGTTGCGAGACGACCTGATCGATCATGGGCCTTTCTTCTTCTGAGCAGGTCGGCCCGCCGGTCTCGCCGCGCGGGCCCGCCGCGGGCCGCGAGGTCACCGGGCGGCTGCCGTGGATGCTGATGCTGCCCGCTGCGGCGGGTCTGGCCTTCCTCGTGCTGCCGCTGGCGGGGCTGCTGATCCGCGCCCCCTGGTCCACGATGGCGGGGCGGCTGGTCGAGCCGCAGGTGCTTGAGGCGCTGCGACTGTCGCTGGTGTGCGCCACCGTCGCCACCGCCGTGTGCCTGCTGCTCGGGGTGCCGCTGGCCTGGCTGCTGGCCCGGGTGTCGTTTCCGGGGCGGCGGCTGGTGCGGGCGCTGGTCACCGTGCCGCTGGTGCTGCCGCCGGTGGTCGGCGGCGTCGCGCTGCTGCTGGTGCTGGGGCGGCGCGGGCTGATCGGGCAGTGGCTGGACGCCTCCTTCGGGATCACGCTGCCGTTCACCACGACGGGTGTGATCATCGCGGAGGCGTTCGTGGCGATGCCGTTCCTGGTGATCAGCGTGGAGGGCGCGCTGCGCGGCGCGGACCGGCGTTTCGAGGAGGCGGCGGCGACGCTCGGGGCCTCGCGGTGGACCGTGTTCCGGCGGGTGACCCTGCCGATGGTCATGCCGGGTGTGGTGGCCGGGGCGGTGCTGTGCTGGTCGCGGGCGCTCGGCGAGTTCGGCGCGACGATCACGTTCGCGGGGAACTTCCCCGGCACCACTCGCACCATGCCGCTCGCGGTCTACCTGGCGCTGGAGACCGAGCCGGAGGCGGCCATCGTGCTCAGCCTGGTGCTGCTCGCCGTCTCGGTGATCATCCTGGCGAGCCTGCGCGACCGCTGGGTGAGCACGCCGTGACCCTGAACGTTATGACCCCGAACGTTGGACCCCGAATGTTGGGACCGTTAACGCCATGACCCTGGACGCCCGGCTGGTCGTCACCCGGCCCGCCTTCACCCTGGACATCGCCCTGCGGGTCGCCGCGGGCGAGGTGGTGGCGCTGCTCGGGCCGAACGGCGCGGGCAAGACCACCGCCCTGCGCGCCCTGGCCGGGCTGACCGCGCTGTCCCAGGGCGAGATCGTTCTCGGCGGCCGCCCGCTGCACACGTTGCCGGCCGAGGACCGCCCGATCGGCATGGTCTTCCAGGACTACCTGCTCTTCCCGCACCTGACCACGCTCGACAACGTCGCGTTCGGGCCGCGCTGCCAGGGCGCGTCCAAGGCCGAGGCCCGCCGCATCGCCGCCGAGCTGCTTGAGCGGGTCGGCCTGGCCGACCGGGCCGCCGCCAGGCCACGGCAGTTGTCCGGCGGGCAGGCCCAGCGGGTCGCGCTCGCCCGCGCGCTCGCCGTACGGCCCGAGCTGCTGCTGCTTGACGAGCCGCTGGCCGCCCTCGACGCCCACACACGCATGGAGATCCGCTCCCAGCTCCGCCGCCACCTGGCCGGTTTCGACGGCGCGACCGTCCTGGTCACCCACGACCCGCTGGACGCGATGGCGCTGGCCGACCGGCTGGTCGTCATCGAGAACGGCTCGATCGTCCAGCAGGGCGCCCCGGCCGAGGTCGCCCGCCGTCCCCGCACCGACTACGTGGCCAGGCTGGTCGGGCTCAACCTGTATCGCGGCGTGGCCGACGGCGCCCGCGTCAAGGTCGGCGAGCTGGTGTTGCACGCCGGCGAGCGGGTCGACGGGCCGGCGTTCGTCGCCTTCCCGCCCACCGCCGTCGCCCTCTACCGCAGCCGCCCCGACGGCAGCCCGCGCAACCTGTGGCACGCCGTCATCGACGGCATCGAACGGCACGGCGACAGCGTCCGCGTCCACCTCGACGGACCCATCGCCGCGCACGCCGACATCACCCCCGCCGCCGCCACCGACCTCGACCTGACGCCCGGCGAGCGGGTGTGGGCGTCGGTCAAGGCCACCGAGACCCACGCCTACCCGGCCTGAGCGAACACCCCCGGCGGGGCCGGGGCCGGACCGGTCAGTTGACCTGGCGGTCGCGTCCCGCCCAAAACTCCTCGCGCAGCTTGAACTTCTGCAGCTTTCCGGTGGCCGTGCGCGCGAGCACGTCACGGAACTCGATCCGCTTGGGGCACTTGTAGCCCGCGAGCCTGGTACGGCAGTGCGCGATGAGCTCCTCGGGCGTGACCTCGGCCGCCTTGACCACCAGCGCGGTGACCAGTTCGCCCCATTTCTCGTCGGGGATGCCGATGACCGCGACCTCCCGTACCGCCGGGTGGGAGGCGAGCGCGTCCTCGACCTCGATGGAGGAGACGTTCTCCCCGCCGCTGATGATCACATCCTTCTTGCGGTCGGCGATCGTGACGTAGCCGTCCTGGTACGCGCCGCCGTCCCCGGTGTGGAACCAGCCGCCCTCCAGCGCCTCGGCGGTGGCCTCGGAGTTCTGCCAGTACGACTTGAGCACGACGTTGGACCTCGCGAGGATCTCGCCCTCGTCGTCGACCTTGAGGCGTACGCCGAGCGCGGGAGCCCCGGCGCGGCCGAGCAGCCGCGCCTGCTCCTCGGCGGGAAGGCCCTCCCACTCGGCGCGGAACCGGTTCATGGTGAGCAGGGGCGCGGTCTCGGTGAGGCCGTAGATCTGGATGAACTCCCAGCCGAGCTCCTCCCGGACGCGCTGGATCGTGCGGGTCGGCGGCGGCGCGCCCGCCACGATCACGCGGACCCGGTCGCGTCCGGGCACCTCGCCCTCCCAGTCCCGCAGCGCGTCCAGGACCATCGAGACGACGGCGGGCGCGCAGCACAGGAGGGTGACGCCGTGCTCGGCGACGCGGCGCAGGATCTCCGCGCCGTCGACCTGGCGCAGGACGACGTGCCTGCCGCCCATGCCGGTCACGCCGTACACCATGCCCCAGCCGTTGCAGTGGAACATCGGCAGCGTGTGCAGGTAGACGTCGCGGTCGTTGACGCCGGCCTGCCAGCCGAAGGTGGTCGCGTTGATCCACAGGTTGCGGTGGGTGAGCTCGACGCCCTTGGGCCGGGCCGTCGTGCCGCTGGTGTAGTTGATCGTGGCGGTGTCGTTCTCGTCGCCCTCGTCGCCCGGCCACTCGCGGGGCTCGGCGTCGCTCCGCCAGATCTGGTCGTCGTCCTCGCCGAGGATGAAGGTGTGCTTGACGTCGGTCGCGTCGGCGATGTGCGCGAGGGCGGGGTCGAGCAGCAGCACCTCCGCGCCGGAGTGCCGCACGATGTACTCGACCTCGGCCGTCGCGAGCCTGAAGTTGATCGGCACCAGCACCCTGCCCCAGCCGGAGACCCCGTAGAAGCTCGTCAGGAGGCGGGCGGCGTTCTGGGACATGATCGCGACCCTGCCGCCGACCGGGACGCCCAGCTCGTCCAGCGTCGCGGCCTGGCTGCGGGCGAGCCGGTCGAGCCCGGCGTAGGTCACCTCGCCCCACGAGGCGGCGGGCTGCGCCGGCTCGTCCACGACGGCGATCCGGTCGGGGTAGACGGTCGCGGCGCGGTCCAGGAAGTCGCGGACGGTCAGTGGGATCTGCATGGCCTCACCTCGGCAGGCTCGTCTCTGCTGCCGAGTATGCTCGCCGATCCCCCCGGCGCAGTACCCCCGGAAGGGTGTGTCGGGGCGGCGTCAGGGGAGCCGGGCGATGAAGAAGTCGTCGAAATGGGTCCGGGCCTCGGTGCCGCCGCTCTCGACGACGAGCCCGAAGCGGGGCGGGCCGACGGCCTTGCCGACGTCGGGGTCCACCAGGCGGGTGACGAGCTGATCGCCGGCCCACAGGGCCAGGCGTATCTCGCCGGCGTCGCGCACGCATTCGACGCGGAGCAGGGCGTTCTCCGCGCCCGCCTCGGACAGCGGGATGTCGCTGGTCAGGTCGCGCCAGGTGCCGCCGGTGACCTTGGCGATCTGCGCGTAGCCGTCGCTGCGGATCTGCAGGGCGTACAGGAACCTGCCGGCCTGGTGGTCGTCCTTGGAGTATTCGCAGTAGACGCCGTTCCAGCTCGTGGGCCCGGCCGAGGAGAGGTTCATCTTCACCGACACCAGCGCGTGGTCGGGGAGCCCTTTCCGCACCGGCGCCGCGGCCCACCGGTAGCCCTCGCCGCGCTCCACCTTGATCGTGTATCGCCCGTCGCCGGTGTACCCCTGGTCGGTGTCCGCCCTCGTGCCCGTGTTGCTCCACCCCGAGGTGTCGGCGGCGAACGTCTCGCGATACACCAGTTCGCCGCGGGGCGGCGTCTCCGGCTCCGACTGCGCCCGCCAGATCACCACGGCGGTCGCGACCAGCCCGCTCACCACCAGGGCCACCCCGGCTCCGAGCGACACGTCGCGCAGCCGGTGCCGCCGGTCCGGTACGGCCGCGCGGTGCGTCCCCGGGCGGGCGTGGGCGGGTCCCGAGCGGCGCAGCGGGCTCAGGTCGAGCCGTACGCTGTCGGCGATCTGGGCGGAGTCGGCGTCCGGGCGCCGTACCAGCGCGGCCAGCAGTTGCTGCGCGGTCGGGCGCTGGGCCGGGTCCTTGTTCAGCGCCGCCTCGACGATCGGCCGCAGGCCGGGGTCGAGCCGGCTCAGATCGGGATCCTCGTGGACGACCCGGTACATCGCGTGCGGCGCGCTTCTCGCCGCGAACGGCGATGCGCCCAGGCTGGCCGCGACCACCACGCAGCCCCAGGCGAAGATGTCCGCGGGCGGGCCCACCTGCTCGCCCTGCAGCAGTTCGGGCGCCATGTACTCGGGGGTGCCCATGACCTGGCCGGTGGCGGTCTGCCCCTCGCCGCCGTCCAGCGCGCGGGCGATGCCGAAGTCGATCACACGGGGGCCGAGCGGGGACAGCAGCACGTTGCCCGGCTTGAGGTCGCGGTGCACCAGCCCGGCGCCGTGGATGGCGGTGAGCGCGGTCGCCACGCCCACCGCGAGCGCCTCGACGTTGGAGCCGGTGAGCGGGCCGTTCTCGCGCAGCATGCGGCCGAGGTCGGGTCCGGCGACGTACTCGGTGACGACCCACAGCGGATCGCCGTCCAGTTGCGCGTCGAGCACCGGCGCGGTGCAGAACCGCCGCACCCGCCGGGCCGCCTCCACCTCGCGCCGAAACCGCACTCGGAATTCCGGATCACTGGCGAGATGGCGATTGATCACTTTAATCGCGACCGCGCCCAGGGGTCCGTCGGCCAGGTAGACCGTTCCCATGCCGCCTTGGCCCAGCCTGCCCGCGACGCGGTAGGGGCCGAGCCATACGGGATCGGACCTGTCCAGCGCCGGGTCGGCGTAAAGTCCATGGGACGTCACGAACGACGATAGTAACGATAACAATTGGCACGAAGTGCCCACAAAATTAAAATTGCCCCACGAGAACGCCGCCCGCGGTCCGCTCCCGCCAGAGTGTCCTGGAATAGTCCGGAATATCCCGTAATAGTCCGGAGTGTCCCAGAGTGTCGTCGTACGGGCGGCGAGTGCCGTCATGGTGATTCCTTGAAGGATACCGGAGCCCATGGGAATCTACGTGAGGTGAATAAGCGCATAGTCACCGCGTAGGATGCGGGAGGCGATCCTCGTCGCTCACCCCCGGGGCGGCACCGTGGGAGGCGGCCGGCGAGCGGCGCCGTCCGACGGCGAGACGCCGGAGAACCTCGAAGGAGGCGGGAGCGGCACATGGCCAGACGCCAGGCGCGGTTCACCGCACAGGACCTAGCCGACGACCCCCGGCTGCGGGACGACTCCCCGGAGCTGTGGCGGGAGGACCTCGGGCCGGTGCCGCGGGCCCTGCTGACCTCGGCCGTGCGCTGCTTCGCCTCCAACGGCTACCACGCCACCACCACGCGCGACATCGCCGAGGGCGTGGGCCTCAGCCCGGCGGCGCTCTACGTCCATTTCCCGTCGAAGGAGTTGGTCCTCTTCGAGATCATCCGGCGCGGGCACGAACACGTCCTCGATCACGTGCAGGATCCGTCCGTCCTGGCCCTGGACGACTCGGCGGAGCGGCTGCGCTCCATCATCTACCGGTACACCGCCTGGCACGCCCGCCACCACGTGGCCGCGCGGGTGTGCCAGATGTCCCTGGCGGGCCTCACCGCCGAGCACTACGACCAGGTGCTCGAGCTGCGCCACCGGACCAACGCGTTCTTCCGCGACGCCGTCGCCCGCGGCGTCGCCGACGGCTCGTTCGCCCCGGTGGACGTCGAGCGGGTCACCCGGGCGATGCTGTCGCTCTGCATCGACCTGGTGCGCTGGTACCGCCTCGACGGCCCCGACTCCCCCGAGCAGCTCGGCGAGTTCAACGCCGACCTCGCGCTGAAGATGGTCGGCCGCGCGCCCGCCCGCCCCGCCACCCCGCCGCCCGGCGGCGAGGCGGCGCACGCCGAGTAGCCGGAAGGGAGCCGGGGCGGCCGGCCGAGGGAGCCGGGGGCGGTCAGCCGAGGGAGCAGGTGTTGGCCACGTCGCCGGAGGTCTGGCGGGGAACCGTGCCGCTGGGCGGCGGCTGCCGGCCGCCGGGGGCCGTCCAGCTTTCGAGGACCTCGAACGCCGTCCGCATGCAGGGCAGCAGCGGACGCATCCGGTCCGGGAACGCGTCGTACTCGATGTCGAGGTGGGAGGCGCCCTCGATCCGGTAGTAGCGGTGCAGCCGGCCCATTCCCCGCGAACGCACCAGCGCGGCGTACGCGTCACCGTGGATCCTGATCGGCAGCAGGGTGTCGAGCGTCCCCTGCACGGTGATCAGGGGTTTGCCGATGCGTCCGGAGTGCGACGCCCGCCGCACCGCCTCGTGCACGCTCCTCGGGCGGGCGTAGTAGTCGTAGTCGGCGTCGCAGTTCGGCGTGCCGCTCTGGCAGAACGGGACGCCCGCGTCCAGGTCGCCGTCGAAGTCCGGGTCGATCTCCTCGCGGTATCGCCGCTGCGTGCCGTCCCAGAGCACCCGGTAGTTGAAGTCCCACAGGAACTCCGAGCCCGGGGCGAAGCCGGCCCGCAGCATCGCGGCGTGCGCCTCGGGGTCGCCGGTCGCCGCGTACTTGGGGTATTCACGCAGCGCCACCGGCAGGTAGACCAGCGCGTTCGGCCGGTTGTCCGGCGGCCAGAACGTGCCTTCGGAGTCGACGCCGCCGTCGTAGAGCTCGGGGTGGTTCTCCAGCGCCCAGCGCACGAGCTGGCCGCCGTTGGAGATGCCCGCCGCGTACGTCCTGCGGGCGGGCCTGCCGTAGTGGCGGGCCACGGTCGCCTTGGCGGCGACGGTGATCTGGGTCATCCGGTGGTACCACTCGACGATGGCGTCGCCGGGCCGCCTGCCGTCCTTGTAGAAGTCCAGGCCGCCGTTGCCCTTGTCGGTGGAGGCGTACGCGTAGCCCTTGGCCAGCACGAAGTCGGAGATCGTGAAGTCGTTGGCGTACTGGAAGCGGTTGCCCGGCGCCCCCGCGACGACCAGCCCGCCGTTCCACCGCCTCGGCAGCCGGATCACGAACTGGGAGTCGTGGTTCCAGCCGTGCGTGGGGTTGGACGTCGAATCGTCCGGGAAGTAGCCGTCGATCTGGATCCCCGGCACTCCGCTCGGGTTGCGGGTGGCCGCCGAGTGCAGTCCCGCCCAGTCGGCGGCGTCGGTGTGCCCCGACGCGACCGTACCGGCGGTGGTCAGATCGTCGAGGCAGGCGGCGACCTGGTGCAGCGCCCCGGGGACGGCGACCCTGTCCATGCCGGGGCAGCGGGGATCCGCCTGCGCGGGCTGCGCCGGGGGCAGCAGCGAGGCCGCCAGGAACGACGCCAGCA
Organism: Thermopolyspora sp. NPDC052614; assembly: GCF_040678635.1. Taxonomy (NCBI): domain Bacteria; kingdom Bacillati; phylum Actinomycetota; class Actinomycetes; order Streptosporangiales; family Streptosporangiaceae; genus Thermopolyspora; species Thermopolyspora sp. NPDC052614. Next base: position 233,396 of record NZ_JBFATZ010000005.1, read on the forward strand.
GTGCCGGTAAGAGGGTGGATCTTCGAACGAGGGACATGACGACTCCCGTGCGGTGATCTCGTCGGTCGGGCGGTGGACGCCATCGTGATCCACTGCGACGGGCCCGGCGACGTACGCGGCCACCACTGTTGAACCGCGCCAAGTGGTCGCCGCATCCACCGCCGCCGGGCCGGCGGGCCGCAGCGGCCCGGGGCGGCGGCGGCGCGGGGCGTCCGGGCGCGGAGGCGGTGTGCGCTGCTGCATATCGGACGGCCGGAATGTGTGCACACGTCACCTGGCCCGTTGTCCGGCCGTCACTTAGCGTTCACAACATCGACGCGATCGCGGTGATGACGCGTGAGGAGGGTGGGTGCATGGGAGAAGATCCCATCGGCGGCCCGCGCGACGCCGGACCCGTCCCCGTGCTGATGGCGCGGGGCCTGACCAGGGAGTTCCGCGGATTCCGCGCCGTGGACGGCGTCGATCTGGACGTGGCCGAGGGCAGCGTGCACGCCCTGGTCGGGCCCAACGGCGCCGGCAAGACCACCCTGTTCAACCTGCTGACCGGCTTCGTACGGCCGACCGCCGGCAGCGTGCTGCTGCAGGGCCGCCGGGAGCTGGCCGGGCGCAGCCCCGAGACGATCAGCCGCCTGGGCGTTGCGCGCTCGTTCCAGATCACCAGCCTGTTCGCCGAGCTGACGCCGCGCCGGCACGTGGAGCTGGCGCTGGCGAGCCCCACCGGCCTCGGCTGGCGGTTCTGGCGGTCGGACCGCACGCTGAGGCGTTTCGCCGGGCCCGCCGCGGACCTGCTCGCCCGGGTCGGGCTGGCCGATCACGGCGACGTCCCGGCGGGCTCGCTGTCGTACGGGCGCAAGCGGGCGCTGGAGCTGGCGCTCGCCCTGGCCCTCGACCCCAAGGTGCTGCTGCTCGACGAGCCGACCGCCGGGATGGGCGCCGAGGACGTGGACCGCGTCATCGAGCTGATCGGCGAGATCCGCGCGGGCCGTACCGTGGTCATGGTCGAGCACAACATGAACGTGGTCGCCAGCCTCGCCGACCGGGTGACCGTGCTGCAGCACGGCAAGGTGCTGGTCGAGGGCCCGTACGCGGAGATCCGCCACGACCCCCGCGTCATCACCGCCTACCTCGGGGACCCCGATGCTGCGCATTGACGGGCTGTCGGCCTGGTACGGCGAGGCGCAGGCGCTGCGCGAGGTGTCGATGCGCGTCGAGCCGGGCGAGATCGTCACACTCGTCGGCCGCAACGGCGCGGGCAAGACCACGCTGCAGCGCTGCCTGATGGGCCTGCATGCCGCGTACGGCGGGACCGAGGGCACGATCGAGCTGTTCGGCGAGGACATCACCCGCCTGCCCCCGCACGCAAGGGCCCGCCGCGGCCTCGGATACGTCCCTGACGACCGCGGCATCTTCGCCACCCTCTCGGTGGAGGAGAACCTCACGCTCGCGCCGGTGCTGAGGTCGGCGGACGGCCTCGAGCCGTGGCCGCTCGAGCGGGTGTACGAGACGTTCCCGCACCTGGCGGAGCGGCGCCGCGCGCCCGGGTCGACGTTGTCGGGCGGGGAGCAGCAGATGCTCGTGCTCGCCCGGGTGCTGCGCATGGGCGCCAGGCTGCTGCTGTGCGACGAGCCCACCGAGGGCCTGTCGCCGCTGTTCGTCCGGCGCATCGGCGAGATCCTGCGCGAGGTGCGGGCGGCCGGGACGACGGTGCTGCTGGTGGAGCAGAACGTGCACTTCGCCGCCGCCGTCGCCGACCGCCACTACCTGCTCGCCGAGGGGCGGATCGTCGAATCGCTCAGCCGGGACCAGGTACGCGAACGCGAGCATCAGCTCCTCGAATACCTCGGCATCTGACATCCACCACAGAGGAGACGCCGGAATGAGAATCACGAGCCGGAGCGGCGGGCTGCTCGTCACGGCGCTGCTGCTGGCCGCGTGCGGCGGCGGGCCGGGCGGCGGCGGGCGGATCAGCGACGGCGGGGTGACGCTCGCCGTGCTGAACGACCAGTCGGGCATCTACGCCGACACCTCGGGCCGCAGCACGGTCGACGCCGTCAAACTGGCGGTGGACGACTATCGGGCCAAATATGGGGACAAGGCGGTCGCCAAGAAGATCGAGGTGGTGTCCGCCGACCACCAGAACAAGCCGGAGATCGCCAGCTCCAAGGCGCAGGAGCTCTACGACCGCCAGCACGCCGACGTGATCCTGGACGTGCCCACCTCGTCGGCCGCGCTCGCCGTCGCCACCGTCGCCAAGAACAAGAAGAAGGTGTTCATCGACGTCGGCGCCGCGACCACCGAGCTGGAGGGCAAGGCGTGCAACAAGTACACCTTCCACTACGGCTACAACAGCTACATGCTCGCCAACGGCACCGGCAGCGAGGTGACCGCGGCCGGCGCGAAGAGCTGGTACATCGTCTACCCGGACTACGCGTTCGGGCAGGACATGACCAGGACGTTCAGCGCGGCGATCAAGGGCGCGGGCGGCACCGTGGTCGCGTCCGACCCGACGCCGTTCCCCAACGACAACTTCTCCACGTTCCTGCTCAAGGCGCCCACCCTCGATCCCAAGCCGCAGGTGCTCGGCACCATGCACGCCGGCGGTGACCTCGTCAACCTGGTGAAGCAGTACAACGAGTACAAGCTGCGCGACAAGGGCATCGATCTCGCGCTCGGGCTGCTCGCGCTCAGCGACATCCACTCGCTCGGCTCGGACGCCCTGGCCGGGACCCGCTACACGACGATGTGGGTCTGGACCTTCGACGACAAGACCCGGGCCTGGGCCGACCGCATGCAGGCCAAGCTGGGCAAGCGTCCCACGTCCAACATGGCCGCCAACTACTCGGCCGCCCTGCAGTACCTGGAGGCCGTGCAGCGCGCCGGCACCGACGACGCCGACCAGGTGGTCAAGCAGCTGGAGGGGCGCACGGTCGAGGACATGTTCGTACGCAACGGCACCATCCGCGCCCAGGACCATCTGCTGCTGCACGACGCCTACCTGGCGCGGGTCAAGCCGTCCGGCGAGGTCAAGGAGCCGTGGGACTACGAGGAGGTCGTCAAGACCATCCCGGCCGCGCAGGCGTTCCAGCCGCAGCCCGACCCGGCGTGCAGGCCGTAGGCGGCGGGCGTGCTCCAGCAGGCGTTCAACGGGCTGGTGAGCGGGGCGTTCTACGCCCTGCTCGCCCTCGGCCTGGCGGTCATCTTCGGCATGCTCGGCGTGGTCAACCTCGCGCACGGCGCGTTCTACATGCTCGGCGCGTTCGGGGCGTTCATCGCGCTGGACTCGTTCGGCCTGAACTTCTGGGTGGCCCTGGCGCTGGTCCCGCCGCTGCTCGGCGTGGCCGGGGCCGTACTGGAGCGGCTGTTCATCCGGCGGCTGGCCCCGCTCGACCCGCTCTACAACTTCCTGTTCACCTTCGGGGTGGCGCTGATCCTGCAGGATGTGATGAAACTCCGGTACGGGGTGAACTCGCAGCCGTACCCCCGGCCGCCGGAGCTGGCCGGCACCGTGGACCTGGGGTTGTTCACCTACCCGGCGTACCAGGTGTTCGTGCTGGCGGTGTCGGCGCTGATGTGCGGCGCGGTGTGGCTGGTCCTCACCCGTACCCGGGTGGGGATGATCGTCCGGGCCGCGACCGAGCGGCCCGAGCTGACCCGGGCGCTCGGCATCGACGTCGGCCGCTGGGTGACCCCGGTGTTCGGGTTCGGGATCGCGCTGGCCGCGTTCGCCGGGGTGCTGGCCGCGCCGATGCGCGCGGTCAACCCGCTGATGGGCGCCGATCTGATCATCACGGTCTTCGCCGTGGTGGTGATCGGGGGGCTCGGCTCGGTGTTCGGCTCGGTCGCCGCCGGGTTCGCCGTCGGGCTGGTGTCGGCGCTGGGCAACCTGTACCTGCCCGCGCTCTCCCAGACCCTGGTGTTCATCCTGATGGCCGCCGTGCTGCTGTGGCGTCCGGCCGGGCTGTTCGGACGTGAGGAGGCGTTCCGGTGATTGTGTCCAGGCTGGGGCGTTCGGGCCGGGGCGGGGTCGTGCTTCTGGCGGCCGGGCTCGTCGCCGCCCTCGTGCTGCCCTGGCTGATCTACCCGCCGGTGGCGCTGGACATCGCCTGCTGGGCGTTGTTCGCCGCGGCGCTCGACCTGCTGCTCGGCTTCACCGGGCTGCTGTCGTTCGGGCACGCCGCGTTCTGGGGCGGCTCGGCGTACTGCACCGGCCTGCTCGCGGTGCACGCCGGGCTGCCGTTCCCGGTCGCGGTCCTCGGCGGTACGGCCTTCGCGGCCCTGCTGGCGCTGCCGATCGGCTTCCTTTCGGTACGGCTGACCGGCATCTACTTCGCCATGGTCACCCTGGCCTTCGCCCAGATGGTGTACTTCGTGGCCAACCAGTGGCGGGAGGTCACGGGCGGGGAGAACGGCCTGCAGGGCATCCCCCGCGAACTGTTCGGCCTCGATTTGTCGGATCCGTTCTTCTTCTACTACGCGGGCCTGCCGTTCGTGCTGGCCGGGCTGCTGGCCGCCTGGCGGATCGTGCACTCGCCGTTCGGGCAGGTGCTGGTGTCCATCCGGGACAATCCGGCCCGGGCGCGTGCGCTCGGCTACCCCGTCGAGCGCTACCGGCTGCTCGCCTTCGTCCTGTCGGCCGCGCTGTCGGGGACGGCCGGGGGCGTCTTCGCCATCGGGCACGGCTTCGCCTCGCTCGACGGGCTCTACTGGACCACCTCGGGTCAGGTCGTGATGATGGTCGTCCTCGGCGGCATCGGCACGTTGTGGGGCGGGGCCGTCGGCGCCGCCCTGGTCGTCCAGCTCCAGGACTTCCTGGCGACCGCCGGGTTCGAGGGGATCGGGATCGTCACGGGCACGCTCTTCATCGTGATCGTGCTGCTGTTCCGCCGCGGCATCTGGGGCACGGCCCGCCACCTGGCGGTCGCCCGGCGCGCGGCCGTCCGCCCGGCGGCGGAGCGCCCGGAGCCGAGAAGCCGCGTCGACACCCCGACCTGACGACCGCGACCTACCTACGACCTGCCCACAGCCAGCCCGCGACCTACCCGTGGCCCGCCCGCCCGCCGCCGGGCGGGCATCGGCGCGGGCCCGCGCTCACCGCTGCGGGGCGCGCAGCCGGTGCAGGCGAAGGGCGAGCTGGATCTCCAGGGCGCGCTCGGGCTCCTGCCAGTCCTCCCCCAGCAGGCGCTCCACGCGGTGCAGCCGCTGGTGGACGGTGTTGAGGTGGATGTGCATGCGCTCGGCCGTCTTGGCCAGCCCGCATCCGGTGCTGAAGTAGGTGTCCAGCGTCCTGACCAGGGACGTGCCCCGCTTGGCGTCGTAGTCGAGCACCGGGCCCAGCGTCGACTCCAGGAACCCGCGGGCGTCGCGGTTCGTGCCGATCAGCAGGCCGACGAAGCCGAGCTCGCGTGCGTCGGCGCCGTCGTCCAGCCGGTCGAGGGCGAGCAGCGCGTCCGCGCAGGACCGGGCCTCCCGGTACGCGGCGGGCACCCCGGCGAGATCGCGGACCGGCCCGGCGCCGCCGACGGTCACGGGCGCCCCCAGCGACCCGCCCATCTCCTTGGCCACCTGGCGCGCGGTCTCGCCGGGCCGGTCCCCCGGCAGCAGCAGGACGACCTCCGAATCGCGAACCGCCGCCAGGCCGTGCGCCGCCGCCGCGTACGAGGCCGCCCAGAACCCGGCCCGCCCGCGATGCCTGGGCGAGACGCAGTGCGCCGACAGCACGACGTACGGGACGTCCGCCTCCAGGCCCACCCGGCCGATCCGGGCCTGCAGCGACGCGGACCCGTCCGCCCGGCCGTCCAGCAGGTCGTCCAGCAGCTCGCCGCGGAACCGCGCCTCGGCCTCGACCGCGCTGGAGCGCAGCAGCATCAGCAGCGCGGTGACGAGCGCGGCGCGCTCCAGGATGCGCCGGTCGAGGTCGCCGAGCTCGGCCTCGCCGCGCAGCACCAGCGCGCCGAGCACCTCGTCGGGGGTCGAGACCGACGTGATCCACAGGTCGCCGCGGCGGAGCGTGCCGCCCCGCGAGTCGATGGCGCCCGCGATCTCCAGGACCCCGGAGATCTCGTCCTCCGCGAGCGGCACCGCCTCGCCGGACGCGGCCAGGCAGCGGCCGCCCGCGTCCAGCACGTGGAGCGTTCCGCCGAGCACCTCGGTGACCACGGCGGCCACGTCCTCGGCGCCGCCGCCCCGCACGACCAGGGCGGTCATCCGGTCGTGCGCCTGGGCGGCACGCAGGATGGCCGCGTTCTGCGCCCGGACCCGCTCGTTGGCGGCGTTGAGCTCCGCCAGCGCCGTACGCGTCCGCGCCAGCCGGCGCGCGTTGTCGACGGCCAGGGCCGCGTGCGCCGCCAGCGAGCCGAGCAGCACCGCCTGCTCCGGGGAGAACGCCCGCTCGGTGCGGTTGGCCGCGTACAGCACGCCGATCACCCGGGTGCCCACCCGCATCGGCACGCCCAGGATCGCCACCAGCGCCTCTTCGGCCACCGCCTCGTCGATGCGGGCACGGTGCCGGAACTGCGGGTCGGTCAGATAGCGGTCGCTGCTGTACGGCATCCCCGTCTGCGCCACCAGGCCGCCCAGCCCGTCGCCCAGCGGGATCCGCAGCCGCCGGAAGGCCGCCGAGATCGACCCGTCGGTCATCCGCATCCGGGTCTCGCCGTGCTCGTCGTCGTTCAGCGTCACGTACGCGACGTCGGCGTTGAGCAGCCGCCGGGCGCGGCGCACGATCGCCTCCAGGATCGGGTCGAGGTCGCGGAGCCCGGCCAGGTCGCCGGCGAGGTCGAGCAGCGCGGTCAGCTCGGCCTCGCGGCGGGCCTGCCGCCGCAGGTCGGCGTGCACGCGCAGCGCCGCCCGCTTCGCCCGCTCCAGCTCCGCCAGCTCCTCGGGGGGCGCGCCCGCCGCGCGGGCCGACATCACCGGCTCCTCGAACTCGACGGGCGCGGCCTCTCGGGCCAGCAGGTCGAGGAAGACGGCGCACGACACGCGGGTCGATGGCATGGTCATCGGCGCCGTCCCGGTACGGCCGCCCCGCGCCGGGGACGTGGAGGGCGAGGAAGGCGAGGAAGGCGCTGCAGGGCGCGTGAGCGTCGCGTCATCACGGGGTCAGATCCTGCGTCAGGGCGTGCAATGGAGCCTCCAGCCGCTCAGCGTGCAGGGGTCCGTCGAGTCCGACGATCTTACTAAGCGCATAGTCAGATGTGAACGATCACTTGTCAACCGTCTAGCCGAACCGAGGAGGAGGCGTCCGGGCACGGCCCGCGGTCTCACCCGCCCCGGCGGCCGCGGCGACGGCGTCCGGGGCGGTGCGTGTCGGTGCGTGTGTCGCCCGCGGCCCGGCGATCACAAAATCCGGCGATCATTCCCCGGTGACGACGCCGACTGAATAAGCGCATAATCAGCGAATGGGACGCCGGAGCCGAAACCTCGTGGCCCCGCCCCGGACGCATCACGACGTCCCGCTGGGGAGCGGGCGGCAACGACGCCGACGCCGTCGGACGGACGCGAGGCCGTTTCGCCCACCCGCCCGTCCACTCCCGCCACGTGCCGTCCCCGTACCCCACTCCACATACCTGACCACGTACCTGTCGCAGTGCTGGAGGTCTCATGCGCGGCCTGATGCAGGACCGGCCCCTCGACGTCTCGATCCTCATGCGCCGGGCCGAGCGGTTGTTCGCCCACAAGCGGGTCGTCACCGCCACGGCGAACGGCGAGGTCACCGCGACCTGGCGGGACGTCGTCGTACGCGCCCGCCGGCTCGCCGCCGCGCTCGACCTGCTCGACGTGCCGCGTCACGCCCGGGTGGGCACGTTCGGCTGGAACTCCCAGCGACACGTTGAGCTGTACCTGGCGGTGCCGGTGAGCGGCCGGGTCCTGCACACCCTCAACCACCGCCTCTTCCCCGACGACCTCGCCTACATCATCGGCGACGCCGCCGACGACGTGGTGTTCGTCGACCGCTCCCTGCTCCCGGTCGTGTGGCCGCTGCTGGACCCGGCGGCGGGCCGAACCCCCACGGTGCGCCACGTGATCGCGATGGACGACGGCGGCGCGGAGAAGGTGCCCGACGACCCGCGCGTCGTCGACTACGAGGCCCTGCTCGCCCAGGCCGGCGGCGAGGCGCAGCCGGTCGCGGTCGAGGAGAACGACGCCGCGAGCCTGTGCTACACCTCGGGCACGACCGGCCGGCCCAAGGGCGTGCTCTACAGCCACCGCTCGATCGTGCTGCACGCGCTGCTGCTGCTCGGCACGGACAACTTCGCCATCAGCGAGCGCGACGTCGTGATGCCGATCGTGCCGATGTTCCACGTCAACGCGTGGGGCCTGCCGTACGCCGCGATGCTCGCCGGTTCCGACCTGGTCCTGCCCGGCCCGGCGATGAGCCCGGCCGCGCTCGCCCACCGCATGGCCCGGCACCGGGTGACCTTCACGGCCGGGGTTCCGGCGATCTGGCGCAGCCTCCTCCCGCTGCTCGGCGAGGTCGATCTGTCGTCGCTGCGCATGGTCGTGTGCGGCGGCAGCCCGCTGCCGGACGCGCTGGCGCGGGCCTGGTACGAGGGCACGGGCGTACGGCTGACGAGTTCCTGGGGCATGACCGAGACCAGCCCGCTGGTCGCCTGCTCCCGGCTGGCGACCGTACACGACGGGCTCCACCCCGACGCCCAGGCCGCGGTGCTCGGCACGCCCGGCCCACCGATCCCGCTCACCGAGCTGAGGCTGATGGACGACGCCGGCGACCCGGTCGAGCACGACGGCGAGACGCCCGGCGAGCTTCAGGTGGCCGGGCCCACCGTCGCGGCGGGCTACTTCGGCGCCGACCCCGGCACGGAGAAGTTCACCGAGGACGGCTGGCTGCGCACCGGCGACGTCGCGACCATCGACCGGTACGGATACGTCCGCATCGTCGATCGCACCAAGGACCTGGTGAAGTCCGGCGGCGAATGGATCTCCTCGGTCGAGCTGGAAAACGCGATCATGGCCCATCCCGACGTCGTGGAGGCGGCGGTCATCGCCGTCGACGACGACCGGTGGGGCGAGCGCCCGCTCGCCTGCCTCGTCCTCGCGCCCGGCCGCGACCTCGACGAGGCGGCCCTGCGCGCCCATCTGACCGGCCGCGTCGCCTCCTGGTGGATCCCGGAGCGCGTCGAGATCCTGTCCGAGATCCCCAGGACCGCGACCGGAAAGGTCTCCAAGGTGGCCCTCAGAGAGCGGTTCGCGGCCCGCCGGGGACCCGAGGGGACCGGCCCCTCCCAGAACCGGCGGGGATAGGCGTCCGTCACTCTTTGCTGTGGATCATACACAGGGAACTCTCTTCTTTTTTAACCCAAAAGGCACCAAACACCCCTTTCATCCCGATTGTTCAAGGTGGTGCGTGGTACGCCACGAGGAGCATGACCCGTCCGCCATCGGCGGGCTCGATATCACCCGCCGCGGTCACGCTTCACATTCCTTTCTCGTCAGCGCGTCCGGCGCGGTCGTCCCGCGGGTGCGGGCGGAGCGTGCAAGTGACAGACAGATCTCAGACACGGGAGTTTCCCATGACCACGACTGCTGACAGGCCCACCACCCTGGTCGAGGTTGATCACCTCCAGGCGGACCTCGATCCCTCGGCCACCCAGTTCATGGGCGCGCAGAAACCCGCGAGCCTCAACGTGCAGGACCTGCGCGGCACCGGATTCACCTACCGGCACAACTGGGGCATGCGCAGGGGATGGTGGGACCTCAGGCTCAACACCACCGCCGTCGGGCCCAACACGCGCGTCTTCGCCTCGGCGGCCGAAGGCCCGACCTCGGACGGGGGGAAGTTCCTCGGCAACGCGCGTTACCTGGTCTACAACATCGCGCCAGTGGCCGGACACGTCGACGTCCGCATCTTCATCGACTGGCAGACGCCTATCGGGTGCGTCATCGACTACTTCATCGTCAACCCGTGACGCCCATCGGACATGTGAGAGGAGCAGCACATGACGATGGATCCCAGTGGCAACGGCGGAGTGATGCGGGCCGACGCCGGCGTGAACGCGCAGCCCGCGCAGTACACCGGCGCGCATCTGGTGCTTCTCGACCCGCGCGACGCCGGAGCGGGCATGTCCGCGCTCACGTCACGTGCGGGGGTGGCCGAGGCGACGCACATCCATCCGCAGGAGCGCGAGCACATATCCGAGATCCTCGCCGAGAGCGGGGCCGTGATCCTCGATGAGCTCGGGGTCGCGATCGTGACCGTGGACCCCGACCAGCAGGAGGCGATGATGCAGGCCGCCGCGGACGCGCCTCAGGTGTACGCGGTGGAACCGGAACGCGTCCTGTACGCCTTCACCGAGGGCCCGTCGCTGGACTACGTGTACGGCTTCCGCGACGGCGTCAACACCGCCGTCGAAGAGGCCCTCGCCAAGGGGTCCGGCGGCGCCGCTCGGACCGCCACCCTGGCCCGTACCTTCGAGGAGACACGCGCCGCCTGGGGACTGCAGGCGACGCGGGCGACCGAGTCCGCGTACACCGGCCGTGGCGTGCGCGTGGCGGTGCTCGACACCGGCATGAACGCAACGCACCGCGACTTCGTCGGGCGCCCGATGAAGATGGCGTCGTTCATCCCGGGCGAGAGCGTGGAGGACGGCAACGGGCACGGCACCCACTGCATCGGCACCGCGTGCGGGCCCAAGAGCCCGCACACGCTGCCGCGCTACGGCGTCGCCACGGAGGCGCACGTGCACGTGGGCAAGGTGCTGTCCAACGCCGGCAGCGGCGGCGACCGCAGCATCCTGGCCGGCATCGCCTGGGCCATCTCCGAGGGGTGCCGGGTCATCTCGATGTCCCTGGGCTCGCCCTCGCGGGTCGGCGACACCTACTCGCGGGTGTACGAGGCCGTGGCCCAGCGGGCCCTGGCCGCCGGCACGCTCATCGTGGCGGCCGCGGGCAACCACCGCCAGGCGCCGGGCACGGTGCCGGTCTCACACCCGGCCAACTGCCCGTCGATCATGGCGGTCGGGGCGCTCACCCCGAACCTCACCGTGGCCCCGTTCTCCTGTTCGGGACTCAATCCGGACGGCGGGCAGGTGGACATCGCCGGTCCCGGCGTGAACGTGCTCTCGTCCTATCCCGAGCCGACCGGATACCGGCGGCTGTCGGGGACGAGCATGGCCACGCCGCATGTGAGCGGGGTGCTCGCGCTGCTGGCCGAGGCACACCCGAACGCGACGCCCGCGGAGCTGAAGGTTCTGCTGTTCACCCAGGCCCAGCGGCTGCCGCTCGCGGCCACCGAGGTGGGCGCGGGCCTGGTTCAGGCGCCGTGAGCGCGGCGTGCCCGCGAGCAGGACGATGAACGAGAAGACACCGGAGGTCCGGGTCAACATCGTGGTGGACACCGGCCGCTTCGACAGCGTCGTCCAGGCGGTCCGCCAGGCGGGTGTCACCGTGGACGACCGCTCCCCGGCCATCGGCGTCGTCAGCGGCCGGATCACCGGCGACGACACCGACGCCGCCATCGCCGCGATCAGCGCGATCGACGGGGTGGTGGCCGTGGAGCCGGAACGGACGATCCGCCTGCCTCCGCCGGAATCAGAGATCCAATGACCACGTCCACTGGATCGGGCCCACTGGATCGCTCTGTTCGGATCAGGGCCGAGGCGACCCGCCCGTCCACCGTTCACCAGAACGCCGCCGGCTCTCTGGGAGTCCCAGGGAGCCGGCGGCGTTTCGATATGACGCCGAGAAAGACGACGACGAGAAAGACGACCACGAGAAGGAAACCAAAATGGACATCGACGTAATGGAGCCCATCAGACGGCAGCAGAGGCAGCAGCACGAGGCGGCCTCCCAGCGGGTGACGCAGCGCTCCGCCGAGCGACACGATCACGAGTCCGTGCTCGCCGCGCCCGGCGGCATGGTCCAGGCCAACTCTCCTGAGCACATCGACAGGCGCGTCGACCGCCTCCGCCGGTTCTACGGCGACGGCACCCTGCTGGATCGCGGCGCACCGCGTACGGACGCGGACCTGGAGAAGATCATCGGTACCGCGGACTTCGTGGGCGTCCGCTATCTGGACGCGGGGGTCGCCGCGGCGCGCGGCGTGGGGCGCGTGAACATCCGCGCCGAGCGCGGGCGGTTGCTCGGCTACGGCACCGGATCGCTGGTGTCGCCCGTGCTGCTGCTCACCAACCGCCACGTGCTGCCCGACGCCGAGACGGCCCGCCACAGCCTGATCGAATTCAACTTCCAGGACGGACTCGACGGCAGCCCGCTGCCGCCCATCCCCTTCCCGCTCGACCCGGACCGGTTCTTCCTCTCCGACGCCGAGCTGGACTTCGCGCTGGTGGCGGTCCGCGCCCCGGCCGCCGAGCTGGCGCCGTTCGGCTTCAACCGGCTGATCGAGGACGAGGGAAAGGTGATCGTCGGGGAGTTCGTCACGATCGTGCAGCACCCGCGCGGCGAGAAGAAGCAGGTGGCGCTCCGCGAGAACCGGGTCGTCGACATCCCCGAGCGTTTCCTGCACTACGTGGCCGACACCGAACCGGGATCATCCGGCTCTCCGGTCTTCAACGACCAGTGGGAGGTCGTCGCGCTGCATCACGCGAGCGTGCCGATGAACGGCGGCGAGACCAGCTTCGGCAAATTCGTCAACGAGGGGATCCGGATCAGCCGGATATGCCAGTTCGTACGCCAGGCGTCCCTGCCACCGCCCCAGCGTGCGCTCGCCGACCAGCTCTTCGCCACCGAAAAGGCGACGCTCGTCCCGCCCGTGGCCGCCGACGGCACGCCCGCCGTACCGAACGTGCCCGCCGTACCGCCGAGCGCGGCCACCGTACCGAACATGGCGACCGTCCCGAACGTGGCCGTACCTAATGTGGCCGTACCTAATGTGGCCGTACCTAATGTGGCCGTACCTAATGTGGCCGTACCTAATGTGGCCGTACCTAATGTGGCCGCCGTACCGAACGTGGCCGCCACCGTGCTCGGCGCCCCGCCGACGGCTCACGACGGCATGCCCGCCCCGCCCGCTCCCACCATCGGCGCTGCTCCCGCAGCGGCGCCTCCCACCACGGCGGCCCCTTCACCGGCGGGCGGCGGCGAGGTCACGATCTCGATCCCGCTGCAGATCACGGTCCGGCTCGCGGAAACAGGCGCGGCCGTCGCGGCGGGCCCCGCGCCGACGGCGCTGGGCGAGGCGACGGCGATCGACCCCGACTACGGCGGCCGCGGCGGCTACGACCCCGCGTTCCTGGCCCACCCGCTGCCGATGCCCGTCCCCTCCCCCAAGCTGACCGCGCTCGCCTCCCCCGAGCTGCGATATCACCACTTCAGCATCGTCATGCACCGCCGCCGGCGGCTGGCGATGTTCACCGCCTGCAACATCGACGGCAAACGCTCCCAGCGTCCGCGGCGCGGAAACGACCGCTGGATCTTCGACCCCCGGCTGCCGGCCGAGGAGCAGACCGGCCCGGCCGTGTACGCCGACAACGATCTGGACCGCGGCCACCTGGTGCGCCGCCTCGACCCGGCCTGGGGCACCACCCCCGTCCAGGCCTTGGCGGCCAACGACGACACCTTCCACTTCACCAACTGCTCGCCGCAGCACCACGCCTTCAACGCCGGCGACACGCTCTGGCTCGGCCTTGAGGACTACGTGCTGAACAACGCCGACAACCACGACCTGGCCGTCAGCGTGTTCACCGGACCCGTCCTCGCGGCCGACGACGACGCCTACCGCGGCGTCGCGCTGCCGCGCCAGTTCTGGAAGGTCATCGCGATGGTGAAGGACTCCGGCGTCCTGTCGGTGACCGGCTACCTGCTCAGCCAGGCCGCCCTCATCGCCGAGCTGCCCACCCGGGAGGGCTTCTCCTACGGCGCCTACCGGACCTTCCAGGTCCCCGTGCGGAGCATCGCGGCCCTCACCGGCCTGCGCCTCGACCCGCACATCGCGGCCGATCCGCTTGAGCGGGTCGAGTTCGCGCCACGGCCCCGCGAGGTCTCCCGCCCCGAAGACCTGGTGCTCTGACCAGCACGACGCCCCGGCCGGGCGCGAGGCGATCGGCCTAGACGGTCGTGTTCTCCTCGGTGACCTGCTCCGCCACGGCGAACCGAATGCCCTGCTGCCAGATCTTCCCTGCCCATGTCAATGTGGGCCTGGCCTGCAGGACGGCAAGCCGCCAGCCGGCCGACAGCAGTTCTCGGATATCGCTGCCGGTCGTGAGACCGCCCTTGCGCTCGTTCTCGGGGGTATCTCGGCTCTCACGGAGGAAACCGCGTTTCAACGCCAGCTTCCATCCTTCCTCGAGCGGCACCTTCAGCTCGGCCGCGAACCTCTCGGCCTCTGCCTGGATCTCCGCCTCCGGCACTTCGACCGACGGCTCGTAGACGCCGGTCGGCGCGAGCACGAAGGTGACCGTCGGGTACTTGCTCCTGGCTTCTTTCACGACCCTGGCCAGTTCGGGCGTACACCTGGTGTGGCAGGGTGACCGGTTGATCAGAAGGATGAGCTCCGCCGAGCCTCTCACGGCCACGACCTGCGCCACACGCTGCAGAGCCAGGTCCCAGCCGCCCTCCTTGATGAGCCTCTCCTCGGCGTGCAGGCCGTTGCTGGTGGCGGTGACGACATGAGCACCGTCGACCGTGATGGCGGCCGTCGTCTCGTACCCCTGTTTCGCGAAGGCGGTTCTCAGCAACGCTATGTCCTTCGCCCTCGGGCGATGAGCGCGGAATGCCTGCGCCCATGGCAGAACGAAGTCCGTGGGCTCACTCGCGGCGGCTGAGATCTCAAGCGACAGGGGTTCCTGCCCGGACGAACGCGCCGTCAGCCTCTTGAGCCCATGCCGCTTGTGACGCCCGGATACGACGCCCAGCACGTGCCGAAGCCGGGACACCGAATCGAGCGGATTCGCGGTCAGCGCCCGGCGCGCGTCGCCGAGCGCGGCCGCCTTCACCGCGGTGGCCCGCGGCGCCTCCTGGGCCGTGCCCGGGGAGGGTCTGGCGCCTCCCGCGCGGGCGGCGAGGAGGCCCTTGACGCGGTCGGCGATCCAGCGGGCGACCCGTTCCAGGGCGGAGAGGATGGCGGTGCGGACCCGCTTGGTGAAGCCGAGGACGTGCCCGCTGACGTTGCCCAGGCCGGCGAAGCGGGCCAGGAAGCCGAGGATGACCGGCAGGGCGGCGGCCATGGTCTTCTCGATGTACGCGATCGCCGCGCCGAGGTTGCCCCGGGCGATGTTCTCGACCGAGTCGAGGACCGCGTTCACCAGGCGGGCGATCTGCTGGGCGCGCTCGATGAAGAACATCACCGTGTTGTAGACGGCGATGATCGCCTGGATGATCGCGCCCACCGGGTTGAACAGCATGACGAGCCTGGCGACGGCGGCGCCCACGACGGAGCGGGCGGCCCACCCCCGGATGGACTGGATCAGGGTATCCGCCAGGCCGGTCGCGTACTCCTTGATCTTCTCCCAGGCCGCGACGAGGCCCTTGGTCACGATCAGCCGCAGCCAGTCGAAGGCCGTCTCGATGTACTCGACCGCGGGGGCGCCGAGCGTCTTCACCAGGATCTCGCGCAGCGCCGCGTACGTGAGGCCGAGAATCTGGAGGATCAGGGAAAGGATGCCCGCGTAGTCCCAGACCGACGGCAACTGGACGGTGCCCCTCATGGCGCCGACGAGCCATTCGAAGATCCCGGTGCGGAGATGGGCCCCGATCTTGGACTGGAACAGCGTGATGCCGCCCTTGACCGCGCCCACCAGGTGGGACAGGAAGCGGACCGGGCTGGAGACGATCAGCCCGAAGACGCCGCCGATCCGGCGGAAGACGGCGAGGACCCGCCCGGCGGCGCCGCCGGCCAGGGCGAGTGCGCCCTCGAAGACGAACTCCAGCGCCTTTCTCCCGGCGGCGACGGCGAAGTCGCGGATCCGGGCCAGCGGAGGGCCGAAGATGGCCTTGATCTTCTCCCAGGCCCGGCCGGGGCTGCGCAGGTCGCCGATGGAGAGGGCGTCCCATGCCCGGGCGAACAGGCCTCGGATGGAGGACCAGGTGAGGTTGAGCTTGCCGATCTCGGCGGAGAACCACGCGTAGGCGCGCTGGATCACTCTGGCGCGCTGGAGGTTGTCGAAGATGGCCGCGCCGCCCGGGATGAGGCCGACGACGCCCTTGATGAGGTTGACGGCGTTCCGGTCGACCTTGTCCTGGGAGATCGGATCCCTGCCGAGCGCGAAGGCGAGCAGGTCGTACCCGGGCACGGAGCGGGCGTGGTCCCTGAGCCACCCCAGCACCCGGTTCTTGAGGGCAGCCAGCTTGCGGCGCACCCAGCCCAGGAGGCCCTGTACGGCGGGCCCGGAGGTACGGCCGCGTACGACGGCCGGGGCGCCGCGGGCCGCCGCGGCCGACGCGCGGGCGGCCTCGTGCTCCAGGGGATCGTGGACGCCGCCGAACAACTGGACCGCGGGTTCGCCGCCCTGCTGGATGGCGTGCGCGAGCTCGTGGGCGATCAACGGCAGGTCGGTCGGCTGCTCGCCCTCGGCGAGGTAGACGTTGACGCCCCAGGTGAAGGCCCGGACGCCGAGCAGTTCCGCGGCCTCCTGCGCCTTGCGGTCGGTGTGCACGCGGATCGAGCCGACGTCGGCGTTGAAGGACGCGGCGAGCGGGACGGCCACCTGCGCAGGCAGCGGGTTCCCGGCTCCCGGGGAGGTCACCGCGGCCCGGACCGGCGCGGGCAGGCTCTCCGGAGGCAGACCGCTCGGCGGGGACAGCCTGATCGCGGGTCGCGAGGCCAGGGCACGCGCGGTTACCACCGACGGCAGCGGGGACGGCGCGGCGGGCGGCGCGGCCGGGCGAGGCGGGCGCTCGGGCGCCGGTTCCGCGGTGTGCTCCCGGGCGGCGGTACGGATCGGGGCGGGCGACCTAGGCATAGGCCCCCGTTCCGTGGGCCACCGTTCCGTGGGCCCCCGTTCCATGGGCCGTCGATCCATGGGCCGCCGTTCCGCGCAGGGGGCAGACGGCGCCCATCTTGCGGTACTCGCGGCGGATGGCCTCGGCCAGGTGCGCGGTGGTGATCGCTCCGGAGTCGTCCAGGGCGAGCAGGGAGGCATGCAGTACGGCACCGCGGATCTTGCCGCCGGTCAGCGCGCAGCGGGCCGCCGCCTCGGCCAGGAAAACGTCGTCCACCGCGGCTCCGGCGGGCAGGTGGCGCCGCCAGATCGCCCAGCGCTCGGCCGGGCCCGGGGCGGGGAAGTCGACGATCGCGTCCAGCCGCCGTTCGAAGGCGGCGTCGATGTGCTGCTCGGCGTTGGTGGTGAGGACGACGATGCCCTCGAAGGACTCCAGTCGCTGCAGAAGGTAGTCGGTCTCCAGGTTGGCGTACCGGTCGTTGGCGGTCTGCACGCCCGTCCGCCGGGTCAGCAGCGCGTCGCCCTCGTCGACCAGCAAGACGACGTCCAGCGCCTCGGCGTGGCCGAGGACCCGGTCGAGGTTCTTCTCAGTCTCGCCCAGGTACTTGTTGACCACAGTCGACAGGTCCAGCCGGTAGAGGTCCTTGCCGAGGACCGCGGCGAGGACGCGTGCGGACAGCGTCTTCCCGGTGCCGCTCGGGCCGGTGAACATCGCGCGCACCCCCGCGCCGAAGCCGGCGCCGAAGGCGGGCGGCAGCGTCCCCGGCAGCCGTTCCCGGTTGCGGCAGCGGCGTTCCAGCAGCAGCAGGTCGGCCCGGGTGTCCTCGGAGGTGACCACGTCGTCCCAGGTGCCGTGCGCCGGCACCCGGGTGGCGAGGGTGTCGAGCAGTTCGGCGCGCACGGCGCGGCCCGCCCGTGCCACGTCGGCGGCGACGACCTCGGCGCGGCCGTCGGCGGACGCCTCGGCCGCGGCCGCGCGGGCGACCCGGCGGATGGTGCCGCCGGGCATCCGGTGGGCGGCGGCCAGCGCGGGGATGTCCGCCGCCGCGTACCCGGCCAGCCCCGCCTCCCAGTGCCGCCGCCGCTCCGCCTCGCCCGGCATGCCCAGCATCAGCGTCGCGGCCCCGGCCGCCGCGGTGCCGCCGTGGATCGGCATCCGCAGCCCGACCGGTCCCGAGTACGCCCCCAGGTGCGGAACAGGCGTCGTCTCTCCCGGCGCCGGGTCGAGCGTGATGATCGGCAAGGCGTGCAGGAGGGTGGCCAGCGGGCCCGCGATCCGCCACCGGGAGCCGGCCTCGCCGGTGAGGGCGGACAGGTCCAGGGCGCCGCGCCCCAGTTCGGCGGCGAGCGCCCGCAGCAGCGTCCGCCTGCCCCCGGTCCGCGGCCCCCGCACGACCACGTATGCCACTACGCCCGCCGCCGACGCCGTTCCCGGCGGCGCCTCGGCCGATGTTCCCCGCGGCGCCCCGGCCGACGATCCCGCCAGCATCCCCGCGACGGTCGCGGCCCGGCGCCGGACGTCTTCCGGGAGGACAAGGTCGGCCAGGTGCGGCAGGGCGTCGGCGGGTTCGTAGCGGGCCCACTCGGCGAGCCGGTGCGGTACATCGCCCCGCACGGCGTCCCAGATCAGCGGCTGGGGGCGCAGCGTCCGGGCGTGCTCGGGCAGGCCGGGGTCCACCGCCTCGACCAGTCCGAGCGCGAGCAGGTCGCCCAGCGCGCGGCGGGCCGCGAGCCGGGTACGCGGGTCGTCGTCCCAGTTGGCGATCAGGCCGGCGGCGGGCCACGGCTGCCCGCCCTGGACGGCCCCGAACAGCGCGCCGAACCTGGGGTCCTCCTCCGGCAGGCCGATGACGAACAACCGGACGAGCGCCTCCCGGCCGATTCCCGCCGTGTCCCCCAGCGCGGCGAGCGGCAGCCGTACCGGCGACTTCGCCTCCCAGTCGGCGAGCCCGGCCGCCCACTCGGCCCGGCCGCCGCATCCGGCCGCGTCGAGTTCGTCCAGGTACGGCCCCAGCAGGGCCACCTGCTCGGGGGCGACGGCGGCCAGGCGTTCACGCAGGTACAGGACCGCGCCGTAGAAGTGCAGGCGGAAGTGTTCCGACGCGCTGTGCGGTCGTCTCGTGAACGGGCTCGTCACCTCAACCCCCTCTAGTCGAAGTGGAACGCCACGATCCGCCCGGCGGCGGGCAGCCAGCCGGGGTCCCTGTCCAGGCCCGACATCCTGATCTCGATCGGCAGCTCCGTCAGGGAGAGCGCCACGTCGACCCGGGAAGGGGTCGCGAAGACCGTCGCCCGGTGGACCAGCAGCAGTGCCGCCACGTCCGCCGGGGCACGGTCGAGGGCGAGCCCCACCCGTGCCCGGACCGAGGCGGCCTGCTCGGCGGTCCAGCGCCGCAACCCGCCTGGCGGGGTGAACCCCCGTCCTGGCTCCTCCCCTTCCGACCGGCCCGCGAGCCGGGCCAGAAGCCCCCAGACCGGGTCGTCGTGGAAGGCCGCGGAGCCGTCGGGCGGACGCGTCGATTCCTCGGCGGGGCCTGCGGGGCTCCGCAGGGAGGGTGGATCGAGGAGTTCCCGGCCGAGGAGGGTGACGAAATCCCAGGGGTCGAGGGCGATCCCGGGCCGCGCGGGCTCGCTGAAGTCCCCGTACAGGCCGAGGTGGAGCGCCACGTTGAGCAGGTAGAACAGGCCGCCCAACCGGGTGACGACGATCTGCGGGATATCCGGGGACGTTCCCGAACCGCCGGGCGCCCGCCGACCGCCACCTGGTTCGTCGGCGAAGGCATCCAGCCGGAGATCATCTGGGCCCGCCGCGCCGGTTTCCGTCCGCGAGCCGTCCGGAGCACCCGCTTCATCGGGAAGGGTGACGCCAGCATTCCGGTCCCCGTCCGTACGGCCCTGGGGACCGTCCGGATCGCGAAGCGAGTCGCGCCGCGCCGCCCGCGGGTCGCTCGGGCCGGAGATCGAGGCATCCGGAGCCGGACGCGGGCGAGGCGACGTACGCTCCCTGCGGGCAAGACCCCGCCCAGCGGCTCCGTCACCTGCCGGGACGCCTCGGGCCACGGGCTCACCGGACGGGTCGGCGCTCCCGGCCGAAAGCCAGTCCTGTACGCCCTGCCAGAACGATTGGCCGGAGGCGACGGCTCGGCAGCGGCGCAGGGCCAGGCCGGTGCCGAGCAGGAGCCGCTGCGTGGAGGTGAGCCCGGAAACGGCGGATTCGGGGACCGCCTCGGCCCAGGGCGGCGCGTGACGCCGAGGAGCCTGCCCGGGTGCGGGAGGGCAAGGGCCTTGTCCGGACCTGCCTTGTTCGGGCCTGCCTTGTTCGGGCCTGCCTTGTTCGGGCCTGCCGTGTTCGGACATGCGAGGTGATGGGGCCTGCTCCGACAGATCACGGCGTCCCCGCTGTCTCACCTCCGAGTGACCGTGCCGGGAGGGCCGCACAGGTTCGGGAAGGGGTCCGGCGGACGCCCGCGTGGAGTGGCCGGAGCCACGCGAGCGGGCGGCGGCGCGCAGGTCGGGTCCGCCGAACGCCACGGCCGTCGCCGCGGCCAGCGCGAAGGCCGACGATTCGGGTAACGCCCGGCAGAACGGGACGGCCCGCCCCTCGGCGGCGAGCAGTTCCAGCGCCGCCGGCACGTACCGGGGATCCTCCAGCCAGGCACGGGTGACGCCGTCCGCGCCGGCGCCCGCCCAGCGCGGCAGGAGCCGGCGCCACCACCACCGGTCGTGGAGCACCCCGGCCAGCCAGTCCCGGGCCAGCGCGGCCAGCAGCTCCGACCGGTCGGCGAAGAGCACCGCCTCGGCCCCGGCGGGGACGGGGCCTGTGACGGGACGTGCCGCCTCCCGCATCGCCCGCTCCAGCACCGCGGCCGCCGCCCGTTCCCAGGCGGAGACCCCGCGACGGGCTCCCGTACGATCTGCGCCTGCCCCGAACGCCCCGGGCAGGGGGTCGGCCAGCCTGCGCACCACGAGAACGGCTCCGGGGCCGAGTCCGTCCGGCCGCAACCTGGCCCCCGTGACGGCGCGCAGGACCGCCGCCGCGTGCCCGGCCCGACGCGTCCGGACACGAAGTGTGCCGATCAACGTGGACGGGGTCACCCGCCCGCCAACCCGCTGAAGAACTTCTTGATTCGTTCCCACAGGCCGACCAGGAGCTCCCACAGCCACCACCACCAGGGTCGCGGCTGGTTCCAGGAGGAGACGGTGGTGGAGACGGTGACCTTGCCGCCTTCGGTGACCGCCAGCCGGTAGAAGTTCGGCGCGACCTCCTCCAGTCCCGCCGCGTCAAGCCGGTGATCCCAGCCGTGGGACGCCGTGGACCTGAGAAAGAGGTACCCGAAGGAGCCCTGCGGGCGCAGCACCCGGACGGTCCGGCTCCCTTCCTGAATCGTCTCCCCGGTGTCGTGGAACACATGCACGCGGTAGGCCGGGACCGTCTCGGCCGCCCGGTCAAGGGGGCTTGAGCTGCTTTCGTCTCCCCCCTCGCCCGCCTGCGGGCCCATCACTGCGGGACCTGATCCGGACCCTTGCCCGGCGCCCTCCTGCCGCTCGGACGCGGGCATGTTCGAGGTTTCCACGTAGATGTAGACATCGCGGGTGGGTCTCCCGATGTCCGGGAGCCCCGCGATGCTGATCTCGGCGTCCCTGGTGAACCTCTCAAAGCGTTTCGATCGGTCCTCCCCGCCATCGGCGGAGCGGATCCCCCGCGAACCGGGGCTGGTTCCCTGCGTGCCGAGCGGGACGACGTCCATGTTGCGGTAGACGCTGTTGTTGAGGAAGTCGAGCCCGGCCCCCGACAGTTCGACCAGCATGCACTGGTGGGACCGGCGTTCGGGAGTGCCGCCGCCGGGAGGGGCGAACCGGTCGATGTGCAGGGGGTGCCCCGCCGGGGTGTCGTTGTTCACATCCCAGGTGAAGCTGAGTTCTCCTTGTGCCCCGGCGGGGATGACCGCGCCGGTCCGCACATCGTCGCCGCCGGGGATGTCGACCCACAGGGTGCTCGGATCGGCGACGTCGTTCCAGTCGGGCGCGGACCCCCAGTTCGCCAGGCGAAACCGGGCGCTGATTCCGTTGGCGGGGATCGGAGCGCCGGTGGCGTTCAAGGGGCGCGCGTAGATGGTGTTCACGACCGAGGCGGTACGGGAATAGAGGATGGCCGAGGACGGGGTGTTGGTCGTGCCGACGTCCGCCATATTCAGCGAGACCCCGCTCGAGCAGTCCGCGGGGTCGGCTCCGAGCCGGAAGTCCCCCCACGTCGCGGGATCGGGGAACGCGATCCCGCTGAACCCCGGGGCCGTTCGCGGCCACCTGTGGACCTCTCCGGTACCTCCCGGCATCTCCACCCGAAGCTCGTACCACATGCGGAACACGTCGCCGAGGTTGATTCCGGTGTCGTCCATGTGACCGGCGGAGATCAAGGGCACCCGGAGGTTGATGTTCCACTTGGCCGGGGCGGAGGCGATCCAGGCCCGCGCGTAGGCGGGAATCCAGTCGGGCGTGTCGCTCAGCCCGGCCCAACCACTTCCCTGCCGCTCGTAGACCGCTATCCCGGCGACCGGTTCGGCGACCACCGGGGTGTCGGCGGGCGGAACCGCGCTGATCGGATTGATCTGCACGACCACCGCGGTGCCGCCCTGCCGCTGGAAGCCCACGTAGAGCCGGTCGAAACCGGTGCTGAGCCCGGCGTCGACCTTCACGTGCCACGAGAGGTACAGGCTCGTGGCGCGGCCCTCCGTGTGATACAGAGCGCGGAACACCGCGTGTTCGCCCGCGCCTCCTCCGCCGGTCGGGTAGCTCTTGGCCGTTGCGCCCCGCCAGCGAGGGTCGTCGATGCGCTTTCCGAACGGGTCCGCGAGGTCCCACCACCGCGGCGGACCCGGCGCGGCCGGCACGCCTCCGGCGAACGGAACGCACGTCGTGACCATGGCGATCCCCTTCCTTTTCAGGCCCCTGCCTTCTCAGGCCGTCGCGAGCTGCAGGGTCAGTTCCCGCGACCCGGCACCGTCCTGTTTCCGTCCCGTCACCCGTAGGCCGACGGGTGGGCCCCCTGCGCCCGGCGCCACGAGAGAGATCGAGAAGGGCCGGCGTGCACGGCCGTCCAGGCCGAGATCAGTGGTTTCGATGACGAATCCGCCAGGCGGAAATGACGGGTCCACCCCCCAGCCAGGCGCTTTCGACAACTCGATGATGTAGGTGCCGACTCGTTCGAACACCGCGGATACCACGACCTCGGCGAATCCGCCGGGCGGTAGCGTGATCGTCGTGCCGTCCAGCACATGCGGGGGATCGGCGCCGTCCAGGTTGAGCTGAATGTCGCGATCAGGGATCGGTGCCGCCGCCTCGACTTCGAAGTCCAGAGGGCCCACGGCCGACTCCAGTCCCGGCGCCTTGGCCCGCACGGACACCGAGAACCGCGTTCCCGCCGGGGTGCGCGCGGGAATCTGCAACGCGACGAAGAAGGTCTCTTCCCGGTTCGCCGCAACGGTCACCTGCCCGGATCGAACGGGTTTCATGGCCGAGTCGCGTATCTGCGTCCCCCGCTGCATCAGGGGATCCGAGACGGTGGCCACGATGTCCATCGTCAGTGGAACGCCCGTTCTCGATCGGAGACGGAAGGCGAGGACGAACTCCTCACCACCAATGGGCCGGGGGGCGAGGGGACGGTCGTAGATGAGATCGACCCTGCCTCCCGGCGCGACCAGGCGCGGAAGCACCGTGATCGTCCGTGTCACCGTCGCCACCCGGTTGGAGACCTGCAGCACGACGGGCCGTCCCTCATCCGGCAGCCCGGTGATCTCGGGAACCTGAAAGACAAGGAGGTTGTCCGATGATCCGGCGGCGAATGTGCCGAGGACCACGGTGTCGAAGAAGACCCGAGCCGCTCCGGTCGCCAGCCCGAAGTCGCTGCCGGTGATCCGCATCTCGTCGCCGACCCGCGGAACGGCCGGGGTGATGCCGGTGATCCTCGGCGCCCCCGTCCCCGGTGTTCCCTCAAGCTTCGTGACCCGCTCCGCCAGATCGGCCAGCCGGTCCAGAATGAGGTTGAAGTCCTCCGCCCGGATCAGGTCACCTGGCCTGACCCGGGCGATGCCGTCGGTCATCGTCGTCTCCTTTGCCGGTGGTCAGCCCACTCGCGCGTAGTTCGCGTAGTTCCAGTACGCGAGGTCGAACCGTGCGTCCCCGCGGTACGGGAGGTGTCCGGAGGTGAAAATGGCGTACTCCTGGGGCTGCGGCGTCGACGGCAGCAGGTTGGGGCGGACCAGGTACAACCAGACGGCCTCCCCATCGGCCGGGCTCATCGGGGGATGGCCGAAGGACCGCCTGAGCAGGTCCGCCACGTGGGCGGCCTCGATGACCGCCGGACCCCGGCAGGGCATGCCCTGGAAGAAGACCCGCAGGTCGTGGCCCCGGCGTCCGCCGGAGGCCAGTGGGAGCAGCCCGGCCGCCGGGAGGAAGACGAAGTGGTCGGTGGCCGCGATCGTCTCGGGCGCCGTCGCCGACCGCAGGTCGCCGACCTGCTCCTGGAACTGGAGGAAGATGGCCTCGCCCTCGGCCGTACGGCGTTCGCCGGTCACCTCGGGCCAGTCCGGATCGGCACAGGACCGTGTCGTCCGACGCCTGACCGACCACATGTCGACGAACCCGATGCCGGTGCCCGGCGTCCACAGCAGGCAGGCCAGCGGCACCTCGGCGGGGCGCAGCCGGGTGGCCCGCAGGTCGTCGAGCAGGCCGTATCGCCCGGCGGGTGTGCCGAACGGGTCACGCTCCAGCCTGCCTCGCCGCGCGTCGTTCGTGCCGAACATCAGGTGCGCGAGCCGGTTGCGCAGGTACGCGGTGTCCGCGAGCAGCGCCGGGTCGAGGTCCAGGCGGATGACGCGGAACTCCACGCCCTCGGCGGACAGGTCGGTGGCGCAGGCGGCGGTCTCGTCGCCCAGGCCGCTGACCGGCGCACGGCCGACCGGGGCCGCCGAGGGGGCGACCGTCAGCAGGTAGACGCCCGCGACGGTGAGCGGGGCGCTGTCCGCCAGGCCCGAACAGGCCGAGAAGTCGTCCCGGCGGGTCGGGGGGGCCGATGCGGGCCCTGCGGGGCGCGCGAGCGTCACCAGCGTGTCGCGGGGCAGCCTCAGCGCGGCGCCGAGCCGGTTCACCGCCACGCCTTCGGTGACCGCGACCCGTGGCACGGTCCGGTCGGCGCCGGGCGGGACGCTCACCCGCAGCCCGGACACCACGCCCTCTCCGACGGCCAGGCCGAGGCGGTCGCGCAGCGCCTTGCCGGCGGCCTGTTCGCGGCTCAGGTCGTCGCCGGTGAGCAGCCGCCCGTTGAAGAAGTTGACGGTGCGGACGCCATCGGTGATCGGCTCTCCGACGGCGTACGCGCCCGGCTCGGCGGTCATGGCGCGTACCTCGCGATCTGCCACTCCTGGACCAGCCGGGACTGGACCAGGAACGGGCGTTCCTGTTCGTCCACGGTCACCCCGCCGGGGCCGACCAGCAGTTCCCGCTCGCCCAGCGGGTCGTGCAGCACGTCCACGTCGAGCCGGGCGAGCAGCACGCCGTCGTCGTCGGGATCCTCGGTACGGAAGCAGGGCAGCAACTCGGTCACCCAGAGCCGGAACGCGGCCCGCAGGAACTCGGCGGCCCGGTCCTCGGGGATGCGCAGTTCCGGCGGGGGTGGCTGGGAGAGGAAGGTGTCCGCGGGCGGGCAGCCCGGCGCTGGAGGGGAATCCGGTGCGGGCTGGTGGGCCGCGGTGCGGATCGCGTCGAGGAAGTCCGCGACCGTGCCCCCGGCACCGGCGTCGACGGGAACGCGGCGCAGCCAGGCGGCGAAGCGGCGGATGGCCGTCTCCTCATCGTGGGCGGGCGGCGACGGCAGGTCCCGGCCGGGCGGGGGCGGCGCGAAACGCAGTTCGAGCCGGAAGTCGTCGCGCAGGCGGGACGGCGCGGTCAGGTCCTCGTCGCCGCGGCACGGCTCGCCGGGTACCGGCACCTGGTCGGTGAGGCATTCGGCGTAGCCGAGGACCACGGCGAGCCGCAGCGTGCCGGAGGCGGGCGGCGGGCCGCCGAGTGCCGCGACCACGTCGTCGCGGTGTGCCGCCAGCCATTCCACCAGGTCGGCGCACTGTGCCACGGGCACCCGGACGAGCCGACCGGCGGGGGTGAACGCGGCGCCGGGCGCCACCGTGACCCGTGGCCCGTGCCCGGCGTTCGCCGCCTCGTACGCGACCCGGAGCCCCTCAACCGTGCCGTAGCCGCCGATCGCGCGGGCCAGCGAGCGGTCCCGTCCCGACAGGTAGGCGAACTCCTGGGTGAAGTCGCCGACACCGAGCACCATCCCGTGGACGTAGTTCACGTGCTTCGTCGGGTCCGGCAGAGGCCGATCCGGAATCGCCTGGGTGAAGGTCATATGCGCCTCCGGTCGCGGATCGGGTCGGCGAGCACGCCTTCTCCGAGGTGGGCGCGGCCCAGTACGGCGTCCGGCAGCAGGGCCGGGGACCGGCCGCCCAGGTCGACCAGGGTGTCCTGGCCGAGCCTGGCCTCCCCGACGCGGAAGGCCTCCCAGTAGAACCTGACGTCGAAGACCGTGTGCGCGGGCTTCTCCAGCTCGACGACGCGGCGGGCCAGTTCCGCCAGGGCGGCGGGATCCCGCTCGGCCACCGCCTCCCGTCCCGCCTCGGTCCGGATCGGCACCGGCAGCAGCACCCGGAAGCGGTGCGCGGTCCGCCGGTCCCGCCCGGCGTCGGTCTGGTACATCTCCACGATCCGCGTCCGCGGCGGGCGCGCGCCGGGCCGGTCGCCGAACAGGTCCGGGTCGGCGTGCTCCTCCACGGCCAGGGCGAGCGCGGTCCGCAGGCCCCGGACCGTCCCCCGCCACCGGAAGAAGTCCGCCGCGTGCGCGATCAGCAGCCGCCGCTTGGCCTCGTCCCAGGCCGGGTCCAGGGCGAGCTCGAACCAGCCGGCCAGCCATTCCAGCGCCTCGGCCGGGGCGGTACGCGGATCGAACAGCGCCTGCGCCGCGGCGATGCGGTCCTCGACGGCCGTGGCGATGCCCTCCATGTTGGCCAGGTAGCGGTCCAGGAAGTGGGCCGACTCCTCGTCGGCCCGGTAGACCGCGGGCAGGTAGCGCTCCAGATAGGAGAAGCGCGGGTAGTGGATGCGCATCGCCCGCAGCCTCGGGCTGGACCGCCCGTTGCCGGTCAGCGTCAGTTTGACCCGCAGGTATCGGCCGCGGGCGCGCTGGAAGGCCAGTTCGAACGTCCGGTAGCCGCCCGTCGCCAGGTACGGCGACTCGGGGCCGTCGCCCCGGGCGTACGGCACCGGCTCGTCCTGCCAGCGGGGCACGGCCAGCGCCTGCGGGTCGTCCGCCGCCGCGCTGCGCACCCGCACGCCGGTCTCCGACGGCATCCTCGCGTCCAGCAGCAGCCGGTGCCACACGCAGCCCGGTTCCCCGCCGTCGAGGACGGCGGTGACCACGGTGCCGGTGGTCGCGTACCGCCGGCGGGACTGCTCGGCGACCGGCAGCCAGCGGTCGCCGAAGTCGTACCAGGCCCGGCCTGCGGCGGCGACGATGGCCTTCCCTCCGAACAGCCGCAGCGGCAGGTACCGCTCGGCCGCGACCAGGGTGAGGTTCCCGCCGGACCAGGAGAGGCCGAATTCGAAGACCTGGTCCCCCTGGTGGCCGGCCACGAGCAGCCGTCCCGTGGAGTCCGTCCGCTCGGGGTCGGCCGGGATCAGGGCCAGGTCGTGCCCGGCGACGGCCAGCCGGGCCCGAGGGTCGGCGACGGGCACGGCGGGGCCCAGCGCGGCGCCGTTGCGATACGTCCGCAGCGACGAGGCGCCGCCGCCGGGATCGCGCAGCAGCACCAGCACCGTCCCGTCCGGCGCGGCCTCGATCGCGATCGGATCCCCCTCGCCCACGCTCACCGCGTCGTCCTCGCGGATGCGCCGAGGCGGCGGGCAGGGTTCGGCCTGCGGCGCGGCACCGCCCGCCGAGCGGAAGAACGCCCGTTGCCCGCTTGGCGGGGCGGCGGTCACCACCAGGAAGTGCCGGTCCAGCTCCCAGTAGCGCCGCCGGTCGCGGTCCAGGGCGTACACGCCGCCGCCGGGCCGGGCGGCCAGGTCGAAGGGGGTGAAGCCGACGCCGTCCGGCCACATCAGCGGGTCGGGCGGCCCGCCGGCCTGGAGGTCGAAGATCAGCAGCCCCGTCTCGGCGGGCTTTCCGGCCCCGGCGGCCCCTGCGACCCCTGCGACCCCGGTCACCCCGATCACGAGGTAGTGGTCCTCGGTGACGGCGGCCCCGGCGAAGATCCTGGTAGGGGCGACGCCGGGCCGGTCGCGCGGGACGAACCCTCCAGCGGCGGAACGCGTCCGGGGCGGCGGACCGGCGGGCGGCCAGAACTGGGTGGTGACCCGTGAGCCGGACGAATGGACCAGAAGCCGCGTGGGCACCGTGTCCACCCAGTACCAGTTGCCGTACCGGTCGCGTGCGGCACCCCGGCGTACCGCCGGGTCGAGAGGCGGCGTGCCCGGCGGTGAGGGGAAGATGAACGGCCGGGGCCGCAGCGTGAGCTCCGCGCCGCGCCGGTCGTACACGACCTCGACGTCCCGCCCGTCGGCCCACGCCTCCGCCAGCGGCACGAGGACGTCGGCGGGCGGCGCGGCCGCGGGCTCCTCCGGCGGGGCGAGGGAGCCGTCGCAGCGTCCCCAGTCGTCCTCGCCGAGCAGCAGGTGAGACCTTGTCCCGTTGACGTCCATCAGCAGCCCTCCGGCACGACCGGCACCGGCACCACGGGCACCGGGCCCTCCGGCGGGGCCGCGCCGCGCAACTGCTCAAGGGGCAGCGGGTCACCGGGCGTCACGGCGATTCCGGCGACGCGTGGCAGTCGCAGCCCGGTCATCTCGACGGAGTCGGTGGCGGCGTCGCCCCCGGCGGCCAGCAGCAGCGACCGGACCAGGCGGACGCCGTCCACCCGGGTGGCGAACGCGGTCAGCTCCGCCGCCGACACCGGGGTACGCAGCGGCCAGCCGCCGCCCGCGTGGGCGTACGGGGCCGCGGGGGGTGCGTACGCGTCGGGGGCTCCCGTGAAAGAGGCGGCAGGGGGTCCGGCGGCGCCGGGCTGGTGGGCGAGGGGCAGCGGGGACAGGACGCGGCGCAGCTCGGCCGCCACCCGGGCCTGGACGACGGCCACGCTCTGCCCGGCCGTCACGTCCACGCCCACCGAGATCCAGATCGGCACGTACTCGGGCCCGCGAAGGAGCAGCTCGGTCGTCACCAGCCGCCGCTCGTCCAGGTAGCGGCAGACGGCGTTGAGCGTGTACCGGTCGGGGCTCGGGGCGTCCGGCTGGGCGAGGTCGTGCCGGGGGACGATCAGCAGCGTGACCGCGCCGGGGGCGTTGCCCGGGACGTCCGGGCTCAGCCGCGGATCGTACGCGGGGAGCACGTCGACGCGGGCGAGATCGACGCCGGGGGCGCGCCTGGCGATCGTGTCGAAGTCGGCCGCGGTCACCAGCCGGTCCCGGTGCTGGAGGTGTCGGGCCACCTGGCGTTCGCCCTCCGCCACGGTCTCCGCGTCCGCGCCGCCCCAGGTGCGGACGGGGTTGGTCACCGCGTATCCCGGGGGAAGCGCGGGGGCGCCGGTGATCGTGCGCGGCCCGACGTTGCCGGCGCGGCCCACCCCGTGGTCGTAGTCGGCGCGCAGCTCGGCCCCCGCCGGCGGTCGTCTTCCGCGCAGCCCGTCGCCGAAGCGGATCACGCCCGCCTCGGCGTCGAGCGTGTACACCTTGTCGGGGGCCGCAGGCGGCTGCGGGGCGCCGGGGGGCAGCCGCAGGTCGGGCACGGGGACCTCGGCCCCGGCGGCCAGCAGGTCGTCGGTCTCCTGCCACACCTCGGCCCGGGGCGGCGCACCGGCCTGCCCGGTGACCACGGTCAGCCGGACCGAGCCGGGGATGACCGGCGCCTTGGCCAGTTGGACGGTCTGGTCGGGGAGGCCGGTCCCGTCCGGCAGCACCTCGTCGCGGACGCGGGAGCGCTGGCTGACGGTGGTGGCGTTGATCCCGGCCCACAGCAGGCGGCCCTGCCCGGCCGACGTGGCCCCGATCCGCAGCCAGGTCACCAGCCGGGCGGCGAGCGCCGGGTCGTCGAGGGCGGGCGGGAACCCGTTGACGCCCTCCTCCAGCGGGTCGAGGCCGGTCCAGGTGGCGAGACCGGCCGCGCCGGGCAACGCGATCTGCACCACGCTGGGCTCCAGCAGCACGTTCACCTCGGCGCGTGCGGTGACGGCCGCGTACCTGGCGACCCGCTGCCGGGGGTCGGCGGGCAGCACGCCGCCGGGCGGCACGACCGGGAAGGCGTACCGCAGGTGGGCGGTTCCCGCGGTATTCCCCGTCCCCGCGGGCGGGAGGACCACGTCGGCCTCGGTGACGACGGGGACGACGCCGAGGTTGAGGGTGCGCCCGGCCAGTTCCTCGCGTATCTCGTCGAGCCCGGCCGTCTCCGTCCGTCTCGCCAGCAGCGCCAGCCAGAGCGCCCCGTCGGCGGTGTCGGCGGCGAGGTCCACCCCGCGAGGGTCGGTCCCGTCGATCAGCACCGTCTCGTACGGCTGCAGCCGCGCGGGCGGCCCGCCCCGCGTGTCGTCGGCGAGCAGGAACGAGGCGTACAGCCTCCGGTACGCCGTCCGCAGCTCGTCGGTGAGCTCGACCGGCCGCTTGGCGTAAAGCCGCCCCTCGACCGGCAGCACGTCGAGGCCGAGCTCGGTGCGGAACGGCACCTGTCCGGCCAGGACCTCCAGGCCGGCGTCGAACGTCCGGGTCGCCAGGGGTCCCTGCCGGTAATCGACGGTCACCACGCCTCTGGCGCAGGCCGCCGGCCGCAGCGGCAGGCCCAGCAGGGACAGGAACTTGCGCCGGTTGCGTTCCGGGATCCGGTTGGCCCGATAGAGCATGCTCTCGGTCAGGAACGCGAACAGCTCGATGATGGTGATCCCGGGATCGCTGCGGTTGAAGTTGGTCCACTCCGGGTTGTGCACCGGGATGCGCGCGATCGCCTCGGCGAGCAGGTCGGCGTACCTGCGCTCGTCGATGGCCGGAACCTTGATCGGCATGTGTCACCCCCGTCCCGTGCCGGCGAGCGCGATCGACATGGTCAGCGCCGAGACGTCGCCGGTCGCGACCAGTTGATAGGTCACCGTCGCCACCGCCGCGTCCGGGTCGGCCGGGTCCGGATCGACGCGTACGGAGTGCACGGTCACCCTCGGCTCCCAGTCGGTGATCGCGGTGCGGATGCGCCCGGCGATCTCGTGCCGGGTGGCCACGGTGTTGGGCGCGAACAGCAGCTCGTCCAGTCCCCCGCCGAAGCCGGGCAGCGCCGGCCGTTCCCCCGGCCGGGTCATCAGCACGATCTGGATGGCCTCGCGGATGTTCGGCTCGCCGACGGACCAGGCCAGCCTCCCGTCGCGCCCGATCCGCGGGGGGAAGCCGACGCCCCGGCCGAGCACCGCGCCCGTGTCGCCCATCATGGTGGCGTCCCTCATGACCGTGACCTCACCGGGACGGGCAGGCAGATCCGGAAGAACGCCCGCCAGAAGAAGACGATGTTCAGCAGCGACAGGAAGATCATCAATACGATCAGCGCGCAGATCGTGATGATGGGGATGGAGAACTGGCAGATCACGCCCAGATTCCAGGACTCCTCCTCGCCGAGTTCGCCGTCGAGGGCCTTCTTCAGGTCGGTGATCCGGTTCATCTGGCCGCGCAGCTGGTTGGAGAGCACGAAACCGACGTTCTTCCGGAACTTGCGCAGGTCCCTGATTCCCGTGTCGACCGGCATCGCGATCCTGATCTGCCGCGCGGGGGCGTCCGGGTCGAACACCGGGGCGATCGCGAAGTCCTCGGTCGGCAGGCTGACCACATCGGTCGGGAACGGCGCGCACTTCGGCCGCCGGTAAACGCAGCGGATGCGGTAGACGGCCCCGCCGGTCGGCTCGATCTTGGGTACGTCCACGCCGTCCGGCACGCCGTCGGGCGGCACGGGGTCGGCGATCGCCCCGCGGATCAGCCCCTGAAGCGAGGGGGCCCCGGGCGGGTCGCCCTCCTCGGCGATCCGCACGGTGATCGTCGACCGGCGGAGATTGACCCGCAGCGCCACCGGCTCCGTCGTCTCCCCCGTGATCGCCGCCCACTGCGCCGCCGCCGACAGCAGCGCCTCCCGCCAGCTCTGCCCGGTCCCCGGCTCGGCCGGGGACAGCAGTGCCCGGTACAGGGCGGCCTCGCCGCGGCGCGACGGCGGGGTGCCCGTGCGCAGCGCCTCCCATACCCGCGGGATGTGCCGCCGGAGCAGGTCGGCGAAGTCCAGCAGCAGATGGGCCGACGCGTCTTCTTCCAGGCCCGGCTGACGGACCCTTGCCGGAAGCGACCGCAGGTCGGCGAGCGGCCCGACGACGCCGAGGTCGAAGGCGTTCCAGCGGGGATCGTCGTCGGCCCGGCCGCCCCGCGGCGGGCTTCCCTCCAGCGGGAACGCCTCGGCGCGTGCGGCCGCGCGGAACGTCTCCCTGCTGGAGGTGGGGACCAGTCCCACGTGCAGCCTCCGCGGCGCCCCGGTGTCGGCGTCCCGGTAACCG
Organism: Thermopolyspora sp. NPDC052614; assembly: GCF_040678635.1. Classification (NCBI taxonomy): domain Bacteria; kingdom Bacillati; phylum Actinomycetota; class Actinomycetes; order Streptosporangiales; family Streptosporangiaceae; genus Thermopolyspora; species Thermopolyspora sp. NPDC052614. The sequence goes on from NZ_JBFATZ010000005.1 coordinate 265,857, forward strand.
ACGGGGAACATCGGGAAGATCTCCTCCCCGTCGATGACGGCCGATTCCATCCCCATCGGCACCGGCGCCCAGCGACGCCCCCGTCCCGTCGGGTCGTGCGCCCACGCGAGTTCGCCGGTACGGTCCGCCCGGCGCAGCACGAACCCCACCTGCTCGCCCTCGCCGGGCCGTACGGTGTGGTCGGGGAGGCCGATGAGCCCGCACACCAGCGACGCGGCGACCAGGTTGAAGTCGCCGTGGAACGGCTGGTACAGCTTGAGCCGGCCGGGCGAGGGCCGGTAGCCGTCGGGTGCGCCCGGCGGCGCGGCGCGGAAGCCGACCGGCACGGCGCGGTGCGCGGCGAGGGCGGCCGGGTCGGCGGCGAGCAGCGCGGCCAGGTCGTCCATGAACGTGTCCGAGTCGAATCTCAGCAGGGCCGGGCGGCGCAGCTCGGCGGTCGCGGCGTCGGCGTCCGTGGCGGCATCGGCGGCGTCTGTGGCGGCGGCCCACAGCGGGTTCCCGGTCACCCACCGCACGGCCGCGCGCCCGGTCCCGGCGACGCTCACCAGATGTTCCCCGCGCCGGGGGTGTACGCCGAGCTGACCACCGAGTTGGTGATCACGGTGTCGGCCTGGACGACCCCGCTGAACCGGGACATGGCCGCGTTGACGGTGAGCGTCCCGGCGGAGATCTCCGCGGTGCTCGCCACCACGGCGACCTTGGCCGAGGTGGTGACGGTCACGCCGGAGGCTTCGAGTTTGACCGAGGTGCCGGCGGCGTCGGCGACCTCCACCGACGGCGGCGAGTCCCGCATGGTGATCACCTGTCCGCCCGGTGTGCGTATCACCAGCGTCTCGCCCCCCGCGGTGTCGTCCAGCCGGATCTGGTGGCCGCTGCGGGACCTGATCACGCGGACGTCGTTGCGCCCTGCCCCGTCCATGCGCTCCGGCGGGCGGTCCGCTCCGTTCCAGAGCGCGCCGACGACGTACGGGCGGCGCGGGTCGCCGGCCTCGAAGGCGATCAGGACCTCGTCGCCGACCTCGGGCACGAACCAGGTGCCGCGCCCGTCGCCGGCCATCAGCGTGGCGACCCGGGCCCACGCCTCGTACGCGGAGCCGCCCGCGTCGGGAGACCACGGCAGGCCCACCTTGACCCGGCCCTGGCCGTCGGGGTCGCGCACGTCGCCGACGAGCGCCGGGTAGACGCCGTACCAGCGGTCCAGCCGCTCGGCCAGGAACGCCTGCTCCATCGTTGACTCGTGTGGATTCATCCGCCGGCACCTCCCAGGCCCGCCCGTTCGGCGAAGAACTCGGTACGCAGGCCCTGCTCGTCGTCGAACAGGTGGATGACCTCGGTGACGTGGTAGTCGCCGGAGAACAACTCGCCCAGGTGTTCCAGGCGCATCCGGGCGCCGACGCGCAGCCCGGGGACGGTCTGGGCGACGCCGTGGGCGGTCAGGAAGCGGCGGGCGATCCGCCGGTACAGGGTCTCGGCCCGGCTGCGCGCCTCCTGGCCGGTGAACGGGACGCTGTGCACGACCCGCTCGGGCCGCACGCCGAACGCGGCGGCGAGCAGGCTCGCCCCGCTCCGGCCCGCGCCGAGCTCGCCGCCCAGGGCGCCGTCGTCGGCGGTTTCGGCGATGGCGCGCTTGGCGGCCACGTCCCAGCCGCTCACCGTGACCGAGGTGCGCTGCCCCGCGAGATCGGCGAGCACGGTGAATTCGCGCAGTTCGTTGCCGTACCCGAGGCGCAGCGGCCCGGCGCCGCCCCGGCCGGTGCGGGAGCGGGCGGTCAGCGTGGAGCCGTCCATCCACAGCTCGGCGTCGACGGCCCGGGCGCGGTCGCGCAGGAAGGCCAGGTCGCTCTGGTTCACCTGGGCCAGCACGCGATGGGTCGGCCCGGTGATCCGCACGTCGGGGGTGAGGCCGTGGTCGGCGGCGACCCGGGTGACCACGTCGGCGTCGGTGACGTCGGCGAACGTGCGGCTCCGCCGGGTCATCCGCAGGTCCTGGAAGCGGTCCTCGGCCAGCACGGTCAGCCTCGGCCCGCCGCCCTCGGGGAACCCCGCCTCCAGCCCGCTGATCCGGCCCCGGAAGATCGTCTCGTCGGAGAGCCGGATCGTGAGCTCCCGGCCGAAGTCGAACACCCGGCGGTCGAAGTAGAGGAAGGTGGTGTCCCCGTCCTTGGCGCCCCAGTTGCCGAAGGTCGCCTCGCAGGCGTACAGGCCGTCGGTGTTCTCCTGAATGCGCAGCGCCATGAGGCCCTGCGCCAGCGACGGGTCGTCGCGTCCGCCCACCGCGAACGCCGGGCGGGCGGGGACGACACGGGGCGGCGTGTCGATCCGCGCGGGCATGCCGACGGTCATGTCAGTACGCCCGCAGTCGCTCGTCGCGGGCGTGCCGGACCCGGTTCAGCCGTTCCACCAGCCGCTCGATCCTCGCCGGGGACGGCTCGGCGGCCGGAGCCGCCGCGGCGGACGCGAATTCCGGGCCGGGCTCACCCGGCACCATGTCCATCTCGTTGATGACGACCGTCACGACGTCCTCCCCGGGTCGAGGTCGATGAGCAGGCCCGCGGTGAGCAGCCGCGGATTCTCGATGCCGTTGGCCGCCGCGATGGCCTGCCAGTCGCCGCCCGCGGCGGCGGCCAGGCTCTGCAGCGAGGCTCCCTCGGCGGCCTGGACCAGGGGCCGGGTGCCGGGGGTGGGCCCGGCCGACGCCTCCGGAACGGCGCCGCCGCCCGACGGGGGCACGATCTCCAGTTGGCCGGACAGGCCCAGGCTGAGGACCGAGCGCAGCGGCCTGCCGTCGGGCGAGAAGTAGTCGAGGGTCTCCTCAAGGGAGTCCATCAGCCCGTCGAAGGTGAAGGTTCCCCAGGAGAACCGCACCCCCGGCGGTTTGGGCTGGTCGCGCCCGCCCCTGCCCGCGCGGCCGGAGGGGGACTTGGGCCGCATGAAATAGCCCACCCGCTGGGTGAGCTCCCGCACGTCCCTGGCGCCGCCCGCACCCGGGGCGTTGACGTCGAACCACAGGCTCAGCGTCAGCTTGCTCGCCCCCGCGCCGATCACCTGGCGCGGCGAGTTCCCGCGCTGGTCGCCCGCGCTCTTCTGATCGCCCTGCCTGTTGGCATAGGACACCTTCAGCGTCTCGGGGTTGAACTGGACCTCGACCCGGGCGCCCTCGGGGGCCGGGTTCCTGAACGCGGCGTCCAGTTCGATCAACAGGGCCTTGGCCAGCCCCACCTGCTCACCCACCGCCGCCTCCCGGGCGTATCCGCAGCGACTCGTAGCCGAGTTGCATCTCCTCGATCGCGACCAGGCCCTCCCTGGCGTTGAGCGCGGGCGCCTTGATCTTGAGCGGCACGCATCGGGTGAGGACGAACCTGGCCCGCTCGGCCTGGCCGTCCGCGGCGTGCATCACGACCTCGCCGGTGGCGCGGAGCCCCGGGTCGCGTATCACGCTCTCGAACCACTCCCACAGGTCGAAACCCGAGGTCATGCCGCGTTTGAGGCTGAGCTGGCCGTATCCGGCGGGTCCGGCGAGCCGGATCTGGACGCCGTTGTTGCCGCCCTCTCGGATGGTCTTCACGTCAAGCGTCATCTCCAGCCCGTCGCACTCGGAGAAGGAGGCGCCGCACAGCGGCTCGGCCGCGCCGTCCGGGGTGATCTCGACGGAGAAGTTGAACGCGATGAACGGCAGGGCCACGGCTCACCCCACCTCCGCGACCAGGGTGGCGTCGCCCGCGTTGACGAGCCGCACGGTCAGGAACCGCAGCGGCGCCGACGGGGCCACCCGGAGTTCCACGGTCAGCCGGTTCTCCCCCAGCCTGGCCGGGCCGCCGCCCACCGTGACCTGGTACGCCTCGTCCGGGGTCGCGCCGGCGAAGGCTCCCCCGGCGAGGAGGCGGGCGAGGATCTCCTCGAATCGCCGCCGCACGGCCCGGCACAGCACCTGGTCGTTCGGCTCGAAGGCGAACGACCAGGTGCTGTGCCGGTGGGCGATCCTGCGCAGCAGGGAGAGCAGGCGGCGCGTCCCCAGGCGGCCGAGGTCCGGGTCCGCCGACAACGTGGCCGCCGACAGCCAGAGGAAGCCGCGCGGCTCGCGCCGGACGGTGTTCACCCGGCCGTCCTGGAGTCTCAGGTACGTCCGCGGGTCGAGCGCGGGCCGCAGCGCCACCACGCCGGCCAGGGGACTGTTCGCCGGGGCCGTCCAGCAGCCGCGGGTCGCGGCGGTGTTCGCCAGGACCCCGGCCGCCGCGCCGTCCGGGGGGACCGTGTCGCCGCCGCCGGTCATGGTCCACGGGTGGTACAGCGCGCCGAAGCCAAGGGTTCGCTCGTCGCCGAGCGCGGCCCGGAGCCGGGCGGCGTGCGCGGCCGCCTCGTCGGCGCCCGCGCCGTACGGGGCGGCGAGCACGGCCAGCATGTCGCCGCGGGCGGCGCACATCCGCACGACCGCGGCCTGGACCGCGAGCAACGCATCGGCCGTGGCGCCGGGGTCACGGGTCCAGCCCTCATCCGGTACGGCCTGCGAGGCGTCGGCCACCCCGGAGGCAGGCGCCCCCGGCGGGATCGCGGGCGAGGGCCGCGGCGCCGGGGCGAGGTCGTGGAAGCCGGGCCCGCGGTCGTGGGCGCAGTCGTCCGGCTCGGGCTCGGGCGCGGACGGCGGCGGAGCGGGAGGCGGCGGCGGTTTCGGGTGCGCCCGCCGCCAGGGGGTCTGCGCGGCGTCGGGCACGGCGACCAGGGTGACCTCGTCGATCCCGAGCAGGGCGTGCGCCCCGGTCAGCGGCCGGGGGCGTTCGCTCTGGTCCCGCAGGTGATCGGCGGTGGCGAGCAGCGTGGCGGTTCCGACGTCGGCCAGGTCCGGGTCGAGGAAGAGGGCGGCCTCGAACGCGGCGAGCCGCTCGCGTACCGGCTCCGGGCCGGGCGGGCTCGCGGGCGCGGGCTCCCCGGCTCCCGCGACCCGGACCACCCAGCAGCGGCGCCCGCCGTTGCGGAAGAAGGTCTCGACCGCCGCCGCCAGGTACCCCGTCACCCGCTCCCCCGACGCCACGTCGCGGAAGAGCGTCACGGGGCCGCCGAAGACCTCCGTGAACCGGGCCGGGTCCGGCACGGCCACCGGCGTACCGATCGGCCCTGTCTCGGCGAAGCCGACGAAACCGGCGATGTCCATGCGAGGGAGGACGTCGTCCGGCGGCGGGGACCACGGCTCGAAGACGATCCCCGGCAGTCGGCGCTGGACGGTGGCCACGGCGGCGTCACTCCATCTCCAGGCGTTCGTACGCCAGGGTCAGTTCCTCCATGGCCACGTCGGTGCCCTTGGCGTTGAACGGGCCGCTGACGTGCTTGATGATTCTGGCCCGCTTGAGCCGCCAGGTCTGCACGGCCTGGCCGTGGCTCTCGTCCCAGAGTTCGATGGTCACGTCCTTGTACGCGGCCTGATCGCCGTTGCGGATGGCGTGCAGCCACTCGTAGAGGTTGAGCGAGCCGATGACGCCGCGTTTCATGGTGACGTCGGTGGCCTTGTTCAGCCCGGTGATCTTCTGGACGCTGTTCTCCCTGGAGTTGCCGTTGCGGTACTCCGCGACTGTCACCTCCATGCCGACGTTGCTGACCTCCTGGAAGCCGCCGACGGGAACCCGCTCGTTGCCGTCGTTCAGGTTGACGACGAAGTTGAACTGCACGTAGGGGCGTTCGCGCTGGACGGCCATGTCAGCTCCTGCGGTCCGAGGTCCACTGACCGATGCGGAAGATCACGTACTCGGCGGGACGCAGCGGCGCCACGCCGATCAGGCACACCAGACGGCCGTTGTCCAGGTCGTTCTGGGTCATCGTGGTGCGGTCGCACCTGACGAAGAACGCCTTCTCCGGGCGGTCACCGAGCAGGGCGCCCATCTGCCACTCGTTGAAGAGGAAGTCCTCGATGGTGCGGCGGACGTTCACCCACAGCGCCTCCCCGTTGGGCTCGAACACCGCCCACTGGGTGCCCCGGTCGATCGAATGCTCCAGGTAGGCGAAGTAGCGGCGCACGTTGACGTACTTCCACTCGGGGTCGGAGCTCGCGGTCCTGGCGCCCCACAGCCGGTGGCCGCGGCCGGGGAAGGAGCGGAAGCAATTGATCCCCTCGGGGTTCAGCACGTCCTGCTGCGCCTTGTTCAGCGTCTTCTCGAACCCGATGGCGAGCGTGACGACCTCGTTCGCGGGAGCCTTGTAGACGGCGCGCTGGATGTCGTTGCGTGCGTAGATCCCGGTGACGAACCCGCTGGGCGGCAACTGGATCTCCTGCTGGGTCACCGGGTCGAGCACGGTCACCCAGGGGTAGTAGAAGGCCGCGCGGGTGGAGTCCACGGCCGCGCGCATCTCCCGCACCTGCGCGATCGTCATGTCCTCGCCGGAGTCGAGCACGGCGATGCGGTACCGCATCCGGTCGCAGTGGGCGATCAGGCTCTGGGCGATGGTGGCCGCGTCCCGCCCGTACGTCGTGGTGTAGCCGAAGCTGGACCCGGGTGCCGCCACGATGGAGATGTCCTCGATGTCCTCGAAGGCCACCAGGCCGAACTTGTCGTCGCTCGCGTCGACGCGGCCCTCGTAGTCGCCGGCCGTGGGCCGCATGCCGTCGCTCCCGCCGGTCAGCGCGACCTCGACGGACCGCGCGTCGTCCGTGCCGTCCGCGCCCAAGGCGGCCTCGAGGCCGGCTTTCGCGCCGAACAGCAGGTTCAGCAGGTGCAGACCGTTGGCGACCTCGCTCTCCCGTGCCAGGACGATGGGCAGTCGCAGCGCATCCGCCCGATTGGCCGGGCGCTCGGCGAAGCGGTCGAAGACCGAGTCGGGCGCGCCCGCCCGGGCGTGCCGGGGATCGAGGGGAAGGTCCGGCCAGACGACCGGCAGGGCGTCCGGATCCGGGGGCAGGTCGGTCACGGTCACCGTGATCAGCCGGACGCGGTGCACCGCGCCAAGCGAGGAAAGGCTCAGCGTTCTTCCGTCGCCGTCCACGAACTCCCACCCGTCGTCTCCCCGTTTGGCCAGGTGGTACTTCGTCTCACCTGGCGAGGGCGGGCTGGCGGGCTGCGGCGAACCGTCAGGGGCGGGCGGAACGTCGGGCTCCGGCGGAACGTCAGGCTCGGGCGGAACGTCAGGCTCGGGCGGTACGTCAGGCTCGGACCGGGGGTGGGAGATGGCGACCACGTCGTGGTCGAGCAGTCCGCGCACCTGAGCCGCGCCATCAGCCGTCACGAGCAGGTTCGGCCCGCGCCGCAGCGTGAACCGGACACGGCGTTCGCCGGCCGCGCCGGGGAACCTGGCCTTGACGGCGACGGCCATGCGGTCGGCGCCCAGTGAGAAGGCGGCCCGGCCGTCCTTCCCCTGCGGCGCCCGGAAGACCCGCTTGACGTACAGCCGTGAGCCGCCGTTCTCGAAGAACGCACGGACCGCGTGCCACATGTAGTTGTCCATCGGCTTCGAGGCGTCGCCGCTCTCGGAGGTGAAGACGAGCGGTTGCCGGTCCCCGTAGATCCGCTCGAAGTCGAGCAGGCTGGTGATCACCTCGAGATCGCCGGTCACCGGCCCGTACCGGGTGGGGCCGACGAAGCCGGTGGTCGTGGTGCCGACGCCCTCGATGGACTTGCTTCGGAACGACACCTCCTCGACGTAGACGCCGGGGGCCAAGTACTCAGGCATGGAGCCTCCCAGGGTGCGGTGCCAGCAGCAGTACCGAGCGGCCCGCGGTCGTCAAGGTGAGCTCTCTCCCGTAGCGCAGCGAGGCCGAGGAGAGGGTGGTGGACTCGTCGGCGAGCAGGCGGGCGGGCAACTGGTCGAGTACGTCGCAGATGTCCGGCGACGCGGAGGGCGCGGCCACCGGGCCGGCCGGGCTGCCGGGCTCCCGGCCGTAACGTGCCAGCAGGTCGAGTCGCCAGGTCTGGCCGGAGAGCGGGACGAGGCCGGGGCCGGCCGGGGAGGGAGCGGGGATCGGCGGCTCAGGGTACGCGAACAGCACGCAGACCTGCCCGTCGGCGTCCGCCACGCCCAGTGCCGTCGGCCCGCCGGGCGGGCGTACTTCGAGCGTGGCCCAGGAGGCGGGTTCGCCCGTGGTCGACCGCAGGTGGGCGCGCACGACGGCCGCTCCGGCGGGGACGGGGCGGGTCGGGGCGGCGAAGACCGGCACATTCGGCGGGCCGGGAAGGTCGGGCGGACTCGGCGGTGAGCCGAGCCCGCCGCAGGGAAGGGTGAACAGCCCGGTGAAGGGAAGCGTCGCCTCGAAAGAGAACGGGAGATAGTGGCCGTCCGGGTCGCTGACCTCGACCCGATGGCGACGAGCCGGGCCGTCCTCCTCGGGCAATGTGTGCAGCGCGTACGTCCCGGCACGGGTCGGCGACGCGGTGACGACGCGCCCTCCGGTCGACGGCCGGAGCCGGACCAGGAACCGGGCGTCGGCGGGACCCGCGGTCACCGGATCCCAGAACCGAACGCCGAAGCGCGCGCGGCGGACGATCGTTTCGAGCGCGGTCACGCCGGAACCACCCCGAACCGAAGATCGCGTGTCTGAACCGGCGGCGGCTCGGCCGGGCGCACCGTCGACTCGATCTCCACGACGCGGGCGACATACGCGGCGGAAGGCTGCTGGTTGGCCCTTGCCACCTCCCAGATGTCGAAGACGTCCTGCCTGGTGAGGTTCTCCCAGATGAGCTCCACGGTCTCGGACGGCCGGAAGACCGGCTCGGGCGCGTGCGCGTTGAGCACGCCGGCGGGCAGCGTGGCGGTGTCCTGCAGCACCCGGACGCTCCAGCCGAGCAGGCGCTGCTGGGTGGAGGCGTCCTTCGCCCAGGCCGTCAGCAGGTAGTGCAGGTCCAGGGGCACCGGCGGCGGCAGACGCCGGCCCTGCTCGTCGGTCCGCCCGAGGGCGTTGCGCCGGCTCGTGTTGACCGTGATGTGGTACAGGTACAGCGACACGCCGAGCCGGTCGGCCTGCGGACGTTGCAGGTCGCTGGAGGTGTAGACCGAGAAGGCGGCCGACGCGAAGCCGGGTTCCCCGGCCGCCGCCGACTCCAGCAGCCCGAGGATGGCCTGGCTCGTGGCCGCGATGCCCGCGTACCCCGCCATGTCAGCCGGTCTCCCCACCGGCGGCGGCACCGCGTATCACGGCCAGCAGCGACTCGGGACCCAGCTCGCCCAGCGGGACGCGGTACGGCAGCATCTCGAACAGGATCGTCTGGCTGCCGTCGGAGCTGATTTCCAGGATGCGGGTCCGGCAGCGTTCCCGGAGAAGTTCGACGACCTCGCTCTCGGGCATCTGCTCGGCGCCGAGAATGACGACGTCCGGCCCTGCCTTGGCCATTTCCGGCATTACCGGGCGTACGTCCGGAACCTCGGCGATGATCATAATGTCCTGCTCGTTCTCCATGATCCGCCGCACTATCTCGCGCAGTATTGTCGGCATTCCGGCCAGCAGTACGCGCGTGGGGGTCACAGAATCCCGCCCTTTTCCTTCGGCATCTCGTACCGAATTTTTTCCCGGCGGGGACGGCCCGACAATGGATCGGAAGATTCATAAGCGACTCATCCGGCCACGGCCCGTTTCCTGGATCCGCAATCGGATCCGGCGGGTGGATCCGGGACCGGTTCTCCGGCGGGATAGCCGGATCCATTACCTGGATCGATTACCTGGATCCAGCGGATCTACAGATGTGCCGCCAGCTTGGCGGCCATGTCGGCTCGCCGCTCCACATTGAGCTTCCGCAGGATGTTGTGCACGTGGTTCTTGACCGTGGGCAGGGCGATGTGCAGCGACCTGGCGATCTCCTTGTTCGACAACCCCTGCCGGATGAGGTCGGCGATCTCGTGCTCCCGGCTGGTCAGCACCCCGCTGCGGACCGGTTGCGGCGCCTCGCCGACGGACAGGTCGGCGAGGCGCCGCATCAAGCACGCGGTGACGTGCGGGGGGCACACGACCTCGCCGCGGGCGGCACGTTCCACGGTCGCGACAAGATCCGAAATCGTCCCGTCGATGGTTACATATCCAGACATGCCGGATTCAGCCCATCTGATGATGTCCTGGGCGTCCTCCGAAACGGCCAGCGCGACGACCTTCATTCCCGGCGCCGCACCGCGTATCCGGCGGGCGGCGGGAGGGCCGTCGGCCACGCCCAAATCAAGGAGCAGGATGTCCGGACGCAGTCCTTCGACCTTATTGAGCGCCTCGTCGAGTTCGGCCGCGCTGCCCACGACCGAAATTGATGCCCTGTCGGCCAGCGATTGCGCGAGGCCCTCCCGGTACAGTCGTACCTTCGCGAGGATAAACACACGAACCACGCTTCAATCAAACACGGGGCGACTCGACCGGCAAGCATGTGTTCCGGTAATAAAACGATAGGCGGCGGCTATGCGTTTCCCCTCGGCCCTGTGCGCGTGGCGAGGCGGCCACATGCGCCCCGCTCTGGCACAGGGCCGGGTCGGGACAGGGGTTCCGATCGAGCCCGGCGGGCTCGCCGTGGCGGCGGGCGGGCTCCCCCGGCGGCCCGTGCGGGCTCAGAGGCCGTCGCGCTGGTGGCGCCTTTCCCAGAATTCCCGGAACCCTTGCTCCAGCATTTTCATCGTCTGGGGCGAGCGGAGCAGTTCCTCGATGTGGTCGCCGTTCTGGACGGCCTTCTCGCACACCATCATCCAGGAACGCCCCAGCGCCCAGGTCAGCGAGCTCGCGGTCGCCGCGTTGATGGCGCCGCCGATGACCGTTCCCGCGCCCGGGATGAGCTTGAGCAGGCTGCCCGCGATGGAGACGCCCACCTCGGTGACGACTCCCTGGAGGAACGTCGCGAGCACGCCGCTGACCGTGCTGAACTGCGCGCCCAGGCCGTACGCCGCGGAGACCCGCGCGATCATCTGAATCTCGTTGGGCACGAGGAGCAGGGCGTCGGAGAACGGGATGGGGCTGGCGCCGATCCCGGCCGCCGCGGCCGCCGAGCCGTTGACTATCCGCAGGGCCTTCTCCCTTTTCCGGGACAGATCGATCCGCTGGGCGGCGACGAGGGCCGACCGGGCGGCCTCCGGGACGATGTCGACGGTCGCGGCCAGCAGTTCGTCCAGGCCGTGCACCAACGGGAAGAACTCGTCGGCCTGCGCGTTGGTGAAGAAGACCCGCCCGGCGGGCGAGAGCGGCAGGTGGCGGTCCTGGATGCTTCTTGCGAACTCCTGCGTCTTCAGGTCGGGGCGGCCGTTCACCAGGGGCGTCTGGGTCAGCACCAGCATCACCGGAAGCCCCAGGCCCGCCAGATGGCGGATGACCTCCTCCTGGCCCTCCTCCAGCCGCCGGTCCATGGCGCGGATCGCGTACCAGACGGCGTGGATGTAGTCGTCCACGTCGCCCGCGCGCGTCGTGGCGACCTGCTTGGCCACCTCGTCGAGGAGCTGCTTGCGCGACTCGCCCATCTCGAATCCGCGCGAGTCGTAGACGCGCAGGATGCCGTCCGGCCTGCTGTACGGCGTCAGCCGCCTGGTCACGGGGACGCCCACGCCCGTCTCGGCGAGATCCTCGCCGAAGACCGCGTTGACCAGGGTGGACTTGCCCACGCCCACCTTGCCGAAGATCGCGAGATTGAACCTGCCCAGTCCGGCTAGGGCGTCCTCGAACTCCTTTCTCACCTGCTCTTCCATGCTCTCGCCGACGATGCGCGGCGGCCCGTCGATCGTCGGCAACGGAAGGGTCGGAGCCGGCCGCTCCCCCGGCGCGACGAACGAGAACACGAAGCCGTCGCCCGACGCCGCGGCCGCCGTCGCGCGCAGCTCGCCGGTGACCGCTCGCGCCCCGTACATCGTGATCTCCACGGGGGACTCCGGTCGGGGGCCGTCCAGCAGCCCGGTCACCGGCACGGACAGGTCCTCCTCGGCGCCGGGGTCGTGGTCGACGCGGATGTCCACCCGCAGGTCCGCCGTGGACAGCGTCAGCGCCGGATCCGCGAGCGCGCGCGTGGTGAGCAGGAAACGCAGCAGCGGGAGGACGGCCGTGAACCTCCCGCGGGCCAGGCGGGCGGCCGGGTGGCCGTAGGCGAGGAGGGCCTCCTCGGTGAATTGGGCGAGACGGGCACACGTCTGCTCCACCGAGCGCATCGGACCGGCCGTCACCGATCGGGTCACCTTCACTTCGCCGTTCCCTTCTCCCGGTAGCTCTCCTGGTAGCTTTCGACGTACATTCCTCCGCTGCGCTCCAGTTCGGCCTCGGCGAGGGCCACCTGCTCGACCGCCTCGCGGAGATGGGCGGACCGCACCACGCTCCCGCCGCCGGCCAGCGTCGCCGCGATCACCAGCAGGTGGCGCAGCGCCCGCCCGGACAGCCCCTCGGTGGCGTCGAGCACCCGCGACCACTCCTCGGAGCCGCCGTCCTCCGCCTCGGCGAGCAGGTCGCTGACGTCGAAGGCGATCGCCATCTTCCGTACCGCGTCGGCGAGGATCAGGGACCGGTGCTCGCGGCTCGGCAGCGGGATCTCCAGCACGAAGTCGGCCCGCTCCCGCACGGCGCGGTCGATCAGCCGGGGAATGTTGGTGGTGAACACGAGGATGACGTTCGGGCTCTCCCGCGCGCAGCGGTCCAGGGACTCCAGGAACGCGGTCACCTGGTAGAGCGCGTCCAGCGGGTTGGCCTCCATGTTGATGTCGGCGCGGTTGGACGCCAGCGTCTCCACCTCGTCGACCAGCACGAACAGCGGCAGGCCGGACGAGGCCAGCTCGGCGATCCGGTCGAAGGCCGCCAGCACGTTCTTCTGCCCCTCGCCCCGGATGCCGCTGAACAGCGCGTGGGTGTTGATGTGGACGAAGCCGGTCGTCTCCCGCTCCGCCTCACCCCACACCGCGGGCAGCCCTCGGGCGAGGCTCGTCTTCCCGCAGCCGGGAGGCCCGTACAGGAGCACGGCGCGGCGCAGGGCCAGGGCGGTGGGCGGCACCTTCTCCAGGCGCCGCAGCGTGCTGGCGTAGCGGAGCAGCGTCGTCTTGATGTGCTCCGGGACGATCACCGCCCGCCAGCCGTCGGTGAATTCGCCGGCGGCGCCGGGGAAGCGATGGACGTCGAAGAATTTGTGACGCTCAACAGGGGGCATCTGTCACGTCTTTCTCACGGCGATACGGGTCAGATCCCCGGGCGGGCGGAGGCCGCCGCCAGGTCTCCCAAATCGATTTCGGTCGCGTCCGCGGCGAGGCCGTTGAGCAGTCCGTCCGCGATGCGCTCGGTCAGGAATTCCCGCCGCGCGAGCTCCGGATGATTCTCCCTGATTCGGTCCTCCGCCTGCGCGCAGAGAACGGCGAGATCGTCGGAGTCGGGGAGTTCGACGGTGTAGGAGGATTCCGAGATGCTGTACTTGACGATCATTACCTGCTCCGGGGGTTCCGATTTCGTCCGGCGACGGCCGCGCCGCCGCGCGGGACCGGGCGGTCAATACCAGACGGACATGTCGGAGGAGGCGGCCGGCGTCTCGATGACGTTCTTGAGGTCGCGTCGTTTGAGGTGGTCCACGCTCTGGAGCTCGGTCGGCGCCCACCCCTTCACCGGAGCCGCGCCCGCGGAGGTGGACACCACCACGCGGTACCGGCACCCGGTGAGCCTCCCCGCCCCGCTGATCGCGGCCCTGACCTCGTCGATGGCCGTGTGGTAGGTCTCCTTGCCGGTCTCGGAGTACGCGATGCCGAGGTCGATCCGGCTCGCCACCCGGCCGCTGGCGGGGTCGAAGATCTCGAGGTAGGCCGCCTCAAGCTGGCGGAGCGTCAGCCAGGTGCGCAGGCCGGCCTCGACCGTCTGCTGGTTTTGCGCGTACTCGCTCGGATCCAGGCCGACGGCCTGGATCGCCTCGTAGAAAACCCGGTTTATCTCATTTGCCAGGTATGTGTACGAACGAGCCTTCACATTCACCGACGTGCGAAGGCGAACACCTGCCACGGACACCTGCCCACCCCTTCCGTCCCGCGATAAATGCGAACGCCCGATTTCGTCGGCAGCGCGCCGGCGACCCGGGAGATCCGTGCTTCAGCCTGTCCGGTCGGGGTGGTTCACCGCATGTCCTCCGTTCGGCTATCAGCCGAACGGGAATAGGAGCGGGTGGCGATCAGGAGGCCGATTCGGGATCGGCGGCGAATGAACGATATTCGCGGACTTCGTGCGCCTGGATCAGGCCGTCTTCGATGGCGCGGGCCAGCAGCGCCTCCTTGCTCGGCGCCGGGCGGCCCATTTTTGCATATTTCACCCGAACCCGGTCAATGTACTGGCGGACCGTCGCCTCGGTGATCCCCATGCGCCGCGCCACCGACTCCTTCGACATGCACTGGAACCACAGCAGCAGCGCCTCCCGCTCGCGCTCGGAGAGCCGCGGGCGCTGCGGGCGGGTGTCGGACAGGTACGCCCCCGCCATGATGGGCGGGACGGACGGCCGGTCGGTCGCGGCGGCCACGATCGTGTCCACGCAGTACCGTTCGTTCTCGCTCTTGGCGATGAAGGTGGAGGCTCCGGCGTCCAGCACGGCCAGGATCGTGTCCGGGTCCTCGTGCGCGGAGTAGACGACGACGCGCCGGCCCTCGGCGCACAGCTCGGCGATGCGGTCGATCACCATCACCTCGTTCAGTTCGAGGTCGAGCAGCAGGACGTCCGCCGTCGCGCCCGGCCCCCGCAGGACGGATTCGATGGTCGCGCCGCCGGCCACCAGCGCCACCCGCTGCAGCGGATCACGTTCGAGCCAGGAGCGGATCCCGTCGATGACGATCGGGTGATCGTCCACCACGGCCACCGTCACCTGTCCGGCCAGCGGCTCTCGATCCACAGCACGTCTCCTTCCCGATGCTCGGTGATCCGCACGCCCTCGATCCGGCGTACCGGGAAGTCGTCGGCGTCGGCGACCACGCTGACCGCCACCTCGCCGTCGCCCCCGAAGATCGTGACGCGCGCCTCGCTTCGGGCCCTGCTCAACGCCTCCAGCGGGGCCTCGGTGAGGGCGCGGCGGACGTCGAGGGGAAGGTCCGGCACGGTGCCGCGGGGCAGCAGGGACACCACGACGCCGCGGCGCTCGGCGTCGTAGGCGCAGGCGCGCAGCGCGTGCACGAGCGGGTCGGGCACGTCGTCGGTCTCGGCGATCAGCCGGCGCAGCCGCGCCGCCCCGGTCGCGCACGCGCGGCGCAGGGCCGGGTCGGCGGGGTCGCCCCCGTCCGCCAGCGCGGTGAGCAGCTCGGCGGCGGCCTTGCGCACCTGGGCGTACCGGTTGAGCCGGTCGGCGTGCACCTCCTCGGCGACCTGCCGCGCCGCGTCGGCCTTCGCGCGGGCGGCCGACAGCTCCGCCGCCCGCCTGGCCGCCGAGGCGCCGGCGTGCGCCGCCACGCTGTAGCCGAGCTGCAGCGTGACGCTGCCCACGAGCACCATGAGGAACCTGGCGAACGAGATCCGGTCGAGCACCCCGTTCAGCGCCATGCCGGTCAGCATGACGGCCCCGTTGAGGGCCAGGAAGACGATCAGCTCGTGCGGGCCGCGGCGCCACCAGAACAGCAGGACGCCGAGCCAGCCGATGGCCCCCCAGGGCCAGTCGCCGGGCCCGAGCACCTCGCCGGGAGGGCAGGCGGCGACCACGATCACGTCCAAGGCCGGCGCGGCGGCCGCGAAGCCCCACACGCCGGGGAGGGTCCGCCTGGTACGAAGCAGCGCGTAGGCGCCCGCCGCGCCGATGACGACGTAGGCGAGCCAGGCGGCCGCCACGGCGGCGGGCCAGCGGTAGACGGACCAGTTCGCGATCATGGCGGTCAGGTCGTACCCGACGTGCCAGGAGACGGCGATCACCAGCGCGGCGACGATGCCGCCGCGTTCGAACCGCCCGGCGACGTAGGCCGCCGGATCCGGGGTCGCCTTGCTCACTTCGGTCATGGGGGCCACGGGGGTCATGGGTGTCCCAGGGGTGCTGGGGTCAAGGGGGTCACCGTCGCCATTTGAGCGTCACGCGGGTGCCGTCCGGGCCGGAGGCGACCTCCGCGTCGCCGCCCACCCCTCGCATTCTCCCCTCGATCGACTCGCGCAGGCCATATCTGTGCGACGGTACGCCGGCGGGGTCGAAGCCGCATCCCTCGTCGATCGCCTCGACGACGACCTCGCCGTGGGCGACCGTCATCAGCAGCGACGCCGTGTCCACCCCGGCGTGCCGGGCCACGTTGGCCAGCGCCTCGGCCGCGGCGCCGGCGAACGCCTCGCCGACCTCCCACGGCACCGTGCATCGCGCGAGCGCGGCCTTGATCCGCAGGGGGTCGCCGCGCGCGATCAGGGCGCGCAGCCGCTCGTCGAGGGCCACCGGCCCGGACGGCGGCTCGGCGGCGGCCGCCATGCGCTCCAGTTCCGCGAGGTCGGCCGCCGCCCGGTCGCGCAGCACCAGCGAGGTCGCCTCGATGCCGCCGTTGCCGATGACGGTGAGCGTGGCCAGGGCGGTGTCGTGCAGGCGGCGGTTCTGCTCGCGTTCGTCGGCGCGACGTTCCCGCCGTACGATCTCGGCCTGCTGGACGTCCCGGAGCCGGGCCAGCTCGGCGTCGGCCAGGCCGGACTGTTTGCGCAGCAGCGTGATCAGCGTGGCGGTCGCGGTGATCTGCACCAGGTGGATCCCCGTGGTCACCAAGCCGTCGGCGGCGCCGCCGAGCTGCGCGCCGACCAGGTACGCCGCCGCCACGACGCCCCCGGCCGGCACGCCGAGATGCGGCCTCCAGGTGAGGTTGGCGCAGACGATGCTCATGCTGGTCAGCGCGGCGACCCAGCTCGCCCCGCCCGGGGCCGCGTCCTTCGACACCAGGTGCCCCTGCGCGAGGCACAGCGCGACGGTGACGGCGATGTCGCAGATCATCGGCCAGGAGGCCAGTCGGCGGTGGCGCAGCGCCGCCCAGACGAACGCCGCCGTCCAGGCGAGCTGCACCGCGATCGCCGGGCCCAGCCAGGCGAAGGACACCGGCGGCGCGGCGGCCAGCAGTCCGGCGGCCGCGGCGACCACTCCGACGACCCCGCGCATCGCTCCGCCGCAGTATGCGGTGATCCGATCCAGTTCCGAACCCGCGGGATTGCGGTGGTTCATTGGAAATAGCCGCCAACTGAATTCCATGCGGTGCCCATCCGCGTACGAGGCGTATGCCCAGCGTGGGGCTCATCCTACGGCCCGCGACATGGGCTGTTCCAGCGATGACGGCATGGATCCCGACTGGAATACAGTTCGGCGGATTCAAAGGATCCATCACTCATATCACCACCTTGGCAAACCGTGCTTTTCCTATGCCCTTTCAGCATGCGCGAGCCCTCCGGCTCGCCACCCGGCATCGTTCGGCCGTCAGGCGAGGAGAGTGCTCACCCACCAGCGGCTACCAGGCACCGAGTCCGCCTGATCAAACCACCCTGTAGCTCCCATTAGGCGAGAAACCGACGCGCGTAAGCCACCCTCGGCCACGCACTCGCCCGCGTTCGTCGCCCCTCTCCGGAACGGCGCGAGACTTCTCATGGATCACCCGGCGAAACATGATGCTTTCGGGCAGGAAGCTTCGCGGAAAGGTGGTCGCCATGTCCGAATCGGTGCCCGTCGCCAAATGAAGACTGCGCCGCGGCGAGGACGGGCTGCGGATGTCCCGGCACCGGGCCATGGGGACGGAGTCCTTCACCTGGGCGAACCTGATGCGCGCACCCCTCGCCGCGGCGCAGGTGCACGTGCTCTATTTCCCTTCACGTTTCCAACTACCCGTCGACACCGTGGTCACCGAGACCCTGAAGATATTTCGGCGCGAACACGTCGACGAGAACGAGCGTGGATTTCCGGGAGGATCGGCCACCATTTCGCTGTGGTGGCGCAGGGCAAGGTCGCGTCACAAGCCGCTCTCATCGGCCTTACCGCCCGGCGGGTCCGGTCACGGGCCGACGCTGCGGCCACGGCGAGCATCGCCACGTCCCGTCGTCGCAGGTGACGGTGAGGGGGCGGGCATGCGGCAACGGATGCCCCCAGACGTCGTTCGCCGTGAGGTTGCGGCACAGGCCGAGCAGTCCCACCGTCATGGTTCCGACGTGGCCGACGATGGCGGCCGCGCCGCCCTCGTGAGCCGCCGCGATGTCCGTCACGGCGGCCTCGAAGCGCTGACGCACCTCCAGGCCGCTATCTCCGCCGGGCAAGCGCGCGTCCAGCCGCTCCTCCAGCACCCATTGCCGGAGCACGGCGAGGCACTGGTCGTCGCCGGCCGGTATGGGCTGTCCCTCGAGTTCGCCGATGTCGTACTCCAGCAGGCGCGACGTGCGGTGGACCGGGACGCGCAGCACGTCCGCCAGACTCTCCGCCGTCTCCACGGCGCGACGCGCCGTGCTCGCGTACACCGCGGAGACGCCGCAGCCGGTCAGGTGGTCCGCCCGCCGCGGCCGCCTGAAGCCGCCCATCAGGGCTGAGGCCGAGACCGGGCGGGCGGCTGGTATAGACCCGGGCCACGTTGTCCAGCGACTCTCCATGGCGCAGAAACACCAAGGTGGTCGGTGCCGGCGGGCTCGGCGTCAATCTCGGCTCCCCACGAATCTCATCTCTCTGTTTTGATCCGGTGAGGTCATCATGCCCCGGCCACGGCACCGGAGCGCAGCAGCCTGCTCAGGGCGCCGCCGGTGGCGATGAGGGCGTCCCAGGTGCCCTCCTCGACGATGCGGCCGTCCTCCAGGACGGCGATGTGGTGCGCGCGGCGGATGGTGGCCGGGCGGTGCGCGATGACGATCGTGGTGGAGTTCCGGCTCGCGAGCAGGCGGGCGAGTTCGGCGTCGCCGACGGTGTCCAGGTGTGCGGTGGCCTCGTCGAGGATCAGCACCCTCGGGTCGGCGAGCAGGGCGCGGGCGAGTGCGACGCGGGCCCGCTGGCCGCCGGAGAGGGTGGCGCCGCGTTCCCCGACGATGCTGTCCAGGCCGTCGGGCAGGGTGGCGGCGATGCGGTCGACGCCGCACCGCCGGATGACGCGGTGCAGCAGGTCGTCGTCGGCGTCGGGGGCGGCGAGCCGCAGGTTGTCCCGCAGCGTGCCGTGGAACAGGGAGGCGTCCTGGCCGACGAGCGCGACGGCGGAACGCAGGTCCTCGTCGGCGAGGTCGCGCAGGTCGACGGCGTCTTCGGGGGTGAGGAGGCGTACGGTGCCGTCGGCCGGGTCCCAGAAGCGGGCCAGCAGGTGGGCCAGTGTGGTCTTGCCGGCTCCGGAGGCTCCGACGACGGCGACGGTACGGCCCGGCGGAATGGTGAGGTTCACGCCGCGCAGCACGGGCGCGTCCCCGTACGAGAAGTGGACGTCGCGCAGCCGGACGCCCACCGGGCCGCCGGGAAGCGGGACCGGCCGGGCCGGGGGCGGCGCGGTCGGCGCGGCGTCGATCGCGGCCCGCACCCGCGCGGCGGCGGCGCGCAGGCTCCCGGCCTGGCGCAGGGCGTCGGCGCCCGCGGCCACCGGCGCGAGAACGGACACGGCCAGGGCCGGCGCGGCCGCGGCCCACGCGCCGGGCGGGCCGTCGCCCGCCGCCCCGAGCGCGGCGACCACGGCGATCAGGGCCACCGTCACGAGGATGTCCTGCACGGCGAGGAAGGCGCCGTCGTGCCGGGCCTCGGCGCGCTGGGCGAGCGCGAGCCGGTGACCGGCGGCGGCCAGCCGCCCACGGCGGCGGTCGAGGGCGTTGTGGGCGAGGAGTTCGCGGATGCCGTCCACGGTGTCCACGGCGTCGGCCGAGAGCCGGGCCGTGGCCGTCCTGACGGCCTCCCCGCGGACGGTACGGCCGCGGTCGCCGAGCAGCGGGTGCGCGATCAGGGCGGCGGCGACGGGCAGGACGGCGAGCGCGAGCCAGGGGTCGATCACGGCGAGCACGGCCGTCCCGGCGGCGTAGACCACGCCGGAGGCGAGCATTTGCACGGTGGTGTGCGCGTAGAAGAACTCGAGGGTCTCGATGTCGTTCATCGCGGTCGCCGCGAGGTCGCCGCTGCGGCGACCGGCGATGCGGGCCGGGGCGCTGCGGGCCAGGCCGTCGTAAACGCGCACCCGCAGCTCGGCGAGGACCCGATAGGCCAGGTCGTGGGACAGGTCCATCTGCCGCCATGTGGCGACCGCCCGTACCAGCACCAGGCCGCCGAGCCCGGCGACGGCGGCGGGACCGGGCGCGGCGCCGTCGATGACGGCCCGTGCGACGGTGTACGCCAGCCACGTGACCAGGGCGACGAGCGCCGCCTGGTCGATCAGGCAGGCGGCGAACGTACGGACGACCATACGGCGGTGCGGCCGCAGCGCCGGGAGCAGCCCGCGCAGGACGCGCCGGCCGGTCGGCTCGCTGTTCATGGATCTCCTCGACGGGGTCAAGCGCGCAGGTCGGCGGCGGTCAGCGCGGCGTAGGTGCCGCCCGCGCCCACCAGGTCCCGGTGATCGCCGACGGCGTCGACGCGGCCGCGGTCCAGCACCACGATCCGGTCCGCGTCCCGGACGGCGGCCAGGCGGTGCGCGATGACCAGGCAGGTCCGGCCGTACGCGGCGCTGCGCAGGCTGCGGGTGATCTCCTGCTCGCGATGCTCGTCCACCGCGCTGGTGGCCTCGTCCAGGATCAGGACCGGAGCGTCGCAGAGCAGGGCGCGGGCGAGGGCCAGGCGTTGCCGCTGGCCGCCGGAGAGGGTGGCGCCGCGCTCGCCCAGCACGGTCGCGTAACCGCCGGGCAGCGCGGCGATCTCGTCATGGATCCCGGCGTCGCGGCAGGCGGCGACGAGCTGCCCGTCGGTGGCCTCGGGTGCGGCCAGCCGCAGGTTGTCGGCGATGGAGCCGGCGAACAGGTACACGTCCTGGGAGACGACGGCCACGGTACGGCGCAGCGCGGCCAGGGACAGTTCGCGGACGTCCACCCCGTCGAGCGACACCGTGCCCGCGTCGGGATCGTGATGCCGCTGCAGGAGCGCCAGCAGGGTGGACTTGCCCGCGCCCGACGGCCCCACCAGGGCGGTCGTACGGCCCGCCGGGCATTCGAAGCCGACGCCGTCGAGGGCCGGGCGGTCGGCGCCGGGGTAGGTGAAACGAATCCCGGTGAACGACACGGTGGGCGCCGACGGCCACGAGGGCGCGAGCGTGCCGGTGTCGGGCACGGCGGGCCGGGCGGTGCGCAGCTCGGCGATGCCGTCCGCGGCGGAGATCCCCACATATCCGGCGTGCCATTCCCTGGACAGGTCCCGCAGCGGGCGGAAGCATTCGGCGGCGAGCATCAGCAGCAGGTACGACTCGGCTCCGGTGGCGCCGCCGGTGGCGGCCGACACGCAGGCCAGCAGGACCGCGGCGAGCGTGCCCGCCTGGATGGCGAGGTCGGTCAGGGCGGTGTCGACCAGCGAGACCCGGAGCTTGGCCACGATCGCGCGATGCAACCGGCGCGATCGGTCCTCCAGGGCATCCCGCTTGCGGCGGACGGCCCCGGCGGCGCGCAGGGTGGGCATCTGCTGAAGCGCTTCCAGATAGTCGGCGGACAGGTCCTCGTAGCTGTCCCAGTGCCGCCTGCCCCGCTCCGCCAGCGCGCGGTCCCACAGCCGGGGAACGAACAGCGCCAGCACGACGGCCGCGGTGAGGACGGCCGCCGCCCCCATGTGCAGGACGGCGATCCACGCCAGGAGCGCGGGTGTGGCCAGGCACACCACGGCGAACTGCGGCAGGTATCGCGACAGGTAGGCGTTGACGCCCTCCACGCCGTCCACGACCGTCGCGCGCAGCGCCCCGGCGCGGGCGGCGGTGCCGTACGCGGGACCGAGACGGCCGAGCTGGACGAGCAGTTCGTCACGCAGCCCGTTCCTGATCTCGGCCCCGGCGTCCGCCGCGACCGGTCGCTGCAGGCGGATGAGGAACACGCGCAGCACCAGCACGGCGGCCACCGCGGCGAGCAGCGCGGCCGACCGGTCGGCACGCCCGCCGGTGATGTCGGCGAGCGCGAAGGCGAGCAGCGCGGCCTGTGCGATGTGCGCGGCCGTGACCGCGGTGAGCAGCGCGGTGGCGCGCACCAGCGGGGCGGGGGCCGTGCGGGCCGCGCGCAGCAGTTCGGGATGCAGCATCATCGGCGGTCACTCCGGGACGGAAAAGAAGCCGGAAGCGGCACGGGAACCGTACGGACCGCACCCGGCAACTCGGGACGCAGCATCATCGGCGGTCACTCCGGGACGGAAAAGAAGCCGGAAGCGGCACGGGAACCGTACGGACCGCACCCGGCAGCTCGGGACGCAGCATCATCGACGCTCACCCCGAGACGGAAAAGAAGCCACAAGCGGCACGGGAACCGTACGGACCGCACCCGGCAACTCGGGACGCAGCATCATCGACGCTCACCCCGAGACGGAAAAGAAGCCACAAGCGGCACGGGAACCGTACGGACCACGCCCAGCAACTCGGCACGCAACCCGGCATGCAACTCGACATGCGGCATCATCGACGCTCACTCCTAGACGGAAGGGAAACCGGAAGCGGTGCGGCCAGGGCGAGCCCGTGCAGAATCCAGCGCCGCCCGGCCCGGCCGCCGAGAGCGGCTCCCAGGTCGGCGGCCTGCCATGAGCCGATCGGCCGGGTACGCAGGCCGAGCGCGGTCGCGGTGAGTTCCGCGCACGCGACCGCGTAACCGGCGGCCAGATGCGCCACGCGCACCTGCTCGGCGGACGCCCCGTCGGGGACGCCCTCGCCGATCAGGACCGCTCCGGCCTCGGCGAGCCACCCCTGCCGCGCCGCCCACACCGCCAGCGTCGGCCGCGCCTCGCCCTTGGCGACGAGGCGGAGCACCCGCGGCTCCGCGGGATCGGCGACCACCAGGCCCGGCGGGGTTCCGACGGCCGCGCACCAGGCGGGACCGCAGGGGGAGGACTCCCCCGCCGAGGTCAGCACCGTGGCGAGGGCGGCGTCGTCGGGCTGCCCGTTCAGCGGCGGCGGCGCGCTGCGGCGGCGCGCGATGGCCCGCGCCAGGGACGGCCCCTCGCACATGGGCGGAGAACCCGCGGGCCACCAGACGGCGGAGTCGGCGGACCGGGCGAGAGCGGCCAGCACCGCGCCGGCGCGCCGCCCGGCAGGACCTGGTGCGAGGCCGGATGCGGGCCCGGCCACCGGCGGTGCGGCGAACGGCTCGGCGGCCCAGGTGGTGAGCGGACGGCGATCGAAGCGGCCGGACGCGTCGGCGTGGAGCGTGATGTGAACGGCGGCGAGCGGCTGTTCCGGCGTGGTGCCCGCCCACGTGGCGTGCCATCGGCCGGGCGCGGGCAGTCCGGCGGCGGCCGCCAACTCCGCCGCGTCGGCGTTCAGCGTCACGCGGGCTCGATAACCGTGCGCGACCGCGGCCATGGCCAGGGCCGCTGCGGCGTGCCCGGTATCCAGAAGCAGCAGCGGCCAGGCCCGGTGACCGTAATGGGAGGCGGTGCGCTGGACGGTCACGGTGAGCACGACGGCCAATCCCGGCGGGGCATCGGCCGGTGCGGGGCCGCGCAGGCGGGCCCGATGCTCCAGCGGGTCGTACGCGTAACGTCCCGGCGGCAGCGAGCACCCCGGGCCGACCATCAGGTGTGCGTTGACCGGGTGCAGCGCGCCCGCGGAGGCCACCGGTCGCAACCGCGTGGAGGCGCCGGGGAGGCTGTTGGAACCGTCGGGCCCAGCCTTGGGAACGCCGCCGGAACCGGTAGGTCCGGCATTAAGCGAGTCGGTACCGGCGGAGGCCACCGGTCGCAACCGCATGGAGGCGCCGGGGAGGCTGTTGGAACCGTCGGGCCCGGCCTTAGGAACGCCGCCGGAACCGGTGGGTCCGGCATTAAGGCCGCCGGAACCGGTAGGTCCGGCATTAAGCACGTCGGTACCGGCCGGTCCAGCCTTGAGCGAGAACGCCAGCACGCGTCCCACATCGAGGGCTCCTCCCCCGGATGACAGATCGACCCATTCGCCCGTCCACCGTTGCCCGACCGGGCCCGCGAGCGTGTCGGCGTCGACCGGCCTGGTGGAGCGCGCCTCGGCAAGCGCCTCGGCGACGAGCCGGTCATCGGCTGTGATGATCATGTACGTGGAACCTCACATGTGCGGCGGCGGGGCGAGGGTGAAGTCGTCAGGGCCGATCGGAGCGGTGGCCCGCCACCCGCGGGCGAGCGCCACCTGCGCGAAACGCGGGCAGCCGTAGTAGGCGAAGGCGGCGGGCGCGTTGGGCACCAGCCCCGTGACCAGGACGCGGGCCACCCGCAGGGGCGTCTCGGCAACGTCGGGCGTGGTCAAATCGAAGACGACGACGCGATGCCCGCCGGAGGCGAGCCGCTCGCGAAGCCGTACCGGGGAGCCGGGGGCCACCTCGTCGATCGACACGGTCCGCTCCGGATGGGTGAACCGCCGCGCCAGCGGGGCCATCCGCTCGTCAAGCCAGACCTGAACGTGCGCCCCCAGATCGCGGACGTGAGCGAAGTCCACTCCGGCGTCGTCGAGGTAACGGCGATCCGCACGGTGCTCGAAATACAGCCCTTTGGCGAGAATTCCGGCGTCCACGGCCTTGAACACCCATCCGCCGGGTTCGGTGAGCCCCTGGGTGAACACCCAGGTGTGCACGGCTTCCAGCACGGCCTTCCGGACGGCTTCGACGGGATCGAACCGGCAGGCGAAGCCGACCCCGTACAGGCCGCGATCGGCGTCGTGCACCAAGGCGGCCATGGCCGGGGCGAACTCGTTCGGCATCTCCACCACCCAGGCCCGCAACGCCGAGCCCGCGAGGTTGGCCGCCAGGCCCGGGACGCTGCCCAGGTCGATGCCTCGCGCCGGACCTCCCAGATGCCACCACAGTTCGAGGGCATCACGTTCGACGATCTCCAGCAGCGCGCGTTCGGCGGCGTCGGCGAGCCCGGCACCGGTGGCGATGCCCGCGTAGTTGAGGTGGTGGGTACGCGGCAGGGACTTCAGGTCGCCCTGCCGCCAGTTGAGATGGGTCAGCGCCACGGGTGCCAG
Organism: Thermopolyspora sp. NPDC052614; assembly: GCF_040678635.1. Classification (NCBI taxonomy): domain Bacteria; kingdom Bacillati; phylum Actinomycetota; class Actinomycetes; order Streptosporangiales; family Streptosporangiaceae; genus Thermopolyspora; species Thermopolyspora sp. NPDC052614. Next base: position 290,760 of record NZ_JBFATZ010000005.1, read on the forward strand.
GCACTCGCGCTCGCCGCCGCCGGGAAGCCGCTCGACGCCGAGCGCCCACAGCGCCTCCGTGCCCTCGGTGAACGGGCGGTACGGGAAGCGGGGGCGCGCGTACTGCCAGTCGGCGTAGGCGGGCAGCTCCGCGGGGGTGAGGTGGTTGCGCCCGGCGAGGTCCGCCGCGGTGGCGCGCAGCGGGGCACCCGGTTCGCCGGGAGGCGGCACCCGGTTGCCGCAGTAACGCTCCACCGCCTCGGCGATGGCGGCGATCCGGGCACCCTCCGGGTCGCCGAAGGTCGTGCCGAGCGCGACCCGGTCGGCGGGCCACGCCCCGAACCGGCGGGCGTCGCTGACGTCGGCGGTCATCGCCACGTAACGCGCGGGGGTGCCCGGCGGATGCTCGACCGGGGCCAGCGACCGGACCAGCCCGCAGACCGGATCGACCAGCGCGTCCACCGGGAGAGGAGACGCGGGCGCGGCCGCGGGGCGGTACGCGGAAGGGGCGAGGATCGGGTTGTGCGCGGTCACCTGAGGATCTCCTCGGCTGGATCGACGGATCGGAGCGCGGCTGCGGGACGGTACGCGGAACCGGAGAGGATCGGGTTGTGCGCGGTCACCTGAGGATCTCCTCGGCTGGATCGACGGATCGGAGCGCGGCTACGGGGCGGTACGCGGAACCGGAGAGGATCGGGTTGTGCGCGGTCACCTGAGGATCTCCTCGGCTGGATCGATGGATCGGAGCGCGGCGGCCGAATCGAGGACAGGCAGTGCCACATGGCTGCCGCCCGGGTCGACGGTGCGCAGGGATGGCCGCAGGACGGTGGCGCGGAGCGGGTCCTGCCCGGTGTGCGGGTTGCGGGCATGGGCGGGGAAGTGATGCCCCGCGATCTCGACCCGCAGCCGGACGCCTGCGGGCAGCCGCCGGAACAGCGGCCCGAGCGGGACCCTGATCGGTACGCGCGCCCCGGTCGGCGCGCCGCTGCGCGCGATGCCGGTGGCCAGGGGTTCGGCGGTCCCGCGCGGTGTGATGAGGACGAGACGGACCGCCCAGTCGGCGCTTGGCGTGTCCGCCGTGGCCAGGATCCGTGCTTCGGCGTCGCCGGCCAGGTCGAGCGCGGTGGGCAGCGGGTCGCCGAGGGCGAGCAGCCGGTCGGGCCGTCCGCGCACGGGTACCCCGAGGTGATCGGAACGCATGGGACGCTCTGGATCCGCGACGAACTCCTCCCCTCGAAGCACCCGCAGACCTAGATCCGTGCCGTCCATCGGAATGACCCTGGCGGGTGGGGCGTACTCGTCGGCGGACAGCCAGTGGCCCGCACCCTCGATGGCGACCGCGCCGCGGCGCCCCCTGAGCGCTCCGCTCAGCGCGGCGCGCGCGAACTCCGCGTACAGCGGTCCCAGGGCAAGAGCATGCTCTTCGTCCGTTCCCGGGCCGGGGTTGGCGGTGAGAATGTGGCCCCAGGGGCCGAGCAGCAACCTGGCGGCCCCCGCGCCCTGTCGGCCCCAGGCCCGCCACAGCGTCAGGGTGTCGGCGGCGAACGCGTCGCGACTCCCGCCGACGGCGAGCAGGGGGATCGCCCCGGACTCGGCCCGGGGCCCGTCGTCCCCCGGGCCGATGCGGATGGTCCCGGCGGGATCGCCCGAACGCCGCGCGGCCCACAGCCGTTCCCACGAGGGCAGCGGGCGTCCGAGCCGGCGGGGCAGATCCAGCACGGGAAGGTGGTCGAGCAGCGCGGGGTCGGCGGCCAGGGCCCGGTCCAACGCGCATGGGTCGCTGTCGCGCCGGTCGCCGTGGGCGGCCCACCATCCCGCTCGCGCCAGCAGTCGTTCCACTCCGGTCGTCTCTCGTGCGGTCTCCGCCGGCCCCAGCGCGGGCACGGCGGCGATGACGGCATCGGGCCGGGCCGTCGCGTCGGGATGCAACGCCACGGCCAGCGCGCAGTGCGCGGCGTAGGAGGCCCCGCAGGCGACGATCGCGCCGTCGCACCACGGCTCGCGGCGCAGCGCCCGCACGGTCGCCGCGCCGTCGTCGGCCTCGTCGCGGTACGGCCGCCACCGCCCGCCGGAGCCGTGCCGGCCGCGTACGTCCTGGACCACGGCGGCGAAGCCACGTCGCGCCCAGGCCCGCAGTTCCGCGGCGTGCGCACGCCGGTCATATGGCGTCCGGATCAGGACGCAGGGAAACGGGCCCGGCCCATCCGGCAGGCAGTGGTCGGTGGCCAGGGGTACGCCGTCCCCCGCCGTGATCACCTCGGAACGCTCGATCATGCGTGACGATCCGCGATCGGAGCCACGGGCGGTATCGGCAGCACGCAGTGTTCGGTGACGCTGAGATCCCGCAGGTCGATGCGGCGCAGTCGGCGGTGAGCGGGCAGGCCGCCTCCCCGGTCCGCCCGGCCCATGGCCCACGCCGCCAGGTCGGTGGCGACCAGGGCGGCGACGGCCGCCGCAGCCGCGGCTCCGGTGACCGGATCCGGCCCCGCGGTGGTGTGCCCGGCCCAATAGGCGGCGAGTTCGCGATGCGCCGGGGAGGCCGCGAGACGACGTGCGGCCACATGCGCCGCCAGTACGCCGCCCGGGCCGGCGGCGATCGGCTCGACCCACGCCTGCCAGCCCTCCCGGTGGCAGCGTGCCCAGGCGATGCCCCGCTCCGGCAACCGGTCGGCGTCCTGCCACAGGCCCTGCGGAACGGGGCGGTCCAGGCACCAGACCACCGCGGCGACGTCCGCGACATCCTGGCTTCCGGAGGCCTGGCTTCCGGAGGCCGGCGCACAGGCGAGCCGCGTCACGTCCCGAGGCCGCGCGGGACGGGGCCGCGCCCCCGCCGCGGCGAGGAACTCGGTGACCGGCGCGGTCAGCCGCTCGTCGCCGAGCACGAGCACATTGGCGCGCTCCGACGGCCAGGAGAACGGCGCGCCCAGGTAGCCGGCCGCCGCGAAGGCGTCCAGCAGCCGGTCGATCTCCTGCGCGTCTTGGTGTGCCTCGCCCATCCAGGCCGGGGCGGTGTGACCGAGAAGCTCCAGGACCCCGGCGACGGCCCGGGAAGGGGCGTTGATGCGCAGAAACTCTCCGTCGGGACCGCGGACCACGGGCGCGAGCCCAGGCATGGCGACGATCTCGACACCGGGGGCGAGTCGCGTCCACGACACGTTTTCTCCTCCTCATCAGCGGTTGCACAGGCTCATCAGCGGTTGCACAGGCCTGACGAGCGACATCTGCCGGACAGGCGACGGGCCCGCCCGGGGCGCCACCGGACGGGCCCGTCGAGATCACTTACTCCTGGTCGTCGTCGAAGGGGTTCTCGACGAGGGCGTTGGAGTGGGACGCGGACAGGTGCGGGAGCTGGTCCTGCTCGACGATCGGGGTGAAGACCTGCTGTTCCACGAGTTCCTCCTACCTGATCGGAAACCGACACCCGGTTGGGCGCCGAGGTCAACAGTAATGAAAACGGTAATCGTTTTCAAGATAGGGATCGGTCGGGATAGCAGACCGGCCACCCGCGCTCGGGGTCCCGGCCCACCCTCCCCTCGATGCCGAACACCTCCCGCAGCAGCTCAGCCGACATCACCCGGTCCGGCGGCCCGTCCGCCGCCACACGCCCGTCGCGCAGGGCCACCAGGCGCTCGGCGAAGCGGGCGGCGAGGCCGAGATCGTGCAACACCATCAGCACGGTCAGCCGACGCTCCTCGCGCAGATGTACGACGAGGTGCAGCACATCGAGCTGATGCCGCAGATCGAGGTAGGTGGTCGGCTCGTCGAGCAGCAGGACGGGCGTGTCCTGGGCCAGGGCGAGCGCGAGGCGCACCCGCTGCCGCTCGCCGCCGGAAAGCGTCTCCACCGGCCGGTCCGCCCACTGCTCGACGCCCACGTCCCGCATCGCGCGGATCGTCTGCGGGTCGTCGCCCACGCGCAGCATGCCCAGCGGCCCGCGCGCCGCGTACCGTCCCTGACGCACCATCTGGCGTACCGTCAGGCCGGGTACGGCGGGTGCGGACTGATGCAGCAGAGCGACCTTACGGGCGGCGGCACGGCGGGATGTCGCGGCCATGTCGGCACCGTCCACCGTCACCCGGCCCGACCCGGGACGCAGCACACCCGCCGCGAGCCGCAGCAGGGTGCTCTTGCCGCAGCCGTTCAGCCCGACAAGGGCGACGAGTTCGCCGGTCCGGACCCGCAGAGTCACCTCTTCGAGCACGCGTCGCCCCGGGTAGCCGAAACTCACCCGGTCGAAGTCGAGCACAGCGGATCCCATGTCCGCCACCTGGCTCATCGTCGCAATGCCGGAATCGCCGATCATTTCGGACACGGTCTGCACTCCTCGTTCGTCTGTGTCACCCGGGCGTCGAATCCCGGCGTCGAACCACCTGCGTGGGACCACCGGCCTCGGGTCCCCGGCACTGAACCACCAGCCGCAAACCACCCACGTCCAACCACCGCCACCAGACCACTGGGCCAAACCACCTGCGTGGGACCACCGGCCTCGGGTCCCCGGCACTGAACCACCAGCCGCAAACCACCCGCATCGAACCCCGCCACCAGACCACTGGGCCAAACCACCTGCGTCCAACCACCGGCCTCGGGTCCCCGGCACTGAACCACCAGCCGCAAACCACCCGCATCGAACCCCGCCACCAGACCACTGGGCCAAACCACCTGCGTCCAACCACCGGCGTCGGACCGCCGACCTCGAACCACTCGCACCGGGCCCCGGCGTTGCTCCCATACGCCGGATCACGGCTCGACGACATGCCGACGGGCGACGAACAGCAGCACCGCCGCCCCCACGCAGGTCGTCACCGCGCCGACCGGCACGCTGAGCTGCTCGGCGCCCCAGGCCGTCACCATCCGCGAGGCCAGTTGGGCGACCGCGTCGGCTCCGCACACCGCGACGGCGCCGGCGACCGCCACCCCGGGGAGGGCGAGTCGCAGATCGGACCCGAGCAGGGCGAGCGCCGCGTGCGGCACCACCAGACCGACGAACCCGAGCGCCCCCACCGAGGCCACCGCGCCCGCGGTCAAGGCCACCGCGCAGGCCAGCGCGAACCCGCGCGCCCGCGCCGGAACCAGACCCGCCGCCTCGGCGACCCGCTCCCCGCAGCGCAGCAGCATCAGCGGGCCCGCGGCCAGGCAGGCGGCCACGCCCCAGCACAGCGTCCACGGCCACAGCAGCGTCCAGTGCTCCCAGGTCCGCGCCTCCGTCGTGCCGACCATCCACTGCACGAAGCCGCCGAGCTCACCCGGCGCGGCCAGCAGGATCACCGCCGTCAGCCCGCCCAGCGCCGCCGAGACCAGCACGCCGTACACCGCCGCAGCGGCCGGATCGGCCCCCGCCCGGCCCGCCGTCAGCCACAGCAGACCCGCGCCGCCGCAGCCCCCGGCGACCGCGGCGAGCACCACGGCGGCCGGTGACGCCCAGTCGGCCACGCCCGCGGCCGTGGCCGCGACCGCGCCGAGCACCGCCCCCGGAGTGACCCCCGTGACCTCCGGAGCGGCCAGCGGGTTGCGCAGCGCCGCCTGCAGGATCAGCCCCGCGAGGCCGAGTCCCGCCCCCGCTCCGAGCGCGACCAGCACCCGAGGCGGCCGAACCTGCCAGACCAGATGCCGGGCGATCGGGTCCGCCGCGGCATCGGTGAGCGCCTGCCACAGCTCCGCCCCCGTCAGCGCCCGCCCCGCCGCCAGATCGGCCATGGCCACCAGCGGTACGGCGAGCAGCAGCGCACCGAGGACGAACGCCGGGCGGCGTCGCCGACGCGCCGGACGCGTCTCGGGGGACGCGGGACACGCCTCCGCGGGCGGGGGCCGGTTCGCGAGCGTCATCGCACGACGCTCCCCTGCCCGGCGCGCAGACCACGCAGCAGCGCCACGCCCACCGGCACGCCGACCAGCGCCGTCCACGCCCCGACCGGAGTCTCCATCGGCTTGAGGGCCAGGCGCGCGGCCTGGTCGGCCCACACGGTGACCAGACCGCCCCAGACCACCGCCCACGGCAGCCACGCCACCACGTCCGCGTCCGGACGCAGCCGACGGGCCAGGTGCGGGGCGAGGAACCCCACCCACGCGATCGGGCCGCACACCGCCACCACCGGGGCGATGAGCAGCACGGCGACGGCCAGCGCCCCGAGGCGGGCGTGCCGTACCCGCACCCCGAGGGCGCCGGCGTCGTCATCGCCCAGCCGCAGCACCGACACCATCGGGGCGCACAGCGCCAGCAGCGGGACGGTCGCCGCCGGCCACGGCCAGACCCCGTGCCAGGCCTGCCAGGTACGGCCGGACAGGCTGCCCAACAGGTAGCGGAAGATCACCTGAAGATCGAGCTGGTCGGCCATGACCATCAGGACCAGCAGCGCGGCCTGGAACGCCGCCGCGACCGCGGCCCCGGTCAGCAGCACCGCCGACGGGCTCCGGCCGAAACCGGCGGCGGCGAGGGTCGCGGCCCCGCCGATCGCGGCCCCCGCCAGCGCCAGCAGCGGGTGGGACCAGCCGGGCAGGGGCAGCGCGAGCACCAGCGGGGCGGCGACGCCGAGCGCAGCCCCCGAGGACACGCCGAGCATCTCCGGGACCGCGAGCGGGTTGCGCAGCGCCTCCTGCATGATCAGCCCGGCCGCCCCCAGGCACCCCCCGGCGAGCAGCGCGAGCAGCAGCCGGGGCAGCCGGATCTCGCGCACCACCAACGACTCCAGCCCGTCCGTCGCGTCGCCGGTGAGCGCGCCGAGCAGCCGGGACGGCGGGATGTCCGGCGTGCCGAGGCAGAGCGCGCACAGCGCGGCGGCGGCCAGCAGCCCGGCCGCGAGGGCGGCCCGCGTCATCGCAGCACGGCCGTGGCCTCGTCAAGGACGATGCCGAGGGACCGGGTGCCCCGCCCCTTCGCCCACACCTCCGGATCGACCTCGATGACCTTGCCGTTCCGCACTGCGGGGATTCGCGACCACAGCGGGTTGCCGGCCATCTTCTCCGACAGTCTCCCGGTCGTCGCGCCGAACGCGATGGTCTCCACGAAGAGCACGTCGACGTCCCTGGCCAGGATCTCCTCCAGGCTGTAGGTGCCTTCGATCCCGCGGTCCTCCCACGGGTAGTCGCAGATCAGCGGGAACAGCCCGGCCGCCACGTCGCGTCCCGGCGCGGCCACGCCGAAGTTCTCGTCGCCGCCGAACACGATCAGCGCCGTCTTGCCGCTCCTGGCCTTCTCGGCTGCCAGGAGCTTGTCCCGCAGGCGTCGTTCGGCGGCGACCGCCGCCTCGCCCCGGTGCGTGAGCGCGGCGAGGTCGCGCAGGTAGGCGACGGCGTCCCGCCACGTCGTGGGCTGCACCGCCCAGAATGTGGTGGCGCCGCGCAGTGCGGGGGCGAGCTTGCCGTGCGTGTCCTCCAGGCCGATGACCAGGTCGGGCTTGTGGGAGAGGATCGCCTCCACCTCGGGACTGACGAAGCCGCCCGGGATGACCGGCACCTTCCGCGCCTTCTCCGGACCGAGGAACCGGGGGTGCGCGAGCAGCGCCGAGTTGGTGGCGGCCGGGACCATGCCGAGCTCGGTCAGCATGTCGTCGCACAGGGCGACCAGGCAGACGACGCGCTCCGGGATGCGATCGACGGAGATCTTCCTGCCGCGTACGTCGGTGATGCTGTCGGATGCGGCGACCGGCTGAATGGGCGGCAGGCCGGCGACGCCGCCGGTCGGCGAGCCGGTGGCCGCGCCGCCGGGGTGGTCGGGGACGGCGCCGCCGCAGCCGGTCAGCAGGGCGGCTGCGGCGGCCAGCGCGACGGTACGCCGCAGCAGGCGGCTCGGGTTGCACGGCATGGTCATGGGCTCTCTCTCGTCGGGGAACGCTCGCGAGGCGCACCGGGGAGGGATCCGGGGTCTTCTCACACTCAGGCGAAGATGATAATGGTTTTCATTCCGTGTGTACATCCGCCCCCGGGAGCACGTCGTGACACCACTGCGCCTCGTCGCCGCCGATCACGTGGCCGGCGTCGTCTACGTCCTCGAACCGCGTACCGGCCGCCTGCTGACCCGTCTCGACGGGTGCCACCTCGCCGAGCACGCGGGATTCCTGCACCTGAGCGGTGGGAGACTCGCCTTCGTCGACGATCTCGCCGGCGAACTGATCGTCCTCGACCCGTTCGCCGCGGGAACCGGCGACCCGGTCGCGGCCCGCGCGCCCGTCGCCGTACCGGCCGAACACCTGGCCGCCGATCCCGGCGGCCGGTACGTGGTGGTGACCAGCGGCTGCGGGCGCTCCTGGGAGCCGTGGAGCGACCTGCTCACCGTCGTCGACCTCTACCCGCGGGCGGACGCGGGAGACGCCGCCCGTCCCCGCTCGATACGGGTCCGGACCCGCGTCGGCGAACCGGGCGTCACCGTACTCCCCGGCCTCCCGGGTCTCCCGGGTCTCCCGGACCTCCCCGTACTCCCCGGTCTCCCGGGGCGCGCCGACCCGGCGGACGCCGACGACCTGCTGGTCCTGCTGCGGCACCGCATGCCGGGAGCGCTCGACGCGCACCGGCTCTCCCACCTGCTGGACGCGCCCCCCGGCTGCCCCACGGTGGAACCCCTCGCACGCCTGCCCCTGCCCGACGACGGACACGGAGACGCCGCGGACCCCACGACCCGCCGGGTGTTCGCCGCGACCGGCGCCGGTGTGCACCGCGCCCGCCTCAGCGGCTCCGACCTGATCGCCGAGCGTCCGCTGTCCTGGGACATCCCGGGGAGCGCAGGAGGTCGGGGCTACTACCTGCGGTTCGACCCGGCGCGCCGAATTCTGTGGAGCACGGTGCGCGGCGGACCGGCCGAGCCCGGCGAGTGGCCGCTGTGGACCAACGACGCGTGGTGGCACCGGCTCGACGACACGGCCACCGGCCGGATACCCCTCGGCTCCGGCCTGGTGTTCCGCCTGGCCTTCTGCGACGGCCGCGTCGTCTTCACCCGCGTCCATCCCGACGGCGACGAACTGATCGTGGTCGACGCGGACGCCCCCGCGGTCCTCACACGCATGCCGCTGCCGCCGATGGACGGCGCCCCGCGCAAGGGCGCCACGCCCTGGGACGGGGTGCAGCGACGCGCCGTCGCCGGATCACCGGCCGCCCCTCTCGTCGCGATCACCCAAGGCGGCCACGGTCAGATCCACCTCCTCGACGTCGCCTCCGGCTCCGACCTCCGCACGCTCGACCTGCCCACCCCCTTCGACGAGGGCGGCCGCCTGACCATGATCGGCATGGACGACGGCTCGGCGGCAGACGCCGTCGGCCGCTGACCGGACCCGTCACCCGCTCCCCGTAACACCCCGAGCCCCATCCCGAACGGGCCTGTCCGGACGGCTGCCGCGCCCCACGGCCGAACACACCCGTCGCATGCTCCTTCCGCACGCTCAGGTGATGGCGTCGAGCAGGTTGTGGCACATCTGCTCGCAGGTGCGGCACCGCTCGGCGCACACGCGGCAGTGCTCGTGCATGGCGGCGTGCCGACCGCACTCCTCGGAGCACGAGGAGCATGCCTGGACGCACGCCTGGAGCTGGGCACGAGTGATGTTGGCGTCGTAGCCGGTGTGCCGCGACAGCACGCGTGCCGTCGCCTCGCAGATGTCGGCGCAGTCGAGGTTGGTGCGGACGCATTTGCGAAGCTCGGCGACGTTCTCCTCGCTCAGGCAGGCGTCGGCACAGGCGGTGCACGCCTGAGCGCAGTCGACCAGCGCCAGAACGGCGTCGGCGAGCCGCTCACGATCGAGGTTGATCTCGGCCGGGTGCGTCTTGATCATCTCACGGACCGGCATATCAGTTCCTTTCCGCTGATGTCCTCACTGTCCACGCGCGCCCCTACCCGGCCTCAGGGAGATCCACCGAAGGGATCCGGCATCTTCTAGCCGAAGGTGCGCGCTCCGCCCGCCGAGCAACTCGCCGAACCGGCCGGGCTCGGCGTCACCGACCTGATCCCGCATCCGCTGGACGGGTCACCCCAGCCCAAGGCCGCCGTACTCGGAGAGCCGCTGCCCGCGATCACGCCCTCGGGCCGGACCGGCCGAGGCGAACCGCTCACCGGCCTGATCCCGGCGGGCGAGATCGGCGGCGTACGCCGTGCCGCGCGGGACGGTGGGGTCGTGCGTTCAGGGCAGTCCATGCAGGACGTGCTTTTTCGTCATGCGAAACCACACGACACGCCCTGCTGTGTGCTCGCGACTCCCCCAGGAGTGGGACATCTGGTCGACCAGCCACAGTCCGCGGCCGCCCAGTCCCTGGCCGCCGGGGTCGGTACGAACCTGCGGCGTGTTCGTAGCCGAGCCTTCGTCGATCACCTCGACCTGGATCGCCTCGCCGCAATCGGTGACGACCAGGGTGACCTGACCGTTTGGGCGAGCCGAGTCGGAATGGCGAATGGCGACCCCCTGCCGACGTGCGCGCCCTGCTCGCCTTGTACGCGGTCGACGAAGCCGAAGCCCAGGAATTGATGATCCTCGCGCGTCAGGCACGGCAACGCGGCTGGTGGGAGGCGTACAAAGACGTTCTTCCATCGCGCTACTCGACCTACATCGGTCTGGAGGCCGAGGCCGAATCCCTGTGCAGCTACGAGTCCCTGTTCCTGCCCGGGCTGCTACAAACCGAGGACTACGCCCGCGCCGTAATCCGCGGCGCTCTGCCGATGGCCACCGAAGAAGAGGTCGACAACCGAGTCGCGGTACGCATCGCACGCCAACGCGTGCTCACCGCCGACGGACTACGCCTATGGGCGATCATGGACGAGGCCGCCCTCCGGCGTCACATCGATGACGACGGCTCAATCATGGCCGCGCAAGCAGACCACATCGTCACCATGGCGCACTCGCCCACCGTGACCGTACAGGTGATCCCCTATACCGCCGGGCCGCACCCTGGCATGCACGGCAGTTTCGGCATCCTGAGGTTCCCCGCCGCCACAGCCCACGACGTGATCTACGTTGAATCCATGGCCGGTGACCTCTTCCTGGAAGGCGAGGCCGACATCAAGCGCTATACCGGCATCTTTGAGCACCTACGGGCGGTTGCCCTATCGCCGTACGATTCGCTCCAGGTCATCACCAAGCTGGCGCATGCCTAAGGAGCACGACCATGAGCCACACGATCAAACCGACCAGCGACCTGTCCGATGCACGGTGGCGGAAAAGCTCATACAGCGGCGGAAACGGCGCATGCGTTGAGGCCGCAGCCGTCGGCCACCGCATCGCGGTCCGCGACAGCAAGAACCCAGCAGGTCCAGCCCTTCTCCTCACCCAACACGCCTGGAGGTCCTTCATTCGCGCCGTCGCAGAAGGCGAATGCGGCTGAGATGGGTTCAGAGCCTCTCGCGCAGCGGCTATCAGAGCCCGAGCACCTCGGCAGTACACCGCGACCGACGCAAATGCCGTGACCCCAGCCCGCGGCGCCTACCTGGTTGATTCTTTTCCCCCGCTGTGAGGACGCGTCCTCGGCGTGCTCGGCCTCACCGCGATCGTGCGGCTCCGACGGTCAGCGCTTGTGCATGATCACTCGCCTTGGCCCCTGTATCGCGACGGCCCGCCACCCACGGTGCCGGTAGAGGCCGATCGCGGCGTGCGCGGCAGGGTGGGTCGATAACCAGTAGGGGCCGTTTGGGACGGCGGCGAGGACGGTGTCGTGCAGGGCGAGACCGAGCTTCATGCCGCACAGTTCCGGGAGGACGGCGAGTTCCTTGAAGGTGAAGTCGTTCCTCGGAGGGTGTGACGCGGACAGGGCCAGCGCCGAGCATCGCAGTCCGTAGGCGAAGCCGTACACCTCATCGCCGGACAGCGCGAGGGCGAGGACGAAGCCGGGGCGCTCGCTGTCGGCGAGCACGCGTGCGGCGACGCTTCTGGCCATCGGGTACGGCTCGCGCCACGGCGGGCGCGTGAAGCAGCGTCCGCCCACGTCGGCGATCGCCGGGAGATGGCGCGCCAGGTCTGCGGAGGGGATGAGGCGGATCTCGGCGTCCGCCTGTCCGGCTGAACCTCTCGAAGAGGCCGACGAGGGCCGTGGGCGGGCGGACGCCGTGGTCATCGGGTCACGCGCCCTTGGCCGCGTGGTAGCGGGCGATGACGTCGTTCCAGTTGATCAGGCCCCAGAGCTTCTCGACGTAGTCCGGGCGGACGTTGCGGTACTGCAGGTAGTAGGCGTGCTCCCAGGCGTCGAAGACCAGCAGGGGTGTGGTGTTCATGCCGACGTTGCCGTGGTGGTCGTAGACCTGCTCGACCACGAGCCGGCGGCCGAGCGGCTCCCAGGCCAGCACGCCCCAGCCGGAGCCCTGCACGGTGATGGTCGCGGCGGTGAGCTGCTTCTGGAAGGCCTCGAAGGAGCCGAAGTGCTCGGCGATGGCGTCGCCGAGCTCGCCGTCGGGGCGGTCGCCGCCGTCGGGTGCGAGGTTCTGCCAGAAGATCGTGTGCAGGACGTGGCCGGAGAGGTTGAACGCGAAGGTCTTCTCCAGGCCGACCAGGCCGCCGAACTCGCCCTTCTCACGCGCTTCGGCGAGCTTGTCCAGGGTGTCGTTGGCGCCCTTGACGTAGGCGGCGTGGTGCTTGGCGTGGTGCAGCTCAAGGATCTCGCCGGTGATCGCCGGCTCCAGAGCCGCGTAGTCGTAGGGCATGTCAGGCAGCGAGTACCGACCCATGTCCGTCCCCTCATCTGCTGTAGTTGCAACTTATATGCAATAACGGTACTCCTGCAACAAGTGGCGGAGCGGTCTTGACCCCCGATCCGGCGGGACCTAATTTGCGAATTGTTTGCAAGTGAAAGCCCACTGCAAGGAGTCGGTGTTCCATGAGGCGGTTCGTCCTGCTGCTGCTGGCCGCGCTCGCCATGGCGGCCTGCGGCACGCAGTCCGCCACCCCGCAGGCCACCCCCACCCAACCCGCCGCGCAGCAGGCCGGCTTCCCGGTCACGATCGAGAACTGCGGCCGCACGTACACGTTCGACAAGCCCCCGGCCCGGGTGGTCACCGGCTACCACCCCGCCCTGGAGACGCTGCTCGCGCTCGGGCTGCAGGACCGCGTCGTCGGCCGTACCAACTTCTCCGAAAGCGCGTTCCTGCCCGGTCAGAAGGAGCACTACGACAAGATCCCGGAGATCTCTCCGACGATCATGCTGCCGCAGAAGGAGATCATGCTCTCTCAGGGCGCGGACTTCGTGCTCGACAACTCCACCGCCAGCTTCGACGCGGCGGGCGGGTACGCCACGGTGGAGGAGCTGACCGCGGCCGGAGCGCCCGTCTACCTGCTGGGCGGCTGGTGCAGCCCGGAGGGGCAGCTCGCCTTCAAAATCGAGCAGACCTTCACCGACCTGCGCAACCTCGGCGCGATCTTCGGCGTCCCCGGCCGGGCCGAGAAGCTGATCACCGACCTGCGCGCCCGGCTGGACGACGCGGTCAAGCGGGTCGCCGACCGGCCCAAGGTCAAGGTCCTGGCGACCGACGGCGGCAAGGGCCCGGTCAACGCATACGGCGGCGCCGGGCTGACCAACCAGATGATCGAGCTGGCGGGCGGCGAGAACGTCCTGGCCGACGTGAAGGCCGACTACACCGAGGTGAACGCCGAGAAGATCGCCGCCACCGACCCGCAGGCGCTGATCGTCACCGAGTACGCCACGCTCCGCGGCGAGCCCATGCCCAGCGCACCCGACAAGGCCGCGCAGGCCTTCGGCATCGCCAAAAACAGCACCGCCGCCAAGGAACGGCGCTACCTGGCCCTGCCCGCCGCGGCCCAGCACCCCGGCTACCGCAACATCCTGGCGGTCGTCGAGATCGCCAAGTTCCTGCACCCCGAAGCCTTCGCCTGATGAGCCAGGCGAAGGCGCTACGGCTGGACCTCACGACGCGCGTCTCCGGCCGGCTGTGGCTGATCACCGGCGTGCTCGGGCTCGCCGCCGTCGCCTCGACGCTGCTCGCGGTGAGCATCGGCGCGGTCCCGGTGAGCCCGGCGCAGGTGTGGGGCATCGTCGCCGACCGTCTCGCGCCCGGCTCGGTCACGCCCGCCTGGACGGCCGCGCAGGCCCAGATCGTCTGGGAGTTCCGCCTGCCCCGGGCCATGCTGGCCCTGTTGGTGGGGTCGGGGCTGGCGGTGGTCGGCGCGGTGCTGCAGGCGCTGGTGCGCAACCCGCTGGCGGACCCGTTCCTGCTCGGCGTCTCCTCCGGCGCGTCGCTGGGCGCGGTGCTGGTCTTCATCCTCGGGTCGTCGGCGCTCGGCGGGCTGTCGCTGTCGATGGCCGCCTTCCTCGGCGCGCTGCTCGCCCTGGTGCTCATCTATGTGCTGGCGCAGCGGTCGGGCCGGATCACCCCGGCCCGCCTGGTGCTGGCCGGGGTCGCCCTGGCGTACCTGTTCCAGGCGCTCTACAGCTACGTGCTGCAGCGGGCGCAGAGCGGCCGGGCCGCCCAGCAGGTGCTGTTCTGGCTGATGGGCAGCCTCGGCGGGGCCCGCTGGGAGTTGCTGCCGATTCCCTCGGTCGTGCTGCTCGCCGGGCTGGCCTACCTGCTGGTCCAGCACCGCCCGCTCAACGCGCTGAGCTCCGGCGAGGACAGCGCGATCTCCCTCGGCGTCAACGTCGCCTTCCTGCGCGGACGCCTGTTCGTGCTCACCTCGCTGCTCGTCGGCGTCATGGTCGCCACCACCGGCGCCATCGCCTTCGTCGGCCTGATCGTCCCGCACGCCGCGCGGCTGCTCGTCGGCGCCGACCACCGCCGGGTCCTGCCGGTCTCGGCCCTGCTCGGCGCGGTGTTCCTGCAACTCGTCGACGTCGCCGCCCGGACCGTCGCCGCCCCGCAGGAGCTGGCCCTGAGCATCGTCACCGCCGTCTTCGGCGTTCCGTTCTTCCTGTGGCTGCTGCGGAGGCGCGGATGACCCTGCGCGTCAACGGCGTCTCCCTCCGGATCGACCGGCGCTTGATCGTCCAGGACGCCGATGTGGAGGTCGGCCCCGGCGAGTTCGTCGGCCTGCTCGGCCCCAACGGCTGCGGCAAGTCCACCCTGCTCCGCGGCGTCTATCGCGCCCTGCGCCCCGCCGCCGGCCTGATCACCGTCGAAGGCGACGACCTGGTACGGCTGACGCCGCGCGAGTCGGCCAGGCGCACGGCCGTGGTCGCCCAGGAAACCCCCGCCGAGCTCGCCTTCACCGTGGCCGAGATGGTGGCCATGGGCCGTACCCCGCACAAACGCCCCCTCGACCGCACCACCACGGCCGACGAGCTCATCTGCGCCCAGTCCCTCGAACGCGTCGGCGCCGGCCACCTGGCCGCCCGCGACTTCGCCACGCTGTCCGGCGGGGAGAGGCAGCGGGTGCTCATCGCCCGCGCCCTGGCCCAGCAGAGCCGCCTGCTCCTGCTCGACGAACCCACCAACCACCTCGACATCCGCCACCAGTTGGAGATCCTGCGCCTGGTACGCGACCTCGGCGTCAGCACCCTCGCCGCGCTGCACGACCTCAACCAGGCCGCCGAGTACTGCGACCGCCTCTACCTCATGGACGGCGGTCGCATCGTGGCCGGCGGAACCCCCGACGAGGTACTGACCGCCGAACGCGTCTCCCAGGTGTACGGCGTACGTGCCGTCCATCGCACCCGGCTCGCCTTCGAGCTCAAGGAGGATCCGTGATCATCCGATTGCTGAGCCTGTCGCCCGCGGTCCGGCCGCGCCTGGCGGCGCTGGTCATCCTGCTGCTGGCCATCACCGCGAGCTACGTCGGCCAGGGCGTGCTGGTCGCCCAGTCCCTCGCCCGGATCTTCGCCGGACGCCCGGTCTCCTCGATCGTCTGGCTCATCGCCGGCATCGCCGCCCTGCAGCTCGTACGCAGCCTGGCGCTGGCCGTCCGGGAGGACGTGGCCCTGCGCGCCTCCGGCGCCGTCAAGGCCGAGTTGCGGCGCCGCCTCACCGCCAAACTGCTCCTGCTGGGGCCGAGCTGGGCACAGCGGGGCCGGACCGGCTCCACCCAGACCTCGCTCGTCGACGGCGTGGAGACCGTGGACGCCTATGTCGGCAGATTTCTGCCGCAGACGATCGCCGCGCTGCTCGGCGCCGTCGGTGTGACCGCGTTCCTGTTCGTGCTCGACCCGATCATCGGCGTGGTCGTGCTGCTGTGCGCGGTGCTGACGCCGGTGCTGCCACTGGCGTCCAAGCGGCTGCTCCGGGACCGCAACGCCGCCTGGTTCCGCGGCTACAAAGGCCTGTACGCCGAGAACCTGGACGCGTTGCAGGGCATGGCCACGCTGAAGGCGTTCAACGCCGGCGGCCGGCGCGGCCGGGAGCTGGCCGCACTCGCCGAGGCGTTCTGCCGTGACTCGATCCGGCTGATGGCCATCGTCGTGGCGTACCTGGGCGGGGTGGCGTTCGTCATCGGCCTGGGGACCGCCGTGGCGCTGGGCGTGGGCGCGACGCGGCTGGTCGCGGGCGAGCTGAGCGTGACCGAGCTGCTGCTGATCCTCATGCTCACCGCCGAGTGCTTCCGGCCGCTGAAGGAGCTGGAGGCGGCCTATCACTCCAGCTACAACGCGGTCCCCTCGCTGACCGCGATCTTCGAGGTGCTGGACGCCCCGGCGCCGTCGCAAGGCGCCGGGGCCGTGCCACGCGCCGGGACCCGCCATGACGTGTGCTTCCGCGAGGTGACCTTCACCTACCGGGACCGCGACCGGCCCGCCCTGGACCGCTTCACCCTGACCATCGCCCCCGGCGAGCGCGTCGCCCTGGTCGGCCGCTCCGGCGCGGGCAAGACCACCGTCGCCTCCCTCCTGCTGCGCTACTTCGACCCCGAACAGGGCCACATCACGATCGGCGGCACCGACATCACCGAACTGCCGCTGCGGGAGCTGCGCTCGCTCATCGCCGTGGTCGCGCAGGACACCTACCTCTTCCACGGCACCGTCCGGTACAACCTCACCCTGGCCAAGCCCGACGCCACCGACACCGAGATCGAGGCCGCGATCCGGGCCGCGCGCGCCGGCTTCGTCCACGACCTCCCCCTGGGGCTCGACACGATCGTCGGCGAACGCGGCCTCAAGCTGTCGGGCGGCGAACGCCAGCGCATCGCCATCGCCCGCGCCCTGCTCAAGGACGCCCCCATCCTGATCCTGGACGAGGCCACCTCCAGCGTCGACGCCGCCAACGAGTCCGGCATCCAGCAGGCCCTGGACGCGCTGACCGGAGGCCGCACCACCATCATGATCGCCCACCGCCTGTCCACGGTCCGCGACGCCGACCGCGTCATCGTCATGGCCGACGGGAAGATCGCCGAAGAGGGCGACCATGCCGGCCTCCTCGAACGGAAGGGCGCCTACGCCCGCCTGGTCGCCGCCCAGGAAGGAGCCGTCTGATGCTCGCCCTCACCAGGCTCCTTGGCCCCCACCGCCGCCTGCTGCTCGCGGCGATCCTCAGCGGCATCGCCCACCACCTCGTCGTCCTGGCCTCGGCCGGCGTCGGCGCCTGGGTGGTCAGCCACGCCATCACCGGCGCCTCCGCCGATGACCTGCGCGGCGGACTGATCGCCCTCGCCGCGCTGCTTCCCCTGCTGGCCGTCACGCCGTGGCTGGAGTCCTACATCGCCCACGTGGCCGCCTTCCGCGTCCTGGCCGACGTACGCGGCCGGGTCTACGCCGCCTTCGACCGCCTCGCCCCCGGCTACCTGCTCCAGCGCCGCTCCGGCGACCTCGGCGCCGCCGCCATCTCCGACGTCGAGCAACTGGAGCTGTGGTTCGCCCACACCCTCAGCCCGCTGGTCAGCGCCGCCACCGTACCCGTCGCGGCCCTCACCGCGCTCGGCGTCTTCCACCCGGCCCTGGCCCTGGCCCTGGCGCCCGCGCTGGTCGCGCTCGCCCTCGTCCCCGCCTGGCTGCGCCGCCGCGCCCAGGCCCACGGCGCCGAACTGCGCGCCCGCGTCGGCGAGCTCAACGCCGAAGCGGTCGACACCCTCCAAGGGCTACGCGAACTGATCACCTCCGGCGCGGAGGCACGCCGCCTCGACCGCCTCGCCGTACAGGACGAGCGCCTGCTCAAGGCCAAGATCGCACACGGCCGCCGCTCCGGCCTCGAACACGCCGTCACCAACGCCCTCACCACGCTCGGCCTGCTGTCCGTCCTGCTCACCGCCGCCCTGCTGGTCACCTCCGGCGATCTGGACGCCGCGTTCTTCCCCGTCGCCGTCGTCCTGGCCGCGACCACGTTCGCGCCCGTCGTCGCCGTCACCGACGTCGCCCGCGACGTCGGCCTCGTCATCGCCGCCGGCGACCGCATCATGACCATCCTCACCACCCCCGCACCGGTGACCGACCGCGTCGACCAGCCCCCGCCCGGCCCCATCGAGCCCCGCGTCGTCTTCTCCTCAGTGAGTTTCCGGTACGGCACGGCCCTGCCCGACGCGGTCACCGAGATCACCTTCGACATCGCCCCCGGCGAGACCGTCGCCCTGGTCGGCCACTCCGGCGCGGGCAAGTCCACCTGCGCCGGCCTCCTCATGCGCCTGTGGGACGTGAACGCCGGATCGATCACCATCGGCGGCCACGACATCCGCGACTTCCCCCAGGACGACCTGCGCCGCCTCATCACCCTGGTCCCCCAGGACGTCTACCTCTTCAACATCCCCCTGATCGACAACATCCGCCTCGGCCGCCCCGAGGCCACCCGCGAACAGGTCATCGCCGCCGCCCGCGCCGCCCAGGCCGACGAGTTCATCACCGCCCTCCCCGACGGCTACGACACCCTCCCCGGAGAGCTGGGCACCCGCCTGTCCGGCGGCCAGCGCCAGCGCATCGCCATCGCCCGCGCCATCCTCAAGGAGGCGCCGATCCTCGTCATGGACGAGGCCGTCTCCAACCTCGACACCGAGAGCGAACAGGAGGTCGCCGCCGCCATGACCAGCGTGCGCCGCGACCGCACCACCCTCATCATCGCCCACCGCCTCTCCACCATCCGCACCGCCGACCGCATCGTCGTCCTGGACAACGGCCGCGTCGCCGACTCCGGCACCCACCAGGAACTGATCGAACGGCCCGGCCCCTACACCACGCTGATGGCCGCCCAGCTCACCGGATCCGGCCGGTCGTAGGTGCCCGTCAAGGCCACCCACCGCACGCGGAGACGTCGCCCACTCTGCTGCCGGGGGCGCTGACCGTCCCGGACATGACCGACTGGCCGATGCCGGAGCTGCCAGGCATCGACACGGGCGCCCTCATCTCACAGGGCGTACCTCGCTGGTGGACGCCGCCGCGAGCGTCCTGCTGTGGGGCCTCACCTATGGCGGCCTGTCCGTCAGCGGCCAGATCTGGCTGACCCGGTCGGCTCCGGACCGGGTCGAGCAGGTCACCGGCCAGTAGGTCGGGACGTTCAACGCGTCCGTGGCGCTCGGCAGTTTCGTGGGCGCCGCGGTTCTGGAGTCGGCGGGGACGACCACGCTGCTGTGGTCCGCCGCCGGCCTCGTGGTGGTCGCGCTGACGATCCTGCCGTGGAGCCCGAACCCATGAACGCCTTCCCCGGAGATCCGCTATGCGCGGAATAGCTGGATGGGTGGATTACGCCGGTTTCGCCCGGACGCCAGGTCGATCGCGGAGCGGATGAACGACTCCCAGACGAGCCGCGGCCCCGACGCTGCTCCTCCACGAAGAGTTGACGGACCGGCCCCGCCGAACGCTGAAATACCTCGCGCTCGCCGGGGCGCACCTCGATGACGACACCTACCACCTCATCGCGCAGGCCGCCTCCGACACCGTGATCCACAACATTTACGGAAGCGCGCGAGTGGGGCGACGTCGGCCGCCGTGCGGGCAGCGGGGCGCGGACGCGGCGCGGCGAGACTCTCGGCGTCGTCCTCTCGGGGCACCTGCCGGCGATCCAGAACGCCTGGCTGCAGGCCTTCGCGCTCGGCTATCGCATGGCGGTACGGCCGTCGAGACGTGAACCGTTCACGGCGTACCGGGTGGTCGAGGCCCTTCGGGCATCCGGGTTCCGGAACACCGACGCGGTGTATCCCCAGGGCACGCGGGCGCGGCCACCGTGCCGCGCCGCGCGGACCTGGGCTTGGTCCCGACGAGGTCACGCCCACAGGCCCGGGGGTCAGGGGGCGAAGATGTCGGATGCGGTGATGGCGAGGGTCTCGGCATCGGCGTGCGTGATCTCCTCGCGGGAGCAGATCGCGTAGGTCAGCGAGTCGACGTCCTTTGTGAGGTTGGCCGCCTTTCTCGCCAACTGTGCCTTCAGCCGGGCCGCGTTCACGCTCTTGGCCCACTTGGCCTCACCGACCAGGACGGGGATCCGGGTTCGTTCGGGCTCGGCCAGGACCACGGCATCGATCTGATCTTGACCGTCGTCTTTCCACCACGAACCGATGGCCACGACGCGAGGGCCGAGCCTGCCCGCCCTCGCGAGCCGTCGTAGGTGGTCGCGAAATGCCTCCTCGTAGACGGCTCCGAGATGTCCGGTCGAGGACTCGAGCAGCGCCTGGACCACGTCCTCGCCCGCTCCTTGCTCGATCTCGGCTCGATAGCGCATGAGCGGGCCGAGGTAGAAGGCGAGAAAGGGGTCGGCGATGCGGTAGATCCTGCGCCGGGTCCGTTGCGCGGCGTCGGTTACGGGGACCAGCCGTTCGATCAGCCGAAGCTTGGCCAACTGCCGCAGAGTACGGCTTGGATCGGCGCCGATGGCGTCGGCGATCTCGTGGTGCCGGGTCTTTCCACTGGCGATCGCCTCCAGCACGGCGGCCGGGTAGTCACCCGCCTCCGCCTCGGTGGCGAGCACGAGTTCTCCCTCGGTCAGCAGTCGGGCACCCGGCTTGCAGGCGAGGCGCAGCAGGTTCCGCTCGACGGAGAGGTCTTGCCGCCACCAACTCAGATACAGCGGGGTCCCACCGACGATCCCGTAGACCAGCGCCCGATCCGCAGGCGAAAGATCGGGCAGCAACTCGGCCGCCTCGTGCGGCCGGAAGGGATGAACCTGCAGGGCCAGGTCGAATCGGCCGTAGAGCGGTGCGCGGTATTCCTGCATCTCCCACATCGTGCGCACCGCGGAGCCACAGACGAGCAGCCGAAGCCGCCCGACACCTTCCGGTCGGTCGAGGAAGGCCCGCAGCACTCCCGGCAGCTCCGGCGATGACCGCATGAGCTCCGGGAATTCGTCCAGGACGAGCAGGAGTGGCTGGTCTCCGGCCTGGGTGACCAGATGTTCAAGGGCGTCGTCCCAGTCGCGATAGGGCTGCTCCCCCGGGTTCCTTCGCCCGCTCGTGGTGACGGCGGCGGCTCTCGCCGATAAAACGCCCAGCTCCGCCGCAGCGGTTCGGGTCCCTCCGATGTGGAAGAGAGTCCGGGCACCGGTCCGCGCGGCGAATTCCGTGATCAGCGCTGTCTTGCCGACACGCCGACGACCCCAGACCAGGGCAGGGCGCGCATCCGGCGTCTCCCACCACTCCTGAAGCTGGGCGAGCTCGGTTACCCGATTGACGAAGGCCACGACCCATTCCTAGCATTCGACGTCGGTGACAGCAAACGTCACTGACGTCGAGTGTCAGTATGACGCGCGATGCCGTTCGACAGGCGCCACGGCCGCCTGTCCACGATCGGTCCGCTGCCGCGCTGTGGCTGTGACGCACGTTTCGTCACACCACCTCGTACGCCGTCGTCAGGCCCTCAGCCGTCCGCCGATTCGCGGCGCCTCGGCGTCCATGCCCAGGTCCCTGCCCCGGGTCTCGGGCAGCCAGCGCAGCACCACCAGGAAGCCGGCCAGCGCCACGGCCACCATGTAGATCGCCGGCATCGCGCGCACGTCGGACGCGGTCGCGATGGCCGCCGCGACGAACGGGCCGGGCCCGCCGATCAGCGCCAGGCCCAGGTTGAACCCGAGCGCGCTGCCGCTGCCGCGCGTCTGCGCCGGGAACAGCTCGGTGAGCATGACCACGGTGGTGACGCTGACCATGGACTGGCAGATCGCGAACACCGCGATGCCGAGGAAGACCAGGGCCGAGTTGCCGGTGCTCATCAGCAGGAACGCCGGGAAGACCAGCACCGCCAGGCCCAGGCTGCCCAGTACGTTGATCGGGCGGCGCCCGAACCGGTCCGACACGGCGCCCGCGACCGGGCACATCAGGGCGTAGAAGCTCAGCCCGGCGGCGACCAGCGCCAGCGCGTGCGTACGCTGCAGCGCGACGGTGGTGGTCAGATAGGTCACGACGTACGTGGCCAGGTAGTAGAAGCCAAGCCCCTGCACGCTGGCGAAAAAGAAGGTGAGCACGATCGCGCGGAAGTTGTCGCGGCTGCCCGTGAGCAGCGGGTTGGCCACGACCGCCTTCTGCTCCTTGATCTCCTGGAACACCGGCGTCTCGTCGATCTTCAGCCGGATGTACAGCCCGATCAGGCCAAGCGGCGCGGCCAGCAGAAACGGCACCCGCCAGCCCCAGGAGTCGAAGGCCGCCTCGGTCAGCCAGGAGTTCAGCCCCAGCGCGATCAGGCTCCCGGCGATCGTGGCGAGCGCGGCCGTGGCCGAGATGATGCTGCCGAACAGCCCGCGCCTGCCGGCGTCCACGTACTCGATCAGGAACGCGGAGGAGCCGGTCCACTCGCCCCCCGCGGAGAAACCCTGCAGGCAGCGCATCAGCACCAGCAGGATGGGCGCGATGATGCCCGCCTGTTCATAGGTCGGCAGCAGGCCCACGATCGTGGTGGTCACGCCCATCATGCCGACGGTCAGGGTGAGCGCGAAGCGGCGTCCGAACCGGTCGCCGATCGAGCCGAGCACGAAGCCGCCGACCGGCCGCATGAAGAAGGCCACGCCGAAGGCGGCCAGCGATGACAGCAGCGAGATCGCCGCGTTGTCGTTGGGGAAGTACAGCGCTCCCAGAGTGGTCGCGAAGAATCCGTAGACCGCGAAGTCGAACCACTCCATGAAGTTGCCGATGCCCACGGCCACGGCGGTCCTGCGCCGGACGCGGGTCAACTCGGCGGTTGCTGCGTTCGCCACGTGTCGCTCCTTAGGGAGTGCCCTGCGATCGCGGCCGTACGCTCGCAGGCACGATCACCAGGCGGACGCTCCCCCGGCGCCACCGGTATTACCAACATCTCGTCAGATCGTATGACGATATTCTCAACAAGGTCAACAAGTGCTTTGTGAACGTGAACCGGGAGGATTTAGCCGACGCTGGTGCTGAACACGGCCGTTGATCGGCGCAACGCCGCGCGGCAGCGGCGGCTGGGCATGGGGCCGGCCCGTCGGCAGGACACTCACGCCGTGGAACCGTCACCTGATTGTCACGCCGACCAGGTTGAGGATGGGCGCTCACCCTCGTCCCCGCCTGGCTGCGCCGCCGCGCCCAGGCCCACGGCGCCGAACTGCGCGCCCGCGTCGGCGAGCTCAACGCCGAAGCGGTCGACACCCTTCAGGGGCTACGCGAAGCGGATCGTGCCATCGGCCCCTTGATGATCGTGACGGTACGGCCGGACCCACGTCGGCACCGGACCTGGCGGAGGGGCCGCCGGCGATCAGGGGTTCTCGACGAAGGCCGCGAGATTGGCCAGGCTCGCCGTCAGCCCGGCGGCGTGGTCCTCCGGCCGGATGCCCGGCGGCACGTTCTCGCAGCGCACCTCGACCTTCGTGCCGCCCTCGACCGGCACGAACGTCCACGTCATCCGCATCGAACCGGCGAACGCGGGATCGTCCGAGTCGAAGTCGACCTCCTGGACGATCCTCGACGGAGGCCGGAGTTCGATGAACCGAACGTCCACGACATCGGCGTCGGCGGTGGTCTTCCCCGGCGCGCCTTGCGGATCGCGGTAGCGCAGCTCCATGCGGTAACCGCCGCCGGGCCGTGCGTCGAAACGGATCATCCGGCCCGTCATGCCGTCCGGTGGCAGCCACGCGAGGTACTCATCGGCAGTGACGAACGCCTGGTACACCCGTGGCGGCGAGGCGGCGACGACGCGTACCGCCCGATCGACTCGAACATTCATCCGAAAATGATACCGGGACAGGCGACGCCGGACGGGAGCATGGCTCCGCTCGTACCTTGCGAGGAGGTACTGGAATCCTTGCGTCGTGCACGTGACGACAGCGGGATCCGCGACGGGTGACGGCAGGATCTGGAGATAGTGGTTGTCGAGGGCGTCGTCCGTGCCGCCTCCCGTGATGCCCTTGACGCGGAGCGCCCGAAGCGGCGGTCTTGCCGTCAGTCGGCGGCCTTCCGCACCGTGGCGAGCGCGGCGTCGGCGTCCGCGGTGGCGAGGGCGGCGTTGATGTGAGCGCCGGCCAGCGCGCCGGCCGCGGCCGCGGCGCCTACCTGGGCCATGAGGTCGGTGGCGTTGCCGGCCACCCACACGCCCGGGATCTCGGTGGCGCCGGCCATGCCGGAGGCGAAGCAGCGGCCCATGCCGTCGGGCAGGTCCTCCGTCGGAAGCTTGAGGCCCTCCAGCCCTTCGGTACGGGCTTCCAGCCGTGTGGCGACCGCGAGAACGCGCCGCTCCACGACGGTGCCGTCGGTCAGGCGTACTCCGGCGAGAGCGCCCCGGTCGTCGTTAACGACCTCCTTGACGTCGGTCTCGACGACGCGGATGTCGCGGGCGGCGAAGCGGGCGCGGGTCTCGGGATCCAGGTCGGCGCCCCGGCTGAAGTAAATGAGGTCATCCGTGAGCTGGCGGAACAGCCAGGCGTGGTGCACGGAGGCGGGGCCGATGGCGAGGATGCCGATCGGCTCGTCGCGGACCTCCCAGCCGTGGCAGTAGGGGCAGTGCACCACGCTGTGGCCCCAGTGCTCGGCCAGGCCCGGCACCTCGGGCAGGACGTCGCGCAGGCCGGTGGCGACCAGCACACGGCGGGCGGTCAGCGTACGGCCGTCGGCCAGGGTGAGGCCGAACCGCAGGTCGCCGTCGGCCGCAGGGGCGGCGGGCTCGGCCGCGGCCGCCGCCCCGAAGACGACCCGGCCGCCGTACTCACGGACCTGCCGACGTCCGCGCTGGAGGATCTCGGCGGGCGGGGTGCCGTCCAGGACGATGAAGCCGTGCATGGCGGTGGCGGGGGCATTGCGCGGGGCGCCGCCGTCGATCACGACGACCGAGCGACGCGAGCGGGCCAGCATCAGCGCGCCGTTCAGGCCCGCGGGGCCGCCGCCGATCACCGCCACATCCACGGTCTCGGCGGGCAGGGGATCGCTCTCGTAGTGGAAGGTTTGCGCAGACATGTCACGCCCTTTCGTCGTGCAAAGGGCCCTCTTCCGGGCCGACTGTCTGCGACGTTAAACTCGATTTGCACCAAAGGCATACCATATTGCCTATGACGCAAGAAGATGGGCAATTGGAAAGCCTCGTACGCAAACGGATCCGTGCCCTGCGCGTCGCACAGGGCTGGTCGCTCGAGGAACTGGCCAGGCGCGCCAACCTCAGCCAGTCGTCGCTGAGCCGCATCGAGAACGGCCGGCGCCGCCTCGTCCTGGATCAACTGGTCACCCTGGCCCGAGCCCTCAACACCACCTTGGACCAGCTCGTCGAGAGCGCAACCGACGACGTCGTCATCAGCCCGGTGATCGACCGCGTCCACGGCCTGCGCTGGCCCGTCAAGAGCGACCCGGGCATGGCCGTGATGCGTCAGCGGCTGATCGACCCCCCGCCCGACAATCCGGCCCGCATGCGCGCCCACCCCGGCCACGAATGGCTGGTGGTGCTGTCCGGCACCGCCGTCCTCATGCTTGGTCACCGGCGCTTTCGCATCGAGACCAACCAGGCCGCGGAGTTCCCCACCATGATGCCGCACGCCATCGGCGCCGAGGGCGGGCCGTGCGAGATCCTCGGCATCTTCGACCGCGACGCCCGCCGCGGCCACCAGAAGGACGCCGACGCCTCCGCAGCCGACCGCGCAGGCGCCCAGGCCCCTGGCGAATAGCGGGCCACGGCCGCGCCGGAGGCCACGGCGCGGCGGGCGCTATCGCGTGGCGGGCAGCATAACAAGCCATCTTCTTGCCTCTCGCGCAAGTGATCATGCGGTACGCGCATGACGGGCTTACCGTTGCCGTCGTGACTCCACTGCACCAGCACACTCACCCCGGCCACGACCATGACGACCCGCACGACCACGGCGATGACGGCCAGGCGGAGATCCTCGACCTGGACGCCGAGGTGCTCGCCGAGCACATCGCGTCCATCACCGCGTGGCTGCCGCTGACGAGCGAGCCACGGCGGATCGTAGACCTGGGCTACGGCACCGGCGCGGGCACTTTCGCGCTTCTCGAACGCTTCCCCTACGCGCACGTCACCGCCGTCGATGCTGCGGTCGGGTACCTGAAGGCGCTGCGCGAGAAGGCATGCGCACGCGGTGTCGAGGAACGGGTGTGGACCGTACAGGCCGACCTCGACGCCGACCGCTGGCCCGACCTGGGCACGCCGGACCTGGTGTGGGCCTCGGCCTCGATGCACCACATGGCCGACCCCGGCCGCACCCTCCGGAAGGTCCGCGAACTTCTCGCCCCCGGCGGCCTGTTCGCCGTCGTCGAGCTCGCCGGATTCCCCCGCTTCCTGCCCGCTCATGCCCCCGAGAACCGGCCTGGCCTCGAAGAACGCGTCCATGCCGCGGCCGACGCCCTGTACGCCGAGCACGTTCCGCACCGCGGCGCCGACTGGGGCCGGCTACTTGTAGCCGCCGGCTTCACCGTCGAGGACCAGCGCACCATCACCGTCGACATGGACGGCAACACGGACGGGGATCGCGACGAAGCGATCGCCCGCTACGCCCATGTCACCCTGCAACGCATTCGCGGCGTCGCCGCAGGCACACTCAGCCCCGAGGACCTCGCCGCGCTCGACGAAATC
Source organism: Thermopolyspora sp. NPDC052614 (assembly GCF_040678635.1). NCBI lineage: Bacteria > Bacillati > Actinomycetota > Actinomycetes > Streptosporangiales > Streptosporangiaceae > Thermopolyspora > Thermopolyspora sp. NPDC052614. The sequence goes on from NZ_JBFATZ010000005.1 coordinate 317,499, forward strand.
CTCGACCCGGACAACCCGACCAGCCTGCTGCGCCGCGAGGATCTCGTCGTACGCACCGAGCGCACCATCTGGGCCGCCCGGCGCGCCTGATGCCCGGCGCGCCGCCTGCCGACCGGCCTCGGCGCGATGCGCCGTACCGACGGCGATCGGGCTGCCCTCTCACCGATATCGCGACGGCGAGCCCGCTTGAGCGCCGCACTGATCTGCGTGGTGGTCAGCTTGGCCGCCGACGCCGGATCGGGCACCTTGGCCGACAACTCTAGGGTGTCGGCGGCGTCCAGCGGGTTGACCGCGTACACCGTGTCGGCGGCGGCGACCAAGGCCCGTACCCACGGGCCTCGATCGGTCTCGATCCCGATGATCACCTCGGCCTCGTCAGGGTCGGTATCCCCGAACTGCTCGCCGATCATGGCGTGCAGCCGGGTCATGCCCGCCATGCCCTCGGGCAGGCGGGCCTTGGCCAGCCGCTGCCCGTCGGCAGCCAGCGCGACAAGGGTCTCTCACAGACGTGAGCGTTCCTCTCCCGGACCGCCTTCATCCCAGTGTCGACATGGCCCTCGTTTCAGAGAGGAGCCAATCGATATCGAATTCGCCGTTCTGGGTCACCCCTGAAACGAAGACATCCCATTCCTCAGGCGTGTATCGAAGACGTGGACCGTCAGGCTCCTCAGTGCATTGCACCTCGATTAGGCCGCTGTCGGTGGTGTGGACGACGAAGGGACCCGCGATCTTTGGGCTGAGAATCATGCTACGGTCGACGTGCCCGGCCCGAACCTGATCCAGGAAATCGAGCCACTCCTGTACCGCAACGTGGAGCACCGGTCTGTGGGGATGGCGTTCGCTGGAGTTCCCCAGAGCGACGGTCACGCCATCGGTAGCAGCCTCGACGCAGGTGGTGGAGCCGTCGCTCCGGCCACTGACGCGCCAACGCGCGCAGGCCGAGATGGCCTTCTTCGTGTGCTCTTCTTCCCTGGTCACGTGATCTCCTCGACGATGGCCTGGATGTACGACATCGATTCTTCGCGGGTCAGGCTCTCGGATGCCAGATGGTTGAACACACCCAGGTTCCGCCGGAGATCTTTCGGTTTTTCCAGGTAGATGTTTCCTGCCGGTCCTTCGACATAGACGACATCAGGATCGGTCCCGGGGAACTCGATGAGGGCGAATGGCCCGTCGAGCCCCGCATGCGGGCCCCGCGTGAAAGGCAGCACCTGGATGGTGATGTTGGGCTGTTGTCCCATCCGCAGTAGGTGCTCAAGCTGGGCGATCATCGTCTCTGGCCCGCCGATGCCGCGGCGGAGCACGGATTCGTCCAGAATCGTCCATAGCCTCAGAGAGGCGGGTGGCCGGAGGATTTCCTGGCGTCTGAGTCGTAGTTCGACGCGGCGCTCGATGTCGTCGGGGCTCTCGTACATGCGTACGGCTCGCAACGCGGCTCGTGCGTAGTCGGCGGTCTGGAGCAGGCCGTGGACCAGGCGGTTCTCGTACACGCGGAGGCCGGCCGCTCCGCCCTCGTAGCCGAGGTAGCGATCGAAGTCGACGCTGAGGACGTCGTCGAACTCGCTCCACCAGCCTTTGCGTTGGCCGTCCTTGGCCAGGGCCAGCAGGGCCTCGCGCTCGGGTCCTTCCGGCACGCCGTACAGGTCGAGCATGGCGCGTACATGGGCCGGGCGGGCGCCGCCCTTGCCGGTCTCGATGCGGCTGACCGTGGACGAGGCGCGGCCGATGTGCCTGGCGACTTCTTCGATCGTCTTGTCGGCGGCTTCGCGCAGGCGGCGCAGCTCCATGCCGAGCTGGCGGCGGCGCATCGTTGGGCTCGGCCCGGCAGTCACCTGTTGCCCCTCCCTTGGTTCGCGGATCAGTCTGCCGCAGGCTGCGCCCAGGATGCGACCGCTCTTGAACGGTACGTTCGCCAATCACTTTTGTGCCTAAATCCCTCCTATTCCGGCGAACGCAATTTCAATGCATTCCCAATGCACTTGCGTTTGAAGTTCGTCGAGGTCAAGCTGTGAACATCTGCCCCAGACGGCCCCCAGCAGCAAGGGGATGCAATGCACAAAAACAGGCAGCGGTTTCGCATTCGACCGCGAGCATCGACCGCTCACCCACGACCCGCCCCGGCTCAACCGCGCGACACGGTCAAGACTGAAAGCCTCGACCACAGTCGGCGCCTCATGCCGCACCCGCCCGCCCCCACCCCGGCAGTGGCGCCATGAACGCCCAAGAGACGCGCTGCTGGCGCTGGAACCAGGAGCCTCCACGCGCGCAATGCGTGGGCGAGGCCCGCGAAATCGTACGAAAGACGCTCGCGGACTGGGGACTGATCGCCCTCGCCGATGAGGTCACCCTCATCGTCAGCGAACTCATGGCCAACGCGGTGATCCACGCGAGGTCACGCGTCAAACTGACCCTCGCGGTCAACGGCGCCTACCTGAGCGGCGAGATCACCGACCACGGCCCCGGCTGGATACCCGCCGCATCCCCCGAAGTGGCCGATGTGGACAGCGAAAGCGGCCGCGGGCTGGGAATCGTCGCGGCGCTCACGCACAGCTGGGGCGCCGCTCCGAACCTCGACGGCCAGGGGATGCGCGTCTGGTTCGCCGTCCGCAAGCCAGCGTGACCTACGTCTAGACCACCCCCCACCGGCCAGGCCTCCCGAGACTCCCCCGCGCTCGGCCTAGGCCCTGGCCACGCGGTGGTCCCGCCCTGCTCCCCCGGCAGGAACGGGACCACCGCAATCAGCAAGATCTTCACCGGCTTTCATGCCCCGGGTCCGCACCCCGAGATCGATGACCTGGCAGAAGCCGACCACGGCCCGTTCCCACCTGCGCCACGCTCGGAACAGCCTCAAAGAACGAGCATTCCTACTTAGCCACGTAGCTATCCCACGATTCGGTCGTTGAGCTGACCTGGGAAGGGCCGAATCTGGTGGCGAACCGTCGTTCTTGCCGGCCCACGCGATCATGACTGCCCACCGGCACCTTTGATACCTTGAGGGTGCCGGTTTCCGGCACGGAATTGGATGGGAGGAACCCCGGGTGCCCGATACCGTCCTGGCGGAGGACTCGGGCCCCTGACGGGGTTCCCCCCTGTTGGGCGGTCCTGGCCGCGCTACCCGCTTGAAGCGGGAGCGCGCCAGGGCCGTTGGCACCTCCGGAGAGCAGCCAGCGGATTAGCTCCCACACCAGCAGGCGCAGGACGTCGCCCCCCGCCTTGCCGATGAGCCGCCGCCACGTGCCGCTCTTTCCTCCGGACTTGCGCCGGTGCTTGGCCATCGCCGCACACCATCCCTTTCTCCCCCGATCCGACTGCCCGGCTCCTCCGCGCGAGCGGGCGGAAGCGCGTGGCAGGGCGCCCCTCGGGCGGCCAGCTGACGCCGTCCGTTGAGCGGCCAGCGACCGGGGAAATCAAGGTACGGGCATAACCTATCGGACCTTCACGAGAGGCAGAGCGAGATCCTTCTGCACCTGGGTGCACTCATATGCACCGGTGTGCATCCTGGTGCATGGCAGTGCACAGCCCGGAGAGGGCACCATCTCCTACTTCGTTATGTATTTGATATCTGACCTATTGTGGCGGCCAGCCCGGATGGTACAGCCGTGCCCGGCGAGCACGGGCTTGATCGCACCGGCTGTTCACTGGAGGATCATGCATCCGGAGCGTCTTGTAAGCGGCCACGGGAAACTGGCTCTGGCACTAATTCGTGATCTTCCGGCCGTCGGCTATTAGAGAGTTTTAAAGGCGAGGGTTATGTGTCCTCACCTGGACGCGAGGTGGCATGGAGCAGGCCTGGTGCTACGACCCGGTTCATGAGGTATCCCGACGGCGGTGGACTGACCGCCGAGCAACGGCTACGCCGTGAGCGGGTGCGGATGCGAGCGGCCGACAGGTTCGCCGAGGGCGCCACCGACGCGCAGGTGGCCAAGGAGTTCCGGGTGTCGCGGATGTCGGCGAACCGGTGGCGGCGAGCTCTGCAGGCCGGCGGGCGTGAGGCGCCAGCGTCCAAAGGAGCGGGGTCGCCACCAAGCCGGGCTGCCGGTCCCGGCTGATCTACCGGATCCGGTATCACCGGGGCCGCAAAGGCGAGCGCAAGGGGTTCGGCGAGGCCGATTACGCCGCCTTGCTCGACGCCGCTCATCAGCGGCTCGGCGGCCCGATGGTGGTGGTGTGGGACAACCTAAACACCCATACCTCGACCACGATGAAGGCACTGATCGCGACGCGGCCGTGGCTGACGGCCTTCCACCTGCCCGCCTACGCCCCGGAACTCAACCCGCTCGGGGGCGTGTGGGCGCACATAAAGAAGAGCCTGGCCAACCTGGCCATGCGTACCGCGGACCAGTTGACCGCGGTGGTGAAGAACCAGCTCAAACGGATGCAGTACCGGCCAGGCCTCATCATCGGCTTCACCACCAGGACAGCCTGGACTTCCACCCGCCGTAACCCCAGCCATTAAGCCTCTCTAGCCAATGTCACATGAGCACCCACAGCCCATACTCCTGCCGAGAGTGACATTTCGTTTCGCAAAACAGTGAGCGCTTGGGCTATTTTGATAATCCGTAAACCATGACATGTCCGTCCTGGCATGGGTGATGGCGCACGCCGTACGGCAGATCCACGGCCAGTCGGCCACCATCGCCTGGGGTGACCGGCTGACCGCGCTGACCCGGCCCTGCGAGCCCCCCGATCAGGTGCCGCTGCTGACCACCGATCAGGGCACCGCCGTGCTACCCGAGGCCATCCGCGTCCTGGACGGCGCGCTTGAGCTGGCTGCCGGGCACGGGGCGCGCCTGCTGGTGATCGCCTCCGACGGCCACCTCAACGACCACGACCAGCACGACGCCGTACGCGACCTGCTGGCCCGGCTGGACCGCGCCGGATGCACCGTGCTGCAGCTGTGCCTGGATAGCGCCGCCCGCGTCCTGCCCCACGCCCGCCCGGTCGACGCCTCCGACCCGGCCACCGCCGCCCAGGCGATCGGCCAGGCCGCCATCGACGCCCTGCGTCACGCCTGAACCATTTCGGGGAGGCCCGCATGTCCACCCACCACCACCAGCAGCACCCGCTGTCGGCGAGCCCGACGGTCATCAGCGTGGACCGGTTCGAGGACGCCGGTGGCCGCCCGGTCGCCCACATCGACGTCAACGCCGGGCAGGTCGTCGTCTTCATCCACCAGGCCCCCACCGGCTGCGCGGTCCTGATCGAGGCCCACACCCGCGACGACCACGCCGAGCAGCGTCTGCGGATGCTTTTGGACGGCAGGGCGCTGCACCCGCGCCGCGGCGACCGCCTGGGACCGTCGCCTCCGTCTCAAGGACCCGGTCCGGAACATCCGGCGGCATGAGCAGCCCTTGAGCCCACCAGAAAAAGGGGCCACGGGTCCCTGCCAACCAGCTCGCTGTCCACCTTCCAGGGCCGCCTGCCCCGCATCCGCGGGCAGGCGGCCCTGCCGCATCAAAGGAAACCCAGATGATCGAAACCGCCTATGCTCCGCCGCCCACAAGGTCACACTCGACGCCGGCCCCTACGGCCAACTGCACGTGGTGGCAGTCCCCGATCCGGTCACCGGCGCGCTGACGTGCCAGGTGAGCGGCGTCAGGCTCGCCGGGACCTTCACCCTGGGGCCAGCCTTCAACGTCGACGATGTCAAGGTCGGCTGCACCCGGCTGATCGTCCATTAGGGCGGCCCGCTGCCGCCGGGCGCCGTATCCGCCCGTGAGCGGCCGGACCGGCCGGTGGTCAACCGGACCGTCGCGCTGACCGACTACAGCATCCTGGACGCCCTGCACGCGCGTGACGGTGCCTGTACCCCGCACGCGCTGGACGTGATGATGCGGCGCATCGACCCCCGCGGCGACCGGCACGCGGTCCCGGTCCCGGCCCGGACCGCCCGGCACGTCGCCGCCGTGCTGGCCGCGCTCCCGGTGTACTGGCTGGACCGGCCGGACCTGGACGATCTGCGCCTGGCCGCCGCTCGCCACACCATCCGCCGACACCAGTGCCTGACCCGCAAAGCCGGCGCGATCCTGCGGCTGCAGGCCGAACACGACCGGCTCCAGGCCGAACTGGACCGCAACCGCGCCCAGCTCGCCCGCATGACCGCCCTGCTCACCGACCGGCACCCGGGGCCCGCCACGACCCACCAAGCGATGGGAGCCCTTGCCCGTCCCGCGGCCGACGAACCGTGAGACGGGCTCCGGTCATCCTCGCGCAGGCACACCAGGAAGATCACAGGGATCAATGAGCGGGCTCACCGGGGAGAACGGCTGCCGGGCTTCGGCGTGGCCCGCCAGGGCGGTGATCGGCGTGATGTAGCCGGCCACGACGCCTTCCTTAAGGGCCACCAGCAGGCCGGTTGAGGAGGCGATGAGACGGTCACGGACCAGGTCAATCGGGTCGTCTATGGAAACGTAGACCGGCCGGTGCATGATGTCGGACACCAGGGCGCGATCGTGGAGGGCTTCGTCGAGCCCATCGATGAGCGTGAGGATTCCGACGACCACACCATCGTCGTATACCGGAAGGGCCTGCTCGTGGGCCGCCGCCATCTGCTCAATGGCGTCGCCGACCCGGTCGGCTGGAGCCAGGGCGGGGATGTCGTAGGGCAGCAGGACATCGCCGGCCACGCGTGCAGGAGCCGCCGATCGCTGCGCGCTCGCGAAGTGACGCGTATGGGTGACCACATCCCGCAAAAGATTCCACTCAAGTGGACCGACCATACGGGAGGTGCAGCTGAAGTACCTGGCCACGCGCAGAGCTGCCTCTGTCTTGCCCTGACACATCATGGGCACCGCGAAGAATATCTGGTATGGATTGTCGTGGATATCGCCGTAGCGCTTGCAATCAGCGAAGACAATCCCTGCGTCCGTCTCCATGACGAGATCTGCACAACGTCTCCGTTGAAGTAGAGCAAATAGCGATGTCCCGGAACGACGCGGGTACATGGACCGCAACCACCCTTCAGAGGAGCTGGGACCATGCGCCACGAGAAGATGCTGCGTGGCGGCGACCCGATCGACGCTCGGGACCCTAATATCGATCTTCGTGAGATCGACCGAAACCAGAAGTGAATCCTGGTGCAGCTCCCCGTCCGTGACCTGGTGCGGCTCGTCAACGCCAAGATGAGCCGCGTGCACCGACGCGGCGGCGGGCTGATCGGCCTCGTTGTGAACCTCAGATTCGCGCTGCTGGCCGACATCCTCCAGGAGATCCTCGGCGGCAGGGATACCCAGCCGGACGCACTGGCGCAGCAAGGTTTCAGCGGTGGCCAGATCGCCGCGCTCCATCGCCGCTACCGCCTGCTCATACAGCACGTCCTCGGCGTCGAGCAGGTCGGCCAGGTCGCTGATGCGGTGCCTTTCGCGCGGATCGGCGTTCCAGCTCGTCATCGCCCGGCCCAGGTCGTGGTCGGCGGCGTCGATGTCGGCAGGGGTCGGCTTCGCGGCGAGGCGGAACAGTTCCTCGATGTTCATCGCGTCACATCCCATCGTGTTCCCGCGAGTGCTCCCGATGCGGTGACCAGGTCTTTAAAGCGCATGGTGGCGACGCGCAGCCGGGTCCTGACGGTGTTTGGCGGGATCCGGAGGATGGTGGCGGTGTCGGCGGTGCTGAAATCCTCTGCCAGCCGTATCCACAGCACCTCCCGGTCGGGTAGCCGCATCTTCGTCAAGGTCTGGCGGACCACGGCTGCGGCGGTCAGCCGGTCCACGGCCGGTTCCTCGAGTTCCTCGAGGCTGAGGATGGCCAGCGCAGCCGAGGTGAATTCCAGGTCATCGGGGTCCAGCGGCCTCCAGTCGAACTTTGATGTCCGGGCCCGCCTGGACCGCAGACGCGTGGCGACCTTGAACAAGTACGCCCGCGGGGGACACCCGTCGTAGCGGGGGTCTGCCCGCAGCCGGTCCCACCGGTCAAGCACGATCAAGGAGCCGTCGTTGGCGATCTCCTCGGCGTCCTCGTAGGGCGAACCGGTGGCGGCCAAGTAGTTGCGCAAGCGGGGGTACAGGCTGCGGATGAAGTCGTAGGCCTTGGTGGGAAGCGGTCCGGCTGGCATCAGCTGTGAAGTGAGATGGGGCTGCGGTTGTCCGGTCACCTGCTCGTCTCCAGCTCCCCGCTGCCAGCCTCCTGGGAGCCGCCGCCGCTGAGCGGCGCGGAGTAGACGACCAGCAGCCCGCCCGCCGGGGCGCATCGGGCGGCTTCGCCGACGATGTGCCGGATCGTGGCTTGGCGTTCGCGTTCGGCCGCCACGGCGGCCCGGGCACGCAGGATTTGGCGGACCGACAGCGTTACCGCGCTGATGGCACCGCCGAGCAGGCCAAGCGCCCAGGGTGGGTCGATCGGATCCACGGTGGGACTCCTTTTTCGGAGGGATCGAAAGCAGAAGATTTACACCCGTAGATAGGCACCAGCGGAGCAAATTGGTTTGGGGTTGGGCGGGAAATTTTCGGGACAGGCATCCGGGCCTTGCTCGGATCCGTGCGATCGGGAGTCAGAACCCGGCAGGGGCGAGAGCGGGAACTCGACGACCCGAGCAGATCGGCGAGCCGCTGCACGAAGGACGACGCCGAGCTGTCCCGGTTCCTGCTGAGCTGCGCCGACCGGCTGTGGACGGACTGCCTCCGCCCGGACTCCCTGCTCGCCGGCAACGACTGGCGCCGTCCCCCGGAGGGCCCCGTGCACTTGTCAACCCAGCTCAGCGCCATCATGGCGACCGAGGCCTGCGCTCTCCTCGCCAAGACCGCCGTCAGGGAATGAGACCGTACGGCCCCGGCGGCCCGGTGACGTTCGCTCAGGTGAGGCGGGCGTCGAGGCCGCCGTCGGCGAGCAGTGTCTGGCCGGTGATGAATGACGCGCCGTCGCTCACCAGGAACAGCAGGACCCGGGCGATCTCCTCCGGCTCGGCGGCCCGGCCGAGCAGGCTGCGCCGTACCTCGGCGCGGACGTCCTCGGACCAGACCGCGGACATGTCGGTGAGCACGAAGCCGGGGGCGACGCAGTTCACCGTCACCGCGGGGGCGAGTCGTTTGGCGTAGACGGCGGTGAGGTTCTCCAGTGCCGCCTTCGCCGCGCCGTAGGCGGTCACCTCCTCGTTGGCGAGGTTGTCTCGGCCGCGGATCGAGGAGACGGTGACGATGCGGCCGAAGCCCCGGGCCAGCATGTCCGGGGCGACCGCGCGGATGAAGTGGGCCGGGGCGAGCACGTTCCACCGGAACTCGTCGAGCCAGGGGCCGGTGTCGCCGTCGAGCGCCGAGGTGGGCGACACCGCGCCGAGCGTGCAGATCAGCCGGTCGATCACGTGGCCGTCGGTGCGGAGTCGGGCCACCGCCTGTGATACCGCCGTCTCGTCGGTGCCGTCGCAGGCGATGTACGGCGCGCCCAGGTCGGCGGCGAGCGAGGTGAGGGCCGGGGTTTCGGACCTGCCGTGCAGGATCACCTTTGCCCCGGCCTCGGCGGCGAGTCTTGCCGCCGCCGCGCCGATGCCGCGGGACGAGCCCGCGATGAGCACGGTGCCGCCGGAGATCGCCGGAGTGATGGACATGGGTTCTGTCTCCTTCTCAGCAGCGCGGATGGGCGGTCGTCAGAGGGCCGGGCCGGCGTCCGGCGGTGACCAGGCGGCCGGGCGGCGGCCGAGCAGCGCGGCCACCCCCTCGGCGGACTCGCCCTCGGCGGCGGCGACCGCGCCGCCCAGCGAGTCGAGCAGCGCCTGTGGGTCGGACCAGGCCCGCCACGGCCCGGCGAGCCGGGCCTTCAGCAGCCGCTGGGCCACCGGGCCCCCGCGCAGCAGGTCCCCGACGAGCGCGTTCGCGGCCTCGGTCACCGGGTCGGCGACCACGTCGACCAGGCCCCACGACGCGGCCTGTTCGGCGGTGATCAGCCGTCCGGTGAGCGCGAGCAGCCGGGCCCGGGACGGGCCGGTCAGCTCGGCGATGCGGGCGAGTCCCGACCAGCCCGGCAGCGTGCCCAGCGTGACCTCCGGCAAACCCACCCGTACGGCGCTGCCCGCCACCCGCAGGTCGCAGTGCGCGGCGAGTTCCAGGCCGCCTCCGATCGCGGCGCCGTTCAGCACCGCCACCGTCACCTGCGGCAGGTGGGCGAGCGCGGCGAACGTCTCCTGCCCCAGCCGGGTCCACCGCCGCCACAGCCGCGGGGGGCGCATCTCGCCGAACGCCCGCAGGTCCGCGCCGGCGCTGAACGCCCGGTCGCCGGCCCCGTGCAGCGTCACCACGCGGACGTCGTCATCGTCGGCGAGCATCCGCAGCAGGTCGGCGAGCCGCTCAAGCATCGGTTCGGTGAGGGCGTTGCGCTTGGCCGGGCGGTTTAGGATCAGGTCGGCGACCGGGCCCCGCCGTACCAGCAGGACCTGGCCCTCGGCGGGCTCGGTGGCGGTCACTGTGGCACCCCCGCGACCTGGAGGAACAGGCGCATCCGGTGCGCGGCGAGGTCGGGGTCGGGGAACGCGCCGCACCGGTCGGCGAGGCGGAACGCCTCCGCCAGGTGCGGCACGGACCGGGCCGCCTCCATGCCGCCCAGCATGCGAAAGCCCGGCTGGTGCCCGCTCAGCCAGGCGAGGAACACCACCCCGGTCTTGTAGTCGAAGGTGGGCGGGCCGAACACGTGCCGGGCGAGCGGCACGGTCGGCTCAAGCAGCCGGGTGAAGCCGTCCTCGTCCCCGGCGTCGAGCCGCTCGAACGCGCGGCGGGCCACGACGGCGAGCGGGTCGAACACGCCGAGGAGCGCGTCGCTGCCCCGCCCGTCGGAGCCGCGGATGAGGCGCACGTAGTTGTAGTCGTCGCCGGTGAACAGGCGTACCCCGGCGGGCAGGCGGTCCCGCAGCCACTCCTCGTCCGGGGCGGACAGCACCGACAGTTTGATGCCGTGCACCCGGTCCCGGTGCGTCTCGATCAGGTTGAGGACGGTGCGTGCCGCTCCGGCGAAGTCGTCCGCGCCCCAGTAGCCGCGCAGCTCCGGGTCGAACTGCACGCCCAGCCAGTGCAGCACCACCGGCCGCCCCGCGGCGGAGATCACCTTGTCGTAGACGCGGAGGTAGTCGTCGGGGCCGGCGGCGGTCGCGGCGAGCCGGCGGCTCGCCATCAGGACCGCCCGGCCGCCCGCGTCCTCCACCACCGCCATTCGGCGCAGGTACTCGTCGGCGATCTCGACCCAGGAGGCGGGGCCGGGCGGCAGTCCGTCGGTGGCCACGCCGTACACGGCCTCGCCGCCGACCGACGCGGCCTCGGCCGCGGTGCGCCGGATCAGCTCGTCCACGAGGGCGGGGGGCAGCCCCTGGCCGCGCTGGGCGGTGTCCATCGCCTCGGCTACGCCGAGCCCCAGCGACCACAGGTGGTGCCGGAAGCGCAGGGTCGCCGCCCAGTCGATGATCGGCGTGCGGGCGTCGCCGCGCGGGTCGGGCACGACGTGCGCGGCCGCGTACACCGCACGGCTGCGGGGCGGCGGGCACGGCCGGGGCGGCGCGGGGACCGGCACCCCGCTCATCCGGTACGGCACGGCCCGCCCGTCCGGCCCGGGCAGCAGGAGCCGGGCGGTCATCGCACGACCGCCGATCGTTGCAGGCTCGTCCACCGGCGTTCGGTGAGCAGGTCGATGGAGGCCCGGCCGCCGAACCGCTCCCCCACCCCGGACTCGCCGACGCCGCCGAACGGCACGTGCGGCTCGTGCAGCGCCGACGCGTCGTTGACGTGCACCATGCCGGCGTGCACCCGGTCGGCGAACGCCCAGGCGCGGTCGAGGTCGCGGGAGAACACCGACGCGGACAGGCCGTACGGGGTGGCGTTGACGATCTCCAGCGCGGTGTTCTCGTCGTCCGCGACGATCACCGGTGCGATGGGGGCGAACACCTCCTCGTCGTGCAGCGGCATGCCCGGGCGTACCCGGTCGACCACGGCCGGGGTGAGGAACGGGCCGTCGGCCTCGCCGCCGGTGACCAGCCGCGCCCCGGCGGCGGCGCTGCGCTCCACCAGGCCGAGGGCCCGCGCCACCTCGTCCGCCGAGATCATCGGGCCGAGGTCGACCTCGCCGCTCATCGGGTCGCCGACGCGCAGCGCGCGGGCCTGCTCGGCGAGGAGCGCCGTGTACTCCTCGGCGACCTGGCGCAGCACGATGTGCCGGCCGGTGGCGATGCACACCTGGCCTTGGCGGCCGAAGCTCGCCGCCGCGCCGGCGCGGGCCGCCTCGGCGAGGTCAGCGTCGGCGAGCACGACGGTGGCGTTGTTGCCGCCGAGTTCGAGCGCGACCCGCTTCAGCCCGGCCGCCGCCGCCTCGTAGACGCGCCGTCCGGTACGCCCCGAGCCGGTGAAGTGGATCATGTTGACGTCGGGGTGGTCCACCAGGGCGGGGCCTGCCGGATCGCCCGGCAGCACTTGGACCAGGCCCGCGGGTATCCCGGCCTCGGCGAGCAGGTCGGCGATCATGAGGCCGCCGACGAGCGGGGTCGGCGGGGCGGGCTTCAGCACGACCGCGTTGCCGAGTCCGAGCGCGGGGGCGAGTACGCGCAGCGCGATGTGCAGCGGAGCGTTCCAGGCGGTGATGAGCCCGACCACGCCGACGGGGCGGCGCTCCACCAGGTTGACCCGGCCGGGCCGGGCCGACGGGATGATCTCGCCGAGTTCGGCGGTGGCGAGGTCGGCCGCCTGGAACAGTTCGATCACGCTCGCCGCCACCTCGCCGGCCGCGTCGGCCCGGGAGGCACCGCTCTCCCGCATCACCGCCACGGTGAACTCCTCGGCGGCGGACTGGAGCAGCGCGGCGGCGCGGCGCAGGATCGCGGCCCGTTCCGGGCCGGGGGTGGCGGCCCAGCCGGGCTGGGCGCGGTGCGCCCCGGCGACGGCGGCGGCCACGTCCTCGCGGGTGGCCACGGCCGCCGTGCCGAGCGGGGCACCGGTGGACTTGTCCAGGACCTGGAGCACGTCGCGGTGGTCGGCGGGCCGCGCCTCGCCGTCGAGGAACAGCGCGGGCGCGGCGGGGTCGATGGTGGTCGTCATGCAAACCTCCGAGAGGCCCCGCCTCGGGGCGGGGAAGGTCGGGCCGGGATCGGCGATGGCACGGCTCATCGCGAGAGGTCCCATCGCGAGAGGTCCCATCGCGAGGAGTCCCATCGCGAGGTCACGGCGGCGGGCGGCGGCGGCCGGGGAGGGATCGTGCGGCGGATTCGGTGATTCGGTGCCCCGGCCAGCCGCGAAGGCCGGTCAGAGACCGGCGGCCGTCCAGTCGGCGCGGGTCGCCGCTCGGCCGAGCATGAGGGCGTGGATCTCGCTGGTGCCGTCGATGATCTGGGTGATCTTGGCGTCGCGCATCATGCGCTGCACATCGTAGTGGAGGTGTACGCCGTATCCGCCGTGTAGTTGCACGGCCGCGACGGTGTGCCGCATCGCCGCGTCGGTGGCGACCATCTTCGCGGCCGAGATGAGGTGGGCGTCCCCGCCGCCGCCGGCGGCGAATGACGCGACCCCGGCGCGCAGCAGCCCCCGCGCGGCGAGGTAGTCGGCGTACATGCGGCCCAGCTTCTCCTGCACGAGTTGCAGCTCGGCGAGGGGACGGCCGAACGCCTGCCGGTCGCGGACGTACCGGGTGGTCTCCCGCAGGGCGCCGCGCAGCAGGCCGAGGCCGTAGCATCCGGCGTCGAGGCGGGCGAGGTTGAGTCCTTCGAGCATGCCCCGGAAGCCGTCGACGTGCAGCCGCCACTCCTCCGGCACCCGGCAGTCGTCGAAGCCCAGCCCGGCCATCGGCATGCCGCGGAAGCCGAGCATGTCCTCGTCGCGGCCGACGCTCACCCCGGGGGTGTCGAGCGGGATCACGAACGCCGCCGTGTCGGCGTTCCGGTCGGCGGTCTCCAGCTTGGTGAGCACGATCGCGAAGTCGGCCGCCGGGGACTGGGTGATCCACGCCTTCTCGCCGCTGATCCGGTAGTCGCCGCCGGGGGTGCGTCGCGCGACGGTACGGCCGGCCCGGATGTCGGTCCCCGAGTGCGGCTCCGACAGGGCGAAGGCGCCGAACGCGGTGCCGTCGATCAGGCCGGGCAGCCAGCGGTCGCGGACCGGCTCGGGGGCGTACCGGGCGAGCAGGTAGCCGTGCAGCCGGGCGATGCCGAACGCGAGCGCCACGGCCGCCGAGTACGACGAGATCAGCTCGGTGGTCTCGTGCGCGGGGGCGAATCCGGCCGGGTCCACCCGCAGATCCTCGGTGAAGATCAGCCCCTGCAGGCCGATCTCCGCCCCCTTGCGCATCAGGTCGGGGAAGAACGCGCCGGTCTCGTCGATCTCGCGGGCCCGGGGCGCGATCTCCTTCTCGCAGAACGCGCCGACGACCTGCAGCAGCTCGCGGATCTCCGCGTCGGTGTAGCCGCGCACGCCGGTCGCGCCGCTCATGTCGCTCATATCGGTCATGTCGCTCACGCCGGCACCCCGCCGTCGGCCCACTCGTAGCGGATGACGCCGCGGATGTTGCGCCCGGCGAGCAGGTCCTCGTACGCCTCGTTGATCTGCTCCAGGCGGTATTCGCGGGTGACCAGCCCGTCGAGGTCGAGCAGGCCCGACTCCCACATCGCGAGCATCGCCGGGATGTCGTTGCGCGGGTTGCAGCCGCCGTTGAGCGACCCGGTGAGGGTCTTCTGCCACAGCACGAAGTCGGAGGGGTTGACCGGGATGTCGGGCTGGTCGTGCCGGGTGAGGCCGACCACGGCCGCGGTGCCGCCCTTGCGCAGGGCCCGCACCGCCTGCCCGATCGTCTCGGGGCTGGCGATCGCCTCGTAGGCGCGGTCCACGCCCACCCCCCAGGTGAGCTCCATGGCGTACTCGACCGGGTCCCGCTCCTTGGGGTTCACGGTGTGCGTGGCGCCGAACCCCTTCGCCTTGTCGAGCTTCCAGTCCTCGACGTCGCAGGCGATGATCCGCCTGGCGCCGGCGATCCGGGCGCCCTGCACGATGTTCATGCCGATGCCGCCGACGCCGAAGACCATCACGTCCTCGCCGGGCCGTACCCCGCCGCGGTAGATGGCGGTGCCGACGCCGGTGGTGACGCCGCACGCCACCAGGCAGGCCCGCTCCAGCCGGTGGTGCGGCTGGACCTTCACCACCGACTGGCCGGGCACCACCGTCCACTCGCTGAACGTGGAGACCAGGCAGAACTGGCCGAGCTCGACGCCGTCGTCGTCGCGGAACCGGTAGGTCCCGTCGAGCTGGGGGCCGGTCACCGTGTGGGCGCCGAGATCGCACAGGTTGGTCTGCCCGGCGGTGCACCAGCGGCAGGTGCCGCAGGACGGCAGGTACGACATGACGACGTGGTCGCCGGGCTTGACGTGGGTCACCTTCGAGCCGACCCGCTCCACCACGCCCGCGCCCTCGTGGCCGAAGATCATCGGCAGCCGGGCGATCTGGTCGCCGGTGATGTGGTGATAGTCGGAGTGGCAGACGCCGGAGGCCACCAGGTGGACGAGGACCTCGGTGTCGGCGGGGTCGGCTAGCTCGACCTCTTTCACTTCGAAACGCTGGTTGAGGCCGTAGACGACCGCGGCACGCGTGCGCATCATTCCTCCCTGGACGGCTGGGGCGTGGATGTCTGGGCGCCGGCGGACGCGCCGGCGAGCGTTGGCGCGGACGGTTCCGCGAACAGGGCGGGGTCCATCTCCGTGACCCTTTCGGCGATCTTCGGCTGGAAGTCCATCAGCGCCACGACGTCGTCGACGTCGAAACCCGGCGCGACCTCGCACAGTTCGGGGCCGTCCGGGCCGAGGCGGAACACCGCGCGCTCGGTGACGTACAGCACCCGCTGGCCCCGGGCCCGCGCGCGATCGGCGTTGAACGTGATCTGCCGCACCCGCGGCACGAACTTGCGGTGGCGGCCCTCGGCGGTGACCCGCAGCCGCCCACCGCCGACCGTGGTGCGCAGCCCTCCGGAGGTGAGCGTGCCGCAGAACACCACGGTACGCGCCGCCTGGGAGATGTTGATGAACCCGCCCGCGCCGATGATCCGGCCGTTGACCAGCGAGGAGTTCACGTTCCCCGCCGCGTCGACCTCGGCGAAGCCCAGGCAGGCCACATCCAGCCCGCCGCCGTCGTAGAAGTCGAACTGGGCGCTGTGGTCGATCACCGCGTCCGGGTTCCACGACACGCCGAAGATCACGCCACGTTCCGGTACGCCGCCGACGATGCCCTGCTCCACGGTGAGCGTGAGGTCGGCGAGCCGGCCCTCCTCCAGGGCGACGCCCGCCACCCCGTCGGCCATGCCGACGCCGAGGTTCACCACCGCCCCGCGCGGGATCTCGGCGAGGGCGCGCCGCGCCACCACCTTGCGTTCGCTGAGCGGCATCGGCTCGGCCTCGGTGAACGGCACCCGGACCTCGCCGGAGAACGCCGGGTTGTACGCGGTGGTGACGGTCTGCCACTGGTCGGGATCGACGACGAGCACGTCGACGAGGTGGCCGGGCACCACCACGTGCTTGGCGTTCAGCGTCCCCGCCATCGCGAGCCGTTTCACCTGGGCGATGACGAGGCCGCCGCTGTTGCGGGCGGCCATCGCGGCGGCGAGCACGCCGAGCCGGGCCGTCTCGTGCTCCACGGTGAGGTTGCCCTGCTCGTCGGCGGTGGTGGCGCGGATCAGCGCCACGTCGAACCGGGGGCTGGGGTAGAACAGCATCTCCTCGCCGTCCACCTCGACCAGGCGCACCAGGTCCTCGGTGGTGACGTCGTTCAGCTTGCCGCCGCCCTGCCGCGGGTCGCAGAAGGTGCCGAGGCCGACCGGGGTGAACAGGCCGGGCCGCCCGGCCGCGCTCTCCCGCAGCAGCTGGGCGAGCACGCCCTGCGGCAGGTTGTACCCCTCGATTTGTCCCTCGTAGGCGAGTTGTGACAGCGACGGGGTCATCGCCCAGTGCCCGGCGACGGCTCGCCGTACCAGGCCGGGGCGAGCGAGCACGTCCACGCCCGAGCCCTGCCGGTCGCCGATGCCGCTGCAGAAGTAGAGCGACAGCCCGGTCGGTCCGCCGGTACGGCGGTGCCGGTCGCCGATCGCGCGCAGCAGGGCCGACGGTTCGAGCACTCCCCCGCCGGACGCCTCGATCAGCACGCCGGCCCCGTCGGGCACCAGGTCCGCCGCGTCGGCGGCGTCGAGCACCTCGGGCCGCAGGGCCCCGTTCCGTCTCATCGTGTCTCCCCGATCTCACACGTCCCCGCGCCCGCCGCCGGGTGGCGTTGGGGTTCCTCCGTTCGGCCGGTCACGGCATCGCTCCTCCGCCGTTGACGTTGTAGGTCTGGCCGGTGACGAAGGACGCCTCCGGCCCGGCGAGCCAGGCGATCGCCGCGGCCACCTCGGGCGGCCGCCCGAACCTCTTCATGATCAATTTCTGGGTCTTCTCCGCCACCCATTCCGGCGTGGCGTACGCAGCGGTCATGGGCGTCTCCACCGGCCCGGGGGCGACGCAGTTGACGCGTACGGCCGGGCCGAGCTCGCGGGCGAGCGCCCGGGTGAGGCCGATCACCCCCGCCTTCGAGGCGGCGTAGGCGGCGCAGTCGACGGCCCCGGTGTAGGCGAGCTGGCTCGCGACGGTCACGATCGCGCCGCCGGTCGCGGCGAGCGCGGGCGCCGCCGCCTGACAGCACAGGAAGGTGCCGGTGAGGTTGACGTCGATGGTGGTACGCCAAGTGCCGAGGTCGAGGTCGGCCAGCGGCACCTGCTCCATCACCCCGGCGAGGGTGACCAGCACGTCGATCCGGCCGTGCCGGTCGAGCGCGGTGTCGATCAACCCGCGGACCGACGCCGGGTCGGTGACATCGGTGGGCACGTATGTCCAACCGCCCGGCCCCCCGTCCTGCCCCCCGTCGTATCCACCGTCGCCGGCGCCGGGCAGGCGACCGGGGACGATCGCGTAGCCGTCGGCGGCGAGCCGGTCGCAGACGGCGCGGCCGAGGCCGCCCTCCGCGCCGGTGATCACCGCGACGGGGGTGGTCGAGGTGGTGGTGTTCGTAGTCGTCATCCGGTTCACCCTTGGAAGGCCAGTCGCATCACGGATTCCTCGGTCGCCTCGGCGCGGGACAGCTCGCCGACGGTCCGCCCGGCGCGCATCACGACGATCCGGTCGGAGGCGTTGAGCAGCTCGGGCAGCACCGAGGAGACCATCACGATCGCCATGCCCTCGTCGGCGAGCCGCCGGATGATGCGGTGCACCTCGGCCTTGGCCCCGACGTCGATGCCGCGGGTGGGCTCGTCCAGCAGCAGCACCCGCGGCCGGGTGGCGAGCACCTTGGCGAGCACGACCTTCTGCTGGTTGCCGCCGGAGAGCGTGTTCACCGGCGCCGACGGCCCCGCGGTCTTGATCCGCAGGTCGGCGATGTACCGCTCGACGAGGCGCCGCCCGAGGCGGCGGCGCACCCAGGGCCCGGTTGCGACGCTCGACAGGCTCGACAGCTCGATGTTCGCGGCCATCGAGAGGCCGAGCTGCAGCCCTTGGTCCTTGCGGCTCTCGGGCACCAGCCCGACGCCGCGGGCGAGCGCCTCCGCCGGATGACGCGGCCGGTACGGCCGGCCGTCGAGCAGGATCCGCCCGGAGGTGGGCCGCGTGTGCCCGAAGACGGCGGCGAGCAGCTCGCTGCGCCCGCTGCCGACGAGCCCGCCGATGCCGAGCACCTCGCCGGCGTGCACGGACAGCGAGGCGGAGCGCACCCCGGGCGCGGCGAGGTCCTCGACGACGAGCGCCGGGGGCCCCGACGCCGCGGCGGTGGCGTGCTCGGAGTACACGACATCGAGGTCGCGGCCGATCATGTGCTGGATGAGCCGTTCCTCGTCGAGGGTGGCGGCGGGGGCGGTGACGATGTGCCTGCCGTCGCGCAGCACGGTGACCGTGTCGGCGATCTGGAGGACCTCCGCGAGGTCGTGGCTGATGAGCACGATCGCCCGCCCGGCGTCGCGCAGCTCGCGCAGCAGTCCGAGGAGGCGGCGGGAGTCGCTGTGCGGCAGCGACGAGGTCGGCTCGTCGAAGAAGATCACCTTGGCGTCCATGGCGAGGGCGCGGGCGATCTCCACGAGCTGCTGCTGGGCGACCGAGAGCCGGCCCGCGGGCGTACGCGGGTCCACGTCGAGGCCGACCTTCTCCAGGTGGGCGGCGGCTTGGCGGGCGAGCCGGCGGCGGTCCACGAAGCCGAACCGGGACGGCTCGCTGCCCACCAGGACGTTCTCGGCGACCGACAGCGAGCGGATCACCGAGAGCTCCTGATGCACGATCGCGATGCCGCGCGCGGCGGCGCCGGAGGGCCCGTGGAACCGTACCGGCTCGCCCTCGACCAGCACCTCACCGGCGTCGGCGGTCTCGAAGCCGGACAGGATCTTGGAGAGGGTGGACTTGCCGGCGCCGTTCTCGCCGACGAGGGCGTGGACGCGGCCGGGTTCGAGGGTGAGGTCGACGTGGTCGAGGGCGGCGACGCCGGCGAAGCGCTTCACCATGCCGCGCGCGGCCAGCACCCCGGTCCCGGCCGGGGCGAGGGTGGTCATGTCCCGCTCTCCCCTCGGGAGACCCGGTCGAGTACGACGGCCGCGACGACGACGATCCCGGTGATGATCTGCTGCCAGTAGGTGGGGACGTTCATCAGCGTGAGCCCGTTGCCGAGGGTGCCGATGAGCAGCGCGCCGAGGAACGTTCCCGACAGCCGGCCGCGCCCGCCGAAGAGGCTGGTGCCGCCCACCACGACGGCGGCGATCACGTTGAGCTCGAATCCGACGCTGCCCGCCGGCTGGCCGGACGACAGCCGCGAGGACAGGATGAGCGCGGCCACGCCGGCGCAGAACCCGGCGAACACGAACACGAACAGCAGCACCCGGTCGACCCTGATGCCCGACAGCCGCGCCGACTGCTCGTTGTCGCCGACCGCGTAGATACGGCGGCCGATCTTCAGCCGGTGCAGGATGACGTAGCCGACCGCGAACGTGATCGCCATGATGAACACCGGAACCGGCACGGGGCCGGCCTTCCCAAGCCCGATCACGGCGTAGTCGGAGTTCCGGATCGAGATCGGGAAGCTGTCGGTGATCAGCAGGGCGAGCCCGCGGACCCCGGTCAGCGTGGCGAGGGTGGCGATGAACGCCGGCACCCTCGCCACGGTGACGAGCAGGCCGTTGAGCAGCCCGCAGAGGGTGGCGACCACCAGGGCGACGATGACGGCGACGACGGCCGACCCGAACACCCCCAGCGTGGCGTGCTGCAGGTAGAGGGCGGCGACGCTGCCGGTGAGCGCGACGACCGAGCCGACCGACAGGTCGATCCCGGCGACGAGGATCACCGTGGTGGCACCGACGGCGGCGATCGCGGTGATCGACACCTGTTGCAGGACGTTGGTGAGGTTGTTCGCGGACAGGAAGTTCGGCGCCTGCACCGAGAAGAACGCCGCCAGCAGCAGCAGGGCGACCACCGGGCCGACCTGGGCGAGGGCGCGCAGGTCGCGGCCTTTCAGCCAGGCCAGGGGCGCCCGGCGTACGGGCGGCCCCGCGGCCGAGGATGTCGCGGCGGTGGGCATCAGGGTCCTTTCGAGGATGACGAAGCGGTTGCCAGTGGTTCAGAAGGCCGGCTGCACGGACCCGGACTCGATGCTCTCCTTGGTGACCAGGTCCTCATCGAGGACCTTGTACTGCGGCACCGGCTCGCCGCGCAGGTACTTGACCACCTCGTCGACGAGGATGCCGGCGGTCGGCTTGTGGATCACCGTGGCGAGCGCCTTGCCCTGCTCGATCGCGGTGAACATCTCCTTCTGGCCGTCGAGGCCGACCACGTCGATGCCGGTACGGCCGGCGGCCTCGATCGCGGCGATGCCGCCGAGGGCGGCCTCGTCGTTGGCGCCGAAGAGCAGGTCGGCGTCCTTGTGGGCGGCGAGCATGTTCTCGGCGGCCTTGTTCGACTCCTCGCGGCGGTACTGGCCGGGCTGCTCGGCGAGGATGGTGAAGTTGCACGCCTTGAGCAGCTCGATCTCGAAGGCGTTGACCCGGGCCACGCTGGAGGCGTCGCCGGTGATCCCGGAGATCACCAGCACGTTGACGTTGTCCTTGCCCTTGTAGTGGTCCGCGATCCACTTGCCGAGCTGCCTGCCCTCGTTGGCGTACGGGGCGAGCACCTGGGACGCGGGCTGGACGCCGAGCATGCCCTTCTGGGTGAAGAAGTAGGGGATGTTCTGCGCGCTCGCCTGGCTGAGCACCGCGTCGAGCCCCTGGGTCTTGGCGGGCATCATCATCAGCGCGTCCACGCCCTGGGTGATGGCGTTCTGCAGGTCGTTGAACTGCTGGTTGACGTCGTCGTTGGCGCTGATGACCTGGATGTCGACGCCGAGTTTGGCGGCCTCGGCCTCGGCGAGCTCCTTCTGCTTGACGAGGAACGGATGGGACAGGCCCTCGATGGAGAACGCGATCTTGATCTTCTTGTCGGAGGCGACCGGGCTGGGGTTGGTGTTGGTCGCCTTGTCCGACTCTGCGGCGGCTATGCCGTACAGGTTCTTGTCGAGCTCGGCCTGGAGCTCGGCGATCCGCGCGCTGTTCTTGGTGCAGCCACCGTCGTCGACCGTGCTCTGACCAGCCGCCGCGGAGGCACCGGCCGAGGTGGTGCCGGTGGGGGCGTTGTTATTCACGTCGGCGCTGCACGAGGACGCGACGAGGGCGGCGAGCAACAGACCGGCGATGGGCAGGGCGGTTGTGGTGGCGGGGTTTTTCATGGGTGTTCCTCTCTTGGGAAGGCGATCTCCGCCTCCCCGGCAAGGGCGACCGTCGTGTCAGGCTCGACCACGACGGCGAGAGTGAACCGGGCCCGGCGACGGCCCGAATCCACGTGAGAGCAGGTCGCCCGCGCCGTGACACGCGACCCCACGGGGACAGGGGCCCGCAGGGTGAAGGTGTAGTTCACGGAGACGCCCCCGGGGGCGACCAGCGAGGTGAGTGCGGTCTGCAGGTAGGAGGCGACGAGCAGCCCGTGGGCGATCGGCCGGCCGAACCGGGTCGTCGCCGCGTAGGCCTCGTCGACGTGGACGGGGTTGAAATCTCCGCAGAGCCGGGCGTACGACGCGACGCTCTCGGCGTCGACCACGGCCTCGTGGGTGGCGGTGAGGCCGATGGACATGTCGGCGATGCTCTTGCGACGGGTCATCGCGAGCCCTCCCCGGCGTCGTCGCCGGCCGTTGCGCGGGCCTTTGCGTGGGCGGTTGCGTGGGCCGTGGCTCGGGCGCTCAGCCGGTCGGTGATCTCCTGGGAGACGGAGCGGGTGAGCGGCCCGAGCCGCTCGTGCAGGTCCTCCTCCGACACCCGGTAGATGGGCCCGCCGACGCACACGGCCGCCACGACGCCTTCGCCGCCGCCCAGCACCGGTGCGGCGACCGAGCGCACGCCGATCTCCCGCTCCTCGAGGTTCACGGCGTACCCGGCCTCCCGTACCTTGTCGATCTCCGTCATGAGCTCGGCCGGATCGGTGATGGTGTTCGGGGTGTAACGCCGGTACTCGAGCTGGTCGACGAGGCGCTGGGTGACCCCTTCGGGGAGAAAGGCGAGGATCACCTTCCCCTGGCTGGTGGCGTGGAGTGGCACCCGCATCCCCACCGATCCGTACATCTGCACCGAGTGCGTTGACACTAGAACATCTAGGTACGAAAGTTGCAAACCATCACGAACAGACAGAAAGACCGTCTCGTTGGTCTCGTCGCGCAGCCGGACCAGGGCCGGGCGAGCGACGTCGGCGAGGAGCTGATGATCGATGCCGTCCCCGGCCAGCAACCGGATCTGCGGCCCCGGCCGGAAGCGCCCGCCAGGGGCGTCCTGTACGGCGAACCCGCGGTCGACCAGCACGCGCAGCAGCCGGTGCGCCGTGGGGAGCGTGAGCCCCAGGGTGGCCGCCGCGTCCGACGCGCCGACCCCCTCCGGGTGAAGCGAGACCTGAGTGAGCAGGTCGAGCACCCGGTACGCCGACTGAGCCCCAGGAACTTCCATATTATGGATACCCCTTCCACGATGTAGATAGGATCGACCCCAGCCGTCGGCGAAGTCAAGGGCGGGTTACGCGGAGATGAACCGACACCCGCCGCCGACGCACCGGCCAGACGCGATCATGCCGAGCACACCGAGGCTCCAGGAGCGAATCGACCTCTCCGCCCGGCCGCCGGGAGGCCGGGATGCCGGGATGGACGCCTCGCGAGGCGCCGCTGCGCCGTACCGGATCCTCGGCTCCGGTCAGCCGATGACGTCGAATCTCTTGACGCCCTTGGCGACCGCGACCGGATAGAGGAACGTGGCCGCCGGATCCTGCGGCCAGAAGACGCCGCTGTGCGGGAAGACGAGCAGCTCGCCATCGCCGCCACCGCGATCAAATTCACCAGGCCGTCGCCGACGTGGCATGGCGGATTAGATCTTCAACGAATGTTCTCGGTGAAAGTCGGCAGGTAACGGCTGGAAAATTGGTTCACCGGCCATCGCAAAGGCACCCAGAAGGCTTGGCCGACTACAACCTCGGCCTGTTCTGTGGGCGGCAATCCTCCGTCGACGTGCCGCATCCTGGTGTTCGACTGCTGAAAAGCCGCAGTTGAAAGGGGTGGCCGACCCGAAAACCATCCGGTCCGGGGTCCCCGGACCGAAGGTGAGTTCTCATCGCCGGAAGTGCCGGCGCAGCAGCTTGATGACGTCGTCCGCCTGTTCGGTGAGGAAGAAATGCCCGCCGGGGAACACCTCGACCTCGAATGAGTCGCAGGTGGTGTGCCGTGCCCAGGCGTGGGCGTCGTCGAGTGAGGTCTTGGGGTCCCGGTCGCCGGTCAGCACCGTGATCGGGCAGTTAACGGTGGCCCCCGGCAGGGCGCGGTAGAGCTCGGCCGCCTGGTAGTCGGCCCGCAGCGCGGGGAGCGCCGCGCGCATCAGCTCGGCGTCGTCGAGCACGAGCGAGGACGTCCCGTTCAGCCGGCGGATCTCGGCGAGGAGCCCGGCGTCATCCATCCGATGAACCGTCTCCTCCCGGAACACCGACGGCGCCCGCCGTCCGGACGCGAACAGCCGCACCGGGGTGTGGCCGTCGGCCTCCATCCGGAGCGCCACCTCGAACGCCAGTGACGCGCCCATGCTGTGGCCGAACAAGGTGAGCGGCAGGTCCATCTGATGGCGCAGGACGGCGTAGACCTGGTCGGCGAGCGCCTGCAGGTCGGTGAGGGGCGTCTCGGCGCGACGGTCCTGCCGGCCCGGGTACTGGATGGACACCACGTCGACCAGGGGAGCGAGTTCCCTGGCCACCGGCAGGAAGAAGGACGCCGGTCCGCCCGCGTGCGGCAGGCACACGAGCCGTGCGGCCGCCGTGTCGGCGGGCCGGTAGCGACGGCACCAGAGATCGTGGCCGGGAAAGGGCTTGGACATAGCGCTCCAAAAACGTCGTCGCTTCCATTGCGAATGCCGTGGAGTGTTGTTCCGGCGTCGGACGGTAACAAGGCCGCGAAGAGGGCGACAAGGCATGCCCGGGGGTGTTCAACTGCGCACGCTCCTCAGTTGAACACGGACATCGGGTCCGATGTGGGCAAGAAGCAGGCATGATTGTTCATCGCACGCTCCCACCAAGGGTACCGGGGGATGGAGCGCACGCTACCGGATCTTGAACCACCAGAAAAGCACATTGTCAGATCATTCAGGACAGAGCTATAAAGAGATCACCCAGGCATCGGGCAGCTGAACTGACGCACGTTGAGAAGTTCCTGCACCAAGACGCTCTGCTACCCCTCGTCACAGCGAATTTACCTTGAAGGGTTCACTGCGGCGAAGCCGTACGAGTGAGATTAGGACATGTCTTAGCAGATTGGCGGCGACGCCGGGCAGGAATCCGACCTCACGGCGAAGGCGGGTTGACTCCTCCATCCGTTCGCGCGCCGATTCCAAGCGCCCCGCCTTGTGGTCCGCGATGCCCAGATGACGGAGGGCATAGGACGCGGTCAGCAGGTCGCCCGCCTGTACGGCCTTGTGGTGAGACTCCTTGAGCACGGGAACCGCCGTGGCGTGATCATCCCGTACGACCTGAAGGAAACACCCGATCCAGAACAGCGCCTCCGCCTCGCCGCGTACGTCTCCGAGCCGCCGATAGAGCTCGGCCGCGTGTTCAAACAGGTCCAGCTCGCGGGGGCCGGCCTACATCACCGCCGAGGAGGGACGCCGGGACGAGGCGCGGAAACTGCTCGACGAGGCCGACTCGATCGCCGCTGACGCACCGGCCCACGGCATACTGCGTCACGTCCGCCAGGCGCAGGCCGAGCTGTAATGCCCGTCCCGCCCGCGTCAGCCGGGCGAGCCTGGGAACACCGAGACCACCATGCCCCTCGCCAGGCCTGATGCGCCATAGGTTCCGCAGCGGCCGACGTGATGCCCACGTCGCACCGATCAACCGATCCGTATCAGCAAAATTCGCTTATTCGCTGTGTTGCCATGGTCTACGGTGATCGCCTGATCGGTGCTGCCGACCAGGCGATCCGCACGCACCGGTTCACCGGATACGGGAAGGAGCCGGTAGTGGAGGAGATTCTGCGCGGGCTGGCAGAGGAGGAAAGCGTTTACGACCACTGCGAAAAGGTGGAGCGAGCGGCGGCGGAGGGGCGTTCCGCGGAGCTGTACGAGCTGGGCCTGCGGCTGTCCGCCCACTCTGGGGAGGCCTGGCAGTTCGATAACCTGCTCGGCTTCGTACAGGAGGCGCTCGCCCTGACCCCGGCCGGCGACAACGCCGCCACCGCCGTACGCCTGGTGCACGAGACGGGCGCCAGCCCGTCCACCGCGCGATCGTTGGCCGCCTGGCTGGCGGCGGGGCAGCCGCCCGAGGTCGTGTTGCCGCTGCTGGTGAGGGAGGACGAGGGAGCGCAGGAGCTGCTGGCCTGCCTGACGCACGAGCTGCTGCTCCGGCATCCGCATATCGGCGAGACCGACGAGGCACGGGAACGCGCCCGGCGGATGACGGCGGCCGGGCATCCGCTCGCCGCACTGCCGCTGCACCTGCTGGAGATCGAACGGGACCTGCTGCTCCCGAACTACTCGCTGCACGGCACCGCGTACAGCATGCCCTTCGGACCTTCCGACGGCAGGAGGCCACGCCCCCGTACCGCAGCTTCGCAGGCCGAGGAGGTGACCACCCCGGCTGACGTGGAACTGATCACCGCGGCGGTGCTGAACTGGACGAGGGAATCCAACGGCCGGGCCGAGGCCCGGCTGTTCCACCTCCCCGAGCCGGCCCCTCTGAACGTTGAACTGCTGGACTCCCTCGGCCTGCACGCCTTGGCGGGGGACGGCGAGATCTCGGCACGGCAGGCCACACCGGCCGAGGTGATGCGGATACTGTTCGCCGCGGCCTCCACCGGCGGGGCCTACAGCAGCGCCCGCGGCGGGGCCTACGGACGGCTGCTCGCCTGGCGCTCCATAACCGGGCTCACCGGCGCGTCCGCGACGGACGGGGTGGACGGAGTGGACGGGGTGGCGGCCCTGGCCGACGAGTGCTCCTGGCTGCTCTTCGACGCGGGCACCCAGTGGTTCGACGAGGTCGCCTGGGACGTGGGCGTCGCGACGCTGCGCCCAGGAGGCCGGACGGTCGCGGTGCTGGCGGCGACCGACACGGACTGATCTGGGCGCCCAGGCCCGGTTGTAGCATGCTCGCTCAGCTCGACCGACGACTTTTTTGAAGGGCGTGCCCCGATGAGGCCGCGCGTGCTCGGCGGGAGTCGGTTTCCGATGCGCGGTTTGGCACGGCTCGGCGCGGACAATCGGATCCCGACCCCGGCATGCCACCGCCAAGGCCCGGGCGAAGCCGACGCCGGTCGGCGGTAGGTTCGGCGACCTACTCGGCTGCCATCGGAATGAGCCTGGCGGACAACTCCACCCCGCAGAGGCAGTGGCGGTGACGTGGTAGACGCGGCCGCCCCAGTCGTCGTCCGGGAAGGAGTCCGACACCCGCATGTACGCCGCCTTATCCGGGCCGAGGTACGGAGTCAGGTCGATCACCTGGTCGGCCTCGGTGATCCGCCGTTCCTCCCGCAGCACGTTGGTCCACTGCTCGGCGTCCGGGCTCAGCGAACCCGGTGAGTCCGCCGGCTCCGAGCCGCGGTCGGGCCGCTTGGCCGAGCGGACCCGCCACCGGCACGCCCTCATCCACCAGCTGCTCGCGCAAGGCCACGACCTGCGCGCGATCGCCCGCGAGCTCAAGCTCGCCCGCAACACCGTGCGCCGCTTCGCCCGAGCGAACGATCCGGAGGAGTTGCTCGTGCACAACGGCACCGGCAAACGCCCCAGGATGATCGAGGAGTTCGCCGGCCACCTGCGCAGGCGCTGGAATCAGGGCTGCACCAACGCCGAGCAGCTCTACCAGGAGATCAGGGCCATGGGCTACCGCGGGGCAGGCAAGTCGGTACGCGAGTACGTCCGGCCCTGGAGATCACCGGCCACCATCGCGTCGCCGCCGCCATCGCCGCCCACCGTCCGCCAGGCCACCGGCTGGTTCCTCCGCCACCCCGGCACCCTCAAGGCCGGCGAACAACAGCACCTGCAGATGTTGACCACGGCCTGCCCGGCCCTTGCCGCGCTCCGCAAGCACGTCCGCGCCTTCGCCTACATGATGCTGCGGCTCGGTGGTGACGGCCTGGAGCAGTGGATGAAGCGGGTTCAGGCTGATGACCTGCCAGAGCTCCATTCCTTCGTGGCAGGGTTGCGGCGCGACTTCGACGCCGCCAGAGCCGGCCTGACCTTGCCCTATAGCTCAGGCAAGGTGGAAGGCCACGTCAACCGCATCATTATGTGGAATTTGTTTTGTCAAGCCGTGCCGATCGGTCGCGGTCAGTTGGGTGCCGAATCCCCGAGTAGGACGACCTTGCTGACAACGGGATCGAAGCCGAGGACCGGGTGTTCTTGGCTTCCGCCTTCCGGGGGTCATCAGCACCGGCTTGCCGAGTTCACTCCCGATGGCCCGAAGGAAGTCGCAGAGGGTGTCGACGCCCTCTTGACCTTGCAGTTCACGAAGGTCGACGTCGAAGTCGATTTCGGTCTCCGATATGAGCCTGAAGATCGCGAGCACGGCCGGAGCAGGCCAGACTCGCAGCGACACCGTCTCAGCCTCGGGTGGACGCGCGAGCACTTCGGCGGCGGTGGGCAGCGGCAGCACCGTGTCGCCTTGCGAGTACTGCCACTGCCATCCACGCGCTCTGACCAAGTCCAGGAAGGTCTATCAGTCCTCGACGGTGGCGTCCGGGACAAAGAGGTCCGGCAGTGCGCCCATCAAGTCGGGATCGAAGAATTCCCTGACCTCGTCCCATCGGAGATCCGTCATGCCGTCATGCTGCCTGGTCGCGGGGCCTGCCGCAGGTCGATTACGTCGGCTTCTGGTTGACAGCGATGACCGGAAGCAGCGTCGCCTGAGCCGGAATACCGATCTGCCGCGGGGGCGCACCGGACGGCGTGGGGACGTCGGCAAGACGTTCCAGAAGCTGGTCAAGGGCTGCCTGACCGTCATCGACCGCGGCCCGCTCGTCGTCGGTGAGCGGGACGGCGGCGAGCATGCGCTGCAGGTTGTCCTTGGCCTCCAGCAACAGAGCCTTGGAGGAGTCCTTCGGCGTGTAGAAGTCACACTTGGCGCAAGCCATCCGGTGCGGGCACTGCTCGAAGAAGGTGTAGTTGCAAAACCCGTGTCCCAGGTCGTAGTACTGCCATGGCTCTCCGGCGGCCGCGGCCCCGTTCTCGACGGCGTCTCGGTCGACCAGCACCTCGATGGTGCGGACGTTGCGTTCGAAGTATCCGGCGTCGGTGTAGGCCCGCGTCAGCGTCGCCGGGGTGATCTTTGCATAGTACCGGGTGGACTGCGGGGAGCGGTGGCCGAGCCAGGCCTGCAGCTCGAACAGCGTCATCGGCTCCTTGGCGTTGTAGAGCCGGCCGGCGATGGTGGAGCGGGCCCGGTGGCTGGTGATGTTCCCGCGGACGTCGGTGGCCGGGACGCCAGCCTTGCGGCAGAGCATAGGGATGACGGTGTTGTTAATGTAGGAGGAGGAGATCCGGCGGGCCCTGAAGGCGAACAGCAGGTGCACCTGCTCGCCGGTGCGGCGGTCGACGAAGACCGGCTGGTCGGGGCGGACGGCCTGCCAGGCGTCGATGGCCTGGCCCAGGATCGGGTCGACGGGCTTGGTGAAGGCGGTTCCGGTCTTGTGGGTGGGAACGTCCAGGAGGCAGACCGCGTCGCGGGCCAGGACCTGGTCGGAGTCGCCGGAGATCGGGGCGTCCTGGTGCTGCCAGCGGATGCATCCGAGGCGCAGCCGGGCGATCTCGTCGCTGCGCAGCCCGCTGAACAGCCAGGTCACGGTGATCGCGCGGACGAGTTCGATCGGATAGAAGTGCCCCGATCTGGTCTGCGGCAGGTCTGCCTGGTCGAGGTTCAAGCCGGCCCATAACAGCTTGGCCCAGATCTCGTCAGCGATCACGCGGGGGTTCGGGCCGAGGAGCGCGGCGATGCTGCGCGGGGTCGCCAGCGCGCGTTGTGGGTCGAAACGGCGGGGCAGCCACTCCCATTCCTGGCAGTCGGTGAAGAACCTGCGCAGTGCGGCGAGTTGCCCCTCCTTGCTGCCGGCTTCCAGCGGCTTGCCGATGCGGTCCTTGAGGCCGACGGTGCGCTGGACGTAGTCGCCGACGTTCATCCGGTCGAGCGCGGCGACCCAGGCCGCGCAGGTCTGCCGGGTCCAGTCGGCCGGGTCGGCGGCGTCGGGGTGTTCGGCCTGGAGCCAGCGGCCGACTTTGAGCAGGTTGGAGCGAACGCCGCTGCGAGTTCGGGGCGTCAACGTCGAGGTGGCATGCCAGCGGTCGACCCACTGCTCCCACTCTGGTGCGCCGCCGGTGGCGCGGGCCGAGTGACGGCCGGTGCCCTGCCGGGGCGGATCGCAGAACCCCAGCGCGCTCACCGCCCGTTGCAGGGCGTGCAAGGTGTTCATTTGCGCGCCCGGCAGCAGACGCTCCCGCCGGACGCGATCGAACAGCTCGGTGGTCAACTCGTCGATGTGAGGGCTGCGGTTGAGCAGGAACAGCCGGCAGGCCACCATCGGCAACAGCGTGTCGTCGTCGCGACCGAGCCGGTAACCCCACTCGTCCAGGACGGCTCGAACCTGAGCAAGCTCCTCACTCAACCGGTCACGCCCGAAGATCTGCCGGGCCAGGGTGAGGCGTTGGAAGCTGCCGAGGCGATCGAAGCCGGTGAACGAGCCCAGCAGGTAGGCGTGCGCCGCCAGATAGGGGCGGACCTCATCACCGGCCCAAGCGGGCGCGTTGCGGCGAAACCTCGCCTGGTCACGGCCCAGCACGTGGACCCATTCGTCCTCGGTCCAGCCCCAGAAGGTCCGGCCCTCCTCGGCACAGCGCAACAGCAAGAGCGCGACGACATCCAGCATGGCGCGTTGCCGATGCGGCGTGACCGGGCCGTCCAGGCCGGCGTTGAGGACTTCGAGCGGACGCACCAGCCGTCCGACCGTCGTCCAGCCGGGGGCGGACCGGTCATGATATTGCAGCCGCCGCAGGTTACGGACGCCGAGCTCGGCGATGCCCCGCATCTCGTCGGCGCGAACCTCAACCGTCGTATCGAAGCGGTGACCAGCAAGGGGTGAGCGCCAGCGGGGCGTGGGAGCCTCGGCGGCCCTGGGGAATACGGCGATCATCGCGACGTTCCCGTTGTTGCGATCGCCGCAGAGGTGTCGATGCCGGTGAGCATCGCGATGCGCCACGCATGGATGTGCTCCATGCCGCGGCTGAGCTTGTCGGCCAGGTCCCGGCCGGACAAGTGGATGTACTGCAGGGTGGAGTCGGTATGACGATGCCCGGCAAACGTCGCGATCGCGTGCAGTTCCCAGCCCATCCGGGCCAGATCCGTCAGGCACAGATGCCGAGTCGTGTGAGTGGAGAACTGCGGGACCTCGGCGGCCAGCGCGATCCGGCGTACGACCTTCGACCAGGTCCACAAACTCAACGGCTGGGCGTGATTGCGCCGCGATTCCGACAGGAACAACAGCCCGCGCGCCCTGCTGATCCTCATCCGGTGCGCCAGATACCTCGACAACAGCACACCGGTCGCCGCCGAGTACGGCACCACACGTTCCAGCCGGTTCTTCGTGGTCTCCGCCCTGATCCGCAGGGTGCGGTGCGCCGGGTCGAGGTCATCGGTGCGCAGCAAGCACAGCTCTTCGCGCCGCAACGCGGCGTCGTAGGCCAGGGCGAGCATGACGCGGTTGCGGATGGGTTCCTCGGCCGCGACCGCCAGGACGTTCCTCCACTGTTGCTCGGTGGGGATCCACGGCAGCTTCGTCAACCGGGGCACCAGACCACGCTGATGCCTGCCCCGAGACCCGCCCCAGCGCCGGCCCGGCGTGTACCGTCCCCGGCCGACCGGGTTGGAATCCCGCAGGCCCTCCTCCATGAGGTGGTCGTAGAACAGCCTGACCGGCACGATCCGCTGCTGAATGGTCGCGTTCGACAAGCCGGAGCCCGAATCGAGCGCGACGACGTTCGCGCCCCGACGGCTGCGACGCTCGGTCAACGCCCGCACGAATACGCCGATGTGCGCCCGGCTGGCCGTTACCGGGTCGACGCCCTCGCGCTCGCACACCTCCAGGTACTCGGCCAACCCGCGCGCGTAGGCATCGATCGTCCGCGGCGCCCTTCCCAGGTCCACCCAGATCCGCAGCCACTCGGCCGCCCGCGCATGCCGGCCCAGCACCGGCCACTTCTCCTCCAGCACCACCGTGCCGCTCAAGCCATCTCCCCAGTTCCGTGGTCAGGACCGAGGAGACATGATCACCTCCACGGCCAGATTCCACGTAACTTCTAAGATGCTCAAACGGCAGATGTACGGCCGGGCCAACCCCGACGTACATCTGTCGTTTAATCATTGATGCGGCTGCTGTGCCCTTCGACCGGTCCGGAGCTATGGCGCAAGTTCAGGCCCGCTCGGGCGGCGTCGTGGTCGCTGCGTAGTCCGGCGACGAAGGAGTGCAGCTCAGGCAAATCGTCGGCGTCGACGGCGGCCATCCAGGCATCCAGATGGTGGCCTCGCCGGTGCATCATCATCTCGGCGAAGGCGCCGAGCGGATCCCGGCGTGGAAGGACGCGCCGCCGGAGGCGGTGATCGGGCTCGCCGCGGTGTGGAGCCTCTTCCGGGAATTCGTCGCCCGGCATGGCCCCGAGCGCATCCGCGCGTCGCGCGCCCGCGCCGCTGCCGCCGACCGAAAGTGGCTCGGCCACCAGCGGCGACACGCTCTTGGTCGTTGACATTCCTGACCTTCGTCGGACCTCGGCGCTGCCTCGACATCGTGTCTCCGTCGCCCGCTTCCGCGATGTCGGATCAGCCCAGGACGCGGTGAATCGTCAAACCGAGTTGGAGAGTGACGAGGTTGGAAGGGGATTTGATCTCGACGCCGAGGATCTCCTGTATGCGGCCGAGTCGGTAGGTCAGCGTGTTGATGTGGATCATCAGCTCCTTGGCCGTGACCTTGGCACGCAGGTCGTTGGCCAGATAGCACTCCAGCGTGTCCACCAGGGAGCTGCCATGCCGCTCGTCGTAGGCGAGCAGGGAGCCCAGTACTTCCTCGCGCAGTGCCCTAAGGCGTTCGACATCCGAGGTCTCAACCAGCAGTCGGTAGACGCCGAGGCGGCGAGCGTCGAGGATCGTGCCGGGCCGCCGGGATCGGCGCGCCAGGCGCAGCAGGTTCTCGCCGAGGGCGAGGTTGTCGCGGATGGCGGCGAGGTCTTGGCACATGCCCGCCATGACCACGGGCCAGGCGGCCGTGCGGGGATGCGGGTCAAGGGCCTTGCGCATCGCGGCGGCTGCCTGGTCGGGCGACAAGACGAAGTTTTCCCCTGCCGGAAGCAGCACGGCGACGACGTTGCCGTGGCGGGCGGTAAACGGCTGGCAGGCGCGGTCGCCGAGGCCCGATCTGACGGCCTCGATCGCCGACTGGAGAGTTTCACCATCGGCGACGCCGTCCGGGTCGCCTGCCAGGAGCGCGAGCTGAGGTGAGCGCAGGTCGTAGCCCAGACGGTCGGCGGTCTCCATCACCAGTTCGGCCGAGGAACGCCCGGCCGCGCCGAGGAGATCGGACAGCAGTTGCGCGTCCGTCTGCGCGCGGGACTGCTCTTGCACCTTGTGGCCGAGCATGTCCAGCGCGACGGCCATGGTGCCGTGCTCGATGGCACGACGGACGAGCGAGCCGTCCAGTTCCGCCGGCACGAGCGCCCACAGCGTCCCGACGATCCGCTGGTCGAGCACGACGGGAGCGGCGTAGAGGACCCGCCCGTCCTCACGTTCCCCGTTGACCAGGGTGGAGGGGCGGCGTGAGTCCACATCGCCGATCGACGGCGGCTTCACGGCCCGGGCGGTCCTGATCAGGGCGCGCACGTCGGCGCGTCCCTCGTCCTGGCTCACCGCGGCCAGGATTCGCTGGCCAAAGTCCTCGATCACCACCGCGGCGGTGAGCACCTGCCCCAGTGCGCGGGCGATGCCGATCACGCCTTGCCGATCCAGCACGGTCCTGGTGAGCAGGGTGTGGACGTCGTCGGCCAGTTCGCGCTGGCGCAGCAGTTCGGTGAGCTGGCTGAGACGCTGGGCGCGTTCCTGGTGCAGGGTGGCGGTCTCGACGGCCGCGGCGGCGTATCCGGCGATCGAACGCAGCAGCGCCAACTCAAGGGCGTCGAAGGTCCGCGTCATGCGGTTGTACACGTTCAGCACGCCGCGGCACCCCGCCCTGGAGATGAGCGGAACACTGGTGAAACTGCGAAAGCCTTGGCGGTGTCCCATCGGCTGCCAGTAGCGCAGCCGGGGCTCGGCGTCGATGTCGGGGACCTGAACGGGCTGCCCGCTGTCGATCGCCTCCAGGATGGGCGTCCACATGTCATTGCGCTCATCGGGCCGGAAAGGTCTGAACGAGCTGAGGTAGTCGGGGTCGAGCCCGTGCGCCCCCGCCTTACGCAAGGTGCCGTCCGCGTCGGCGACGAGCAGCAGGGCGAAGTCGCAGCCGAACATCAGCGCGGCGGTCTCGGCGATCCGATCGAGGAAGGTGGCGATGTCCTCGAAGTGGTTGAGCTCGTCGTTCAGCCTGCCCAGGGCCCCCAGCCACTCCAGCAGATCGAGCCGGGAGTCCACACCGCCTCCCCTCCCGTCGTCGTTCATCGCAGGGTATTCCAGCGCGTCGGTCACGAGAGGGGGGTGGTGCATCGTCGTCAGGCCGCGATCTCGGTCAGCGCCCGGTTCCTGGTGCGTACGCCGGCGCTGATGGCCGCCGCCGCGACGCAGATGCAGGCGATGACGGCGATGACCGTCCAGGTGCCGCCGAAACTCTGCAGAATGGGCAGGATCAAGAAAGGAGCGATGGCGCCGCCGAAGTGGCCGACACCGTCGCCGATCGCGGCCGCAGTGCCCCGGGCGCGGGTGGGGAACATCTCCGCCGTGTAGGTGAAGGCGGGAGGCGTGACGATGCCGACCGCGAAGGTGTACAGGAGCATGGCGGCGGTGAAGACACCCATGCCGAGATCGGTGATCAGGAAGGCCAGACCTATCCCCTGGGCCAGGCAGCCGAGGATGATGATGGTCCGGCGCTCGACCCGCTCGATCACGGTGATGAGCAGGATGCAGGCGATCGGGCCGGTGAGACGCGTAATGACGGTGATGAGGATCGCGTCGCTCAGGGCCACCCCGAGATCTTCGAGGATGATCGCCATATAGCTGTTAAGACCGTAGAAGGCGACGTAGTAGGCGAACCAGAAGATCACCGAGACGGCCAGACGTCCGGCATACGGCTTGCGCAGCAGGGCCGACAGCGGCACCTTCGTGGCCTCTTCCCCGACCTCCTCGGGGGGTGGGGCCTGCTCGGCGGCGGACGGCGTGACCCCCATGCGGGTCTCGATGGCGCGGGTCAGTTTCTCGGCGCGGTCGAGCCGGGCGTGTTCGGCGAGCCAGCGCGGCGACTCCATCAGAGCGCGGTCGTTGAGCAGCGGCAGCACCAGCAGGACCAGACCACCCGCGCCGAGCAGGATCCGCCAGCCGCCGTCCAGGTCGAGCACCGGCAACGAGACGAAGCCGATGACGATCAGTAGGATCGCCTGAACGAGGTAGATTTGGCTGATGATGCGCCCCCGGCGGCCCTTGGGCGCGAACTCTCCGAGGTAGACCGTGGCGAGCGCGAGGACCGCTCCCATCCCGCAACCGGTGATGAAGCGGAACACAGTGAAGCTGACGAGGTCCCAGGAGAAGGCCGACAGCACGCCGCCGATGCCGAGGATGAGGATGGTCAGCCCGAGCCCGAGGCGGCGCCCCCGGCGGTCGGCGATGTGGCCGCAGATGTAGGCGCCCACGCCGTAGGCGACGAGGTTCGCCGCCACGGGCCAGCTCAAATCGAGGCCGGAAAGACCGAGGTCTGTGCTCAGCGCCGGCAGCGTGATCGTCAGGACGCTGATGTCGTAGTTGGCGAACAGGAAGGTCAGCATCAGGGCGATCCGGCCCATCATGTTGAGCCCGAAGCCCGGTAGCCCGTCCAGGCGGGCGTTGATCGCGGCTGCGCGTGCCCGTTCCGCTCCCGGCGATACGGCCATCGGCATGGCTGCCTCCATTCAGAGGGTGGGGGGTGTGGAGAGGATCAGGTCGTTGTCCTCGCCGACCCGGGGTGCGCGTCGGCGTCGTCCCGGAGTCGCCGATGTGAAGGCGGTCGGCATCCCGGTCCAGGGCATGCCCGGGTACGGCAAGCGCCGGCCGTCTTCGTGCTCGACGTCGGTGTAGAAGCCGCGGGCGTGCAGGTGCTCGTCGGCCGCGATCTCGGCCGGGGTGAGCACCTTCGCCCACGGGATGGCGCGCTCCTGGGCCTCGGCGAAGAGGTCATCGCTGGGGAACGCGGCGCAGAATCGCGCGATGGTGTCCACGATTTCCTGCATGCGCACATCACGCTGACGCTCCGTGCGGAAGCGATCATCGCGCAGGTCATGCTCGAAGCCCTTTGCGTCGAACCAGTCGCAGATGGTCGCGAAGCGCCGATCGTTGAGATACAGGGTGAGCGCGCACAGGTATCGCCCGTCGGCGCAGCGGAACTGCCATCGCGGGGTGGTGAAGGGCGCCGCAGCGTGCCGCCCCGTGTGCCGGTAGATGGTTTGGCCGCCGAACTCCCACATCGACACCGCGATCTCGGTCGAGACGGCGATCGCGTCGTGTACGGCGACGTCCAGGATGGTGACCTTGTCCGGGCGGGGTGCGTTCAGCGCGGCGACCGCGTACGTGGCGGCCAGCACGCCGGCGAAGTGCGCGGCCTGCCCTCCGGCAGGAGTGATCGGCCGGGCCGGGGCGCCGTCCACGGAGTCGTAGCCGGTCTGCGCGGTTACACCGCCGAGCGCCATCGAGACCAGGTCGCAGGCCGCGAGATCCCGCCAGGGCCCGGTGAGCCCGAAGGGGGTGATCGCGACGTGGACGAGGCCCGGCCGCAGGACGCCGAGGACGTCCTCGGTCAGGCCGAGCCGTTCGGCTCCGTCAGGCCCGAGCCCGTCGAGCAGCACGTCCGCACGGCGGATGAGGCCGTGCAAGCGCTCGCGTCCCTCCGGGGCCGCCGGGTCGAGGACGACCGAGCGCTTGCAGGTGTTGTAGTGGGCGAAGGGAACGCTCTCGCCGCTTTCCAGGTGCGGGGGCGCCTGCCGCGTGGGCGCGCCCTCGGGCGGCTCCACCTTGATGACGCGGGCGCCGAGGTCGGCCATCAGCTTGCCGGCGTACTGGGCCAGGCCGAGGTCGAGTTCGAGCACGGTCACGCCATCGAGGGGAAGGGTCTGCTCGGTCATCAGTGGGTCTCCGGGGTCAGGCGGGTGAAGGGAAGTCCGGCCGGCCAGGTCACGCCGGCCTCGCGCAGCCGGTCGATCTCGGCTTCGTCGAGTCGCAGGACGGTGCGCAGGATGTCGTCGGTGTCGTGGCCGAGCAGGGGCCAGTGCTCGCGCAGCGGCAGACTCTCCCCGTTGATGTGCAGGGGCAGCGCCTCAAAGCGGTGTTCGCCCACGACCGGGTGGCGCAGCCGCTGGAAGACGTCGCGGGCGGCGAGTGAGGGGTCCGACTCCAGCCGGTCCCGTCCACTCTGCACCGCGGCGCAGCGCACCCCGGCGTGCTGGAGCCGGTCCATGAGCTCGTACTTGCCGAACCCGGCGGTCCACTCGGCGAGCCGGGCGTCGAGGTCGTCCTGGTTGGCCAGGCGGGATTCCAGGTCGGCGAACCGCTCGTCCCTGGCCCACTCAGGATCGCCCATGCAGGCGCGCAGGTTCTTCCACTCGTCCTCCTCCAGCACGCCGATCGCGCAGAACGCGTCGTGGTCGCCGTCAGCGGTCGGGTAGACGTTGTACGGCGCGCCGTGTTCGTAGCGGTACCCGTCGCCGCCGCCCGCCCGCCAGCGGGCCCGGTTGCCGGGCGGGAAGGCCGTCTCGTCCGTTCCCGCGCCGCGTGCTGCGCAGTCGAGCAGGATCGGGCCGAGCATGGCCGCGCCCGTTTCGACCTGGGAGAGGTCGATGCGGGTGCCCTGGCCGCTGGTCGTCCTGCCCCGCAGCGCGGCCACCGCGGCGTACGCGGCCTGGTAGCCGGTCATGACGTCGAGGAAGGAGTAGCCCCATCCGGCGGGTTCCCTGCCCGGCTCGCCCGAAGCGTAGGTGACGCCGGACGCCGCCTGCGCGGTCGGTCCGTAGCTGACATAGGAGCCATGCGGGCCGCTGTGGCCGAAGCCGGACACGCTCAGATAGATGATGCCGGGGTTCAGTTCGCGCATGCGCTCGTAGGTGAGCCCCCATCCGGCCATCACGCGGGGCGAGTACGACTCCACGACCATGTCGCTGGCGGTGATGAGCCGCTCCAGCAGGGCGAGCCCTTCGGGAGAGCGAGCGTCGACGGTGAAGCTGCGTTTGCCGATGTTGAGGTCGGCGAAGAATCCGCCGCTGTCGTAGATTCCCTCGGTAGTGGGCGAGAAGGAGAACATGCGACCCGGATCCGGGCGGGTCGGCCACTCGATTTTGAACACCTCGGCGCCCAGGGCGGCGAGCACCTTGGTGGACGTCGGGCCGGCGACGTTCCAGGAGAAGTCGACGACTCGTACGCCGTCCAACGGGGCGAATGGCATGGCGAGGTCCTCCTGCCGGGGAGCAGCGGTCGGGGTGGGGGAACACGCGCCCGACCCGTGGGGCGGGAACGCGGCAAGTGGTGGATGGTTTCACTCTGGTCCCACCCGCCCGCGTTCGTACAGTGTTCACACGCCCGAAACTTTGGCCCGGCTCTCGTGTGTTCACCCAAGCCTTGGACCGCTCTATTGCCGCCGGACGCGCCAGGAGTTAGACCAAGACACAATTCCCCTCATCCGCATGTGCCCCCGTGCAGCCCGGCAAGCCCGCCGGAGGCAGCCACGTGCTCGTCGTGCGGGACGTGGAGCGGGAGCGGGCGCACACCCGCGACGGCCGGATGCACGGCTTCTTCACCATGGTGAACGTGTCGGCGGAAGTGGACCGAGCGCTATCAGAGGATGGTGAGGGAGGCGCCCCGGCGCTCGCGCAGGGCCTTCACGGCGTCCACCACGGGGCCGCCCCGTGCCTCCAGGCTCGCCGGCCAGACGACGCCGAGCTGGAAGTGGAGGTCCGGATCGTTCAACCGCACGAGGACCAGGCCGCTCTCGCCGAGGACGCGGCCCGCGAGGCTGCTGGACGCCACCAGCGACAGAGCATCGGAGTGGGCGACGTGCGCGGCGATCTGGACGACGTCGTTGTGGGGGAGTTCGCGGATGCGGGTGACGCCGCCGCTTCGCAGATGATCGCGCAGCCGGTTCATCACCAGGGGGTGCACCTTGGGCGAGGTGAGCAGCATCTGCCGGTCGGCCAGGTCGCCCAGCGTCAGCTCCTCCCGGTCGGCCAGCGGGTCGCCGGGGCGCATGACGACGGCGAATCGGTACTCCGCGAGCGCCAGGCTGCCCAGATCGGGATCGTCCACGGGCAGATGCACGACGGCGATGTCCAGTTTGTGCGTCGCCATCAGGCCGAGCAGGCCCGCGGACGGCTCCAGGGTGACCGGCAGTTCGATGCCGGGGCTGACCTTCTCGAGGGTCTCCAGGACCAGGTCCAGGACCTGGGTGGGGGCAAGCGGCGTGGCCCCCACCCGCACCCGGGCCGGCGGCGCCGGAGCGGCCTGGGCCGCCAAGCCCGCAAGGGCGTCGAAGCGGGCCAGGACGTCGCGGGCGGGTTCGAGGAAGACATGCCCGAAGGGGGTCAGCTCGATCTGGTGGTAGCGGCGGTCGAACAGCTCCTGGCCGAGCTCCTTTTCCAGCTCCCGGATGCGCCTGCTGAGCGGGGAGGACGTCACGTGCAGACGCTCGGCGGCCCTGCCGAAGTGGAGCTCCTCGGCCACCGCCACAAAGTACCGCAGCTGCTGGATGTCCATCCCGCCCAGCGTAATGGCGGGTGAGACGCACCCGGTAGGCGCCCGGCTCAGGGAGACGCGGGGCGGAAAACGGGGACGCTCTCGCCCTCGTCGGGGCGTTCGTACGCGACGCGCACGCGCATGCCGGCGCGCACCTGCCCGGGCTCGACGCCGGTGATCTGAGCCTGCAGCCACGGCCCCTCGTCCAGTTCGACGATCGCGACGGTGAACGGCGGCAGGCCCTTGGTGTGCACCACCGACCAGCTCTCCACCGTCCCGGTACCGGTGGCGGGCGTCCAGGACAGGGCGGGCGAGGCGCAGTGCGGGCAGGTGCGGGTCTGCGGTGCGGAGGTGCCGCCGCACTCCTCGCAGCGGCGGATCAGCAGTTCACCGCGCGCGGTGCCGTCGAAGAACTCGGCGGTGGCCGCGTCGCGGCGGACGATTCCCACGGGCATCGGCGTGCTCCTATCGCGCGTGCGGGCTGAGGATGAGGGTGGAGTGGTGGTCCAGGACGCCGCCGTTGCCGCTGACCAGCACCATGTCGTGCCGGGGCGCCTGGCGTTCGCCACCCTGGCCGCGGGCCTGGATGACGGCCTCCGACAGCGGGGTCATCCCCCACATGTAGTACGAGGACAGCTGACCGCCGCCGGTGTTGACCGCCAGGCTCCCCTCCGGCCCCAGGACGCCGCCGGCGACGAACGGGCCGCCCTCGCCCTTGGCGCAGAAGCCGTAGTCCTCCAGCGAGATGAGCACGGTGAAGGTGTAGCAGTCGTACAGCTCCACCACGTCGATGTCCGAAAGCGACACCCCGGCCATCTTCAGGGCCGCGGGCCCGGACCGGGCCGCCCCGCTGACCAGGCCGAACTCGCTGCCCCTGCCCATGACGTATCCCGGGTGCGCCTGGGCCCATCCTCTGATGTGCACGGGGGGCTGGGCCAGGTCGGCGGCCCGGTCGGCGGAGGTGACGATGACCGCCACGCCGCCGTTGCTGACCAGGCAGCAGTCCAGCAGGTGGAACGGCTCGGCGATCCACCGGGAGTTCTGGTGGTCCTCAAGCGTGATCGGCTCGCGCATCTGGGCCCGCGGGTTGCGGGTCGCCCAGGCGCGCTGGGCGACGGCGATGTGCCCCAACTGCTCGCTGGTGGTGCCGTAGCGCCGCATGTGCCTGCGGGCGGCCAGGGCGTACATGGTGTTGGCGCTGTAGATGCCCGAGGCCGCGGCCAGCCCCTGCCAGCCTGACGGCACCCGGCCCGCTCCGGCGTAGGCGGCTCCGGCGCCGGAGGAGGGGTCCTTCAGCGGCGCGTCGGCGAAGACGCAGGCCACCACGTCCGCCATCCCCGACGCCACGGCCATGGCGGCGTACTGCACCATGGCCCCGGCCGAGGAGCCGTACGCCTGCACCTCCGACAGCAGCCGCAGCTCGCGCAGCCCCAGGTCGCGCTGCAGGCCCAGGCCGACGTCGCCGGACAGGCCGGTGTTGGTCAGCAGGCCGTCCACCTGGCGGAGGTCGAGCCCGGCGTCGGCGGCGGCCAGGCGTACGGCCTCGGCGGCGAACTCGGGTGCGGTGCGGCCGTAGACCTTGCCCATCTCGGTGATGCCGAGGCCGGCGATGACGGGTGCGCGGTTCATCGGCCCTCCCACACCGGGGCGCGCTTCTCGGCGAAGGCGCGCGGCCCCTCCTTCGCGTCCGCCGACCGCATGATCAGGGCGGTCTCCGCGGCCGTGCGCTCCCAGGCCGCCTGCTCCCCAGGGATGGCGCCGCCGGCGATGCCGCGGGCGATGCGCTTGCTCGCCTGCACGGCCAGCGGGGCGTTGGCGGCGATCGTCTCGGCCAGGGCGAGCGCGGCCGGCACCACCTCTTCCTGCGGGACGACCCGGTTGACCAGGCCGAGCCGCAGTGCGTCCGCGGCGGTCACGGACTCGCCGGTCAGCAGGATCTCCATGGCGACCTTCGTGGGGAGCTGCGCGGCCAGGCGGAACGCGCCGCCCGCACCGGCGATGATGCCGCGTTTGACCTCCGGCAGCCCGAAGCGGGCGGTCTCGGCGGCCACCACCAGGTCCGCCCACAGCGCGATCTCGGTGCCACCGCCGAGCGCGAACCCGTTCACGGCGGCGATGACCGGCTTGGCGATCGGATGGGTGACACACCCGGCGAAACCCCAGTGCGGCTTGAGTCCCTCGCCGGAGAATTCCCCACGGGCCACCGCCTTGAGGTCGGCACCCGCGCAGAACGCCCTGTCCCCGGCCCCGGTCAGGACCACGGCGCGGACGGAGGGGTCGGCATCGGCCTCGTCCAGTGCCTCGCCGACGGCCCGCGTCAGCTCCGCGTTCACCGCGTTACGCACCTCGGGCCGGTTCAGTGTGATCAACATAGTGTGGTCGCGGCGCTCGACGAGCGCGGCGGGCTCACCCATGGTCTGCTCCTTCAGAAGTTTCCTGCGGAAGTGTTTTGATCCAGGTCAGCGCCAGATCGTTGAACCGGTCGGGCTGCTCTTGGTGCAGGAAGTGGCCCGCGCCCTGCCAGACCTCGACCTTGTCGTGCGGGCCCACTGCCCTCATCGGTGGAGAAGATCTGGACGTCGCCGTCCCGGTCGAAGTACGTCACTTGCCCGCTTCCTCCAATACTCCGGCCTCGATGAGCGCCTGGACCTCCGACTCGGGTAGGCCGAGGATCTTGGCCGCCACCGGCCGGGTGTGCTCCCCCGCCAGCGGCGCCGGGCGCAGGTCGGGATCGGCGACCCCGCGGAAGGTGGCCGGGGCGTTCTCGGTACGCAGCACGTGCTCGATCTGGGGCTGGCGCATCTCGCGCAGGAAGCCGCGCGCGGTGAGCTGCGGGTCCTCCAGGTACTCGGTCACCCGCTGCATCATCCCGGCCGGTACGCCCGCCGCCTGCAGCCGCTTCATCGCCTCCCGCGGCGGGGTGACGCAGGTCCAGGCGGTGACGGCGGCGTCGATGAGCGCCCGATGCGCGCGGCGGCCTTCCGAGTCGGCCAGCCTGCCGTCGGCGAGCAGGTCGGGCCGGCCGATGACCTGGCACAGGCCGCGCCACTGCTGCTCCCCCGCCACGCTCACCACACACCACTCGTCATCACCGGCGCACGGGTACAGGCCCTGCGGCGCGTCCCACTCCCCCCTGTTGCCGTGCGGGGTGAAGGTCCCGGGCCGCAGCGACTCGCGCAGGAAGCTTGTGGACATCTGGGTGAGGATCGTCTCGGCCTGGGCCACGCTCACCGTGCCGCCCCTGCCCGTACGCCGCCGCTCGATCAGCGCCGCCAGCACCCCGACCGCGCCGACCCGGGCCGCGATGTGGTCGGG
This sequence comes from Thermopolyspora sp. NPDC052614, assembly GCF_040678635.1. Taxonomy (NCBI): domain Bacteria; kingdom Bacillati; phylum Actinomycetota; class Actinomycetes; order Streptosporangiales; family Streptosporangiaceae; genus Thermopolyspora; species Thermopolyspora sp. NPDC052614. The sequence continues at coordinate 360,199 of NZ_JBFATZ010000005.1, forward strand.
GTAGATCGTGATGGCGTCGCAGAATCCGGCCTCGACGCCGGTGTCGCGCCACAGCCAGGTCAGCCCCGTGGCGGCGCGTACCAGCGGCCCGTACCCCATCCGCCTGCTCCACGGCCCGCTCGCGCCGAGCGCGCTGCTGTCGGCCATGATGATCCGCGGGTTCAGTTCGCTGATCACGTCGTAGCCCAGCCCCAGCGACTCCAGCGTGCCCGGCTTGAAGTTGGACAGGATGACGTCGGACTCGGCGGCGAGCCGCTTGAAGATCTCCAGGCCCTCCGGTGAGCGCAGATTGATCCCGGCGCTGAGCTTGTTGCGGTGTCCCCAGGCGAAACTGACGCTGATGAGCTCGCCGTTCAGCGACTGGCGGCTGCCGTCCGGGTAGGCCCGGCTCTCGATCTTGATGACCTCCGCGCCCTGGTCGGCCAGCAGCCGTCCCAGCTCCGCGCCGACCACGATCACGCCCAGGTCCAGCACCCGAAGCCCGTCGAGCGGCCGCCGGGGAGCCACCGGCCCGACCGCGGCGGGGGCGGGAAGCACCGGCTCGGCGAACACCTCGCCGTTGTGCTCGCCCACCTCCGGCGCCCGGTGCCGGAACCCCGCCCGCACGCCGTTCACCTCGACATACCCCGACGGGACGCGCCCGGTCAGGCCCGGGGCGACCTCGGCGTCGATCAGGCCCCCACGCTCCAGGAAGTGCGGGCCGGCCAGCACCTCACCCGGCTCCAGCAGCGCCGCGATCGGCACCCCGCGCTCCTGCCCCTGCGCCACCAGTTCATCGCGCGTCTTGTCCCGGAACAGCTCCCCGATGAGAGCGTGCAGCCGCTCGGAGGCGCCGAACCGGGCCGCGAGGGTGTCGTACTTGGGGTGGGCGAACTCCTCCGGCTCGCCCAGCCAGCCGAACATGCCGCGCCACTGGCGCTTGGCCAGCACGCAGATCCGTACATAGCCGTCCGCGCAGGGGAAGATCGGGTACAGGTTCCCCGCGTGCGGGCGCCCGCGTGGCAGTTCGGTGGCCGGTACGCCGCCGGTGGCCGAGCCCCCGATGCCATAGCCCGGGTCCAGGGTCTGCGCGGTCATCTCGTAAACCGAGCAGTCCACATGATCGCCGCGCCCGGTCTCCAGCCGGTTGTAGTACGCCAGCAGGCCGGCCCACGCGGCCTGGACCGCCGCCGACTCATAGGCCAGCGGGCCGGGCGGCAGCACCGGCTCGCGTCCCGGGATGCCCGAGCGCGACAGCACCCCGCCCAAGGCCAGGTGCGTCCAGTCGGTGCCGACCCAGTCGCGGTACGGGCCGGTCTGTCCGAAGTCGGTGATCGAGACCACCACCAGCGCCGGGTTACGCGCCAGCAGCGTGTCCGTGCCGAGACCGAGCCCGTCGAGCGTCCCGGGCCGCTCGGTCTCGATGAGGATGTCCGCCCCCGCGGCCAGATCGAGGAGCCTGTCGCGGTCGGCGGGCTCGTGCAGGTCCAGGGTGATGCCGCGCTTGTTGGCGTTGTGGGTGGCGAAGTACAGGCTCACCCCCTCATGCAGCGGCTCACGCCGACGGGTGGGCGCGCCGCCGGGCGGCTCGACCCGGATGACGTCGGCGCCGAGGTCGGCGAGGAAGCGGCCGCACATCTCGGCCTTGCCGTCGGCCAGGTCGATGACCCGGAGTCCGGCGAGGGGAAGGCCCGTGCCTGCGGGCATGCTGAATCACCCCACTGTGTGCTGGGCGTGCGCGAGTACGCCAGATGTGCCCTGTCCCGGTCGACGGCGCAGAAGGGCTCGCCCGACGTGTTAACGACAGGTTTCGTTAAGCGCGAGGATGCCACGCCCTTTTCGGTCTGAAAACGTCCGATTCGGCAATGTGGCACGCGTCCAGATCGGCAATGTAGGCCCCCCGCCGCTTGGTTGACGTGCGGTGACGGGCGTCCCAGACTCCGGCCAATGGACGTACAGCAGCTGCGCTGTTTCCTCGCCGTCGCCGAGGAACTCCATTTCGGCCGTGCGGCGGAGCGGCTGCACCTGACCCCCTCTCCGGTGAGCCGCGCGGTCAAGGACCTGGAGCGGGAGCTGGGGGCCGAGCTGTTCGTACGCCGTTACCATCAGGTGGAGCTCACCGCCAACGGCAGGGCGCTGGTCGAGCGCGTACGCGACATCCTGGAGCAGCTCGACGGCCTGAAAGACGTGTTCCGGGAGGCATCGGCCAATGGGAACCGCGTGGTGCGCCTGGGAGGAACGCATCTGTGCCCGCCCGCAGTGATGGACCGTTTCGTGGCGCTGACCGAACGGAGATTTCCCGCCCGTCCGCTCGACACGACGATCGCGCCGTCAGCCGAACTACTGCCGGCGCTTGAGCGTGGTGAACTCGACGCGGCCCTGGTCCACCTCCCGCTCGACCGGCCCCGGCTCGACAGCCTTGTGGTCGCGCGTTACCTGTTCTTTCTGGTGATGCGGTCCGACGACCCGCTCGCCACCGCCTCCGAACTGAGCTTGCAGGACCTCTGGCACCGGACCCTGACCGTGGGCCCGCCCACACCGCAGCCGCTGGCGATGAACCGGCTGCACAGGCGGTTGAAGGAGGCCGGGATCACCTCCTTTCATCAATTGCCGGACCACGATGCCGTGAAGCTGGCCAGCCACATCCGCCACAGCCACGGTGTCGCCCTGACACTCCACCCGCGCAACGGCGGCAGCGCGCGCGTTTTCGACGACCCGGCCTTCGCCGTCGTCCCGCTCCGCGACGATCTGGTGTTCCTGCTCGGCGTGGCGTGGCGGCGTTCACGGGCACAGCAGGACGACGTGGTGCGCGAACTGGTTCGCGCCGTGCGGCAGGAGTGGAGCGGCCGCACCCTGACCCTCTAGTCAACGCCGGCACGTTGCGTTTTCGGACACGTGCACATGCGCCAAACCGCGATGGTCACCGTCGCCCTGGCCTGCCTACGGTTCCACGCACCGGCCCTATCCGAGTCCTCGCGGTGAGAACCCTCACCCGCCGACGCCCGCCGCTCACCCGCTCATGCCGCGGAAACCGCGGGAGAGCGCCTCCACCTGATGCTCCCTTCGTTCCACCAAGGAGGCCGCGTTGTCGCACACGCCGCTCGGCTCGCCAACCCCCGAACCATCCCCGGGCACCGCCACCTCGACCGCTCCCGTATCGGCCCGCGACGTGGACGCCCGCATCGACGCGATGCCGAAGGTTGGGCTCAGCCGCGCCGCCTGGTTCGCGCTCATGCTCTGCTTCTTCTTCGCCAATTACGACATATCCGTCCTGACCATCACCCTGCCCTCGATGCGCGATGAGTTCGGGCTGGCCGGAGCCGAGCTGGGCTACCCCGTCACCTGGAACCTCGTCGGCTACTGCGTCGGCGCGTACGCATTCGGCCACGTCGCGGACCGATACGGCCGGCAGAAGGGCCTGGCGCTGACCATCGCCGCGCTCGGCGCCGGCGGATTCCTCACCGCGCTGTCCTGGGACGTGTGGTCGCTGACGTTCTTCCGCTTCCTGACCGGCTGCGGGATGGGCGCGGTGCTCGCCCTCTGCTCGGCCTACATCGGCGAGCTGGCGCCCAAGAACCAGCGCGGTGGCTACCTGTCGCGTCTGTACCTGATGGGCACCGTCCTGCTCCTGGTGATCGGGTTCGCGTCACTGCCGGTGCTCTCCGCCTCTCCCGCGGGTTGGCGCTACCTGCTCGCCTTCGGCGGCCTGGTGCTCCTGGTGCTGCCGCTCGTCAGCAGGCACGCGCTGGTCGAGTCGCCGCGCTGGCTGGTCGCGATGGGCCGTACGCAGGAGGCCGACCGCATCGTCCGCCAGATGGAGTCCCGGGTCGGCCTGCCCCAAGGTGGCGCCCTCCCGGCCGATCACCACCGGGAAGGCCACGAGACCGCCGCGGCCGAGGAGAAGGTCGCCGCGCGTGCCCTGTTCCGGCCGCCGTACCTGAGCCGCATGCTCATCGTGCTCGGCTTCTGGTTCATCTTCTACATCGCCATGTACGGCTACTCCAGCTACCTCCCGCTGATCCTGGAGGGCATCGGCATCTCCACCTCCGACGCGGTCCTGGTCAGCGTGCTGACCCGGGCCATGCCACTGATCTCTGCCGTCGCGGCCGTGCTGCTGGTGGAGCGGATGGAACGCCGCACCATGGTCGTCATCGGCACCCTGGTGTTCGCCGCCTCGCTGCTGCTCATCACCCTGAACCTCGGCGAGACGGTCGCCACCGTGGGCGCCCTGTTCAGCTCCTTCGGCATCGCCTTCATGGCCACCCCGGCCTACACCTACACCGCCGAGGTGTTCCCGACCCGCGCTCGCGGCACGGCAGCGGCCATCGCCGACGGTGTCGGCCATCTGGGCGGCGCCGTCACCCCGTTCGTGGTCCTGCCCATCCTGACCGGCTTCGGCGCGCGCCCCGCGTCGTTCGTGATGGTCGCCCTCCTCGTGATCGCCGCCGGCATCATTCGCCTCGGCGTACGCACCCGCGACCGCTCCCTGATCGACATCGCGGCCTGAACCACGCCGAGCCGCATGCGTCGAAGGCCCCTCGCGAGCCGAGGGGCCTTGTCACGCGCGTTCAGCGGTTGCGCCACCGGGCATCGATGCCGTTCGGGGCGGTCATCTTCATATCCCTTTTTATGCGGGCCCGTGATGGTCATCGAGGAAGCGTCACCGTGACCTGACCTGGGCCGACGGTCTGCCAGGAGGTGCCGGAAGCGGGACGCGGACCGCAGGGGCGGCTCGGCAGCGGCTCGTAGACGTACATCCCGGTACGCATGGTCGCCAGCGCCGCGCCGTGCTCATCAACGATGGAGGACTCGTTCTTCAGGAACGCGCCCCGGCCTACCGACGTCTCCTTCAGGCTGACCTCCACCAGGCCGCCCTGCAGTATGCCGAGCCGGTCTCCAACGATGGCCGGGCTGTGGTATTCGATCTCCATGTCGGTGGCGAAATAGCCGGTCGCCTCGGCCGGGTAGTCACCGCCCGAGGCGCTGATCGGCGAGCGATCCGGCTGGGCGTCGCGTTCGTGGCTGGTGAACAGCCGCTCTCCCGGCCGCCACATCGGCGGCAGTGCCCAGGTGAACATGCTCGTGTAGGGGACGATCACGTCGGGGAAGCCGTGCGCCTGGCCACGTGGGGGTCGTAGTGCAGGGCGCAGTCGAACTCCAGCGGCTCCAGGTAGCGGCGGATCACCCCCCGTTCCACCAGGTCCGCGCCGTAGACGCGCGTCACGGCGGGGCGGGGCGCGCCGAGCGAGTCCACGATCGGCTGCCAGGCCTTCTTCCAGTCCTCCGTCAAGGGTCTTTCCGCTCCTTGTCGTGTTCAGCGCAGGGCTTCGGCCAGCGCTTGGATGCGGTCGTCGTCGTAGCCGAGCAGGCCGGCCAGCACGTCGCGGTTGTGCTGCCCGAACGTGGGCGCGGCGCGGTCCCCCGCGGCGGGCGTCCGCGAGAGGCGATACCGCGATCCCTGCACGGTCACCGTCCCGTACACCGTGTGCGGCACCTCGATGAAGTGGCCGTCGAGCTGCGGGTCGTCCAGGATGTCCGAGGGTGAGGCGGCTGGCAGGTAGCGCGAGGCTATTACGGACGATAAGTCCCCGCAATAGCTTCAGGCGAGAGCCGTGCAGAATTTGTTCGTTGAGGTCGGAGCAGGAGGTGTCCCGTGCGCGAACCCGCGGCCACGGCAGCCGGGCCCGGTCGCCCCCGAGACGCAGAGGTCGATCGCAAGGCCCTGCGGGCGGCCATCGAGCTCTACGCCGAGCTCGGCTGGGCCAAGTTCACCCTCGACGCGGTGGTGCGCCGGGCCGGGATCGGCAAGGCGGCCGTCTACCGGCGCTGGCCCACGCGCGAGAAGCTGATCGCCGACACGCTGGAATGGGCGCTGGTGCTGCCCGCCATCACCATCGACACCGGGAGCCTGCACGAGGACCTGGGCGAACTGGCCCGCTCCATGATGGAGCACTACCTCGGCCCCTACGGCCTGGCCGGGCTGCGCCTGCACGTCGAGGCGCGAGCCTACCCCGAACTGCTCAGCGAGTTCTCCGCCACGATCCGCCGCTCCCGCGTGCTGGAGGCCCGCGCGATCGTCCGCCGCGCCATCGCCCGCGGCGAGCTCGGCGAACACGCCTCCCCCACCCTCATCCTCGACACCCTGCTCGGCGGCATCCTCAACCATGTCCTGGCCACGCCGGAGGAACTACGCCCGGAGATGACCGCGCAGAGCGCAAGCTACGTCGAGGACGTCACCGCCTTCGTGCTCACCGCCGCCAAGGCGATCTACCCGCCGCCCGGCACGGGCATCTGATGCCGCGGGTGAGCACCTGGGACGGCCCACCGGCCGAGGTACGCGAGGCGATCACCGACCGGTTCGGCCCGATCACGGGCGTGGCCCCGATGCCGCCGGGACTCACCGCAGGCACGTCCGTGCGGCTGGACACCCCGCGCGGGCGGCTGTTCATAAAGGCTCTTCCCCAGGGTTCGCCGTCGGTGCCGCTCTACCTGCGCGAGGCGCACGTCACCCCTGTACTGCCTGCCGTGGTGCCCTCTCCGCCTCTGCGGTGGAGCGGGCACCACGCAGGCTGGATCAGCCTCGTCTTCGACCACATCGAGCCGGCCCGAAAAATCGACCTCGGCCCGGGCTCACCGGACGGCGCCGCGGCGATCGACCTGGTTCGGCTGCTTGGCGAAGCGCTCACCCCAAACCCCGCCGGCGACGTTCCAGGCGTGGTTCCAGGCGTGTTCGACAACGTCCGCTTTCTCTGCTCCCGAGCCGACCGTATACTCGCCGCCCGCCCTGCCGACCTGGACGGCCACGCCGTGTACGCCGCCGCGCGGGCGCTCCTCGACGAGAACGCGCTGACGGGCGGCACACTGCTGCACACCGACCTGCACGAGGGAAACCTTCTTGCCGGATCGGACCGTCTGCACCTGATCGATTGGGGCCTCGCCGCCGCTGGCGCCGCATGGGTCGAAACCGCGTTGCTCATCCCCCGGCTGATCCTCGCCGGGCACACCCCCGAGGCCGCCGAGCAGCTCGCCGAGCGGATCCCGGCATGGAAGGACGCGCCACCGGAGGCGGTGACCGGGCTCGCCGCGGTGTGGAGCCTCTTCCGGGAATTCGTCGCCCGGCACGGCCCCGAGCGCATCCGCGCGTCGCGCGCCCGCGCCGCTGCCGCCGGCCGAAAGTGGCTCGAATACCGCATGTCCTAAGCGCAAGAAGAACCCCCCGCCCGGCCCCCGAAGGACCGGACGGGGGCTGGTGGCCCTGGGGAGGCCGACCCGCCCGCCAATTTCCCAACGAGCAGGCCGCGCTCAAGTGCGTCTACGTGGCGATCATGAGCCTGGACCCGACCGGCAAGGTCGCGCGGCCGACCCGCCGGGGGCGCGCCGCTCGGATGACGCCCCGGTTTCGGGTGATCGTTAACGTGTCCGCAATGCGCGTTAATGCGGTCTAAAAGCTTCAACGTTCTACTAAGCGCAGATTTGCGAGTCCTCGCGAGGCTTGCGCGAAAGGAACGTCATGAGGCTTTTAGTGGCTGCGCTCTGGCGCCGCCTGGCCGCCCTGCTCATCGCGACGGTGACCCTGGCCGTCGCGCTCCCCGCCCCACCGGCCGCCGCCGCCGACGAATGGTCGGTCATACCGGTCGAAGGCGGATTTCTGGTTACATTACGTTTAGACGAACCGCTTCCGGTCCGAAACGCCGCACCGGAATTGGCGGTGAACGGGCAGTCGCTCGGCTTCGCCACCGAGAGCGAAGACGGCCGCACGCTCACCTTGCTGACCTCCGACCCGCGGGCGGGCGCCGCCCGTAGCGTCGAGGTCGCCTTCAACGGCGTCGTCGAATCCACCGTCGCGCCCAGGGCCGTCTACATCCCGCCGGTCGACCCGCAGCCGTCGACGATCGACGTCGACCCGGGCGTGCCCGGGCCGTACGAGGTCCAGGAGACCGGCTACGACCTGGGCGACACCGCGATCAGCCTGGAGGGCCTCGGCGGCCGACTGGGCGAACTGCGCGCCCGCGTCTACCTGCCGAAGGGCGCGCAGGGACGCCGGCCGCTGGTGCTCTTCCTGCACGGCCGCCACTCCGCCTGCTACGACCCGGTCACCCGGCGGACCAGCAACAGCGCCTGGCCGTGCCCGGCCGGACAGCAGCCGATCGAAAGCTTCACCGGCTACAAGGGCCCGGCCGACGCGCTGGCGAGCCACGGGTACGTGGTCGTGTCGGTGAGCGCGAACGCCGTCAACGCCTTCGACGCCAACTTCTCCGAGGACCGGGGCGCGCTGGCCCGCGGCGAGGTCGTCATGCGCCACCTCGACCTGATCAACGACGCCGAGCGCGGCAAGGGCGACCCTCAGCTGATCTCGCTGTTCCGCGGCCGCGTCGACATGGGCAACGTCGGCCTGATGGGGCACTCGCGCGGCGGCGAGGGCGTCGCCAAGGCGGTGCTCATGAACTCCGGCCGGGCCAAGCCGTACGGCATCCGCGCGGTGCTGCCGCTCGCGCCGACGGACTTCGCCCGCGCGTCCCTGCCCGGCATCCCGACCGCGACGCTGCTGCCGTACTGCGACGGCGACGTCTCCAACCAGCAGGGCCAGCACTTCTACGACGACTCCCTGTACGCCCTCCCCGGCGACCCCGCGTTCCGGTCGGCGCTGCTGGTGATGGGCGCCAACCACAACTTCTTCAACACCGAGTGGACCCCCGGCGTGGCGGCCGCGCCCGCGTCCGACGACTGGTCGAACACCATCGACCCGGTCTGCGGCAGCCAGGCGCCGCCCCGGCTGAGCGCGGCCGAGCAGTACGCCGTCGGCACCGCCTTCATCGCCGGGTTCTTCCGCCTGGTCCAGGGCCGGGAGACCGCGCTGCTGCCGCTGTTCGACGGCAGCGGCAAGACCGTCGCCTCGACCGGCCGCGCCGTCGTGTACGCCGTCGCCCAGCCCCCGGCCTCCAGCCGGATCGACGTGGCCACCTTCGCCGGCGCCTCCCCCGCCATCGTGTCCGGGAACGCCACCGGCGCCATCTGCGCGAGCATGCTCGACCGCTCGCCGCAGAGCGGCCTGCCGTCCTGCGCGACCCGGCTGACCACCGCGCAGGCGCCGTCCTGGGCCCCGGCGACGTACCTGCCGAACGCCGTCGCCACCCCGGTGATGCGCTTCACCTGGCAGGACACTTCAGGCAAACTGACCGTCCCTCTCCCGGAGGGCTCGCGGAACATCTCCAAGGCCACAATGCTCACCTTCCGTGTCGCCCGCGACGAGAACGTCCCGGCGTCCGCCCCGCTCGACATGACCATCACCCTGGTCGACGGCCGCGACCGCAGCGTCACCGTGCCGGTGTCGACGCTCAGCCCCGCGCTGACGCCGCTCCCCGGCGTCACCTCCCCGCTGCCGAAAACCTGGCTGCGGACGGTCCGGATGCCGCTGAGCGGCCTCAGCGGAATCGACAAGAAGGACATCAAGGAGGTGACGCTCACCGGTGCCTCCCCCACCGGCGGCGTCTACCTGGCGGACCTGTCCTTCACCCGGGTCAGGGTCGGCGACGACACCATCGCGGACCTGCCGCAGGTGTCGGTCGGCGACCTCACCGTCCCCGAGGGCGACGGCCCCGGCGAGGCGCAGATCCCGCTGCAGTTGTCCAAGCCGTCGAACGAGCCGGTGACGGTCACCGTCCAGTCGCTCCCCACCGGAGCCGGCCCGGTCATCTCACAGGTCGCGCACACCGTGACGATCCCGCCCGGCCAGACGGGCGGCGTCTTCACCGTGCCCCTGATCGGCAACACCACCCCCACGACGGCGACCCAGTCGTACCAGGTGGTCGCGGGCGTCTCGGCGAACGCCACCATCGGCGACGGCTTCGCCCGCCTGGTCGTCACCGACGACGACGGGGTCTGAACGTCGCACCACGGCGGTGGCCTCGGGTCACCGCCGTGGTGCACCGCGCAAATGGAACACGCCCGGCCCTGGGCTGCCCGGAGTCTTTCTCGCGCGCGGCCATCACCATCATCAGGTGCGCCGCCTCGACCTTGAACGCCATGTCGGTACGCCGGAGCCACCCGCGCCTCCCCGCCGAGCCCGATCGACGGGCCCGGCGCGAGGTACGGCCCCACGCCCGGCCGGTCGATCTCCACCATCAACGGATTGGCCCGCAGCTCCTCAGCCCCCTCGCCGACCAGCTCGGCGAACGTGCGATACCGCGACCACGGCACCGACGTGCCGCGCAGCCGCTCCTCCACGCACGCGCGTCCGCTTGAGGAACATCGCCGCCCGCCCCGCTCCGGCTAGGCTGATCGACGGTGAGGTGAGGTGAGCGTGACCACAGGCACCGGCCGAAAGGAAAGCGGCCATGCCGCTCTCGCCCGCGAGGTCAGAAGCGAGATCCTCCGGGGCAGCTACGCCGACGGCAGACGGCTCCCAACCGAGTCCGAACTGGCCGAACGACACCACACCATCGAGGCCCCGTGGACGGGCGGCGACCTCCGGGAGAAACATGCGCATCGATCTCGTGACGCTGGTCGTGCACGACTACGACCCTGCCATCAGGTTCTTCGTCGACGTACTCGGCTTCGACCTGGTCGAAGACTCCCCCTCCCTGACAAACGACGGCCGCCCGAAACGCTGGGTCGTCGTCCGACCTCCAGGAGCGGAAACAGGCATCCTCCTCGCCCGCGCGGACGGAGAACGCCAGCAGTCGGCAGTGGGCAACCAGGCAGCCGGCAGAGTCGGCTTCTTCCTCCGCGTAGACGACTTCGACGCCGCCTACGAGCGAATGACCTCCGCAGGAGTCGAGTTCGTCACCACACCGCGCGCAGAGCCCTACGGCCGGGTCGCCGTATTCCTGGACATCACCGGCAACCGCTGGGACCTCCTCGGCCCGGCCTGACCTTCGTCGAGGCCCGCGTACGGGCCTGCCGCCACCGTGACCGCCACAACACCCGACCGCGTCACAGCGCACTGGACGGTCTTCCGCCGATCAGCCGACCGTCACCAACGCCCTGGCCGAGTACACCCGGCCGGTGCCCCCTCAGGCACCGCTCCTGAGCTCGTGCGCAACGAGGTCCCAGAAAGACGTGAAACGCCTGGCACCGGCCAGCCAAGGCGCGAGATACCAGGCTTCCCACTCACCTTCCGGAGTTTTGACGTGAGGGTTGAGGAGCACGACTCCGTCGTCCCAATACCCGACCAGGAGGGTGTCGGATACATACTCCCCTCTCATATTGCCGGAGGCCTGCTCGCGTCCGTAGACGAAGTAGAGCTCGTCGGGCACGCTCCATGAGTCCTCGGGCTTGGGTTCTGACCAGCTCTCGGCCGCCGAGGGGTCGACATCGCGAAGCCGGCCGATTTCCTCAACGCCTAGCAGGCAGCAGTCATCGGCGTTACCCCACCCGTTGGAGAACAGGAGAAACCGCCGGTAACTCGGCGGCAGCTCCATGCCCAATCGCGCTTCAAGCCGACTGATTTCCGCCTCGGTGGCCGGGGGATGTAGATCGCTGTCGACATTCAACGCTGAGCGATAAGGATCCTCGGCCGCCGGATGCCTCGCAGGGAAGAGTTCAGACCACGCGTATCGGGCACTCACGGTGAGGAAGATATCCGGTTTCGAGTGGCTGCCGCACTTGCGGCATAAGCGCTAGGGCCCCCTCCCGACAACTTTCCGGTATGGGACCCCAAATGGTGCATGGTCACGGCGACACCGGCTCGGTCGCCGATCTCCTCCCGAATGGCCGGCGAGCGACGGCACCACCGCTCGGCCTGCCCATACGCCCCCGCGACTGGGCGATACGTTGACCTCTAGCCTGTCAAAGGTGAACTGGTCCTCATATGGTGCTTTCCTCGCCTTTGCGACGGTGCTGGCGCTCATCCCCGGCCCCGACTTCGCCGTGGTCACGAAGAACACCCTGGCGGGCGGGCGGCGGCGCGGCGTCTGGTGCTCCGCAGGCGTGAGCCTCTCCGCCGCGCTGCAGGGCGGAGCGGCCGCCACCGGTCTCGGCATCCTGATCACGCAGGTTCAGCCCGTGTTCCAGGCGGTGAAGTGGGCGGGTGTGCTCTACCTGGTCTACCTGGGAGTGCAGACGCTGCGTTCGGCGGTGCGAGGGTACTACCGGCCGATCACCGGCGACGGCACCGCCGCCGCGGCCCGCGGCGGCTGGCGGGAGGGCTTCCTGTCGAACATCACCAATCCGAAGGTGCTGATGTTCTATCTGGCGGTGCTGCCGCAGTTCATCACGCCGGACGCGGGGCTGTTCGTGCTGCTGCTGTTCGCGCTGAGCCACGCCGTGCTGGCCCTCATCTGTCTCCTGGTCGTCGTCGCGATCCTGGACCGGGTGCGGGTGGTGCTCTCCCGGCATGCGGTACGGCGGGCGCTTGACGCCGTGATCGGCACGGCGTTGCTCGGTTTCGGCGCACGGCTGGCCACCGAAGGCACCTGATCGGGCCCGTACGGGGTCGTGCCTGCCCCGTGCCGAGCGAGCATCGGCAGCGAACGCCTTGCTTCTCGGCAGTGGGCCTTCGCCGGGAACGGCACCAGCCTGCTGGTCAAGAGCATCGGGCTCGGCACGTCACCGGCCGCGTGCGCGTGGTAACGCAGCTCCAGTACGTCCCGCACATGCTGCGGATCGTCCTGCGGCCACGTCCGCGCCCGCCAGCGCCAATACTCCGAGAAACCCCCCTGAACCGTAAATTCAGGGGGTTTCCGATGTCGTGCAATGTACCGGATCGTCCACGAAGAGCCCGACCTGAGCTGTCTGGAGCCCGGCCCGCGAGATGGCCGGCCTGCCGCCGACCCGCCCCGGTGAGCGCACTGCTGTAATCGCGTACTCGACGCACCCGTACGGCGTCGAGGCCGCCGTCCCGCCAGTACTCGGCAAGTTCATTCTCTTTGGATTACTGTTCCCATAAGGAATCACCATGACGGATCCCGCCGGTCGCCGAGACGCCCCGGCGGGACGAAGGCGCCGACGCCGCCGACGGCGGGGAACGCGCAGACGGTCAGCGCGCGAACATGGGAGGTCGCAGGTGAAAGCCCTGTCCATTGACTCGATATCGAGACGCTACGGCGACCGCCTGGCGCTCGATCGCATGTCCTTCACCGTCCCCGCCGGAAGATCTTCGGCTTCATCGGCAGCAACGGGGCCGGCAAGACCACTGTGACGGAGAAGGTGTACCGCAAGCAGATCCGCCCGGTCATCCTGGAGGGGGCAGAGGCCATGAACGCCGTCTTCTCGACGGGCGCCGACGAGCCTTGGTCACTCACCTAGTCACCCAGAAGATCAAAAAGGCTGCGGTGATCGCAAGTGGCCTTCGAGCTGGGTGGGCGATACTGGGATCGAACCAGTGACCTCTTCGGTGTGAACGAAGCGCTCTCCCGCTGAGCTAATCGCCCGGGATGGCCGGTGCCGTGTGGCGCCGACGGGAAAACCATACCGCACCTGAGGGTGTGGTCGCGAAGCGATTGGCGGGGTGGGTCGCGGGTGCGGGGCCTGTGGGGGGTGGGGTGGGGAGGGTGTGGGTGGGGGGAATCGCGACTCGGGGAGGAAAGGTTGGCCGGAGACCCACTGTGAGGGGCTCTGGTGGCATAGCATCGTCATGCTCCACACTCAACCGGAACGCATGGCCTGGACCACAGGACGAGGCACCTCAATGGGGAGGGCGGTAGGACACGCAAAAGCTGGGCAAACTTGGGGTGGTCTGTCCATGTTTGCGCAGGTAGTACCCTAAATGTCGCGCTGGGAGGCGCGTTACAGGAGGGGCCGGGAGCGGAATCCTTCCTGGAGGTTTCTTCGTTCTGATGTCATGGGCTCTGGACGAGGTCCGTTGGAGCAGAGCAAGCCCCTGTACGGGGGACCCGACGACGAAAAGGTTTGGCTGACGATGAACAGCACCACCGTCTCCGCCGAGCTGGTCCTTCGGCTTGTGGTCCCCGACCGTGCCACCGTGCCTCTGCTCGCGGGGTTGAGCTACACCGCGACCGACCCGTACGCGATCAGGATGGCCTTCCACGTGGGCAACGACGAGCCGGTTGAGTGGATCTTCGCGCGGGAGCTGCTGACGGTGGGCATCGTCCGGCGGGTGGGCGATGGGGACGTGCAGGTGTGGCCGGCGCGGTCCGACGGGGAGCGGACGCTGAACATCAGCCTGACCTCGCCGTTCGGGCAGGCGCTTTTCGAGGTGCCGCTGGCGCCGCTGACGGAGTTTTTGCACCGCACCTATGAGCTGGTGCCGGCGGGGCGGGAGACCGACTTCATGGATCTCGACGAGGAACTGTCGAACATGTTGTGGAGTTCCTGAGCGGCACGGCGGCCCGTGCTAGTCGGCGATCTTGGCCCGCAGGGCGCGCATGCGTGAGATTTCGATGCGCTGACCGTTTTGGATGTCTTGCGCCATTTTGAGCATTACGCGGTCCGCGCCGGAGCGTAGTTCCTCGGCCGACATGCGTACGGCGCCCTCGTGGTGGGTGATCATCAGGCGGAGGAAGAGGTCGTCGAACTCGGGTCCGCGTGCCGCGCGCAGCCGGTTGAGCTGGTCGGCGGTCGCCATGCCGTACGCCTGGGGGGACGCGGCGGCGTGGCCGCCGTGCCCGGTGGGCGCCTCGCGGCCGAGGGCGCGCAGCCACGACGACATCACTTTGATCTCGGGGCCCTGGCCGGCGGAGATCCGGGCGGCGAGGGCCTTGACCTCCTTGTCGGCGGCCCGCTCGGGGGCGAGGGCGGCCATCTCCAGGGCCTGGCGGTGGTGCGGGACCATCGCCTCGGCGAACAGGACGTCGGCGGCCGTGAGGCGCGCCTGGGCGGTTCCCAGCCGCTCCCCCGGGGTCGCCGTACGGCCTGCGTCCCCCGGGCCGCCGGGGACGATCACGGGCGCGTCGCCGCCCGCCACGCGCGGCCGCTCCCCCTCGGACGGATCCCCGGAGCACGCGCCCGCCACCGACAACACGGCAATCATCACGAAAAGCCCGCCCGCGACTCGCCAACCCGACATAGTTTCCATACTGGGGCACAATGCGAGACTCGATGGGGGCGATGTGAGAAGGTGGCGGACCGCCGCGGGCGCACTGCTGAGCGCGGGGATCTTGGTGCTGGCGGGATGCGCGAGCGGGACGCCCGAACCCTCGGCGGCGCCCGAGACCGGCGGCTCGGCGACGACGCCGGACTCCTCGGCCTCCGCCTCCGCCGGGCTCTCCGGCACGGCGCTCAAGCTGGATCAAATCGGGACCAGCCCCAACATGAGGCTCGTGGCGAACGTGCCGCTCGGCGCGCCCTTCGAACGGGGAGAGGACTGGGGGACGGACCTGGCCTTCCAGGGCGACTACGTCTTCACGGGCAACTACGAGGGCTTCACCGTCCATGACATCAGCGACCCGACCAAGCCGAAGATCGTCTCACGGGTGCACTGCCCCGGCGGGCAGAACGACATCTCGGTCACGGGCCACCTGCTGATCCTGTCGATCGACGAACCCCGCTCCGGCGACACCTGCGAGAGCGGGCGCGGCGACCCGCTCTCCGGCTGGGAGGGCCTGCGGATCTTCGACATCAGCGACAAGGCCAAGCCCAGGTACGTCAAGGCGATCCCCACGTCCTGCGGCTCGCACACCCACACGCTCGTGCCGGGCAAGGGGGACAACAAGGACAAGGTGTACGTCTACGTCTCCTCGTTCGGCCCGCTTCCGGGCGCGCCGAACTGCCAGCCGCCGCACGACAGCATCTCCATCGTCGAGGTGCCGCTCGACGCGCCGCAGGAGGCGAAGGTGGTGGCGCAGCCGGTGCTGTTCGCCGACGGCGGGCTCACCGAGAACGAGGTGGGCGAGGAGGGCGCCGACACCACCGGGTGCCACGACATCACCGTCTACCCGGAGAAGGACCTCGCGGCGGGGGCCTGCCTGGGCAACGGCATTCTGATGGACATCTCCGACCCGGTGCACCCCAGGGTGCTCCAGGAGGTCTCCGACACCGAGAACTTCTCCATCTGGCACTGGGCGATCTTCGACAACGACGCCGAGCGGGTCGTCTTCGGCGACGAGCTCGGCGGCGGGGTCGCGCCCACCTGCGACCGCGGCACCGGGCCCACCCGGGGCGCCGACGCCGTGTACGACATCACGCCCGACCGCAAGCTGCGGCGGCGCGGCTTCTTCAAGATCCCGCGGGAGCAGACGCAGTCGGAGAACTGCGTGGCGCACAACGGCTCGCTCATCCCGGTGCCTGGCAAGGACATCATGGTCCAGTCCTGGTACCTGGGCGGGGTGTCGGTGATCGACTTCTCCGATCCGGACCGGCCCAAGGAGATCGGCTACTTCGAGCGCGGCCCACTCGGCGAGGACGAGGGCGGCATCGGCGGCTCCTGGTCGGCCTACTACTACAACGGCTACATCTACTCCAGCGACATCACCAAGGGCCTGGACGTGATCCGCATCGACGACCCGCTGACCGACCCGGCCGCGAAGGTCACGATGAAGGAGCTCAACGCCCAGACCCAGACGTCGTACCCGGAGAGCTGATCACGGGTCGAGGTCGGCGGCGGCGCGCCCGGCGAACACCTCCATCGCCTCGGCGGTGATCGGCCCCGGTACGGCCGGCAGCTCCACCTTGGCCCCGCGCCCCGGATCGCCGGAGCCGTCGACCAGCCGGATCGGCTGCACGTCGCGGGTCGTCGAGGTCAGGAACGCCTCGTCGGCCTCGTACAGGGCCGACAGCGGCACGTCGGCCTCCTCGCCGCCGAACCACTCCAGCACGAGGGCGCGGGTCACCCCGGCCAGGCAGCCCGCCGACAGCGGCGGGGTGACCAGCCGCCCGCCGGTGACGACGAACACGTTGCTGCCGGTGCCCTCGCACAGGTCGCCGGCGACGTTCCCGAAGATCGCCTCGCCGCAGCCGCGCTCCTTCGCGTAGGCGAGCGCCCGGGCGTTCTCCCCGTACGAGGTGCTCTTGACCCCGGCGAGCACGCCGTGCTCGTTGCGCGGCCACGGCAGCACGGCGACGTCGGCGGTGGCGGGCAGCCGCGGCTGCTCGGCCACGATCACGATCGCGGTGCCGCCGCCCGGGCCGCGGTCGGAGCCGAGCGGGCCGGGGCCGCTGGTGTAGGTGATGCGTATGCGGCCGAGCTCCCACGGCGGGGCGGCGGCCAGGCAGGCGCGCACGCCCCCGGCGATGGCCGCCATGTCGGGCGGCGGCAGGTCCATGCGCTTGGCGGAGACGGCGAGCCGGTCCAGATGCCGGGTGAGCGCGAACGCCTCGCCCCGCACGCTCTTGATGGTCTCGAAGACCCCGTCTCCGACCAGCAGGCCGTGGTCGAACGCCGAGACCGTCGCCTCGGCCGGGTCAACGAGTTCCCCGTTGACCCAGATGGGAACCGTGCTCGTCACCTGTCGTCGCCTCCTCGCCGGCGCGGTCGCTTCGTCCGGCGCCTCGGCCGGGGACGCGGGGCGGCACCGGCTCCTTCCCGCTCCGCGTCGCGTTCCCAGGCTATTCCCGTACGGCAGGCGGCCCGGCCGACACGCCCGGGTCCGCGGCCGCCACGCGCTCGGGTCCGCCGTACGCGCGGGCCGTCTCGGTGAGCAGCCGCAGCAGGGTGCGGGCGGCCGGGAGCGGCGCGGCGGCGGGCAGGGCCGCGAACACGGTACGGCGGGGCGCCGACGCGCCGAGCGAGCACAACGCGACGTCGGGGCGGACCGCCGGGGCCATGATCCGCGGCACCAGGGTGACGCCCAGGCCCGCCGCGACGAACCCGAGCTTGCCCGTCCACTCCCCGATGCGGACGCCGACCCGTGGGGTGAACCCGGCCCGGCGGCAGGAGGTGACCAGCAGCGTCTCGCGGGCGGGCGGCGCGCCCTCGATCCAGTTGGCGTCGCGCAGCTCGGCGAGGTCGACGGCGGCGCGGCCGGCGAGCGGGTGGTCGGCGGGGAGCGCCACGAGCAGTTCGTCCTCGAGGATGGCCTGCAGCCGGGTCCCTTCGGGCGGTTCGAGGCCGAGGGGGTAGTCGCTTACGACGGCGATGTCGAGGTCGCCGTCGCGGAGCCGGGCCATCAGTTCCCGGCTCAGGCCCTCGGCGATGCCGACCTCGACGCCCGGGCAGGCCGCCCTGAACGCTCGTACCGTCGCGGGCAGCAGCGCGGCGGCGGCCGTGGCGAACGCGCCGACGCGCAGCGGCCCGGCCGTGCCCGCGTGCAGCGCGGTCAGTTCGGCGTGGGCGTGGGCGAGCCGGTCGAGCACCTCCCGGGCGTGCCGGTGCAGCAGCTCCCCGGCGGGCGTCAGCCGTACGCCCCGGGGCAGCCGTTCGAACAGCGGCCCGCCGGCGCGGTGCTCAAGCGACGCGATCCGGCGCGACACCGCCGACTGGGTGTAGCCGAGCTCGTCGGCCGCGGCGGTGAACGATCCGGTGCGGGCGACGGCGTCGAGAAGGCGAAGGGCGTCGGTCTCGTACACATTCCTCCCGGGCATGCCGAGCATACGAACAATTCATTGGTGGAATGGCTTCGGGGTTTTTAGCGTAATCGCATGATTGCTTTCCTCGGACTTGGACGTATGGGCGCGCCGATGGCCCGGCGGCTGGTCGCGGCCGGGCACAGGACGACCGTGTGGAACCGGACGCCGCGCACGATCGACGGCGCGGTCACCGCCCCCTCCCCCGCCGCCGCGGTCGCCGACGCCGATCTTGTGATCACGATGCTGCGCGACGGCGACGCGGTGGCGTCGGTGCTCGCCGAGGCGCTGCCGGGGCTGCGCCCGGGCACGACCGTGGTGGAGATGTCGACGATCGGCCCCGACGCGGTGGCGCGGCTGCGCGCCCTGCTTCCCGCGGAGGTGCGCTTGGTGGACGCCCCGGTGCTGGGCAGCGTGGGACCCGCCGCCGAGGGCACGCTCACGGTCCTGGCCGGAGGCGACCTGTCCGACCTGTCCGGCTGCCGCGAGGTGCTGGAGGTCTTCGGCCGGGTACGGCACGCGGGCCCGCTTGGCGCCGGCGCCGCGCTGAAGCTCGCCGTGATGAGCGCCCTGGTGCCCGCGCAGGTGCTCCTCGCCGAGACGTTCGCGTACGCGGACGCGGCCGGCGTACCCCGGGACGCCCTCGCCGAGGTGCTCGACGGCACCTTCCTCGGCCCCCTCGCCGCACGCCTGCGGCAGGCCGCCGAATCCGCCCCCACCAGGGCCGGGTACGCCCTCGACCTCGCCGCCAAGGACCTCGGCCTGGCCGCCCACCCGTCCCTCACCCTCGCCGCCGCCGCCCGCGACCGCCTGCTCGCCGCGACCACCGCCGGCCACGGCGACCACGACCTGACCGCCGCCCTCGCCTCCGGCGCCCTGCCCTCCCCCACCCGCGTACTCGCCACCGAGACCGCGTCGGGCGACGCCGCGCCCGCCCCCGCGTCCAGCGCGCCGAGTTCCGCGACCGCCTCAGACGACACTCGTCACGCGGTGCGTATCAACCCGCCGTCGATCCCCGCCCCCGCCGGGCACTACGCGCACGCCATCCGCACCGGCGACCTGCTGTTCGTGTCCGGCCAGGCGGCGCTGGACGAGAATGGCAAGGTCGTCGGCGAGGGCGACCTGGCCGCCCAGTCGGAGTTCGTCTTCGACTGCCTCGAACGCATCCTGGCCGACCAGGGCTGCACGTTCCACGACGTGGTGAACATGCGCAGCTACCTCACCGACATCTCCCGCCTGCGGGAGTACGGGGCCGTACGCATGCGGCGCATGACCGGCGAGCCCCCGACGAGCACCACGGTGGAGGTGCCCCGCCTGTTCCGCCCCGGCCTGCTCATCGAGGTGGACGTGGTGGCGGCCATCCCCAGGTGACACCCGGTCCCGGCGCCCCGTCACCCTCTGCGGGGCGCCGGGAGAGCCGAGGCGGTCGGCCGTAGTCAGCGCAGGGGGCCCGCGGCGGATTCGGCGGCGCGGATCAGGGTGCCGTCGGCGACCAGGCGTACGGTGGCCTCGATCTCGGGGGCGAGGTGGCGGTCGGGGCCTGGGCCGGGGACGGAGTCGCGGAGGGCGGTTACGACGGCGGCGGTGCCCGGGGCGGGGCGGAGCGGGCGGCGCAGGTCGAGGGCTCGGGCGGCGGTGAGGATCTCGATGGCGAGTACGCGGGTGAGGCCGTCGAGGGAGCGGCGGAGTTTGCGGGCGGCGGACCAGCCCATGGAGACGTGGTCCTCCTGCATGGCCGAGCTGGGGATCGAGTCGGCGGAGGCCGGTACGGCGAGGCGTTTCAGCTCGGAGACGATGGCCGCCTGGGTGTATTGGGCGATCATGTGGCCGGAGTCGACGCCCGGGTCGTCGGCGAGGAACGCGGGCAGGCCGTGGGAGCGGGCGACGTCGAGCATGCGGTCGGTGCGGCGTTCGGACATCGAGGCGAGGTCGGCGGCGGCGATGGCGAGGAAGTCCAGCACGTAGCCGACGGGGGCGCCGTGGAAGTTGCCGTTGGACTCCACTCGGCCGTCGGCGAGGACGACGGGGTTGTCGATGGCGGAGGCGAGCTCGCGGGCGGCGACGGCGCGGGCGTGGTCGAGGGTGTCGCGGGCGGCCCCGGCGACCTGGGGGGCGCAGCGCAGCGAGTAGGCGTCCTGGACGCGGGTGCACGATCCGTCGCGGTGCGAGGCCATGATCTCTGAGTCGGCGAGGAGGGCGCGCAGGTTCGCGGCGGAGGCGGCCTGGCCCGGGTGGGGGCGCAGTGCCTGCAGGTCGGCGGCGAAGACGCGGTCGGTGCCGAGCAGCGCCTCCACGCTCATCGCGGCGGCGATGTCGGCGGTGGTCAGCAGGCGTTCCAGGTCGTGGGCGGCGAGCAGCAGCATGCCGAGCATGCCGTCGGTGCCGTTGATCAGCGCCAGCCCCTCCTTGGCGGCGAGTTCGACCGGCTCGATTCCGGCCTGTTTGAGGGCCTCGGCGGCGTCGCGGGTCGCGCCGGTGGCGTCGCGTACCCGGCCCTCCCCCATGATCGTCAGGGCGACGTGGGCGAGCGGGGCGAGGTCGCCCGAGCAGCCGAGGCTGCCGTACTCGTGCACGATCGGCGTCAGGTGCGCGTTGAGCAGGGCCGCCAGCGTGGCGGCGATCCGGGGGCGGGCGCCGGTGTGGCCGGTGGCGAGGGTGCGCAGGCGCAGCAGCGTCATCGCGCGCACCACCTCGGTCTCGACCTCGGGGCCGGAGCCGGCCGCGTGGGAGCGGACCAGCGAGCGTTGCAGCCTGGCGCGCAGCTCGGTGGGGATGTGGCGGGTGGCGAGGGCGCCGAAACCGGTGGAGACGCCGTAGGCGGGGAGTTCGCCTTCGGCCAGTTCCTCCACGCGGGAGCGGGACGCGGCCATTTCGGCGACGGCGTCTTCGGTGAGGCGTACGGGCGCGCCGTACCGGGCGACCCTGACGACGTCCTCGGGGGTGAGCGGCGCGGGACCGACGTCCACGACCTCGTTGTCGTGCACCTCGTTGTCGTGCATGGAAGAGCTCCCCTACCACGTTCTGCGGGCGGTTACCCGAGGCGTGCCCCACGGGCACACCCCAATCCGTAATGTCCGTAAACCATGCTAGCCCCTTACATCTCGATGGGGTGTGACTCCCGGATGGAGCGCGTGGAGACCGTCCCTCGCACGCTCGGTTCCCGCAGACGCGGCTGTGACAAAGCCTTCGTCCGATGCGGCGGTCACGACCGGGGCCGGGCCCGATCCGGTCGAACCGGGGTGAACCGGCACCGGGTGGTCGTGCCCGTTCCGGCGGGATCAGCGGGTACGGCGGGCTCCGGTTTGGGGAGTCGCCGGGAATTCGCTAGAGTTCACGGTGTGAGGCCGGGAGCCGCAAGACTCCAGGCCGAAGCACGCGGACGTGGCTCAGTTGGTAGAGCATCACCTTGCCAAGGTGAGGGTCGCGGGTTCGAATCCCGTCGTCCGCTCGGATAGCGGTGAGGCCGCGCCCGGTGGAGTGGCCGAGAGGCGAGGCAGCGGCCTGCAAAGCCGCGTACACGGGTTCAAATCCCGTCTCCACCTCCAGCATCCGCGCGAGGGCGATTAGCTCAGTGGGAGAGCGCTACCTTGACACGGTAGAGGTCACTGGTTCAATCCCAGTATCGCCCACCACCAACGGCCTGGGGATCCTCCAAGTCCAGATCGTTGACCATGGAAACGGGGGCAAATCGGGAGCAGAGTGCTCCCGGAAGATCGCTGTCCGACCCCTTGTACAGGTAGAGGTCACGTGCGGATCCCGCACGTGATCCGGCCCCGGTGGCGGCCGATCACTCCTGCGGTAGGAGGGTGCCGAGTGGGCCGAGGTCGATGTTGAGGTCCTCGGGGGACAGGTCGAAGCGTTCGCATAGCTCGGTCATGGCCTCCTCGAGGCGCATCAGGGTCAGGCCCAGGTTTTCGATCTGCTCGTCGGACAGGTCGCCCTGTTCCATTCGCCGTACGGCCTGGCGTTCCATGAGCTGGCGCAGCAGTTCCACCAGGGTGAGTACCAGCCGCGAGAGGTCGCGTTGGACCGCCTCTGGGTCGGTCTCGATGCGGATCCGGGGCGGGCGCGGCTGGAGGTTACCGTCGTTCGCCGTGGTCATCCGGCCACTCCGGGTTCCGTACCGACATGATCAACGCGCGTAGGGAGACGCGGACGAGGTCGATGTCCGCGACCGAGATGACGAGGTCGCCGCTGAGTACGACGCCACCGGCGAGGAGCCGGTCGAGCAGGTCCACCAGCGCCAGCCGCTCGGCGATCGGCCGTTCCCTCGCGTACGGCTCGGCGCGGGCGTATTCCTGGATCGTCATGGTTCTTCCCCTTTGCCCGGCTCGTCGTCCAGTTCGGCGAACGAGTAGGGGGCCCACGGTCCGGTGAGTTCGACCGCGTCGCCTCCGGCCCGCAACTCGTCCACGACGCGTCGGAACTCCTCGCCTCGGTCCTCCTCGACGAGATAGGCGCCGTTGAGGATCATCGGGTCTCTGCGTCCCGACAACCGTGGATCCTGCGGGCGGTGCAGCCGGGCGGCGGTCGCGACGGCGGCGAGGCTCTCGTGTGCCCGTTCCGCGCGGGCGCTCGCCTGACGCCATAGCTCCTCGCGGCTGCGTAGGCCCGCCTGACGCCTTTTGAGGTACGCGGCTCCGGGACCGCCTGCTCCGGATGCCGCGCCCGGCTTCGGGGCTCGTTCCGCCAGCGAGGCGTACACCTTCACGCCCCACTCGCGCCGTCCGGCGATGCGGGAGAGCGCCTGGTTGAAGCCGTCGCGTCGCCGCTCCAGCAGGGCGCGGACCTGCTCGTCGCCGCCGTATACCGTGACGAGGCGCACCGGGACCGTGGGACCGCTCGCGGCGACCGCCTCCACGACGCGGTGGTGCGCCCTGGCGGTGTCGTCCAGCCAGTCCAGGTCCTCCATCGACCGCCGCAGCGGCTCCTCGCCGAACCGGTCCAGCGGCACGGTGCTCACGTACGCGGCCAGGCCGCGATGGCCGATTCGGCGCACTGGTGTGCCCGCCACGCCGGTCAGGCCGTCGGACGGGACGGGGCCGGCGTCGCGCGCGACCGCGTAGAGGTAGGTGCCCGCCGCACTCATCATGCCGCCTCACCCGTCATGCCAACTCCCGATCTCGGGAGGCCGCCGGACAGGGCGGATCCGGTGTCGCGCGAATGCGTAGAGGTAGGTGCCCGCCTCACCCGTCATGTCGCCTCACCCGTCATGTCGTCTCTCGGTCTCGGGACGTCGCCGGGCGGGCTCCGACTCGTCGTCGTACGCCTCCGCCGGTTCGGGCTCCGCCGTCGCCCGTATGGCGCGGCCACGCGGTGGAGCGTCCTCCAGTTCGGCGAGGCGGCGGCGCAGGCGGCGGTTTTCCGCCTCCAGGTGCTCGTTGCGGCCGGTCAGCCACGGGTCGTGTTC
The DNA here is from genome assembly GCF_040678635.1 of Thermopolyspora sp. NPDC052614. Taxonomy (NCBI): domain Bacteria; kingdom Bacillati; phylum Actinomycetota; class Actinomycetes; order Streptosporangiales; family Streptosporangiaceae; genus Thermopolyspora; species Thermopolyspora sp. NPDC052614. The sequence goes on from NZ_JBFATZ010000005.1 coordinate 383,987, forward strand.
CCACCAGTCGATGCCCATCTCCTTGGCGGTGTCGACCGAGGCGACGATCAGCCGCAGTTTGATCGTCAGGAGTTCGATGTCGAGGAGGTTGACTCGGATGTCGCCCGCGATCACCACGCCGCGGTCGAGCACCCGTTCCAGGATGTCGGCCAGGTTGGCCGGTTCGCGCTGGCCGGCCGCCCCCCTTGGGGACGCGTGGACGGCGGGCCCTGCGGGTCTCAGGGGTTCCATCGTCGCGTCACCTCATCCCGTGTCGCCGCTGCCGCGCCGGTAGCGGCGCAGCCGCCGGTAGGAGAGCAGGCCGCCATCCGCGTCCAGTTCGGCCTCGTAGAGCGCCAGGACGTCGCCCGAGGACGGGATTCGGCGGTCTTCCACCACCTCCACGTGCACCAGCCATCCGTCGTCCTGCGGCTTCACCAGCGTGATGCCCTCCAGCTCACGGCCGGTCAGTTCCGTGATGTGCCGCAGGCCGGCCGTGCCTGCGGCGCCCGCGGTCAGGCTGCGCGAGGCGCGTGCCCGCCCGGCGTTCTCCTGGGTCATGTCGTCCTCCCCGGGGGCGGCGCGGGCGTGGCGGGGCCGCTGGTCATGCGCGCCAGTACGTCCTCCGTGGCGCGTGCCGCCTCCTGTTCCGAGACGCGGCCCGCGTCTCTGGCCTCCTCGATCGCCTCAAGCTCGCGCCGCAGGGCCGCCGGGTCGTACAGCTCGCGCTCGACCTGCTCCTGGATCAGCTCGCCGAGCCTGACGACGCCGCGGACCGGGGCCAGCGGCCAGGTGAACAGGATGCTGAACAGTCCCATCAGCCCTCACCGGCTCCCGGGCCCAGGACGAAGTCGTACGACGCCATCGGCCCGAGCAGGCGCAGGCGTACGCGGTCCGTCCAGTGCTCGGCGAAACCGTCGAGGATTTCCTCCAGTTCGCCGGTCCGCGCGGCGTCCACCAGGACGGCCAGGTGGGCGGCGTCCTGGTCGTGGGTCGGCTCGCGAGGCGAGATGAGCACGCACACCGGGGCGAGGGCGGCCGCGAGCGCCTGCGTGTCGGCCTCGCGCCTGGCCTCGATCGCACGGCCCACGATCTCGCCGATCTGGATGCGCGTTTGCCGGGTGACCGCTTCGGGTCGGCCCTCAATCTGTTCCCGGAGTTCGGCGATCTCGGGGTGCTCGTCCAGCACCTCCCGGAGCACCGCCTGCTCGACGTAGCGGCCCTTGACCACGTACTGGACCCTGCCCTCCAGTTCGCCGAGCGCGCGGGCGAACTCGTCGTGGTGGGCGGCCAGCAGGTCGCTCACCGCCTCCGGGCCGGTGAGCACCGCGCCGAAGCGGATCGGGAGCACCGGCACCTCGGCGGCGGTCGCGTCGAGCAGTCGCTCGTGTGCCAGCAGGTCCTCGGGCCTGCCGAGTGGTCGTACGAGGTGCAGGTCGCTGACGAGTGCGGCGACGTCACCGTGCCGGATCAGCGTCACGACGCCGGGCTCGCCCACGCCGTGTGTGTTCTCGGCCACCTCCACGTCCGACGGCACGATGCCGTACAGGTAGATGTTGTCGTGAGGGGTCTGGGGGCTCTGGGGCGACTCCCCGGCCGGCGTCCGCCGCTCCTCGATGGTCTTTGGGGTGGACATGTCAGCCTTCCCCTTTCCGCCCGGCCGGGGCCTCCTGGGATTCCCCTGAGCCGCCGGTTACGTCGCCCAGCTTGTCCGCGGCGGCCTGCAGCGCCCCTTGGACGGCGCCCTTGCCTGCCACCGCGCCCTTGCCCATATCGCCCTTGCCCACATCGCCCTTGCTCACTTCGCCCACCAGATCGGGCAGGCTCGTGCCGCTGCTCTCCGTCAGGTCCAGGCGGTTCACGGCCTCGGCGAAGCGCAGGTACGTGTCCACGCTGGCCACCACGACGCGTGCGTTGACGGTCAGCAGTTCGATGCCGACGAGGGAAACGCTCGCGTAGGCGTCGATTACCAGGCCCTTGTCCAGAATGCTGTCGATTACATCCGCCAGTCCCGTCGCGGACCGGCGCTCGGCAGCGCCGCCGGTCCCCACCGGCTGCACGCTCATGTGGTCATTCCTCTGCTCGTTCCTCGCTCACACCGCCGGGCGCTCACTTGCCGCCCTTCGTCGCCGTACGGCGGACGGGCCGGTACGGCTCCTCCTCCGCCTCCTCGGCGGTCCGCCGCTCGCCTTCGTCCTCGCTCGTCGGCCGGTCGGCCTGGTCCCGCGCCTTCTCCCCGGCGGGTGCCTTCTCTTCCTCCTGTTCCTCCTGCTCGCTCTCGCCGGCCTCCTCCGGCGCCTGCTTCCGTGCCCGCGCGGGCTCCTCCTCGCCGCCCTCGGCGGGCTCCTCCCGCTCTTCGGGCCCCTCTCCGGCCCGCTCTTCGGCGAGGCCCTTCTCGTGATCGGCGACGACCTTGCCGTCGCGGATCTCGCCGCGCCAGCCGTCCTTGGCCACCTCGTCGGGATTCACCATCACCTGGGTCATGACGTGCCGCGCGAAGTGCTTGAACTCCAGCCGTGCCCGGCGGCCCTGGGCGCGCCAGAGGTTGCCGGTCCGCTCGAAGAACCCCTGCGGGTGGTACTCCAGGACGAGCATGACGCGGGTGAGTTCGGGGGTGAGGGCGTGGAAGCTCACCGAGCCGTCGACGTGGCCCTTGTCCCCCTCGGAGCGCCAGATGATCCGCTCGTCGGGCACCTGTCTGAGGATCGTCGACCGCCACGTACGGTGGGACCAGAAGACCTGGGCCTTCCAGGCCAGCTTCTCGTCCGACTCCTGATTGACGTTCTCGACCTTCTTCATGAACGTCGGGAACTGCTGGAACTGCGTCCATTGGTTGTAGACCACGCGGCGCGGCGCGCCGACGTCCACGGTCTCGACGATGTTGGTGACCTTGAGTTTCTTGCCGCTCGAACCGTCGCCGCCCTTGCCGAACTTGCCGAAGAGGCCCTTGATCGCCCCCTTGAGGCCGCCCTTCAGGCCGCCTTTGATGCCCCCTTTCGCCGCCCCCGCGACGGTCGCCTTGACGACCGAGTCGCCCGAGCCGGTGACCGCCTTGACGAGGCTCGAACCGCCGCCGCCCGCGTAGTCGCCGAGGCGCCCGGTCAGGCCCTCGACCTTGCCGGTGACCGTGGTCAGCGCCCGCTCCGCCGTGGCCACGGCGAGGTCCTGAAGGGCGCCGGTGAGCCGGTCGACCGGCAACTCCTTCAGGATGCCTTCCGCCGGCGTTCCCTCTGTCGCCTGCCGTCCTTGTTCGGCGACCTTGCCCGCGTCGTCCATGAGCTGCCCCCCACTCCCGGTGCCCGTCCACCTGCGGCGCCACCCCTCTGCCCCGCCACAGCCGGACAGAAACACAGCTTTGGGGATAAAACAGACAAATGCCCCGTTTGGGGGCGAGGCGGCCGGTGACGGGAGAGTCGATCCCTGCACGAGAGGAGGGGCCATGGCCCCCGCCCTGGTACGCGACATCGTGGCCCTGATCGCTCGCATCGGCGTCGGCGTGGTCTTCGTCGCCCACGGCTGGCGGAAGCTGGTCACCGACGGCCTCGCCGAGACGGCGGCGGGATTCGGGCAGTCCGAGGTGCCGCTGCCGACGCTGTCGGCCTGGTTCGTCGCGCTCGCGGAGTTGCTCGGCGGCATAGCGCTGATCGTCGGTCTGGTGGTGCCGATCGCCGGGGCGCTGCTCACCGTGATCATGATCGGGGCGTACGTGTTCGTGCACTCCGGCAAGGGGATCTTCATCGACGCGGGCGGCGCCGAACTGGTCATCGCGCTGGGGACGGCGAGCCTGCTGCTCGCCGCGACGGGAGCCGGTCGATTCAGCCTCGATCATCTGCTCGCGCCCACGGCCGCGCGCCGCTCCCGCCATCTCGAACGCCACCGCTGACGCCGCCGAGCGCGCATGGCCGGTACGCCGCGACACGCGAAAGGCGGGATGACCTCTAAAGTTGGGGCATGGCCGACGTCCCCCAGCACGCCGCACCCGACCCCGCCGTCCTCGACCTCTTCCGGCGGGTCGCCACCACGGTTCCCGCCTACGCGGCCTTCCTGCGCGAGCACGAGATCGACCCCGCGGAGGTCACCACCGTCGAGCGGTTCACCCGCCTCCCGCTGACCGACAAGGCCGGATATACGCGCCGCTACGCGCTGCCCGAGCTGTGCCGCGACGGCGCGATCGGCGAGATGATCGCGGTGTCGTCGGGGTCCACCGGGGAGCCGTCCTTCTGGCCGCGCTCGGCCGCCGACGAGGAGGCCGTCACCGCGCGCTTCGAGCAGGTCTTCCGGGACGCCTTCCGGGCGCACGAGCGCCGCACCCTGGCGGTGATCTGCTTCGCGCTGGGCACCTGGGTCGGCGGCCTCTACACGCTCGGCTGCTGCCGCCGGCTCGCCGAGCGCGGATACCGGATCACGGCGGTGGCGCCGGGCAACGACAAACGCGAGATCCTGCGCGTCCTGCCCCAGCTCGCGCCGTACTTCGAGCAGGTCGTGCTGCTGGGATACCCGCCGTTCCTGAAGGACGTCGTGGACGCCGGGCGGGCGGAGGGGCTGCCCTGGGCCGACTACAACGTCAAACTCGTCACGGCGGGCGAGGTGTTCAGCGAGGAGTGGCGCACGCTCATGGCCGAGCGCGCCGGCATGAGCGATCCCTGCCGCGACACCGCCTCCCTGTACGGCACGGCCGACGCCGGCGTGCTCGGCAACGAGACCCCCTTGTCGATCGAGATCCGGCGGCTGCTGGCCGCGCGCCCCGAGGCCGCGCGGGAGCTGTTCGGCGAGTCACGGCTGCCCACCCTGGTCCAGTACGACCCGCGCGCGCGTTTCTTCGAGCAGATCGACGGAACGCTGGCGTTCAGCGGCGACGGCGGCATCCCCCTCATCCGCTACCACATCGCCGACGAAGGCGGGCTGATCGCCTACGAGCGGATGATGGACTTCCTGCGGCGGCACGAGCTGCGCCCGCAAACCGACGGGCCGCGCCTCCCCTTCGTGTACGTTTTCGGCCGCAGCCATTTCACCGTCTCGTTCTACGGAGCCAACGTCTACCCCGAGAACATCACCGTCGGCCTGGAACAGCCCGGCGTCAGCGACCTGGTGACCGGGAAATTCGTCCTGGAGGTCTTGGAGGACGCCGCCCACGACCGGGTGCTGGCCGTCACCGTCGAACTCGCCGCGGGTGCCGAGGCGACCCCGGACGTCGCCGACCGCCTCACCGACTCCATCCAGGCGCAACTGCTCCGGCTCAACAGCGAGTTCGCCAACTACGTGCCCGAGCACAAGCGGCGCCCGCTGGTGCGGACCCGCCCCATCGGCGATCCGGAGTACTTCCCGCCCGGCGTCAAGCACCGCTACACCCGCCCGGCGACCACCTGACCGCCGGCGCGCCTCGGAGGCCGCGCCGTTGATATCGCCCAAAATGTCAGCGATATCAACCGTCCCCTCGTCAAGCCCGGCGAGGCCGAGCGGCTCAGCGCCTCCCTGGTGCGACGGCCGTCCCGGCCACTGGTGGAGGAACGCGCTCGCGTACGGCCCACGGACGCCGTCGCCGCACGCCGCGCCCATCCCCTGCGATGGCTTCCGGCTCCCTCACGCCTGCGCCCGCAGGTCGGCCAGCATCAGGTCGAGGAGGGCGACGCCGTCGGCGCGTTTCGCGTCGGGGACGTCCTCGCCCTGGAGGAAGCCGGACAGCCGGGCGTGGTCGTCGCCGGGGATCGCCCCGGCCAGTTCGTCGAGGACCCGGCGGTAGGTCCGGTCGGGGAAGTACAGGCGCTTGGCCGTCCGTACGGCGAGCGCGCCGACGTGCGCGGGGACCACGCCACGCGCCACGGCCGCGTCGAAGGCGACGCGCATGTTCACCATCGGTTCGCACAGCGCGCGCATCGTGTCCTCGTCGTAGGTGATGGCGACCTCGTCGTCGGCGTCGACCCGCCCGCTCCGGTACATCTCGAAGATGTCCCCTACGCCGATCATGCCCCAGGGGTGCAACTCCGCGGCGCGCAGCGCCCCCATGCTGGCCGCACCGTACACTCTGGCCCGGTGCTCGTCCATCACGGCGAGGATCTCCTTGGGCGAGATGGACAATCCCTGGAAGAACTGGCCGTCGATGATGCCGATGTGCGTGGGCGGGGCGCCGCCGTCGGCGTACAGGGCCTGGATGTCGCCGCGGCGCACCGGCGGGCGCGTCTCGACGCGGTCGGCGACGATCGCCCGGACGGCATCGGGCGGGACACTCGGGCCGACGAAGACCACGGCGCGCATCAGCGTTCCTCTCCACGCTCTCGTCCTTCGCCGGCGGCACCCTGGTCGCGCCGGCGGATCAGTTCCCTGAGCTCGGCGTCCCAGCGGGCGTTCGCCCTCGGGCCGAGCCTGCTGCGGTCGACGCCGTACGACTCCGCGCCGGGGACGATCACTCGGGCCACGGCGACGGGGAGGCCGGGGAGGCTGCGGTCCACCACGATCGCCCTGCGCAGGCCGCGGCGGCGCAGCTCGGCGAGTTGCACGGCGATGTCGGCGGCGATGTCGTCGCCGGGGCTGCTCGGCAGATCGCCGAACTTCACCGGGGCCGCGGACTCGTCGTACGGCCAGGCGGACAGGTCGACCGAGGCGCTGCGGGCGGCGTGCCGGTCCCAGTCGGCGATCCGGTCGCCGGCCTGGCTGAGGTCCTCGCGCATGCCCTGGATGTCCACGGCCCTGCTCTGCGCGACCTCGGTGAGCGCGCGCGCCACCGCGACCTCGGCGTCGGGGTGCGTGCCGTACCCGCCGTGCGCGGCGGACAGGGCGCCGCCGCCGTCCTCGGTGGTGAGCGCGGCGATCGTGGGGACGGTGCCGTCACCGGCGACGTACTTCAGCACGACCCGCACGCCCGCCCGCTGGAACGCCTCGACGTAACGCTGTGCGGAAGGGGGCAGCGTGTTCAGGTCGATTCCGGGGTTGCGCTTGGCGAGCCACTCGTCGGCGTCCGGCGGGGCGGCGGCGCCGAGTTTCATCCTGATGGTCCGTCGCAGCCGGTCGCCGACCAGCTCGGCCATGGTCCAGTCGTCGCGTTCGAGCACCTCGGCGAGCGCGTGGCAGACCGCCTCCTCCAGGGTGTTGCCGGAGGCGATCCCATTCGATGTGGTGATCGTGTAGCAGGGGATCTCGTGAAAGCGGTGGTAGTAGCCGGCCAGGCACTGCGGCACCAGCACCGGCTCCTGCTCCATCAGGTCGAAGCCCTCCACCCAGCAGATCGGCAGATCGGGGTGGTAGCGGGGCTCAAGGGCCAGGTTGTACGCGGCCGGATCCATCACGGCCCGCCCGGACGCGGCGAGGTCGGCGTACGAGCCGATCGCGTCGGCCCGCGTCGGCTGCCAGGCGCAGAACCGTTCCACGGCCTCCATCACGGCCGAGGCCGTCGCGTCGGCGGGAGTGGACCCCTTGCCGTTGTAGACGGACAGCCGCTCCTGCGAGCGCGGCATGATCGCGTTGTACACGGGGATGCCGACGCGGTCCAGGCCGGTGATGTCGGCGATCCGGGTGATGCCGAGCGTGCGCAGGTACGGCCGCAGGCGCTCCAGGGTGGTGGTGACGGGCACCTCACGATGAGGGCCGGCCCCTTCGTGCTTGGGCACGCGGGTGCGGAGTTCCATGAGATCACCTTGACGTGGGTGCGGAGTGCGGGGCGGGCGGCAGGTCGCCGCCGATCGGCTGGGCGTACGCCACCTGCGGTCCCCGCGGGCCGATGAGGATCTCGCACAGGGCGCGGTGGGCGGGCGGCAGGGCGATCAGGGCGGCGTGGTGGGCGGGGTCGGTGGCGCACAGCAGGCGGCTGCTCAGCCCCGCGGCCGTCGCGGCGAGCAGGATTCGCTGCGCCACGACGCCGGCGGCGATGTTCTGCATCTGGTACCAGCGGTCGCCGCAGGCGGCGAGCCCGGTGCCGTAGTCCCCCACCAGGTAGACGGCGATGCCGCAGCGCTTGTCGCCGTGCAGCCAGCGCTGCGGCGGCAGCGGCCACAGCTTCTCCCGCAGGTCGCCGTCGCGGGTGCGGACGAGCCGGTGGCCGTCCGGGTCGTACACGTACACGCCACGCGGGACCCCGGTGACGTCGTTGATCACGCAGTACGACAGGACGTGGCCGGGGCCGGCGTCGCCCTGCCAGGTGTGGCGGGCGGCGGCGGCCACGGCGGCGGCCTGGCCGAGGGTGATGGGGCCGATTCCGAAGCGCCCGTCAAGGGTGCGCCGACCCCACCGGCCCGCCGCGACGACGGCCCCCGGCCGGTCCTCGACGGGTGGCAGCGCGACCACATCGTCCGGCGGCGCCTCCCCGGGCCGTGCGACGCCGAGGGTGAGCGGCGGCGGCAGGTCCGGTCCGGCGGCGGTACGGCTCGCCGCGCAGAGCCCGCGGGTGAGCGGCACCGTGTCCAGTGCGGGCAGCGGCCGGGTCGACGCGGTCGGCACGGCCGCCGCGCCCCCGGCGGACGGCGCGACGGCCACCGAAGAGGCGGCCGAACCGGGTCCGTTGGGCGACGGCACGGCCGCGGCGGAGCCTGATTCCGAGAACGGCGACACCGCCATCCCAGGCCCACCCGAACCCGATCCCCCAGACGACGGCGCGATCGGGCTCGGTCGCCGGACCTGGGCCGGGCTCGGTCTCTGGGCCTGGGTCAGGTCCGGTGCTGGGTTCGGTGCCGGGACCAGGGTAGGGAACGCACCGTCGACGGTGACGATGGCGAGGGGACGCTCGGCCTCGGGGGTGAGTCCGAGCAGTTCGGCGGTGGCGGGCTCGTCGAAGCGGGTGTGCAGCATGCCCCGGAGCCCGGCCGCCTCCAGGACGGTGAAAATCTGCCCGGCCAGCACCCCCGCGTCCAGGCACTGCAGCCGATAGGCGAGCTCGCCGTACTTGAACGCCACCCGGCCGAACACGGTGGTGATCAGCAGGGCGAGCTTGGCGTCGGCCACGCCCAACGCGGCGGGGGTGACGCCGGGCCGCACCGGGTTCAGGGCGGCTGCGGCGGCGTCGTAGTGGTAGGCGCCGACGGGCAGGCCGGGGAGGTCGCAGATCGGGTACAGCTCGGCCGAGAACAGGCCGCCGCTGGACGGCACCGGTCGCAGCGGGCGGCCGAGCGCGACGTCGGCCAGTTCGGGCAGGTAGGTCACCGGCACGTAGGAATCCCACTGGTAGCGGGTCCATCCGCACATGTCGCGCAGCAGGTCGGCGAGGGGCCCGGCGGCCTGTATGGCCGAGGCCGGCGGATACCGCTTGACCAGCGACGGCTTGCGGCTCCAGGCCACCCCCACGAGGTTGCCGGGTCTGACCCGCTCGCCCTCGCGCAGGTAGCGCCACGCCGCCTCGCCGGGCGACGTCGGCGCCTCGGCCGGGGACCGGGTCATCGCGGCCCCCCTCCGCCGGGCCGCCCGGCGTGCAGCAGCGCGATCACCTTGTCGATGCCCAGGTCGTTGGCGTCCTCCACGGTACGCGCGGCGAGGTGGCACAGCAGGAACCGTTCGGCCGGGGTGATCCCGAGGCGGCTGAACAGCAGGTACTGGAAGTTGAGCAGGACGCGGTAGACGGTGAACCAGGTGGCGGAGGCGAGTTCGTCGCGTACCTGCTCGTTGCCGATGAGCGCTTTGTGGAAGTCGCTGATGTTCTCAAAGCCCTTCCCGGGCCGGGCGTCCTGGCCGAGGAGGAAGGACGGCATCCGCAGCAGCTTGCGGGACTCCAGGTCCTCGGCGGTGGCGAGGACGCGACGCGCGACGGGCTCCCATTCCGGCAGATAGTGGATGGCCGCCTCGTCCTCCTCGGTGAGGGGGGCACCGTCGCAGTACGCCAGCACCGCGTGCAGACGGGCGGCCAGCGGCTCCCGGTTGGCCTGGTACAGCTCCTCGTACCGGGTGCGCATCCGCGACGGGTCGCCGCAGTTGGCGAAGAACCCTTCGGCGTGCGAGCGATAGGAGAGGTATCCGTTGGTGATGGGCGGGCAGCCGATCTGCGCGCTCGCCAGCATGAGCGAGATCAGCGTGCCGAACGTGGCGGACTTGGTCTGGTGGTCCTGGAGGATGCGGAAGGCGAGCGGCGTCGTCTCGACGTGGAAGCCGGCCAGATGGTCGGCGGCCTCCTCGGTGCCGAGGACGTGCAGGCGCCGGTCGTAGGGCAGGTACTGGATGGAGTTGTCCGGGAACCACGGGGTGAGCGGGCCATCCTCCTGTTCCAGCTCGGCGAGCCAGGCGTGGGCACGCTGTTCCTGCTCCAGGTCGAGGGTACGGGCGGAGGGATGGGCGCGCAGGTAGCCGCCGATGATCTCGTCCACGAGCGGTCGGACGGTCCGCTCCCAGGTCGCGGGGTCGGTGCGGACGTGCACGCGCACGTGCGGACCGCGCAGCCAGTGGCGGACGAAGTAGGCGTCGGATACGCCGCGCTCGCGCAGGGCCGTGATCAGCGGGCGGACGCCGTTCAGAAGCAGCGCGTCGGTCGCGTCCCCGTCGTAGTAGAAGACGTGGGCGCTGTGCCACCGGGGCTTCATCCCGTCGGCCGGGCTGGTCGCGGTGCCGGTCTCCACGCGGGTCGCGTCGTCGATGACCGCGCCGGCCCCTGCGTCTGCCACAGCGTCGCCTTCGGTGTCTGCCGCAGCGTCGCCTCCGGTGTCGGTCACGGTGTCGGGCGCGATGTTGGGTACGGTGTCGGGCGCGGCGTTGGGCACGGTGTCGGTCACGATGTCCTCGCTGTTCGTGATTCGCGGTCGGCCGCGATGTCGGTGAGGGTCCGGCCGATCAGGTAGTTGATGAGCATCTCGTCGGGGATCAAGACGCCGAGGCGGTTGCAGAACAGGTGGGCGACGCGCATCAGGATGGCGCGCACGGCGGCGGACGGGCCGGAGTCGGTCGATGGCGCCCAGCCGAACGGCGACGAGGGCGGCTCGACGTTGAGGTCCCCGGCCGCCGAGGCCGCCTCCAGCCGCCGCAGCAGCGCGCGTAGCGAGCACAGCCAGGCGAGCTGCACGTCTCGGTCCCCGGACCCGGCACCCGCACCGGACCCGACCGCTCCGCCCGCACCAGACCGGGGCACCCTGTCCGCACTAGACCCGGACACTCCGCCCGCACCGGACCGGGGCGCCCTGTCCGTATCGGGCTCGGGGCCTGTGCCCGCGAGCTTCCACACCTCGTGGGCCTGCGCGATCAGCCGTTCGCTCAGGGGCTGGTAGGAGGACGACAGGTCGGGCATGCCAGCGCGGACGCGGACGGCGCTCGCGGCGGCCCGGGAGGCGGCTTCGTCCAGGTCGGGCTCGGCGACGGCGAGCGCGAGCAGGGTCGCCGTCAGCGCCAGCCCGCGCCGCCGGCTCGGCGGTGTTCCCGCGGCGACGAGGCGCGCGGCGATGCCGCTGGACTCGGCGAAGTGCAGTTCCACGGCGGCGAGCGCGTCCCGCTCGCCGTACACGTGACGCTCGGGCACGTACGGCACTTCCGCCGCGGTGTCGTTGGGCCGTGGCTCGGTCTCGTGGCTGTCGAGCCCTTCCATCCGGGCCAGTTCGGCGGCCATGCGGCGGTAGGCACCGGCGTCGAGCACCGGAGCCGAGGGGTTGGCGCGCAGGTAGGCGTCGAGCCCGGCGAGAAGTTCCTGCCGCACGTGCTCCCGGTGCCCGGGGGCGGCGAACGCGCGCACTCGCAGGTGCGGGCCGCCGTCCCAGTAGCGCAGGTAGAACCAACGCGACGTGAGGCCGCCCGCGGCGAGACGCTCGGCCAGCGGCAGCACGCCGTCGCGGAGTAGGGCGTCGAGGTCTCCCTGGTGGAAGGCGTGCACGCTCACCCAGGCGGTTCCGGGGTCCCCCGCCGAGGGCGTCACGGTGCTCCTCCGGCACCGGCCCCGACGTCCAGCCGCGAATCGGGCCCCGCGTCCCCCCGCGCATCGGGCCCCGCGTCCACGCGCGCATCGGCCCACCCGTCGGCACCCGCACCGCCGTGGGCGTCGGCCCCCTCATCGGCCCGGCCGTCGGCCAGGGCGTCCACCTCGACGGTGAACTCGGTGACGTGCCCATCGCCGCCGTAGCGGGGCGCGTCCTCCGGGTCGGGCAACGCCTCGGTCACGACGACCAGGTCGTCGGGGTCGCCGATCGCCCGCTCCAGGAGCGCCACGGAGCACCACGCGGCGGCGTCGACGTACATGGGTTTGCGGGACTTCAGGTCCGGACGCCAGACGGCGTCGGAGGCGGAGACGACGCGGACGTAGAACCGCTCGGGGAGGGCGTGCTCGGTGAGCCACTCGGCGAGCCGCAGCCAGTACGCGGCGTCGCTCTCGCCCTTGGCCCGGATCGGCATCTCCCTCGCCGGGAACGCCCAGCAGCGGCGGGCGAGCACGATCCGGCCCACCTGCAGGCGCGGCAGCACGCGCACCCCGCCCGCCCGGCGCGGGTCGTGCTCGCGCGGCAGAAACAGCGGCAGGCTGGCGTGCATGAGCGTCGGCGGCGCGCCGAAGATCTCGATAAGGTGCCGGATCGGCCGGGGCAGCCACATCTCGGCCATGAGCCCGCCGTGCGTCGGCCGCAACCTGCGGCCGAGCCGCCGCGAGTGCAGGGTCAGCGTGTCGGTGGCCGGGTCGTGACGGACCACCAGGTCGTTGAGCGGGATCCGGTACGGCCCGGCCCGTTCGGGCGCGGCGAGGGGGTGGTCGAGCTCGTAGCGGGTGGCGGGGATGCGCAGGTTGAGGTTGCTGTCGAAGCTCGCGAGGCTCTCCACGGGCAGCGCCCGGTCGAGGGTCTCCTCGGCGAGCGGCGGCTCGGCGTACCCGGTGGCGCCCGCCAGGCGCAGCATCCGGGCCAGGCGGGTGTGCACCCGGCCGAACCCGACGCTGACGGTGTTGAGCACGACCTCGGGCGGCCGGTCGGGGTCGAGGAGCTGCACGTAACAGGTGAGCGGTTCGGCGATCGACTGGCCGTAGGGGCGGGTGAGCGCCTCGATCTCGGCGGGGGCGATGCGGACGACGCCGTCGGGGTCGGCGGGACGGTAACGGATCGCCTTGCCGACGCTGTCGGTGAGCTCGGACTGCTCGCCGGCGTAGGGCAGCGCCCGCCACGTCTCCGGCGGCACGGCGGCGGGCCCCTGGCACAGGGCGCGCAGGGCCTCACCGTCGATGTCGCCGCTGCGGGCGTGCCGCCCGCCGGCGATGAGCCGCTGCAGGTGCTGGTAGAACTCGTGCCACGGCGCCTCGCCGCCCGCGCCGTAGGCGCCGGTGAAGATCCGGGTGACGGCCCTGCGGGCGGGCCGGGCGGGGTCGAACATGCCGAGCACGGGCCGCAGGGCCTGCAGGTCGTCGAGGACGGGCCGCCAGGCGTCGACGCCGACCTCGGCGACGGGGCTGACGAAAAACGCGTTCTCGTGGAACAGGTTCTTGCGCGGCAGCGGCTGTGCGGCATCCGGCGCGGGCTCGTCGTCCGCGTCGCGGAGGCGGCCGGCCGCCGCGAGCAGCCGGCCGAGCCGGTCGGTGATGCGGCGGCAGCGTTCGCTCCGCTCGGCGGGGTCGGTCAGGGCGGCGTAGCCGGTGAGGTCGGTGTGCAGGGCTCGGACCTGCTCGGCGAGGAAGGCCGTCTCGGGGGCGTCGCCGAGCCGGCAGGCGAGGGTGTCCAGGTGGTCGCCGTCCTGTTCGGCGTACGGCGGCAGGGCGTTGAGCACTCCGGTGGCGGCGAGCTTGGCGACGTACCGGGTCACCTCCTGTTCTGGGAGGCTGGGGTCGATCTCGCGCAGCCGCCGGCACAGATCGGCGAAGGTGGTTCCTAAATGCTCGGTGACGAGCCGCACGCTCTCCTCCAGGGTGGGGGTGCGGCGCAGCCGGACGAGCGCCGCCTGCGGGGTCCCGGCGAGGAACGTCCAAAACTCTCCGTCCTCGGCGAGGCTCGGGTTCACCCGGAGCACCTGGGTGGAGCGCAGCGCGGGGTGGCGCGCGGCGAGGTCGGCCAGGCGCCGGACAAGCCACATGTTCAGCTCGACGACGCTCGCCCAGTCGAAGTCACCGGTGGGACGGACCGCCTGGCCGGTGGGCGCGGAGACGGTCATGCCGCTGATGGTGAAGGTGCTGTACGGGCTGGTCTTGGCCACGACGCGCAGCAGGTACTTGACCAGGCGCAGCAGGGTCTGCCGGGAGGGTGTGGCCCCCTGCGGGCCGTCGATCCACTTGGTCAGCTCCTCGAACAGGTCCGGGCTGCCGGTGACCAGGCCGTACTGGAACACGGTGGCGCGCAGCGTTTCGCGCAGCAGCCGGGTGACCCCGTCGAGTTCCTCGGCGGTCAGCCGCGGCAGATCGGCGATGATCGCGTCGCGCTCGCGGTATCTGCGGTCCCAGGCGTCGACGCGGGCGGCGAGCTCCGGCGGGAGCACCGCGCGGATCTCCGGGTTCCACAGCCGGGCGGGGAGGCGGCGGCCGGTGAAGAGGGCGCGCCGCAGGGCGACCGCGCGGGGCTTCACCGGGGATGCCTCGGGGCGGCCGATCAGCTCGTACAGTTCGTCCGAGAGGCGTGCGCCCTCCTCACGCAGCCAGCGCCCGGCGGCGACGGCGTCGCCGATCGCGGCCCAGCTCTTGTCGCAGCGCAGCTGACGTAAGGCGGTCACCGGCAGGCCGGCCACTCTGATACCGACACGCATGGGGTCCCTTTCGGTGAAGCGGAGTGCGAGGCGGGGAGAATGTCGGGATCGGTGCGGGGCACTAGAACACGATCGGCATCTCGTACTGCGGGGTGGGGGTTCGGCGGCCGAGCGCGATCTGGAACACGGGGATGGCCGACTCCTCCTCGATGGCGAGGAGCCGGCGCACCTCGCGCACGTCATAGGAGTTCAGGGGCCGGGCCGCGAGCCCCCCGGCGGCGGCGAGCACGCAGACGCGCTGTGCGGTGATGCCGGCGGCCACACCGGCGATCCGGTAGCCGCGGCCGCCGAACCGGCTGGTGGCCTGGTCCCGGTCGACGATCAGGTAGCACAGGACGTTGACGGTGGACGTGTCGAGCACGGGCGGGCCGTAGGTGAGGTGCCGGTCGAGGCGGCCGGGGGGCAGCTCGCGCGCCTGGTGGAGCACGCCGCCGTCCGTGCGGTAGATCCCCGCCGGGAGGTCGCTGACGTGCTGCACCACCAGGTGGAGCCGGGCCGGCGGGGCTCCGATGTCGGTGGGCGTGAGGCCGTCGGCGTGGCGGGCGACGCGCGTCAGCGCCGCGGCGTCGATCGGTTCGGGGATCGGGCGGAACAGGGTGCCGCCGGAGTGACGCCCGCGCAGCGTCACGGCGAGGTCAGGGGCGGGGCCGGGTGCGGGGCCGGGTGAGGGGTCGGGGGCGCTGTCAGGGGCGTGGGACCCGGTCCGCCGTGCGGGCGGCGGGCCGGCCGGCGGCCGGGGCGGGGCGAACTCGGCGGTGTCGCGCAGCACCGACTCGCGGTCGAGGTCGTACAGGCGGCGTGCCAGTGACAGGTCCTTGGGCACGTCCGCGTACGGCGCGCGCAGCGGGGCGATGGCGGCGCACAGTTCGGCGGCGGTGGCGCCCGACCCCGGCCGGACGGCGGGCGGCGCGGCGTCCGCCGGGTACAGCGGCACGATCGCCATCGTGCGCTCCTCGCCCGGGGCGAGGCCGAGCAGGCGGTCCACGGCCTCGTCGAGGTACTGGTGGTGCACGTGCCCGGTGAGTCCCAGCGCCTGCGCCACGAGCAGCAGGTTGCCGGTGACCATGCCGGCCTCCTGGCTGCACAGCCGGTAGGCGTAGTGGCGGTAGCGGAAGGCGGTCTTCCAGAAGTGGGAGGTGAGCACCGCGACGGCCGCGGCCCCGTCCAGCCGCGCCCCCGCCGCCGCGGCGAGCACGCCGAGGTGGTCGCCGCCGCGCAGTTCCACCAGCGCGTGGTGAAGCTGGTCGTAGTGGTAGACGCCGGCGGGCGTCTGTCCCCCGCCGGGCGTGACCACGTACAGCTCGGTCGGGTAGAAGCAGCGCGCCGACGGCACGATCCGGTGGTACGGCCAGCCGAAGTAGGCGCCGACGTCCTGCCGGGAGAAGCCGTAGCCGTAGTACAGCAGGGCGCCGAGGGTGTCCGGGTGGTCCGCCCGGCCGGCGCGCAGCGGGGGCGGGGACGGCGAGGGGTCCCCGGCGAGCACCCGGTCGAGCGGGCCGAGTCGCAGCGGGACCTGCTGGGGCAGCGGGTGCCGGGGCCGGTCGAGATACCGTTTGAACCTCGGCGGGTCGTCCGGTCCGCCCTCGGAGCCGGTCTCCGCCATCAGGGCGACGACGTTGTAGAAGGTGTCGCGCCAGTAGTCGTCGGCCACGCCGACGTCGCGAGCGCCCATGCGCGATGTCTCCCGTTCTGACTGGTCGGGTGTCACGGGAAGGGATGCGGGTGCGGGTTGAGGTCCTCCGGCCGCGTCGGCACGCCGGTGTGGCCGAGCAGGCGGGGGACCTCGAACAGGCGGGGCAGGCCGTGGATCCGGCGCAGGGGGTGGCCGAACGTCATCGGCAGCAGGCCGGGGATGATGACCTTGACGCAGGCGAAGCCTCCGGCGACGTGCTCGGGGCCGGTCTGGTTCACCACCACCACGTCCTGCCCCCGCAGCAGGTATCGGTCCACGGTGGCCCGCAGATCGGCGGACAGGTCGTGGTTGCGCGGCCGGAAGCAGTCGGCGAAGGAGTCGGCGATCGGCTCCGGCTTGTCGCCGGTGAACAGGAACTCCAGCCGGGAGAACGCGTCCGGGTGGGCGTTGACCAGGGAGTGGTCGTGCATGTTCGTCACCTGGTCGGGGTCGGCGAGCATGGCGCGGACGCGCTCGCGCTCCCGCCGCAGCGTGTCGCGCTGCCACGGGATCAGGGGGGCCAGTTCCAGCAGTGCGTTGGCGATGGCCTTCTCGGGGGAGAACGACGCCCCGGCCGCGCAGAGCGTTTTCGGCCTGATGTCGTCGTGCATCCCGCCGTGCATCCCGCCGTGCATGCCGTCTCCCCGGGCGTCCTCGCCGCCGGGGTGCACGACCATCGCCCAGACGCTGGGGATGCCGTGCTCGGTGGTGGTGTCGAAGACGTGCACCTCATAGCCGTGCTCGCGGCGCAGCCGCTCGGCCATGAGCGGGATGCGCGGGTCGGCGGCGGTGCCGAGGTCGAGGCGGCGCGCCGGCAGGCGGGCGTACCAGGTGAGCAGGAAGGCGTCGCGCTCGGCGAGTTCCAGGATGCCGTGCAGGATCGCCTCCTCCAGGCATCCGCCGAGCGCGCAGCCGTTGGAGATCTCATAGACGAAGGGACGGTCGGGGGGCGGCCCGTCGGCCGTCTCGTGGTCGCCCGCGTGGCCGTGCCCGTGCCCCTCTCCGGCGGCGTGCATGCGGTAGTAGGCGTACGTCTCCGGGACGAGGATCGGCCCGCCGCGGGCGAACGAGTGGCCCCAGACCCAGTTCATCACCAGGTCCTGGTGGTAGCGCTGGAAGTAGAAGCCGGGCCGGTCGTGCCAGTGGTCCGGGTACAGGCCGAGCGTCGTGGGGTCGAGGGCGTGCGGGGCGAGCTGCCGGTAGCTGCCGCGGACGACCGTGCGCTTGCCGCGCGGCCGCAGGCCGCCGTGCCGCTCGACGGCCTCGGCGATCGCGGTGAGCTGGGCGGTGTGAAAGTCCAGGTCGCGGCCGAAGCCCATCTCGGTGTCCGTGCCGCCCGGGGTCAGGCCCATGGGGGCCGAGGTGGTGGGGAAGGTGTCGAAGGCGCTGCGGTACAGTCCGCGGACCAGGCCGACCTCGCCGTCGACGTAGGTGCGGACCAGCTCGTCGGCGCGGGAGCGCAGGTCGCTGACGCGGTGGACGTCGGCGGCGGGCTTGGGACGGGGCCGCAGTCTGATCAGCGCCGCCTCGGCGGTGTCGGGGGGCAGGTCGCCGCAGCGCGGGCAGCGCGGCTCCGGCAGGAAGGTGTGCACGCTGGTGGCGAGGGTGTCCAGCCGCAGCCGGATCAGGCCGCGCCGGGTGCGGGCCGCGGCGGCCTGGTGCAGGCGGGTGAGCCGGTGCAGGCGGGTGAGCTCGTCGGCGACAAGGTCGGCGGCGACGGCGAGGCCGAATCGGGTCAGCCGTACCTCGGTGGAGCCGAAGCGATCCGGGAACCTGTCCCGGGCGCTGCGCCGTTCGCGCTCGTCGGCGCGGGCCTTGGCGGCGCGGGTGGCGGCGCAGGCCGGGCAGCCGGGCTCGCCGGGCAGGTCGGCCGGGCCGATGACGACGGTGCCGAAATCGACCCGTACCGGGAGCCACGGCGTCGCCGGGCGACCGTGCTCGGACACGCCCGGCACGGCGACGCCGGGCGCGTCCGCCGAGGCGCCGACGGTGACGAGCAGGTCCGGCTCCCCTTCCGGCTGCGCGTACGGGCGCAGCCGGTCGGCGAGAACGGCGCCGAGCGCGCCGTCGCCGAGCACCCGCACCCGGGGGGTCGCGGACCGAGACGTGGCGGGCCGAGACGCGGGGGGCTTAGTCGCGGGGGGCTTAGACATGGCGGGCTTAGACATGGCGGGCTTAGACGTGGCGGGCTTAGACGTGGCGGGCTTAGACGTGGGGAGCCGAGACGTGGGGGGCGGGGCCTGCTCAGGCATCGACGACCACCTGGACCAGGGTGGGGAGCACGCGGGTGACCACGGGGTCGTGCCCGGCGGGGGCGGCGTGCACCTGGTGGCCGTGCCGGTGCAGCAGGTCGGTGAGCGCTCGCCGGTCGGGCGCGGGTTCGTCCCGCCACGGCACGCTGCGCGTGCCGCGCAGGGCGGCGGGCAGCTCGGGCGCGTCCCCGTCCGGATGCGTGGTCACGCCCTGGTGGTCGAGCAGCACCCGGGCCAGCCCGTCGGCCAGGTGCGGCGCGGCGGCGTAGGCGAGGGTGCGTTCCCCCGCGCACAGCGCGTACACCGGCACCCCCAGCGGCCCGGTCACGTCGTAGACGGCGAGCGGCACCCGCGCGATGCGCAGCAGCTCCAGGTAGCGGGCGGCGGGCTCCGGCGGCGTCGCGCCGTCCAGGTCCACCAGGGGGTACGGCTCGGCGGCCGACTGCGCGGCGGCGACGGCGGTCAGCGCGGTGACGTGCGCGAGCAGGCCCTCGGCGAGCGCGGCGTCGGCGTCGGGGCCGCTCGCGAGGCCGACGGGCACCCGGAACGGTCCCGCCGAGCGGGTCGCGGAGAGGGCCGGGTAGAGGCGCTCGGCGGGGATGAGCTCGTCCTTCTCCAGTACGAGGTTGTGCGCGTACGCCAGCCCGCCGTCGGTGAGGCGGCGGCGGTCGACCGCGAGCGCGGCGTACGCGCCGAGCACGGCGACGCCGGCGGCGTGCCGGGCCAGCGACTGGGTGAGGCCGGCGCCGGTGACCTGCGGCGGTTCCAGCCCCACGACGGCGAGGTGCCCGAACGGGTCGGAGGCGCGGGCGTGGACGGCGTACAGCGGAAGCTGTTCCAGCTCGCCCTCGTCCATCTCCGTGAACAGGCCGAGCCGGGCGTCGAAGCAGCCCGCGGCGAGCGCGGAGAACTCCTCGTCGGCGGGGCGGACGGCGGCGCGGAAGGCGCGGTAACGCTCGGCGAAGTCGTCGGCCGACTCCGGCGCGGCTGGCCACGCGGCGGGGTGGGTGTGGAAACGGTGCTCGACGGTGTTCAGCGTCTCCAGGTTCACCACGGTGATCGCGTCGCGGCCCGCCTTGGCGGGGTCGGCGGAGTTCGGGTCGGCCTCGGCCACGCCGGTGCGGTGGCGGAAGGCGGCGAAGCCGACGCGGTTGGCGACGATCGCGGCGGTCGGCCCGGCGAGGAACGGCGACGGCCCGGCCTCAGAACCGGCCTCAACACCAGCCCCAACACCAGCCTCGGAACCAGCCCCAACACGGGCCCCAACACCAGCCTCGGAACCGGCCTCAACACCAGCCCCAATACCAGCCTCAACACTGGCTCCAGAACCGGCCTCAGAACCCGCCTCGGAACCGGCGTGGGGATCGGCGTTCGGGCCTGGGCGGTGGCCGGCCGTGCGGCGCAGCCAGGCGGAGGTCCAGCGGAGGCCGTTGGCGCCGCTGACCGGACCGGTCCACGCCTCGTCGCCGTCGAGCACGCCCTGGACCAGCGTCAAGCCCTTGTCCTGGCAGATGCGGTCGAGCAGGGCGGCGCGGGCGGCCATCGGCCGGTCGGAGACGTGCAGGACCATGCCGGTCGCCTCACCGGTCCCCGGGCCGGACGCGAGCGCGTCGTCGATCGCGGCGGCGAGCGTGTCCGGGTCGTCGCCGGGCAGGGGGCGGTGGGTGAGGCGCTGGGCGGGGTCGCGTTCGGCGGCGAGCTCGGCGTAGTTGTCGAGCCGCTCGGTGTCGGTGGGGCACTCGGGCGTGATCAGGACGCGCACGTCGCGGACGCCGGAGGCGAGGCACGCGTGTGCGAGGGCGGTGAGCGTGAGGCCGGAGCCGAGGCAGAGCATCGGGGCGGTGCGGTAGCCCTCGAAACGGCGGGCGGCGGAGTCGAGGTAGTAGTCGATGTAGGCGATCTCGGCCGCGTACAGTTCCAGCTCGGCGTCGGACAAGCCGTGCGGGTCGTCTCCTGAGACGTCCTTCAGCAGGCCCGCGGACAGCAGCGAGCCCACCAGCGTCGTGACCATCTCCCGTTTGCCTTGGGACAGACCGGATACGAGCTCCCGGAGCGTGGCGCTGCCGTCGAGGTGGGGCGCGAGGCGGTCCATGAGCGCGAGCGCGTTGGCGCCCCGGATGGTGAGATGGTTGGTGGGGTGGACGAACACCGCTCCTTCGGGGTGCGGTACCCAGAACACGTCGGGTTTGAGCTTGGGCCGGATCGATTCCAGCGTCGTTGCGAGCGCGGTCGGTTCGGGCGCGGCTGCCATGGATGTCCTTCGCGTTGAGGGGCGGAAGGCGAGGGTGGGGGCGACACGGTCGAGGGCGAGGGTGGGGGTCGACACGGTCGAGGGCCGGGGGGTGAGGCGCGGTCGGCGGCGGCCGGACCGGCCGGTCCGTCTCGACCTGGCCGGATACGCGCGGCGGTAGACGCGGCCGCGCTCTACGGTCGGTTTCGGAGTGCCACTAGCCGCAGCAGCAGCAGCAACACCCCAGGCAGCAGCTCGCGCTGCAACTGCACGCGCAGGCCGAGGCCGCGACCTCCGTCGCGCCGTGACCGTTACTGATCGTTGCCAGCAGCGGGTTACCGACGCCGACGGGCTGCAGATGCTCGGTGTCCAGTTCCTCTAGTTCGAGGGCGAGACGCGACATCCAGGATCCCTCCTTTCCCGTGGATCGGGGTGTGTCATCGGCAGCAGCAGCAACAGCAGACGACGCAGCAACTGCAGGCGGTGCAGGAGGCGGCGAGCTCGGTCATGGCGAGACCGCCCATCAGCGACTCCAGGGAAGGGTCGGCCTCCTGTGCGACGGGGATGACCTGCTCGGCGTCGATTCCGCGCAGGTCGAGCAGACGCGTGTCGTGCATCGCGGCGGTCCTCCTAACCGCAGCAGCAGCAACAGCTGCACAGGAAGATGCAGACGCCGACGGCCGAGGCGGTGACCTCGTTCATGCCGTGGCCGCGCGGGAGCGACTCCAGGGTGAAGCCGTTGGAGGTGTCGCTGGGAACCAGGGCTTCCACCTCGAAGTCGTTGAGGTCGAGACCGAACTTCGACATTGTGCTCACCTTTCTCGGATGATCAGTTGATCGGGCAGCAACAGCAGCAGCAGGCGATGCAGCAGCTGCAGGGCGCCGAGGATCCGGCGGCCTCGGTCATGGCGTGCCCGCCGAGGAGCGACTCCAGCGACGCCTCCCCGGGGACCTCGGTCGTCAGCGGGTGGACGTCGATGCCGTCCAGGTCGAGCGCGAGTGCGCGGGCGGGGGGCATGGTTCACCTCCATTCCTTCTCTTGGCGGTGAATGTCCGTTGACAGGAGCGACGGCGCCGGCGTACCGGCGTGTGCCGTCAGCTGCAGCAGCAGCAGCAGCACAGGCAGCAGCTGCAGCAGCCGACCGGCAGGATCGAGGCGGCGGTCTCCGTCATCCCGTGACCGATCGTCAGGGACTCCAGGGAGGCCGCGCTCGCCGCGTCGTGCGGCACCAGCCGCTCGACGTCGACGTCGGCCAGTTCCAGGGCCAGGTTCCGAGGCATGGTTCACCCCCTTTCACAGGCATGGCCGAATTCCCGGCCAAACGAAGAAGGTGGTACGCGTGGCGCGGCCATGAGCGGCCGGCGCCGTGATCACCGGAAGCGCGGTATGGGAAGGGTGCCCGTTGATGTCGGGCTTGCCTGGCTTCGCCTTCTCGCGAAGATCCTGCCGCTTCCGGCAGGCCTGATTGAAATTGGGCGGAAGGTCAAGATCACAACATGGATACGGCCGCCCCGCCAACATTCCCCCGACCCCGGGTTACCAAGTTCTCACAACGGCGGCGGCGTCGGTTGTGAGGATGAAGACAAGATCATGTCGTGAAACCTTAATCGGACGTTCAATCCCGGCTCGTCGCGATGCCCACTGGTGATCGCCACAGTTTGTCAAGTTGCGTGCGTAGCAACTCCGCCACCCTCCCGACCGGTCATGCCCGTGCAGCAGGAGGAGATCGCAGGTGCACTATCCCGATCCCAGCTGGCTTTCTTCCGACCGCCTGACGCCATGGCCGGGTGATCCACACAAGCGGTACGCGGCCCTGCGCGCCGCCGGCACGATCCACCGCGCCTTCATCGTTCCCCGCGTGCCCGGATGGCTCGTGGTGAGCTACCGCCTCGCCCGCGAGGCGCTGAACCATCCCGCTCTGACGATGCGCCCGCCGGACTCCCCGGAGGACGGCCCCCGCGGGTATCCGTTCGCCTGCGATCCTCCCGAGCACACCCGCCTACGCGGGCTCATCTCGG
The DNA here is from genome assembly GCF_040678635.1 of Thermopolyspora sp. NPDC052614. NCBI lineage: Bacteria > Bacillati > Actinomycetota > Actinomycetes > Streptosporangiales > Streptosporangiaceae > Thermopolyspora > Thermopolyspora sp. NPDC052614. The sequence continues at coordinate 406,734 of NZ_JBFATZ010000005.1, forward strand.
GCGTCGTCACCCCCCAGCGTGCCCAGCGGCTCGCGCCCAGGATGCGCGCGATCGCCGTGGAGCTGCTCGACGCCGTACGCGGCCTGCGCAACGTCGACATCGCCCTCTGCTACGTCGAGCCGCTGACCGCCCTGGTGCTGTGCGAGTTCCTGGGAGTGGAGCGGGAGCGGCAGGCCGACTTTCGCCGCTGGGCGTTCCAGTCCTTCAACGCCGCCTCCGGCACGGGCGGCGCGCTGGCGAAGCTGCGGGGCCTGCTCGCGGAGATGATCGCGGAGAAGCGCCGCCGCCCGGCGGACGACCTGCTCTCGGACCTGCTCGCCGGGCGCGACCACGGAGGCGGTCGCCCGGACGAGGAGGAGTCGCTCGACATCGCCCTCACGGTCTGCGCCGCCATCTACGTGCACACGTGCGAGTTGCTCATCGACACGGTGAGGGTGCTTCTCCGCCACCCGGAGCAGATACGCGGAATGCGCGACCGCCCCGAACTCCTGCCGCGGGCGGTGGAGGAGGTCCTGCGATACGCCTCACCGCCGGGGCCTGGGCCGCTGCGCTTCGCGGCGGAGGATCTGGTCCTCGGCGGCGCGACCGTGCGGCGGGGGGACATGATCTCGATCTCGATCGCCTCGGCCGGGCGCGACGCGCCGGTGTGCGGGCCGGAGCCGGCCGTGTTCGACCTGACCCGACCCGACGTCCGCCATCTCGCCTTCGGCGACGGCCCGCACAAGTGCCCGGGCGCGCCCCTCGTCCGCCTGATGGTGTCCATCGCCATGGTCACGCTGTTCATCCGTCATCCCCGGCTCGCGTCGGCCGACCCGCCGACCGGATCCCCGATGGGCCCGTCGGGCGGGCACCGCTCACTGCGAGTACGGCTGAACCCCGGCGCTTCCTGACGGCCCGGCCTCCGGCCCCCGGCCGGGCCTGCCCCGCCAGAACCCCGGGGGCAGGCTCCGGGTCACAGCCAGCCGTTCTCCCGGGCCACGCGGGCCGCCTCGGCGCGGTTGCGCGCGCCGGTCTTGCCGATCGCGCTGGACAGGTGGTTGCGAACCGTGCCCTCGGAGAGGGATAGGCGCCGGGCGATGCCGGCCACGGTGTCGCCGTGTTCGGCCGCGCGCAGGATCTCCCGCTCGCGTTCGGTGAGCGGGTCCTGACCGCGTTCGAGTGAGGCGACCGCCAGGTCGGGGTCGACGACGACCTGACCGGCCCGCACCTTGCGCACCGCCTCGGCGAGCCGCTCGGGCTCGGTGTCCTTCACCACGAAACCGGAGGCGCCCGCGTCCATCGCGCGGCGCAGGTAGCCCGGCCGCCCGAACGTGGTCAGGATCAGCACCTTCGCCGTGGGGACCGCCTGGAGTATGCGCGCGGTCGCCGTGATGCCGTCCATCACCGGCATCTCGATGTCGAGCAGCACCACGTCGGGCCGGTGTTCGGCCGCGGCCTCCACCGCCGCCGCCCCGTCGGCCACCCCCGCGACCACGGTGATGTCCTCCTCCAGCGACAACAGGGCCGACAGCGCGCCGCGTACCAGATGCTGGTCATCGGCGAGCAGCACCCGGATCACGCGACACCTTCCGGAATGCGCGCGCGCAGCATGAACCACTCCTTGTCCACCTCGACCGACAGGTCGCCACCGAGCGCGGACAGTCGCTCCGACAGCCCGGTCAGTCCGGTTCCGGGCGCCTCGCGGGCCTCGGGGTCCGGGCCGGACCCGGTCCCGGTGATCGGTCCGGTGAGCGAACCGGGGTCGGAGGCGGGGATGGAGCCCGTAGAGGGGCGGGTGCCACGCGCGGGGCCGTCGTCGGCGACCGTCACCGTATAGACGCGCCCCGCCGCGGTATGGACGCGCCCCGCCGCCGTAGGGACATGTCCGTCGGCTGCGGCATGCGTCTCCTCGTCCCTCTCCCCCACTCCTTCTTCGGCTCCTCCTTCTGCCACAGTGACCCGGCAGACGCGGGCCAGGCTGTGCCGCAACACGTTCGTCACCCCTTCCCGTACCACCCAGGCGGCGGCCGTGGCGACGGCGGGCGGGGGCGGGTCCGGCGGGAGGCGCACGGTCAGCTCGACGCCCGCGGCGGTGGCGATCTCGCGAGCGGTGGCGAGCTCGCTGTCCAGGGTCACCTCGCGGTAGCCGGAGACGGTCGCCCGCACCTCGGCGAGGATCGCCCGCGCGCTCCTGCTCACCTGGCGCATCTCCGCCGCGGCCCGCTCCGGCGAGGCCGCGACGAGCCGGGCCGACACCTCCGACTTCAGCACGACCTCGGTGAGCCGCTGACCGAGCACGTCATGCAGGTCGCGGGCGATGCGCAGCCGCTCGGCCGAGATCGCCGCGCGGGCGAGTTCGGCCCGTGCGGCGCGCAGCTCGTGGGCCACCTGGATCAGCCAGTACGTGGCGCCGACGGCCGCGCCGTACAGCATGATGCCGCCGCCGCGCAGGGCCGCCGCGCCGAAGGGCTGCTGGAGCACCAGCACCGCGAGCGCGACGTGTCCGATCCAGAAGCCGGCCAGGGCCGGGGCCCAGCCGCGCCGCGGCAGCACCAGCGCGACCAGCGTGACCAGGTAGAACGACGCGGTGATCAGCCAGGTCTCGCGCAGCGCGAACTGCAGCGCCACGGCGGTGGCCGCCAGGGCGGCCAGCGCGTAGGGGGTGGCGGCGGTGTGTGGGCGGTCCAGGTTGTGCCATATGACCCTGATGAACAATGCGCCGAAGACGACCAGCCCGGCCGCCGCCGCCACCGTCACCGGCCAGGTGAGCCCCAGTCCCGCCAGCTCGGCAGCCGGGAAGCCGAGAAACCCGACGAACCCGCAACTGAGAATCCGCACCTGGCGCGTGGTGTCCATGCGATCAGGCCGCCCGCCGGTAGCGCCACGCAGCCAGCAGCACGAACGCGACCGTCCACGCGGCAAGCACCGCCGCGCCCGCGCTGAAGGGCTGGTCACCGGCGAGCAGTCGCCAGGAGAGCTCGCCGGCCCGGTAGGTCGGCAGGGCGTGGGAGATCGACTCGAGCCAGTCGGGGAAGACCATGGCCGGCATCCACAGCCCGCCCGCCATGGAGAGAATGAAGTACGACCCCAGCGAGGCCATCTGCGCCACCTCGTCGCGGAAGGTGTAGCCGATGGCGATGCCCAGCGCGGCGAACGGCAGGCCGCCCGCCACCAGCGCGGGCACCAGGGCGAGCCAGGTGTGCCAGGGCAGCGACACGTCGTTGACGAGCCACCCCGCCAGCATGATCAGCAAGATCACCGGCACGGAGAGCGCGGCGGCGGTGAGCACCTTGACCGCGACGTAGTCGCGAGACCGCATCGGGCTGAGCGCGAGCTGGCGGGTCCATCCCTTGGTCCGCTCCAGGGCGATCCGCCCGCCGACCGAGGTGAGCCCGGCGCCGATCGCGCCGTACAGCGCCATCGACACCATGAAGTACGCCTCGTACCGGGTGCCGTCGCTCATCGGCCCGGCCCGCATGATCAAGGTGAACAGCAGATAGAAGGCGACGGGGAAGACGATGGTGTAGATGAGGTAGGCACCGCTGCGCAGGGCGCGCAGCACCTCCAGGCGCAGGTAGGCGATCATGCGGCCACCTCGCCGCGCTTGTCCGGGGTGGACCCGCCGGGCTCGGTGAGGGTGAGCACGGCGTCGGCGAGCGGCGCCGTGGCCACCTCCACGTCGCGGGCGTCGGCGTACCGGTCGAGCAGCGCCCGCAGCAGGGTGTCGGAGTCGGCCGAGCGCATGGTCACCGCCGTCCCGTGCACCTCGACGCCGTCGGCGCCCGGCAACAGCGCCAGCTCGTCGCGGTCGGCCCCGGGCAGCGTGAAGCGGACGACCCGTGCGGCGGCGGCGGCGCGGATCTCCGTCGTGGGTCCGTCGGCGGCGATCCGACCGGCCGCGAGCAGGACGATCCGGTCGGCGATCGTGTCGGCCTCCTCCAGGTAGTGGGTGCTGAACAAGATCGTACGGCCGGCCTTCGCCAGCCTGCGGATCGTCGCCCAGAACGAGCGCCTGGCGGTGACGTCCATCGCCGCGGTCGGCTCGTCGAGCACGAGCAGCTCCGGGTCGCCGAGCAGGGCGAGGGCGAACCTGACGCGCTGCGTCTCGCCGCCGGACAGCTTGTCGGTCCTGCGCGAAAGCAGGCCTCCCAGCTCGGCGTACTCGATCACCTCCGCGAGCGGCATCGGCTTGGGCTGCAGCGCCGACATGGTGGTGATCAGCTCGCGCACGGTCGCCCCGGGCAGCAACTCGCCCTCCTGCAGCATGGCGCCGATCCGGCCGCGCCGGATCGCGTCGTGGATCGTGCCGCCGAGGACCCGGATCTCGCCCGCGTCGGGCGTCCCCAGCCCGAGCAGCATGTCGAGGGTGGTCGTCTTGCCCGCGCCGTTCGGGCCGAGCAGAGCCACCACCTCGCCGACGCCGATCCGCAGGTCGATGCCGTCCACGGCGCGCACCTCGCCGAAGCTCTTGCGCAGCCCGCGCAATTCGAGCGCGGGCTCGGTCGCGGACCCGCTCCCGGGCCCGCCTTCGGACCCGCTTTCCGCCACTGTCCTCATCGTCATGGTCTCATCGTCGGGCCGCGATCCGATTGTTCCCAGTGCCGAATCGTCGGTTCGGGACATGACAGATGTCATGGCCCCTGAGCAGGCCGTCTCACAAATGAGACGGCGGATTCGGGATGTGTCCGTACTGTGGCGAACAAGAGCTGATTCGCGGCGGAGTCCGCGTCAACGGGAGCCGATGAGGGAGGGACGCCGATGGCAGGAACGCTGGAGGGCCCGGGCTCGGCCGTGCTGGAGCACGTCGAGACGCCCATGAGAGACGGGCTCCGGCTCAGCGGCGTCCTGTACCGCCCGGACGACGGCGGGCCGCGGCCGGTCATGCTGGTGCGGACCCCCTACAGCGAGCCGCTGTCGCGGTCGCTTCCCGTGCTCCCCGCCCTGGAGGCGGGCTTCGCGGTCCTGGTGCAGAGCTGCCGGGGCACGGGGCGCTCGGACGGCGAGTTCCGCACGTTCGAGAACGAGACCGCGGACGGCCTGGACACGCTCGAATGGGTGACCAAGCAGCCCTGGTGCGACGGCAGGGTGGTCATGTTTGGGATGTCCTATCTCGGCATGGTCCAGCTCGCGGTCAGCGGGGAGCGCCCCGATGGGCTGGCGGCGATCGCGCCCACGTTCACCCCGGACGACTACCGGGACGGGCTCGCCTACCGGCAGGGGGCCTTCCAGCTCGGGCAGGCCCTCGCGTGGCATCTGCTGAAGGCGGGCCAGGCGATCGGGGACCTGGCCCGGCGCGGCGAGGACGTCCGGGACGCCGGGGCCGCGCTGGCGGCGCTGATGCGCGACACCGAGGCGGCGTATCGGAGGCTGCCGCTGTCGGACCGGCCGGGCGTGTCCGCGGTGCTGCCGAGCTGGCGTACCTGGCTGGAGAAGAAGGGCGAGCCGGACTACTGGCGGGGCATCGGCTACGCGGCCCGCCGTACCGGGACGACGGTGCCGGGGTTGCACGTGGGCGGCTGGTTCGATCTGTTTCTGCGCGGCACGCTCGGCAACTACACGACGCTCGCGGCGGCGTCGCCGGCGCGGCAGCACCTGATCGTCGGGCCGTGGTCGCACGCCGACCAGTCCGGCGTCGTCGGGGAGACGGTCTACCCGGGCGGGGCCGCGGCGGCGATCCGGCTGGAGGAGCAGCAGCTTCGCTTCCTGCGGGAGAGCGTCGCGGGCGAGCCGTCGTCGCTGCCGCCGGTGCAGATCTACGTGATGGGCTCCGGCTGGCGCACCGAGAACGAGTGGCCGCTCGCCCGCACCGACTGGCAGACCTGGTACCTGGGCCCGGACGGCTCGCTCGGCCGGGAGCTTCCCGCCGAGGGCGCGCTGGAGTACATGCACGACCCGCGCGACCCGGTGCCCACGGTGGGCGGCGCGATCCTCATGGTCGGCAGCCCGGACGGCGGGCTCGCGTACCAGCCGGGGTCGCGGGACCAGCGGGTGCTCGACGACCGCACCGACGTCCTGCGGTTCACCGGCCCGGTGCTGGAGCACGACGTCGAGGTCACCGGCCCGATCGAGGTGACGCTGTACGCCGCCACCTCGGCCGCCGACGCCGACTTCACCGCCAAGCTCGTCGACGTCCATCCCGACGGGCGGGCGATGGGCGTCGTGGACGGCATCGTCCGCGCCCGCTACCGCCACGGCATGGACGCGCCGCGGCCCGTCGTCCCGGGCGAGGTGTACGCGTACACCATCGACCTCGGCGCGACCAGCCTGGTGGTCAGGGCGGGCCATCGCCTGCGGGTGGACATCGCGAGCTCGAACTTTCCCTGGTACGACCGCAACCCGGGCAGCGGCGGACCGGCCGGAGAGGTCACCGAGGACGACTTCGTCACGGCCCGGCAGCGGGTGCTCGTCGGGGGCGGGCGGCCCAGCGCCATCCGGCTCCCGGTGATTCCGGCCTGATCCCCGCGCGGATTCTCACCCAAGCGGACGGCCCCGGCCCCCGCGCAGCCGCCCGTAACGACGTTCGCGAAGACACCGCAGAGACCCCCGTTCCGCTCCGAGAAAGGCAGAACCGCGTTGCTGCACATCGGGATCAACCTGGGATTCTCCACGCTCCGGCCCGGGATCACCGACGAGGAGATGTACCACGGCGAACTCGACCTCGCCGTACAGGCCGAGGCGCTCGGCTACGACGCCGTCTGGGCGGTCGAGCACCACTTCGAGGACTACTCGCTGTGCCCGGACAACCTGCTGGTCATGGCCCACCTGGCGGGCCGTACCTCGCGGATCCTGCTGGGCACCGCGGCGGTGATCCTGCCGTGGAACGATCCGCTGCGCGTGGCCGAGAAGGCGCTGATGGTGGACACGATCTCGCGGGGGCGGCTGCTGCTCGGCATCGGGCGGGGGCTGTCGCGCAAGGAGTTCGAGCCGTTCCGCATCCCGCTGTCGGAGACCCGCGAGCGGTTCGACGAGGCCGCGCCGATGATCTTCGAGGCGCTGGAGACCGGCGTGATCGAGGGCAAGGGGCCCTACTATCCGCAGCCGCGCGCCGAGCTGCGGCCCCGGCCGCGCGGCTCCTTCCTCGGGCGGCGGTACTGCGTGGCCGGATCGCCGGACTCGCTGGTGATGGCGGCGAAGCTGCGGGCGAAGCTGATGTCGTTCATCGTACGGCCGGTGCCGGACCTGATGCCGAACTTCACCCGCTACCGGGAGCTGTACGAGACCGAGCACGGCGAGATCGCGCCGTCGATCTCGCTCAGCGTGAACATGTACTGCCACGAGGACGACGAGCTCGCCCGGGAGCGGCACTTCGAGTACGTCAACCGCTTCTTCATGGCCAACGTCGAGCACTACGAGATGGCCGGCGAGCACTTCGCCGGGCTCAAGGGCCACGAGCGGTACGCGGACAACGCCGCCTACTTCCGCCGGATCGGGCTGGAGAAGGCGGCCAACGACTACGCGGCCACCGCGTTGTGGGGTAATCCGAAGCGTATTCTGGGGCAAATTGAGGCTATCCGCGACGTTCTGGGCGACTTTGAGCTCTCCCTGGCGCCGTCGTTCGGGGGCATGCCGTACGACCAGGCCCGGGCGAGTCTCGAACTGTTCGCCCGGGAGGTGATGCCGAAGGCACGCGGCATGCGCGGCGAGCCGGTAAGCGTTCTGGGCTGACGCCCGCGACGCCCGACCCGTGAGGAGCTCTGTGAGCACTGATGCCGACGGCTACGGCATCGCCCCCGCCTTCCGGGAGGTGATGGCCGGCGTGGCCACCCCGGTCGCGGTGGTGACCGGCCTGGAGAACGGCCTGCCCCACGGCACCACCGTGAGCGCGTTCGCCTCGTTGTCGATGAACCCGCCCATGGTGCTGGTGGCCCTCGACCGCGCCTCCGAACTGCTCGCCCTGATCCGCAGGACCCGGCGGTTCGGCGTCAACGTCCTCGGCAGCGACCAGGCGGACCTGGCGGTGCGGTTCGCGCGCAAGGGCGGCTCGGGGAAGTTCGCCGGGGTCCCGTGGGAGCCGCACGCCGAGGTGCCCCGCATCCCCGGCTCGCCGGGCTTCCTCGGCTGCGTGGTCGGCGGCCTGGCGCACGGCGGCGACCATCTGATCGTGCTCGGCAACGTGATCGTCGCCGAGACCACCGGCGGGCCGCCGCTCACCTACCACGACCGGGGCTTCGGCACGCACGTTCCGCTCGGGGAGCCGGGCTGATCCTCGCGGGCGGCTCGTTGGCGGGCCGGGAGGCGGCCGGGCTGGTGCCGCGGGCGGCCGATGCCGCAGGATGGAGGCGCTCGCGGTCCGATCCGCCACCGATCCGCGGGCACCGGTGCGCCCTGGCGGAACGCCTGGGAGGTCGGCAATGACGGCATCGTCCCCTCGGGTGCCCCGGACCAACGCCGAATGGGAGCTGGTCCGGGAGGCGAAGCTGGAGGTGCTCCGCCGGGACCCGCGCACGGTGGACCCCGCCGACTTTCCCGCCGTACGGCCGGAGGTGGTCGCCTCGTGGCGGCGCTCGATGCTCGCCGGCGTGGATCCGGAGGCCACGGAGTACGTCGTCGACGACGGCTTCGAGTCGCGTGCCCGCCTCGGCGCCGCCGCCCAGCCGATCATGAACCGGTTGAAGGACGAGATCTCCGACCTGAGCTGCTGGGGTTTCCTCGCCGACCGCGCCTGCCGGCTGCTCACCGTCGTCGTCGGCGACTTCCCGCTGGCATGGCGGGTGCACCGGCAGAACCTGCGCCCGGGCATGTGCTTCGCCGAGGACCTGATGGGCACCAACGGGCTCGGCTGCGCGCACGAGACCCAGCAGGCGTTCATCATCTCCGGCACCGAGCACTACCGGACCGACACCGAGATCCTCACCACCACCGGCGTGATCATCCGTGATCCGTTCACCAAGCGGTACGCCGGGACGCTGGGCGTGCACTGCCTGCGCGAGTACGGCTCGGCGGCGCTGCTCCCGCTGGTCGTCGAGATCGGGCGGTCGATCGAGACCCAGCTGCTGGCGAGCCGTACCGACGGCGAACGGGCCTTCTTCGACGCCTTCTCCGCCGCCGAGCGCCGCCACCGCGCCCCGGTGATCGCGGTGAGCAGGCGGCTGTTCGTGGTGAGCACGCGGGCGCGGGCGCTGGTGCGCGAGGCGGACGAGGAGCTGCTGCGCCGCCTGGCGGAGGAGTGCGGGTCGCGCGGCCGGACCGTCCGGCGGGACCTGAGCTCGGGGGTGACGGCGGCGATCCAGGTCCTGCCGGTGCCGCAGCCCAAGGGCGAGTTCGCCGCCGTCCTCGTCCTGCGGCCGGTCGGCGGGGCCGCGCCCGGCGCCGGGGACGACGCGTCCGTGGACGGCCGCCATCGCGCGAGCCGTTCCGGCGGCCGTGCCGGGCGCGGGGACGACGGTCATGGCCGGGACCGATCCACCGGCCACACGGGCTCCACCGGCCAGACGAGTTCCAGGGGCCATACGGGCTCCAACGGCTCCATCGGCTCCGCCGGCGACGCTTCGGCCGACTTCCGCGGCATGCTGTCCCGGGCGTTGCGTACCCGCCGCCCGATCCTGCTCACCGGAGAGCGGGGATGCGGCAAACGCCACGAGGCCAGGGCCGCCCTGCGCGCCCTCGGCCTCCCCGGAGGCGTCGTCGAGCTCGACGGCGGGCTCGCGCACCTCGACCCCGACGGGTGGCTGCGCCGCCTGGTCGCGGCCGCCGGGGACGAGGGCGCCGCCGTGCTGCTCGGCCACGTCACCGACCTCCCCGCCGCCCTCATGAGCACCGTCGCCGACCTGGTCACCGGGGCCCGTGCCCGGGTCGTCGGCACCACGACCGACGACAGCGCCGAGGACAGCGCGGCCGTGCTGGTCCGCGAGAGCTTCCCGGTGCTGCTCACCGTCCCCCCGCTGCGCAGGCGCCGCCACGAGTTCGCGGACCTGTGCGCGGACCTGCTCGCCGGCCTCGGCGAGCCCGGCGAGCATCCGGCGACGCTGACCCCGCGCGCCGTGGCCGCCCTGATGGCCAGCGACTGGCCGGGCAACATCCGCCAGCTCCTGCAGGTGCTCGCCACCGCCCGGGTGCGCGCCACCGGCCCGGCGATCGACCTGCGCGACCTGCCCGCCCGGCACGGCCGCGACCGCGCGAGCCGCCCCCTCGACGAGGTCCGGGCGGCCGAGCGCCACGTCCTTGAGGAGGCCCTGCGCCGGACCGGCGGCGACCGCAACGCCGTCGCCCGGCACCTCGGCGTCTCCCGCGCCACCGTCTATCGCAAGCTCAAGCGCCACGAGCTGTACTGAGGAACCCTGACCTCCGGGCGGGGGTGTCGGCGCGACGCGGTGCGCGGCGGCGGCCCGTTCGACGAGGAAACCCGGCCTCCGCGCGGGGTGTCAGCCCCGATCGTGCGTGACGGGCGGGAGCGCGGCGATCGCGTCCGTGTCGTCCAGGCCGGTGGCGATGAGCACGTCGACGGCGATCGAGCGGAGCTGGGCGGCGACGACGTGGGCGGAGAAGCCGGTCCCGTCGGACGGGACCGCGCTCGCCGTCTCGGCGGCGGCCACGGCGGCGCGGCGGGCCTCGCCCGGCTCCCGCGCCTCCTCCAGTTCGGCCTGCAGCAGCCGTACGGCACGGGCCAGTCGCCGCAGGCCGTCCGGCAGGCACGGCGGGAACGGCTCACCGGCGTAGAGGCCGGCGTAGGTGCGGCGTGCCAGCACCCGGGCGTTGCCGAGCGCGTGCTCCAGGGGCGTGCTCGCGGCCTCGTACCGGCGCAGGGTCCGGCGGCTGCGCCAGCGGATCGGCGAGATGGCCGCGATCTCCCGCGCGGTGGTCAGCGTGCCGGGGAACCGCCCGGCGGCGCTCTGACCGCCCCGGGCCGCCTCCAGCACGCCGACCATGTGGGACGCGTCGCGTCCGTCGATGGCCGCGGCCGTCTCCAGCATCGTCCGTTCCAGCGCGTCGAAGATCTCCGCGGCCTCCCGCCGGGCGATGGACCGCAGGTCGGGCGGGAGCAGGGCCACCGCGGCGATCCCGAGCAGCCCGCCGACCAGCGTGTCGACCATGCGGTCGAGGCCGCCGACGCCGGTCGGCGGGAGCAGGGTGGCGACCAGCACCGCCGAGGACGCCGCCTGCAGGGTGATCACCGTACCCGAGTCGAGCAGCACGGCCGCGGCCATCGCCAGGGCCACGACCAGCGCGATCTGCCAGGCCCCCGACCCGATCCGGAGGATCAGCAGGTCGCCGACGCCGACGCCGAGGCTCACGCCCACGACCAGCTCGACGAGCCGCCGCAGCCTGCGACCCGACGCCACCCCAATGCAGATCAGGACCGCGATCGGCGCGAAGAACGGCCGGGGATGCCCGACCACCTCCTTGGCGAGTATCCAGGCGATCGCGCAGGCCAGCGAGCACTGCACGATCGTCGGCGCCATGTCAACCAGCCGCCGCCATCTGCCGCGTACCTGCTCCCGCACCCTGCTCTCGCCCCGCCCGTCCGCTGGGTCACGTCCGCCCTTTGAGTACCCGGCCCTCGGCGGCTAATCCGGCGACCCGCGGCGGCGGGCTCTCCTACTCGCGACAGTTGCCGCACGACCCGTCACATGACGGGCGAAGCGCCCACCGGGCGCGTCGGCAACCTGCTCGAATACACCCCCCGGAGCACACCCGCCTGCGCCGCATGCTCCGGCCGGAGTTCACCAACCGCCGCCCGCGCAGGCTGGGGCCCGCCTCCGGGGACGTCAGAAGAGGGTCAGCGGCTGGGCGGGCATCGGCTCGGGCAGGGGCTCGACCTCGGGCAGGCCCGCGCGGATCTCGTCGTGGAAGCGGCGGGCGAGCGCCAGGGCGTCGGCGTTGTCGGGGGTGTGGACGAACATGGTCGGGGTGCGTCCCTCGCGCAGCCACGCGCGGAACACCTCGATCCACGGCCGCCAGCCCTCGGCCGTGCGCTCGGCGTCGTCGCGGCCGATGTAGCGGACGATCGGGCGGTCGGTGAGGGCGGTCACCCTCCGGGGCAGGCGGGGTTTGCGCGTCCACGCCTCCCGCTCGGCGTCGGTGACCGGGCGGTCCGCGAAGAGCACGGCGGTGTCGAACGGCACCCATTCGGCGCGCACCCCGCGCAGCACCCCCTCCAGCAGCCGCGCCGCCCGCCCCTCCTCGAAGAACGCCCGATGCCGGACCTCGACCGCGTACCGGTACGAGCGCGGCAGCGTGCGCAGGAACGCCGCGAGCGCTCCGAGATCGTCAGGCCCGAACGAGCCCGGCAACTGCACCCACAGCGCCGACACCCGCCCGCCGAGCGGCTCGATCGCCGCCAGGAACGCCCGAAGCTCCTCCTCGCCTCCGGCGAGCCGCCGCTCGTGCGTGACCGTCCTGGGCAGTTTGACGAGGAAGCCGAAGTCCTCATCGGTCTGCCGCGCCCACGACTCCACGGTCTGCCTGCCGGGCGTCGCGTAGAACGTCGTGTTTCCCTCCACCGCGTTGCACCAGCTCGCGTACGCCCGCAGCCGCTCGTCCGGGCCGAGCGGATGGGGCAGGTACCGCCCCTGCCACGGCGTGTGCGCCCACATCGCGCATCCCACATGAAGCCGCATGGCCCGACGCTATCGGAGGCGACGGACATTCAACGGATTCATGCGCCCCCAAGACCGGGGGCCCCGGTGCCGTCAGGCGGCGACGGGCGTCCGGTGCGGCGCGACCACGGTCCCGTCGGGGAGCAGCAGACCGGTGTCCTCGAACAGCACGACGCCGTTGCACAGCAGGCTCCATCCCTGGTCGGGGTGGGCGACGACGACGTGCGCGGCCTCACGGTCGGAGGCGTAGGCGCTGGGACAGGCGGGCTCGTGCTGGCACATGATGCACCTCTTGGGCACTTCTCGGCACTTCGCGAACGATCTGTTCTGACCGTCATGGTGCGCCGCTCCGCTAGCAGTCCTCTTGTAGAACGCTGACAGGGCAGGTCGGCGGGCCCGCTCGGGGATAAAAGCACCGGCCGATGAGTACGCCTCCGCGTGTCCGCCATGACGACGGCGCGCGCCGGGCGGGACGCCCGCCCGGCGGGGCGTCACAGGCCCTGGGCCAGGCGGTGGTACGCCTGGTTCCAGCGCAGTTCGGCGGCGAACCGGCGGGTCGTGGTCGCGGCGTCGATGACCAGCAGCTCGACGCCGAGCATGTCGGCCAGGTCGGTGAGCTCCTCGACGCCGACGGACGCGCTGAGCACGGTGTGGTGCGGGGCGCCGGCGATCAGCCAGGACTCGGCCGAGGTACGCAGGTCGGGGCGCGGGCGCCAGACGGCGCGGGCGACGGGGAGCCGGGGCAGCGGGTGCGGCGGCGGGACCACGTCGATCTCGTTGGCGACGAGGCGGAAGCGGTCGCCGAGGTCGGCGAGGCCGACGACGACGGCGGGGCCGGGCTCGGCGTCGAAGACGAGCCGCACCGGGTCCTCGCGGTTGCCGATGCTCAGCGGGTGGATCTCGCACGAGGGGGTGGCGGCGGCGATCGACGGGCAGACCTCCAGCATGTGCGCGCCGAGGATGAGCTCCTCGCCCGGCACCAGGTGGTAGGTGTAGTCCTCCATGAACGAGGTGCCGCCGGGCAGCCCTTCCGACATCCGCTTGAGCGTGCGCAGCAGCACCGACGTCTTCCAGTCGCCCTCGCCGCCGAAGCCGTAGCCGTCGGCCATCAGCCGCTGTACGGCGATGCCCGGCAGCTGGCGCAGCGCGCCCAGGTCCTCGAAGTTCGTGGTGAACGCGCGGAAGCCGCCCGCGTCGAGGAAGCCGCGCAGGCCGAGCTCGATGCGGGCGGCGTAGCGCAGCGACTCGTGCCGCTCGCCCCCTGGCAGCAGCTCGGGGGCCACGCGATAGCCCTCCGCGTACTCCTTGACCAGCGCGGTCACCTCCGCGTCGGAGGTGGCGTGCACGGCGTCGGCGAGCTCGGTGACGCCGTAGGTGTTCACCGACACGCCGAAGCGCAGCTGCGCCTCCACCTTGTCGCCCTCGGTGACGGCGACGTCGCGCATGTTGTCGCCGAACCGGGCCACCTTCAGCGTGGCCAGCTCGGCCCGCCCGGCCGCGGCGCGCGCCCAGGCGGCGACGCGGGCGACCACGGCCGGGTCGCTCACGTGCCCGGCGACGGTCTTGCGCGGCACGCCGAGCCGGGACTGGATGTGGCCGAACTCGCGGTCGCCGTGCGCGGCCTGGTTGAGGTTCATGAAGTCCATGTCGATGCTGTCCCACGGCAGCTCGACGTTCGCCTGCGTGTGCAGGTGCAGCAGGGGTTTGCGCAGCGCGTCGAGGCCGGCGATCCACATCTTCGCCGGGGAGAACGTGTGCATCCAGGCGATCAGGCCCAGGCAGTCGTCGTCGGCGTTCGCCTCCAGGCACGCCCGGCGGATCGCGGCCGCGTCGGTGAGCACCGGCCGCCACTCGACCTCGACCGACGGCCCCGCGCCGCGCGGCCCGGCCTGGGGGCCGCCCGCGCCATCGGGGTTCAGGCCGTCGGCGAGGGCGGACGCGATGCGCCGGGACTGCTCGGCGACCTGGCGCAGCGTCGCCTCGCCGTACAGGCCCTGGCTGCCGGTGAGGAACCAGATCTTCAACGTGAACCCTTCTGTCCGTAGACGTTCTGATAGCGGTCGTACAGGTGGTCGATGTCGTCCTGCGCGATCGGCAGGGGCTCGCCGAGCTGCCTGGCCAGGTGGACGGTGCGGGCCACGTCCTCGCACATGACGGCGGCCTTCACCGCCGCCCGCGGCGAGGCGCCGACGGTGAACACGCCGTGGTTGCGCATGAGCACCGCCGGGGAACGGTGGCCGGTGAGCAGTTCCACGACCGCCTTGCCGATGTCGTCGCCGCCGATCAGGGCGAACGGGCCGACCGGGATCTCGCCGCCGAACTCGTCGGCCATCGCCGTCAGCACGCACGGGATGGGCTCGCCGCGCGCCGCCCACGCCGACGCGTACGGCGAGTGGGTGTGCACCACGCCGCCGACGTCGGGCATGTGGCGGTAGACGTAGGCGTGCGCGGCGGTGTCGCTCGACGGGGCGTAATCGCCGTCCACGGGGGTGCCGTCGAGGTCGCACACGACCATGGACTCGGGGGTCAGCTCGTCGTAGGGGACGCCGCTCGGTTTGATCACGAACAGGTCCGTGCCCGGCACCCGGCCGGAGACGTTGCCCGCCGTCCAGGCGACGAGGTTGTTGCGCACCAGTTCGGCGTGCAGGCCGCAGACGACCTTTCGCAGGCGTTCGACCTCGGCGGTCGTGTCCCCTTTAAGCTTCTCGTCCACCGCGCGGCCCTCGCCGGCCGGGTGTTCCGGCGTCGCGTCCGCCTTCCGGGTGGTTCCGGCCTCCGCCAACTCGCTCTCCTCGATCACGTGGTCATCTCCTGGTCGCACCGGTCGCCGGATCGCCGCCTCATCGGCCCGCGTCGTCCCGTCACGCGGTCGCCTCGTTTCTGATCGCGCGCAGCCGGTGCAGCATCGCGCCGTCGGCGAAGTGGTCGTGCAGCCTGCGGTACTCGGCGTACAGGCGGTCGTAGGCGTCGGCCCGCGCCGGGTCGGGCAGGTACGCGCCGGGGGTGCGTTTGCCCATCGCGGCGGCGGCCTCGACGATGGACGGGTACGCCCCGGCGGCGACGGCCGCGTGGATCGCCGAGCCGAGCGCCGGGCCCTGGTCGGAGCCGATCGCCGAGAGCGGGCGGCGCAGCACGTCGGCGTAGACCTGCATGAGGAAGCGGTTCTTCAGCAGGCCGCCCGCGACGATGAACTCCTCCACCGGCACGCCGGACGCCTCGAACGTCTCCACGATCACGCGGGCGCCGAACGCGGTCGCCTCGATCAGCGCGCGGTAGACGTCCTCGGGGCGGGTGGCAAGGGTCTGGCCGACGATGACGCCGGACAGGTCGTGGTCGACGAGCACCGAGCGGTTGCCGTTGTGCCAGTCGAGCGCCACCAGGCCGTGCGCGCCGACGGCCTGCCGCTCGGCGAGCGAGGTGAGGTGTTCGTGCACGGACACGCCGAGGGCGTCGGCGCGTTCGGTGTAGGCGGCGGGGACGCAGGTGTCGGCGAACCAGGCGAAGATGTCGCCCACGCCCGACTGGCCCGCCTCGTACCCCCACAGGCCGGGCACGATGCCGTCGCGTACCACGCCGCACATGCCGGGCACCTCGGCCAGCCTGTCCGACGGCATCACGTGGCAGGTCGAGGTGCCCATGATGGCGACCATCTGGCCGGGCCGTACGGCGTCCGCCGCGGCGGCGGTGACGTGGGCGTCCACGTTGCCGACGGCGACCGCGATGCCCTCGGGGAGGCGGGTCCACTCGGCGGCCTCGGCGGTGAGGCGGCCGGCGAGCCCGCCGAGCGGGGCCGGGTCGTGGCCGAGTTTGGCGGTGAATCCGGCGAAGGCGGGGTTGAGCTCGGCGAGGAAGCCGTCGCCGGGGTAGCGTCCGTCCTGGTAGACGCCCTTGTATCCGGCGGTGCAGATGTTGCGGGTCTCCACGCCGATGAGCCGCCAGATGATCCAGTCGGCGGCCTCGATCCAGCGTTCGGCCAGGTGGTAGAGCTCCGGGTCCTCCTCAAGGAGCTGCAGGCCCTTGGCGAACTCCCACTCGGCGGAGATCTTCCCGCCGTAGCGGGGCAGCCAGCTCTCGCCGCGCCGGGCGGCCAGGGCGTTGATCCGGTCGGCGTGCGGCTGGGCGGCGTGGTGTTTCCACAGCTTGGGCCAGGCGTGCGGCCGGTCCGGGTACGCCTCGCACAGCGGCGTGCCGTCGGCGGTCGCGGGCAGCACCGTGCAGGCGGTGAAGTCGGTGCCGATGCCGATCACGTCGGACGCGGGCACCCCGGCGACGGCGAGCGCCTTGGGGACGGCGACGCGCAGCACGTCGATCCAGTCGCCGGGGGCCTGCAGCGCCCAGTCGGGGCCGAGCCGTACGCCGCCGGGAAGCTCGACGTCGATGACGCCGTGGGCGTACTCGTGCACGGCCGCGCCCAGCTCGGCGCCGTCGCGCACCCGCACCACCACGGCGCGGCCGGACAGCGTCCCGAAGTCGACGCCGACCACGTACCGATCCGGTTGGTTCGCGTTCACATCACACTCCCGAGTGAGTCACCGGCGGCGGGCGACGATGAGGCGTTGCAGCAGGATGAAGGCGAACAGCAGCAGGCCGATGAAGATCTTGGTCCACCAGGAGCTGAGGGTGCCCTCGAAGCTGATGAAGGTCTGGGTGAGGCCGAGCACGAGCACGCCGAGCACGGTGCCGAGCAGGTAGCCCGAGCCGCCGGTGAGCAGCGTGCCGCCGATGACGACGGCGGCGATGGCGTCCAGCTCCATGCCGACGGCGTGCAGGCCGTACCCGGACAGCATGTAAAACGACAGCAGCACCCCGCCGAGCGCCGAGCAGAACCCGCTGATCGTGTAGACCGCGATCTTCGTGCGGGCCACGGGCAGGCCCATGAGCAGCGCGGACTGCTCGCTGCCGCCGACCGCGTAGACCGAGCGGCCGAACCGGGTGAAATGCAGCGTGTACGCCGCAGCCAGCACCACCAGCGCGGCGATCACGACGCCGGGCGACATCCACAGCTCGGGCCCCAGGTCGATCCTGGTCTGCGCGAAGCCGCTGAAGACGGGGTTGTCGATCGGGATGGAGTCGGTGCCGATCGTGTAGCACAGGCCGCGGGCGAGGAACATCCCGGCCAGGGTGACGATGAACGGCTGGATCTCGAAGTACTGGATGATCGCCCCCATGCCGAGGCCGAGCGCCGAGCCGACGACCAGCACGAGCAGGATCACCGCCGGGGCGGACCAGCCGTCCCGCAGCAGGGTCGCGGCGATCATCGTGGAGAGCGCCACCACCGACCCCACCGACAGGTCGATGCCCCCGGCGAGGATCACGAACGTCATGCCGACCGCGACCACCAGCAGGAAGGCGTTGTCGATGAAGACGTTGATGATGATCTGGCCGGTGGCGAACCCCTCGTAGCGCAGGCCCCCGACGGCGAACATCGCCACGAACAGGCCCGCGGTCACCAGCACGGGGACGTACGCGCGCGGGATCCGCGGCAGCGTGCCGCGCCGCGCGGCGGTGGTGCCGGAGGCGGTCATCGCCCGCTCACCGCCCTTCCTCTCGTCTCATCGGGGTCCGCCGCGCCATCGGATCCGTCCGAGCGGGCGCCCGGCGTCTCTGCGGCCCGGTCGTCGGCGTGATCGTCCGCGCCGACGCGCTCGTCTTCGCGTTCCTCCGGACGGGCGACGGTCCGGCCCTCGTCCGACCGATCGTCCGCGTGGATTCCGACGTAGCCCTCGTCATCCGGTTGCGGAGGCGGCGCCGGCCGGGCACGCCGCCCGAAGGCCCTGCGGCGGAACGCCGGGGACTGCAGCAGGCAGACGATCGTCACCACCAGCGCCTTGAACAGCAGCGTCGTCTCCGGCGGCACCCCGATCGAGTAGATCGTCGTGGTGAGCGTCTGGATGATCAGCGCCCCCAGCACGGTGCCGCTCAGCGAGAACCGGCCGCCCGACAGCGATGTGCCGCCGATGACGACGGCGAGGATGGCGTCGAGCTCGATCCACAGCCCGGCGTTGTTGCCGTCCGCGCTCGACACGTTCGAGCTGATCATCAGCCCGGCGACGCCCGCGCACAGCGCGCAGAAGGCGTACACGACGATCAGCACGCCGCGCGAGCGGATGCCCGACAGCCGGCTCGCCTCGGCGTTGCCGCCCACCGCCTCGATGAACATGCCGAGCGCCAGCCTCCGGGTGAGGAACGCGGTCAGCGCCACCAGCGCGGCCACCACCAGCACCCCGAACGGCAGGGTCAGCCAGTAGCCGCCCCCGATCAGCTTGTACGGCACGCTGTTGATCGTGATGATCTGCCCGTCCGTGATCAGCTGGGCGAGGCCGCGCCCGGCGACCATCAGGATCAGCGTCGCGATGATCGGCTGGATCCCGACCACGGCGACGAGCACCCCGTTCCACGCGCCGAGCAGCACGGCGAGCCCCAGGGCGAGCCCGACCGCCGACAGCACCCCGCCGACCGCGTTCTGGTCGGGCAGGCCGCTGATCCGCAGGCAGGCCAGCGCCCCGGCGATCGCCACCACCGAGCCGACCGACAGGTCGATGCCGCCGGTGGCGATGACGAGCGTCATGCCGAGCGCGACCAGGATGAGCGGGGCGCCGAACCGGGCGATGTCCACCAGGCTGCCGTAGAGGTGCCCCTCCTTCATCTCGACGCCGAGGAAGCCGTCGGTGAAGGCGACGTTGAGCGCGAGCAGCCCGGCCAGGGCGATCGACGGCCAGAACAGGCGGTGCCGTACCGCCGCCGCGAGCACCGGTGAGGAGGAGGCGAGGGTCATGACGGCGCTCCGCTCGCGATCTTGTGCATGAGGACGTCGGTGGTGAGGGCGTCGTCGTTGTCGAGCCGGGCGACGAGCGCGCGGTCGCGCAGCACCCCCACCTGGTGGCTGAGCCGCAGCACCTCCTCCAGTTCGGCGGAGATGAACAGCACGGCCATGCCGCCGTCGGAGAGCTCGGCGACCAACCGCTGGATCTCGGCCTTGGCCCCGACGTCGATGCCCCGGGTGGGCTCGTCGAGGATGAGCAGCCGCGGCTCCATGATCAGCCAGCGGGCGAGCAGCACCTTCTGCTGGTTGCCGCCCGACAGGGTGCCCACCGGCTGGTCGGGATCGCCGGGCCGGATGTTCAGCGCGGCGATGTACTTGGCGACCAGCTCGTCCTGGCGGCGGCGCGGCAGCGGACGGCTCCAGCCGCGCGCCGCCTGCAGCGCCAGGACGATGTTCTCCCGCGCGCTGAGCTCGTCGACGAGCCCCTCGGCCCGCCGGTTCTCCGGGCAGAACGCGATCTTCCGGCCGGTCGCGGCCCGGGGCGTGCGCAGCGTCACCCGCTCGCCGCCGACCCGCACCGTGCCCTCGTCGGCGTGGTCGGCGCCGAACAGCAGCCGGGCGAGCTCGGTGCGGCCGGACCCGAGCAGACCGGCGAGCCCGACCACCTCCCCCTCCCGGATCGTCAGCGTGAACGGCCGGATCGACCCGGTACGGCCCAGCCCCTCGGCCTCGACCAGCGGCGGCGCGGCGTCCCCGGCGGGACGGACGTGCGGCTTGCCCTCCAGCTCCTCCAGGTCGGCGAGCTCACGGCCGATCATCTTGGCGACCAGCTCGACCTTGGGCAGCTCCCGGGTGAGGTACTCGCCGACGAGCCTGCCGTTGCGCAGGATCGTCATCCGGTCCGACACCTCGTAGACCTGGTCGAGGAAGTGCGAGACGAACAGGATCGCGATGCCCTCGTCCCGCAGCCGGCGCATCACCCGGAACAACTGCTCGACCTCGCCGGCGTCGAGGCTGGAGGTCGGCTCGTCCAGGATCAGCACCCGGGCCTCGATGTCGACCGCGCGGGCGATCGCCACCATCTGCTGTACGGCCGGGGAGCAGGCCGACAGCGGCGTCGAGACGTCCACGTCCAGTTCCAGGCGGCCCATCAGCTCGGCGGCCCGGCGGCGCATGGCCCGCCACCGGATGAAGCCGAACCGGGTGCGCTGACGTCCGGCGAAGATGTTCTCCGCCACCGACAGGTTCGGGCACAGGTTGATCTCCTGGTAGACCGTGCTGATCCCGGCCTGCTGCGCGGCGAGCGGGCTGGAGAAGGCGACGGGCCGCCCGGCCAGCTCGACGGTGCCCTCGTCGACGCCGTACACGCCGGTGAGGACCTTGATCAGCGTCGACTTCCCCGCGCCGTTCTCCCCCATGAGGGCGTGCACCTCGCCCGGCAGCAGCCGGAAGTCGACGCCGTCCAGCGCCTTGACGCCGGGAAAGTGCTTGCCGATCCCGCGCATCCGCACGATCGGCTCGGCTGCGGCCATGCGGCCTTTCCTCTCTGGTCGTGGTCTTGGTCGTGGTCGTGTCTGGTCGTGTCTGGTCTGGTTGTGTCTGGTGGTGGCCGTCGCGAACGTCCGGTCGGTCCGGCACCGCCCGTTCGGCGCCGGACCGTACCGCTCGTCCCCTCACCCGTCCGGCGCCGGGAGACCGTCGCGGTGGGCGATGTCGCGGGAGTGCCGGCGGGGACTCGACCGGCGGAGCCGGGGACGTCCGAGACGGCTCCGCCGCGTCACGACGTCGAGGTCGGTGACGTCGAGGTCAGTACTGGCGGCTGGAGAGGACCTGTTTGGCCTGCTCCTGGGTGAAGGTGGTCTCCTCGGTGACGACGCGGGCCGGCACCTGCTCGCCCGCGACCACCTTCTTGGCGAGGTCCATGAGCTGGGGGCCGAGCAGCGGGCTGCACTCCACGATGAAGTTGATCTTGCCGTCGGCGAGGGCCTGCATGCCGTCCTTCACCGCGTCGACCGTGATGATCTTGATGTCCTTGCCGGGCACCTTGCCCGCGCCCTCGATCGCCTCGATCGCGCCGAGCCCCATGTCGTCGTTGTGCGCGTACAGCACGTCGATGTCCGGGTTGGACTTCAGGAACGCCTCCATGACCTCCTTGCCCTTGGCCCGGGTGAAGTCGCCGGTCTGCGAAGCGATGATCTTGAACTTCGGGTCCGCCTGGATGACCTCGGCGAAGCCGGCCTTGCGGTCGTTGGCCGGGGCCGATCCCGTGGTGCCCTGCAGTTCGACGATGTTGACCGTCTCGGTGGAGTCCTTGTACTCCTCCACCAGCCACTGACCGGCCTTCTTCCCCTCCTCGACGAAGTCCGAGCCGAGGAAGGTCTTGTAGAGGCTGGTGTCCTTGGAGTCCACCGCCCGGTCGGTGAGGATCACCGGGATCTTCGCGTTCTTCGCCTCCACCAGCACGGGGTCCCAGCCCGACTCCACCACGGGCGAGAACGCGATCACGTCCACGCGCTGCTGGATGAACGAGCGGATCGCCTTGATCTGGTTCTCCTGCTTCTGCTGGGCGTCGGAGAACTTCAGCTCGATCCCGGCCTTGGCGGCCGCCTCCTGCACCGACTTGGTGTTCGCGGTACGCCAGCCGCTCTCGGCGCCGACCTGCGAGAAGCCCATGACGATCTTGCCATCGCCGCCCCCGGCCGCCGCGCCTCCCTGGCCGCCCGAGCCTCCGCCGCCGCACGCGGCCACCGTCACGGCGAGCGCGCCGATCAGGATGAGCCCTGAGAACCTCTTCATCTGGGGGGTGTCCTTTCTTTTCGCTGACGCCGGGACCGCCGGCGTTCACGTCTCGGGGCACGTTTCGGAGCGCGTCTCGGAGTGCGTCTCGGAGTGCGTCTCGGTGTGCGTCGCGGGGCACTTATCGGAGCGCGTCTCGGGGCTTGCGCCGGGGCCGCCGCCCGGCGCGGCGCTGCTCGCCCGGGGCACGATCTCGGGCGGCACCACCAGCCGCTCGTGCCCGTTCTCGCCCTGCGCGGCGATCCGCCGCAGCAGCACGTCGATGCTGTGCCGCCCGACCGCGCCGAAGTCCTGCCGCACCGTGCTGAGCGGCGGGGAGAAGAACTCCGACTCGGGGATGTCGTCGAACCCGATCACGCTGATCTGCTGCGGGACCCGCACGCCCGCCTCGGCGAGGGCGCGCAGCAGGCCGAGCGCCATCTGGTCGTTGGCGACGAACACCGCGCTCACCCGCCCGACCATCGCG
The DNA here is from genome assembly GCF_040678635.1 of Thermopolyspora sp. NPDC052614. Lineage (NCBI taxonomy): Bacteria > Bacillati > Actinomycetota > Actinomycetes > Streptosporangiales > Streptosporangiaceae > Thermopolyspora > Thermopolyspora sp. NPDC052614. The sequence continues at coordinate 429,274 of NZ_JBFATZ010000005.1, forward strand.
GCCAGCCGCCTCCCGGCCGCGTACCCGGAGCGGGGGCTCCAGTCGCCGGCGAGCGGTTCGGGCGCCGGCCGGCCGGCGGCGGCGAGCGCGGCGCGCCAGCCCTCGACGCGGCCCTCGGCCTCCAGCCAGTCCGGCGGGCCGCTGACGTGCCAGACCGTCTCGTGGCCGAGGTCGAGCAGGTACGCGGTGGCGAGCCGGGCGCCCTCGGCCTGGTCCACGCAGACCACCGAGACCTCGCCCGCGTGGCCGCCCTCGACGGCGACGGCCGGCATGTCCGGGGGCAGGTCCTCCAGGGCGCTGGCCGCCGAGCGCTGCGGGGCGACCACCACGATCCCGGCGACGCCCTGCTCGGCCAGGTAGTCGATGGCCTCGCGGACGCCGGTGCGGTCGATGGTGCGCAGGCTGACGATGCTGACGAAGTAGCCCGCCGCCCGCGCGGCGCGTTCGATGCCGTAGACGGTGCTGGCGGGGCCGTACAGGGTGGTGTCGAAGCTGATCACGCCGAGGGTGCGCGAGCTGCGGGTGGCGAGGGCGCGGGCGGCGAGGTTACGGCGGTAGCCGAGCCGGTCGATCGCCTCCAGCACGCGGGCGCGGGTGGCGGGGCGCACGTTGGGGTGATCGTTGAGCACCCGGGAGACCGTCTGGTGCGAGACGCCCGCGGCCCTGGCCACGTCCGCCATCACCGGCGGCCGGCGTCTCGCGTCGATCTCCACGGTCGCTCCTCCCGTCCACCCGGTCTGTTGGTGAAGACTGTGAGCGTTAACATCCGCCACCGTCAACCCCCGGCTTTGTTACGGTCAGGTCACGGCGGAAGTCCGCAAATCGCCGATGTCACGTTACAGCCACGTTAGCTGCGGCTATTGACATGCCGATTGTTAACGCAAACAATCGGGGCCCAAGAGCCGGAGATCGGAGGGAGGCGGCGGCACCCTCGCCGTCCCGCGCAGCCCGCCCGGCCGTTCGTTTCGCCCTTCGCAACGCCGCTTCCGGCCATCCCCCACCGCTAGGAGACGAGATGAGACTTCGACGATTCGCGACGGCCGTCGCGGCGCTGGCGCTGGCCGCGACCGCGACCGCGTGCGGCTCCAGCGAGAAGACCGTTGACGCGGAGGCACGCCAGTCCGCGGCGGCCGGGAACGCGGGGGCGCTGGTGGGCGTGACGATGCCGACCAAGTCGTCCGAGCGCTGGATCAGCGACGGCGAGAACGTCAAGGCCGGGCTGGAGAAGCTCGGCTACAAGGTGGACCTGCAGTACGCCGAGAACGACATCCCCACCCAGGTCAACCAGATCGAGAACCAGATCACCCGGGGCGCGAAACTGCTGGTCATCGCCTCGATCGACGGCACCGCGCTCACCACCCAGCTGCAGCGCGCGGCGGACAACAAGATCCCGGTGATCTCGTACGACCGGCTGATCCGCAACAGCCCGAACGTCGACTACTACGCCACCTTCGACAACTTCAAGGTCGGCGTGCAGCAGGCCACCTCGCTGCTGACCGGGCTGAAGCTGCTCAACGCCGACGGCTCGCCGGGCGACGCCAAGGGGCCGTTCAACATCGAGCTGTTCGCCGGCTCCCCCGACGACAACAACGCCACGTTCTTCTTCAACGGGGCGATGTCCGTGCTCAAGCCGTACCTCGACAAGGGCACGCTCGTGGTGAAGAGCGGGCAGACCGACTTCAAGACGGTCGCCATCCTGCGCTGGGACCCGGCGACCGCGCAGAAGCGCATGGAGGACCTGCTCACCAAGACCTACAGCGGCGGCGCCCAGGTGGACGGCGTGCTGTCCCCCTACGACGGGCTGTCGATCGGCATCCTGTCGGCGCTGAAGAGCAACGGCTACGGCACCTCCGAGCAGCCGTACCCGATCGTGACCGGCCAGGACGCCGAGCTGGCGTCGGTGAAGTCGATCATCGCGGGCGAGCAGTACTCGACGATCTACAAGGACACCCGGCAGCTCGCCGACGTCACCGTGAAGATGGCCGACGCCGTGCTCAAGGGCGGCAAGCCCGAGGTGAACAACACCACCGACTACGACAACGGCGTCAAGGTGGTGCCGTCGTACCTGCTCCAGCCGGTGATCGTCGATAAGAACAACTACCGCAAGGAGCTCATCGACACCGGCTACTACACCGCCTCCCAGCTCGGCTGAGCCCGCGATGGCCTCCGTGAGCGACATCGACATCCTGCGGATGCGCGGGATCACCAAGGCGTTCCCCGGCGTGCGGGCGCTGCACGACGTCAACCTCTCCGTACGGCGCGGCGAGATCCACGCCATCTGCGGCGAGAACGGCGCCGGCAAGTCCACGCTGATGAAGGTGCTGTCCGGCGTGTACCCGCACGGCTCCTACGCGGGCGAGATCCTCTTCGACGGTGAGCCGTGCCGGTTCTCCGGCATCCGCGACAGCGAGCACCGCGGGATCGTCATCATCCACCAGGAACTGGCCCTGTGCCCGCAACTGTCGATCGCGGAGAACATCTTCCTCGGCAACGAGCGGGCCACCCGCGGCCTGATCGACTGGAACCGCACCAACCACGAGGCCGGCCTGCTGCTGGAGCGGGTCGGCCTCGCCGAGAACCCGGTCACCCTCGTCCAGGACATCGGCGTCGGCAAGCAGCAGCTCGTGGAGATCGCCAAGGCGCTCGCCAAGCGGGTACGGCTGCTCATCCTGGACGAGCCGACCGCCGCGCTCAACGACGAGGACTCGGCCCACCTGCTCGACCTGCTGCGCGGCCTGCGCGACGAGGGCATCACCTGCGTGATCATCTCGCACAAGCTCAACGAGGTGATCGACATCGCCGACGCGATCACCATCCTGCGCGACGGCGAGGTGATCGAGACGCTGCGCGCCGACTCCGACGACGTCACCGAGGACCGCATCATCGCCGGCATGGTCGGCCGCGACCTGGAGCACCGGTTCCCGCCGCGCCCGGAGCCGACGATCGGGGCCGAGGCGCTGCGCATCGAGGACTGGACGGTGCACGACCCGACGCGGGGCCGGCCGGTCGTCTCGGGCGTGAACCTCACCCTGCGGCGCGGCGAGATCGTCGGCCTCGCCGGGCTGATGGGGGCGGGCCGTACCGAGCTGGCGATGAGCGTCTTCGGACGCGCGTACGGCACCGGCATCTCCGGCCGCCTCTACAAGGACGGACGACCGATCGAGGTGCGGAACGTGCGCGACGCGATCCGGCACGGCATCGCCTACGCCACCGAGGACCGCAAGCGCTACGGCCTCAACCTGATCGAGGACGTCAAGCGGAACGTCTCGGCCGCCGCGCTGCCCAAGCTGGCCCGGCGCGGCTGGGTGGACGACAACGAGGAGTACCGGGTCGCCGAGGAGTTCCGGCGCGGCTTGAACATCAAGGCGCCGAGCGTGCTGAGCGTCACCGGCAAGCTCAGCGGCGGCAACCAGCAGAAGGTCGTGCTGTCCAAGTGGATGTTCACGGACGCCGACGTGCTCATCCTCGACGAGCCGACGCGCGGCATCGACGTCGGGGCCAAATACGAGATCTACTCGATCGTCAACCGGCTCGCCGCCGAGGGCAGGGCGATCCTCGTCATCTCCTCGGAGCTGCCCGAACTGCTGGGCCTGTGCGACCGGATCTACGCGTTGTCGGCCGGGCGGATCACCGGCGAGGTCTCCCGGCGGGAGGCCACCCAGGAACTGCTCATGCAGTACATGACGAAAGGACTCGGGCAGACCCGATGAGCAGCATCTCCTCCCCGGACGCGGCCGTCGCGTCCGAGGGGCCCCCGGACTCCCCCAAGCCGCCCGCGCGACGGTCGCGGCGGCTGTCGTTCAATCTGCGGCAGAGCGGCATCTACGTGGCGTTCGCGCTGATCGTCGCGCTGTTCGCGGTGCTCACCGACGGGGCGCTGCTGCAGCCGCAGAATATCTCCAATATCGTGGTGCAAAATTCCTACATCCTGATCCTCGCAATCGGGATGATCCTGATCATCATCGCCGGGCACATCGATCTGTCGGTGGGCTCGGTGGTCGCGGTCACGGGGGCGATCGCGGCGGTGCTGATGGTCGAGTACGCGATGCCGTGGCCGCTGGCGCTGCTCATCACGCTGGTCGCCGGGGCGGCGATCGGGGCCTGGCAGGGCTACTGGATCGCCTATTTCGGGATTCCGGCGTTCATCGTGACGCTCGCCGGGATGCTGCTGTTCCGGGCGCTCACGCTCACCGTGCTCGGCAACCAGGGCATCGGACCGTTCCCGGACGAGGTGCGCACGCTCGCCAACGGCTTCACCGGCGGCTACCTGGGCAACGTCGGGCTCGGGCCGCTGGGCGGGGCCGACCTGGTCAGCCTGCTCGTGGGCGTGGCGGTGATCGTCGGGCTGGCGGTCTCGCAGTGGCGGGCGCGGGCCGGGCGGCTGCGGTACGGGCAGGTCGTCGATCCGCTGCCGGTGTTCCTGCTGCGCATCGTCGCGGCGGCGGCCGTGATCGGGTTCGTGGTGGTGCAGCTCGCGCGGTTCCGCAACCTGCCGTGGGTGCTCATCCTGCTGGCGGCGCTGGTGCTCGGGTACTCGCTGCTGACTCAGCGGGCGGTGTTCGGGCGGCGGATCTACGCCATCGGCGGCAACCTGCAGGCGGCGGTGCTGTCCGGGGTCAAGGTCAAGTCCGTCGTGTTCTGGATATTTGTGAACATGGGCGTTCTGTCGGCCCTGGCCGGGGTGATCTTCGCGGGACGGCTCAACCAGGCCGGGCCGACGGCGGGCAACGCCTTCGAGCTCGACGCGATCGCGGCGGCCTTCATCGGGGGCGCGGCCGTACAGGGCGGAGTCGGGAAGGTCGTCGGGGCGGTCACGGGCGGGCTCATCATGGGCGTGATCAACAACGGCATGTCCCTGATCGGATCGCCCAGCGAGCGGGTCATGCTCGTCAAGGGCGCGGTCCTGCTCGCCGCCGTGGCCTTCGACGTGTGGACCAAACGCCGCACCGCGTCCGCCACGAGCTGACCGCGCGCGTCGTGCCCGGCCCGCTTGGCCGGGCACGACGGTCACGGCGGGATCCTCCGGGCCCTGCCGCAGTACAGCATCCCCTTCCGTCCCCCTCCTCGCCCGCCGCCTGTTCACGGCGTGGTGCGTGTCCGAACGCGCGTACCTGTGCTCTGGCCTGTGCTCACCCCTGTGCCCGGCCCTGGGCTCCGCGTGCGTCCTCAGCGGCCGGTGGGGGCCGGGCCGGTGCTGTCCCGGACGATGAGCTCCGGCTCCACCAGGCGGCGGTCCGCGGACTCGGCGCCCGCCATGCGCTCGATCAGCAAGTGGAAGGCGGTGCGGCCGACCTCGCCGAAGTCCTGGCGGACGGTGGTGAGCGGGGGCCAGAAGTAGGCTGCCTCGGGCACGTCGTCGAAGCCGACGACGCTGACGTCCTCGGGGATCCGTCTGCCCGCCTCGCGCAGGGCGCGCAGCACGCCGAGGGCCATCTGGTCGTTGGCCACGAAGACGGCGGTGGCCTCGGGGTCGTCCGCCAGCCTCCGGCCGATCTGGTAGCCGGAGCGGGGGCTCCAGTCGCCCCGCAGCACCTCGGGGACCGGGCGCGACTCGGCCTCCAGCGCCGCGCGCCAGCCCTCGATCCGGCCGCTGGCGTCCGTCCAGTCGATCGGCCCCGCCACGTGCCGTACGGTGCGGTGGCCGAGGTTGAGCAGGTGCCGGGTCGCCCGTACGGCTCCCGCCCGCTGGTCCACCATGACCACGGGGACGGGCGGCTCGCCCGGGGCGTCGACCGCGACGACGGGCGGGCCGGGCGGCAGGTGACGCAGGCCGTCGGCGGCCGACTCGTGCGGGGCGACGATGATGACGCCGTCCACGGCCTGCGAGCGCAGCCTGCGCACGCCCTCCTCCATGGACTTGCGGGTGAGCGCGCTCAGGCTGGCGATGCTCACCGTGTACCCGTTGAGCCTGGCCGCCTGCTCGATGCCGTACAGAGTGGAGGCCGGGCCGTACAGGGTGGTGTCGATGCTCACGACCCCGAGCACGCCGGAACGGCCGGTGACGAGTTGACGGGCCGCCAGGTTGGGCCGGTAGTCCAGCTCGCGCACGGCGGCCAGCACCCGGGCGCGGGTCTCGGCCCGCACCCGGTCGGGCGCGTTCAGCACCCGGGAGACCGTCATCGCCGAGACCCCGGCCAGCGCCGCCACGTCCCCCAGAACCGCCGGCTTGGAGCGCGGCCTCTCGTCGTCCTGCTTCACCGTCATACGCGTACCACCCCAGATGATGACGTTAACAGGCGTGCTGGAGCGTACGCGCCGGGAACGCGCCCACGGCCGTCCGGCGGCGGGGCGGGACGGCTCGGGTCAGCCTTGGTCGGAGACCGCCTTGCTGACCGCGTTGGGGCCGTCGTACTTCTTGTCCGGAATGGACTGGAGCGCCTTGACCATCTGCTCGTCGGCTCCCTGCGAGCGGGCCGTCTTCACCAGGTCGTCGCGGCTCGCCGGGTAGTCGACGCCGGACAGGTGCTTCTGCAGTTGGATCGGGTTGGGCTTGCCTGCCATGTCTCCTCCCATCGGTCTCCTCCCATCGCTCGAATCCCTGGGCCTACCCCGCGATCCGCCGGGCATTCAGCCCGCCCGCGTCATCTCCCCGGTCATTTCCTGCCCCATCCCCCTGTCATCCCCCGGGTCAGCGCAGGGGGCGGAGCACGCCGACGGCCGGCGTCACCACTCGCGCCACTCGTCGGTGATCGCGGAGGGTTCGATGCCGCGCCGTTTGGCGAGCTCCGGTACGTCCACGCCGTGCTCGGTGAGCGTGCGGTGGATGAACTCGCACAACTCCTCCCGGTCCACGGTGTCGAACGCGGCGCCGTGCTCGTGGTCGAGGGTGTTGAGTTCGAGAACCACCCGCCGGATAACGTCGAAGATCTTCTCGTCCTCCGCGTCGTCGCCGAGCGCGGCGACGTCGCCCTCGAAGGCGCCTAACGCCTCGTCGATCAGGTCAAGCAACGGCTCTGGACGCCTCCACAGGACATCGGCGTCCTTACGCCAGAGTTCGGTAGGTCGTATGGCCATGCGCGGGAGGGTAGCGATCGTCTCCGACGATCCGGAAATCGGCCCCGGAAACCGGCTCATGCGATTTGCCGGGCGAAATAGGCGGTGGCGGGGGAACGACGCCGCGATCACCGCGTCGCGCCTGCTCAGCGGCCTGAGATCGGGTGCGGCCCGCGGCGGCGGCGGTATCGTACGGTCACCCCGCCCGTACCGAAGGAAACGGACGGTGAAAAGCCGTGCGCGGGCGGCGCGGCCGGGGGCATGACGCCATGGGGAGCGTTGCGGGGCCCGCCGGAGGAAAGCCGTGCGGGGGCACGGGACATGGCCGCGGTCTTGGTACGCGATCGTGGCGCATGGGGACAATCACGTATCCGCGAGAAGCATGGGCTTATCGCGCCGCAGGTGGGGCAAGTGCGCTCACTGGGCCGAGGGCGGAAAAGCCCGGCGGGTTAGCCGGAAAAGACGAAGCGCCCTGCCCATAGGGCCCCCGCGTCGGGCGTGACGGTTGGTGTCAGTTTTTACTCAGCGTGGGCGAGGCGGAGACGCAGCGACGATGTCACGGAACGGCGGTTGGCGACATGACATGTCGCATTGTGAGCGGCTCCCTACTGGTTTGCCGAGACCGGTGCCGATTCGATCGTCCGTCTTGTCCCTGTTTGCGGGCAGTCGGCCCGCCCGCAGCCGCCTCACCCCTCCACTCCTGGTCAGCAGGGGTACGGCCCGCCGGACGCACCCCGACCCCGCGGCCGGGGCCGCGCCGAAGCACCGCCCACGGCCGTGGATGCGCTCCCACGCCGCCATTTCAGGCTGTCCGGACGGCTATTCGCGCCTGTCCACCATGTGGGCCGGACCGTGCCCGTCCGCAAGGTTTACCCAAGCGGCTATGGAGCTGGTTTGATGGAACTAATGGGTATCGGCAATAATGGGATTTGATGATTTGCCTTGACCGGTTGCGTGGCGAGGGACGATCGCGGGCGGCATCAAACGAGGAATCCCCGGCCGGGGCACAGCACAACAAATGCCGAGCACGGAGGACTGAGACACTATGGCGCTCAAGACGGTGGTCACACTCACCGATGATCTCGACGGTTCGCCGGCCGACGAGACGGTCAAGTTCGCTCTGGACGGCATCACCTACGAGATCGATCTCCGCAAGACGAATGCCGAGAAGCTGCGCAACGCGCTGAAGCCGTTCAAGGAGGCCGCGCGCAAGGCGCCCGCCGCCGGTTCCGGCCGTGGCCGGGGCTCTCGCGGCGCCCGGTCGGGTGGCGGCGACCGTCAGCGGTCGGCGCGCATCCGCGCCTGGGCGAAGCAGCACGGCCTGCCGGTGAGCGAGCGGGGCCGCATCTCCACCCATCTCGCCGAGGCGTACGACGCCGACGACCCGAGCCGCATCACCGGCGCCAAGTCGTCGTCGGAAGAATCCTGACGGGCGAGCGGCGCATGGCAGCCGGTGGTCCCCCCGGTCGACCGGTGTCCCGGGGGGACCACCGAATGGGCCTGACCCTGTCAGGCCACGGCTGACCCGCGGGGACGGACATCGCGCCCTCGGCGCCCGTCCCTGTCCTCACCCTGCGCGGCGTCCTCACCCTGCGCGGCGGTCGCCGGGACGCCGGGCGCGCTTCACGACCCCGGCCGTGCCCCACGTGGGCAGGGCGCACGGCGTCCCCTCGAACACGCGCCCACCGAAAACCCTTTGCCACCCCTCAGCACCCTTTCAGCATCCTCTCAGCATCCTCTCAGCGCCCTCTCAGGGCCCTGAGAGGGCCCTGCGGCGCCTTCCTCGGAGGCGCCCTTCGGGGTGGGTGCCATCCCGCACAGCATCGCCGTCACCCGTGTCGTGGCGGCCCTCGGCCCTCCTCCTCGCCTCCCCCGCAGCGTGTCACAGCCGCGCAAGGTCTTCGTCAGATCCACACGAGCGAAGCGCCCCTGTTCGAGCGATAGGTCCGCGTAGTCGCGAGTCACGTGCCTCCCGTCGCACGAGATCCAGCTCGCCGATCGGCTGGTGCTATCGCGCGTAGTCCCAGGTCACGTACCTCCCGTCGCACGAGATCCAGCTCGCCGACCGGCCGGGGCTGTCGCCCATAGTCGTGGGTCACGTACCTCCCGCCCCACCCGTCCCCACGAGTCGGGGGTGGCCCCCTGCCCGGTCAGGGCCCGCTGCCCCGTCAGGATTCGATGGTCGATTCGGCCTCTTCCATGACCCAGCGGACGATGTGGGTGCGGGAGGGAAGGCCCAGCTTGGAACGTATCCGCTCCAGGTGGGTGTGGACGGTGCGTTCGGACACGTGGAGGCGCCGGGCGATCTGCCGGTTGGGCAGGCCCTCGGCGATCAGGAGGGCCACCTGGCGTTCCCGGTCGGTGAGGACCGGCTCGGCGGCGAGCCCCGCCGGCTCGGTCCAGGTGCCGTCCAGCGCGTAGGCGATCAATGCGGGGACGTCGAGGCGTTCGCCGTTTCGACCGGCCGTCGCGGCGGCGGCCGGCGAGAGGGCGGCGCGGGCGGACCCCACCGCCTCGGTGAGGACGTCGGCGGGGATCGTGCCGCACCGCACCAGGGGCCCGTCGTGGAGAACGCCCGCCGCGGCGGCGAGCCGTACCGCGCGGAGCTGGTCGCCGCCTCGGGCGGCCACCACGGCCAGGCCGGCGATCATCTCCAGCGCGAGCGGCGGAAGGGGGGCGTCGCCGTGGGTGCGGTGGGCGGCGAGCGCCTCCTTCCAGCGCAGGCCGGCGGCGGCGGTGTCCCCGCGGAGAAGGGCGTACGTCGCGGCGGTGTGCACCCACTCGACCGGCACCGGCCCGGCCTCGTCGGAGTGGAGGTCGCGGTGGATCGAGCGGCATCGGTCCAGCAACGTGCCCGCGTGGTCCAGGTCTCCCGTGCGCAGGGCCAGGCGGGCGTGCTCGTGGAGGCACGTCGCCAGGTTCGCGGAGGCGCCCGCGTCCGGCCCGTCGAACAGCGCCAGGCATTCGCGCATCGCGGTCTCGGCCGCGTCCGGGTCGCCGGTGCACGACCGTACGGCCTGCAGGGCGAGCAGCGCGCGGGCGAGCGCGACCGGGCCGCCGGTGGCCCGCGCGAGGGCGAGCCCTTCCTCGGCGAGTTCCGTCGCCCGCTCGCCGTGGCCGTCGCGGGCGGCCAGCAGGGCGGCGTACGCGAGGGCCGGGACCCGGCCGGGGTAGGCGGGATCGACGCCGGCCAGCGCCGCGTCGAGCAGCCTGCGCGCGTCGTCGGGCCGGTTACGTCGTACCAGGCAGTGGGCGAACGCCGTGGCGAGCAGCGCCCGCCGGTCGTCGCCCCGCCGGGTCGCCCAGTCCACGGCGTTGCGCAGGGTGTCGAACTCGGCGGCGAGCGGGGCGAGGTCGTCGGCGGAGCGGGGCAGCCGCTCGTCGCCGGCGACCGGGGCGGCGAGCTCCAGCAGCCAGGCGACCAGCCGCTCGTAGGCGTCGTCGTCCTCGCCCGCGCCGGCCAGCCGTTCCTGGGCGTACAGGCGGATCGACTCCGTGAGCCGGAATCGGACGCCCGAGCGGTCCGACTCCATCTCCACCAGCGAGCCGGCCTCCAGGCGGCCCAGCTGATCCAGCAGCTCGTCGGCGGTGTGCCCGTCGTCGCCGCACGCCTCAAGCACGTCGTTCACGGTGAACCAGCCGGTCAGCACCCCCAGGCGGCGGAAGAGCCGCTGCTCGTCCGGGTCGAGCAGTTCGTAGCTCCACCCGATCGCCGCGCGCAGGTCCCGGTGACGTTCCTCCGCGGTGCGGACGCCCTGGCTGAGCAGGCGCAGCCGGTCGTCGAGCCGGTCGAGGATGTGACCGATCGGGCGCTGCCTGGCCTGCCGGGCCGCGAGTTCGATGGCCAGCGGGTTGCCGTCCAGGCGGGCGCACAGCTCGGCGATCTCGTCGCCGTTCTCCTTGGTCAGCTCGAAGGCGGGGCTGACGGCCCTGGCCCGTTCGACGAACAGCCGTACGGCGTCCGAGCGCAGCAGTTCGCCGCGGGTGCGCGGGACCTGCGCGGGTGCCAGGGACAGGCCGTGCACGGGGTAGAGGTGCTCGCCGGGCGCGTCCAGCGGCTGCCGGCTCGTGGTCAGCACGGTGAGACCGGGGCAGGCGCGCAGCAGCGTCACCGCCAGGCGGGCGCTGTCGTCGACCAGATGTTCGCAGTTGTCCAGGACGAGCAGCACGCGGCCGCCGCGCAGCAGGTCCACCAGCAGCGGCTCCACCGGCTCCCCTCGCCCCTCGCCGAGCTGGAGGCCGTGGGTTTCGCGGCGCGCCTCGGCCGGGCGGCCCAGGTGGATCCCCAGGCTTTCGGCCACCCGGTGCGCGAGCAGTCGTCCGTCGCTCACCCCGGCGAGTTCGACAAGCCAGACGCCGTCGGGATGGTTGACGCCGACCCGGGCGGCGAGCTCAAGGGCGAGCCGGGTCTTGCCCACTCCGCCCGGGCCGATCAAGGTCACCAGGCGGGCGCTCGCGAGCAGCGCCTTCAGCTCGGCGACCTCGTCCTCGCGCCCGACGAAGGCGTCCAAGGGGGCGGGCAGTCCGATCGCCGTCGGCGGCGCCTGCGCGAAGCCGTCCGCCGGTGACGGGCCGTCGTGGGCCGCTGACGGGGTACGGCCGGAAGCTGCCAGTGAGGGGGCTTGGGGTATCGCATGACCGATTCGCGTGGAGGGCTGGGTGGAGGGCTGGGGCGTGTTCGGGCCCCGAACCCTGCCGGCGAGGGACTCATATGCTCCGGGGTCCCGTGCCACGCCGCCGGGAGGCTCGGACGCACCGCAGGCCGAGGCCCTCCCGGCGAGAGAGCCGGACGCGCCGGGATCCCGCGACACGTCGGAGGGAAGCCGCGACGCACCACGGGCCGAGGCCATAGCTCCATCGGCGATCGCGGCGGGCAGGGGGGAGGAAAGGTCGGTGGGCGGTGAGCTGGTGGCGGGCATCGCGTCGGACGGCGCTTGCGCACGAGCCGCCTGGGCGGGGTGTTCGCCCGCCGGACGCTCCCCGGGGCCTCCTTGGCGCGCGGGCGATCGCGTGGCGGCGTGGCCGTTCGAGGACGGCGCGGTGACGCGCCGAGCCGGGGCCTCGTCGGCGTACCGGCGGGGGGCGGGCTGCGCCAGGGCCAGGCGGGTCGGGCCGTCCTCGGCGGGGGCGCCTGCCGTCCTCGGCGTCGCGTCCGCCCATGCCGCGTCGGCCCACGGGGTGCCGCCGCACGCCAGGCTCACGACGGGCGCGTTTGCGCGAGAGGCATCGCCGCATGAGTTCCCGCGGACGGCGTCTCGGTAGTCGGCCTCACGGTGGTCGGCGTCCAGGCGTGCCGGGTCGTGCCGAAGCACGTCCTCGTCGGCCGTCCGCCCGTGATCCGTGATCGCGCGGCCCACGCCGACCTTCTCCGCGGCCAATCGACGGCGCCGGGCACGCTGACGGCACGTTCCGGAGCAGAACCTCGCCGGACGGCCCGCCGTACCGGGCCGTTTGCGCAGCTCAACACCACAGAACTCGCAACGTCCCGCGTCACCGAACGCCGTCCCCCGCTGTACGTTCATGGCCTGATTTACTCCGTCCCCCAGTCGACGCGAAGCCAGGCTCCTGCAATGACCTGGTTGAGATTATCCACCAAATTGACGAAAGGAGGCATGTAGAACCTTCAATCACACACTCTGCTCTGAAAACCGACGATCTGTCAGGATTATGTAAGTCCCGGTAATAATCCGGGGAACACGCATCACCGCCGGTCAGCACGGGTACGGCGTCCGGCAGGGCGCCGTGGCCGGCGGGCGGCCCGCCCAGGTCAGCGTCCCGACCGAATGCATCGTTCATGGGCGGTCCGAGGGGACGGGAGGCGAAAGGCACGGACACCGGCTCCCTCTCCCTATCACTCTGTCATTGATTAAGACATGACTTGTCATCACGTTTGGTAAACCATTCGGCCAGCCCCTTGGCGCCCCGCCACCTGATTACCGGTCGGTAATAACACGTCATCCTCGCTTCGCCGCAGTCCCGCCGCCGAGGCGGAGGCAACGAGACATCCTGCGCTCATGACCATCCGGCCGGCTTCGGCGGCGCGCACCGCCCGATGAGGCGACGCCCGCCGGCGCGGAATCCGGCACTCATATATGAGAGATGCACTTTGCGGGCGACATGTTCGGCTTTGCGACGAGAAGACCGCAGGAGGCGAGGCCCACCGGGCGCACTGTGCCCCGGCTGCGCCCATTGCCGCGTCCTGTGCGCGGCACCACGGGGAAGCCGTCACCCCGTACGGCGGGATCGCCGTCATCCCCACAACGTCGGGATCGCCGTCATTCCCGTACGGCGGGATCCTCCGGAGCGGAAAGGCGAATCCGGGCGGCGAGGCGTTTGGGGGCGATCAGGCGGTAGCTGTCCTCGACGAGTTCGGCGATCTCGTCCCAGTCCTGGTCGGCGGCGAGCCGGGCGCCCACCCAGCCCTTGTGCCCGACGTACGCGGGAACGAAGAACCGCTGGGGGGCGGAGGCCACCAAGGCCTCCTGCACGCCGGGCGCGGCCTTGAACATCATCGACCGGCCGTCCTCCGAGGTCATCACGAAGAGCTTGTCGCGGACACGGAACGACGGCGAGGTGTGCCCGCCGAACGCCTTCTCCACGGCCTCCGGCAGCGACAGGCAGATCTCCCGCAGACGCTCCATCACGTCCTCGCCGCTCACCCCGCGCCTCCCCTCACCACGGCAACCGGCCGACGTCCGTCCCCACACTACGGGAACCGCCGTCGGACGGCCCGGCGCAAGCGGTGACGCGCGTTGGCGAGAGCCACCGTGTTGAGGGCTATCGCGGCTTTTCTCTGGCGCACGGAATCGGGCCACTCTAGGGTTGTCGGCCGTGTTCGGTATCGTTCGGCCCTGTCGCCACACCTTGTGCAAGTCTCTGCACGAAGAGTGGATAGCCCACCTCTGCGGCCTTTGCCTGACGCTTCGCGACCGTCACGGTCACCTGGCGCGGCTGGTCACCAACTATGACGGCCTGCTGGTCTCCGTGCTCGCCGAGGCGCAGGCCCCGGAGCTGTCCCCGCACCGCAGGGCGAAGCCGTGCGCGCTGCGCGGCTTCGCCGGGGCCGATGTCGTCGACGCCCGCGCGGAGGGCGCGCGCCTGGCCGCCGCCGCGTCGCTCGCCCTCGCCGCCGGCAAGATCGGCGACCACGTGGCCGACCACGACGGCCTCTACGCCCGTCCCCTCGTGGGCGCGGTGGCCCGCAGGGTCGCGGACCGCTGGAGCCGGGCGAGCGCCCGGGAGTCGGCCGAACTCGGCCTCGACGATGAGGTGCTGCGCGACGCGCTGGACCGCCAGCCGCTGCTTGAGGCGCGCGGCGGCCTGACGCTGCTGGAGCTCACCGAACCCACCGAGACCGCCGTCTCCGCCGTGTTCGCCCGCACCGGCCCGCTCACCGGCAAGCCGCACAACGCCGAGGCGCTCGCCGAGGCCGGACGGCTGTTCGGGCGCCTGGCCCACCTGCTGGACGCGGTCGAGGACCTCGACGCCGATCTCAAGGCCGGCGCCTACAACCCGATCACCGCCACCGGCACCTCCCTGGAGGAGGTGCGCCGCCTCTGCGACGACGCCGCCCACGGCCTCGCCCTCGCCGTCGACGACCTGGACCTGGAGCGCCGGGCACTGGAGCGGGCGTTGCTGGTGACCGAGGTACGGCAGGCCGTCCGCCGGACGTTCGACGAGCGCGAGAAGCGCGGGCCGCGCCGTCCCCCCGAGGCGCCGAGCGGCTTTTTCCCCTGCCTGGCCGAGTGCATGGTCGCGTGCACCTGCGGCGCCTACCAGCCACGCTGGAGCCCTGATTACGGCAAGCGCTGCCGCGACAGGTTCACCTGCCCGTGCGACTCCTGCGACTGCAGTGGCTGCTGTGACTGCTGTCGCTGCTGCCGGCACTGTGACTGCGACGGCAACTGCTGTGACGGCTGCGACTGCTGCGGCTGCGACTGCTGAGCGATTAACAGCGATTAACGACGAACCGCCGCCCCCGGGCCTGGCCGGGAGCGGCGGTTCGCGGTTCGCGATCGCTATGACGATCACATCTGGACGATCGATACGGACGACGGCGGCTCAGGCGACTCAGCTCGATGAGGCGCCGTTGGCGGTGAGGACGCGGGCCTCGACCTCGATCGCGGGGAAGGTGCCGGTGTCGCGTTCGCCGTGCTCGTTGTAGGCGGCCTCAAGGAGGGCGTGGGCCCGGGGCTCCAGCTTCCAGAGGGCGCGGTACTCGCGAGCGGTGGCCAGCGGCAGGCCGGTCTCCTTGGCGATGTCGGCGGCCCGGGGGACGAACTTGCGCTCGATCTGCCGGTCCCAGTAGGCGCGCGCCGCACGGTAGAGAACGGCACGCTGCGCCGGGTCGGCCGTCTGCGCGGGCGGCTCCAGCACCTCGACCTCGTCCTCGTCCTCGTCGTCGTCGATCGCGGAGGGACGAGGGGCGGGCATCTGGTGCCGCGTCTTGGTGCCGGAGGCGGACGAGGCGGCCGGATCCAGCGTGGAAGCGGAGATGGCGGTCTGGCCGACGAGCGCCGGAGGCGCCTGCTCCTCCTGCTCCGGCTCCCATGGAACCGGCGGTTTCAGGTCCATAAGTGCCGCACTGTTATAGAGCGCTCCAATCTGGGACAAAAGCGCCTCTTGGCGCGTGGGATCGACGGCGAGGCCGGTGTACTCCACGGCCTGGTCCATCGCCCGGTCCAGTTTGCTGAGCGCCCGCCGCATGCGCCGCTCGGAGGCCCCGGCGGCGCGCAGCGCGCGGGCCCGCTTGGCGGCGAGCGCGACGCGGGTCAGCCTGCGGTGGGCGTCCACCTCGCTGGCCGTACGGTCGCTGGCCTCGGCGAGACCGAGGCGGACCATGACCCGCTCGGGGGTGAGACGCCAGTTGATCCGGGACCGGCCGGTGATCCGGTGCCGCTCGATCGCCATGCCTCGCTCCCACAGCCACGCCGCGACCAGCGGGGCGGCGAGCCGGAAGACCGCCTCGGCCAGGCTGCGGGCGTCCATGGCCGACAGGACGGCCGACAGCGAGGTGAGCGCCCAGACGGCGATGCCGTCGATGCCGGCGGAGAAGTTCTCCCGCATGTTGCGCCGGGCGCGCACGGCGCTGGTGATGACGGCGACCTCGATGAACGCGAACAGCAGCAGCCGCAAAGGCCCGTCGAAGCCCAGCACGTCGCCGGAGAAACGCCACATGCCCTGGGCCGACACACCCGTCGCGATGCTGGCGGCGACGATGGTGAGGATGTCTTCCGCCGGGCGGTTCTCGGCCCACTTGCGCAGGATGTCGGCGATGGTCCGGATGAGGTTGCGAAGGACGAGGAACGCTAGAACGAGAACGATCAGGGCGGAGGCACAGACGATGGCGGTTCCGACCGGATTGTTCGCCGCGAAGCTGGTGATTTGGTCAATGGGGGGCATTAGTCACTGTCCGTCGGTTTCGATGTCCGGCAGGCTCTCTCCAGGGGATCATCCCAGAAGGTACGGGGGTTACGCCACGGAACGGTGGTGTTTTTGTGACAAGAGTTAACTCACGGCACCCGACGTACAGCGATCCGCCACACTCGATCACTTTTGTGAATTTTGCCGTTTTGTGAGCACTTCATCCCTTTCTGACGGAAATGTTATTCTGTCCCGTCGGCCCCTCGCGCATCGCCGTCACCACTGTTCTCACTGGCCACGGAGGTGAGCGCGGGATGACCGCTCAGCGCTGGCGCACGGGTGACACAAAGCGCAGACTGGGTAGAGGCAGGCCGAGCGATCGTATGGAGCGTCTTGTGCACAATCAGCAGGCTCACTTGCCCCCGCTGGTTCCGCTGCTGTCACGCGGCAAGCACCGGAACCCCCGCAAGGGCGCGTGCTTCATGGAAATGGCCTCGTACCTGGCGGGTGAGCGCTGGAGCGACCATCCGAAGTGTACCCATCCGCTGCTGGCCGGCCTCGCCCGACTGGTCAACGATTACACCTCCGACGAGGCACGACCCCGTCTCGCCGGGCTCATCCCCTCGGTGATCGGCCTCACCGGCGACGACCCCCGCATGGACGCGCGCATCGCGCTGGTCTGCGCCACCCACGCCCTACCCGTGGCCGCCGCCGAGCGTCAGCTCGCGATGGCCGTGTCGATCCTCGCCGCCGAGCACGTCCTCGCCGAACTGGACGGACGCCCGCCCGGCGAACTGGAGGAGCGCAGCCTTCACGCGCTCGCCCAGGTGCCGGACGCGGCCCGGCAGGCCCAGGAGTTCAGGCGCGGAATCCTGGTCTCGCCCAAGGGGTTCCGCCGGTTCGCCGCACCCAACACCGTGCACATCGCCGTACGCGGCGTGGCCGAGGCGTGCGTCACCGACCCGGACGACCGGCTGCGCGCCATGCTCACCGAGGCGATCGAGGAGTCCAGAGCCCTGCTACGCCCGGACTCCCGCGAGGACTTCCCGGTGGACCACGAACGCTGGGCCGCCGTCTGCCGCGTCACCGGCACCCGCTGACCCGCGGCCTTTCACGTACCACGGCTCTGTTCGTCTGCCCCTGCCGCCGTCGCGGCAGGGGCCGGTGCGGGCGGGTGTGACCACATCTTTGGTGTCCACCGGTCATGTTCGCGGCGATTCGGTGCAGTAATGCTGGATGGACCCAGAGACCTCGCGGCCACGGCCCGCTGAGATCCGGAACGGAGCGGCGCAGACCGCGGGCGACCCCGCACCGGGCGCGAGCCGTACCCGGTCCGGGCGGGGCGGCCGATCGCTGCCCGCGCTTGGCGACCGGTCCACTAGGAGCGGCAGGGCTCGGGCGGCCGCCGGGGACACCCGTCACACGGCCCATGAGCACGGCGGTCCCTCCCGGGGCGGCGTCCCGCCAAGTCCTCGCGGCGCGTCCGCGATCGGGCGGAAAGGCGGAAACGGCCCCGGACGTGAACCCGGCCGGGTATCAACGTTGGGCATGGTGTCTGTCGGGGGACCGGGGCCGCAGCGGAGTCCGCGTCGAGCCCCGGATCGGGTTTCCCATCGTCGTGCCAGCCGTGATCCGGATCCGCGTCCGGGCCGCGCTTCTCCCCGGCTTCGTGTGCCGGGTTCCGGGTCGCCGGGCGTCATGCCGCTCGCCCTTGTCGTGATGCCGCTGGCCGCCGCCGCGCTGCTCGGGCTGCTCGCGAAGACCCCCGAGTGGACGCGGGCCGATCTGCGGATCGCGCGAGAGGTGCACGAGCTGCGCAATCCGGGGCTGACGGCGCTGTCCGAGGTCCTGCGCGTCGTGTTTCTGCCGCCGGGCGCGATCGGCCTGTGCGTGCTGACCGTCGCGGCGCTCGTCCTAATCGGTCGGTTCGGCAGCGCGTTGCTCACCGTGCCGGTGGTCGCGGCGGCGTGGTCCACGAACTCGTTGTTTAAGGCCGTGATCGACAGGCCACGGCCGGATCCGGAGCTGCAGCTCGATCCACTGACGGGGTACGACAGCTTTCCGAGCGGGCACGTGGCGGTGACGCTCGCCCTGGTCATCGTCTGGTGCCTGTCGGCGGCGGGGTCCGACCGGCTGCGGTTCCGGCTGGCCGTCCTGGGCGGTGCCACGCTGGTGGTCGCCCAGTCCTTCGCCCGCGTCTATCTTGGGGCGCACTACCCCACCGACGCCGTCGGCGCGCTCCTGGTGGTGAGTGCCGTCGCGATGGGCGTCATCGCCGTCGTCGGACCCGCCGCCGCGCGGCTCGATCGCACGCAGACGACGGTACGGGAGTGGCTCGGGCGCGAATCGCCGTCCTCACGCCGCTCCTGACGCGAGAAATCGGCATCCGCGCCGGGCTCGGGCGTACGCGTGACCTGGGCGGCGGGCGATCGCCGCCTCAAGAACACCCTGGCCGCCTGGCAGCAGGCCGCGGTCACCGTGTAGGAGCCTGGCTCCCTTCCCTCCGGGGACCCTGCGCGGCGCACCGGCCACAGTGCCGATCGCCGCCTCAAGAACACCCTGGCCGCCTGGCAGCAGGCCGCGGTCACCGTGCAGGGGCCTGGCTCCCTTCCCTCCGGCGACCCTGCGGCACCGGCCAGGGCATCGTTCGCCTCCGATGTGTCCGGCATTGTGCGGTAGGTGTGGTCAGGTGCCTGCCGCTCCTGGTCAGTCTTCGGTGCCTTTGGCACGCCGCGACCGTTTCGGGGCGGAAGGCGGAGATTCGCCGGTCCACGGGTCGTAATCCACCTCCAAGGGCTCCTGTGGCGGGCGCTCGGGCTCGGGGACGTGGCGGAGGTTGATTCGGATGCGGGTCCAGGTGGAGCTTCGGCCGCGCATCGAGTCGATCAGGATGTCGGCGGGCCGGAGGCGGGCCGCCGCGGAGGGGTGGCGGGATTTCCAGCGCTCCAGGCCCTCCAGGGCCTCGCCCTTGGTGCGGGCTCGGGCGATCTCGATGAGCGGCATGGTCACCTGCCTGCGGCCCTTGCCCTTGGGCGGTTTCTCGGCGGGACCCAGGCGGGCGGCGAGATCGAGGAGTGCGTCGAGCGTGCCGGGGGCGTCGTCGTCCATGTCCCGCCAAGGGTCGCCGATTTGGGCGAAACGGTCCGGGACCGTGGCGACGGTGAACCGGGCGGGATCGTGGTCGGGGACCTCGTCCCAGGTCAGCGGCGTGGAGACCCGGGCGTCGTGGGTGGGGCGCACCGAATAGGCCGAGGCGACGGTGTGGTCGCGGGCGTTCTGGTTGTAGTCCACGAACACGCCCTGCCGTTCCTCCTTCCACCAGCGGCTGGTGGCGAGCCTCGGCGCCCGGTTCTCGACCTCGCGGGCCACGGCCTCGGCGGCGAGCCGTACCTCCCGGAAGGTCCAGCGGGGCTCGATCCGGGCGTAGACGTGGAAGCCGCGCGAGCCCGACGTCTTGGGCCAGGCGGTGAGGCCGTGCTGCCGCAGGACGTCGCGGACGACCAGGGCGACGTCGACGATCTGCCGCCACGGCACGCCCGGCACCGGGTCCAGGTCGATGCGCAGCTCGTCGGGGTGGTCGAGGTCGTCGGCGCGCACCGGGTGCGGGTTGAGGTCGAGACAGCCGAGGTTGACCACCCAGGCGAGCTGGGCGGCGTCGCGCACCACGACCTCCTCGGCGCTGCGGCCCGACGGGTAGCGCAGCTCCACGACCTCGATCCAGTCGGGACGCCGCGACGGCGCGCGTTTCTGGAAGAAGGGCTCCTCCTCCAGGCCGTGCACGAACCGCTTGAGGATCATCGGCCGACCGCGCACGCCGCGCAGCGCGCCCTCCGCCACGGCGAGGTAGTAGCGCACCAGGTCGAGCTTGGTGTGCCCGGTGGCGGGGAACAGCACCTTGCCCGGGTTGGTGATGGTCACCTCGCGCCCGGCCACCTCCAGGACCTGCGTCATCACCAGCTCCTCCCCGGCGCCCGCGGACCGGGCGGATCCGGCGGCGCGGCGGCCCCTTCCCGTCCGGCGTACGGGAGGCTCGGCCATCCGGCGCGTTCCGCCCTGCCCACTCCGATGTCGAACATGCTATCGAGCGCGGCCGACATTCCCCGAGGGAGGAGCCCGGCAGAGTCTGATCTTTTGAGCATTCCAGCCCGAAAGTCGTGTTTCTGGGCTACCCTCAAACCCGCCTGGGTCACCGGACGGCGACAACGTGGAAGAAAATTCGGGCAGTTCTTGCCACGTCATCTTCGTTACAGGTCACCGATCAGGCAATCGATCGGCAAAGTCCTTCACATAGCCCTAAAATCCGCCAATGTGACTGATGGCCTGCCGAATCCGCCCCTGCCGACACGCGACCGCTCCTCCTCCTCGCGGCCGGGCGGCTCCGGTCGCCATCGGCGCCCGGTGCCGAGCGACCTGTCTCCCGACGCGCCCGCGCTGGTGATCGCCTCGCCGGGCAAGGACGAGGAGATCCCCCAGGACATCGCGAGCATGCTCCGGGTCGACAACCCGCAGATCGACGTGCGGCTGGTGCATCTCGGCAACGGCGTGGACTGCCTCACCAAGGAGCTGACCGAGATCGCGGCCACCCGCCCGCGGGACGCCCAGGCCGCCGTGGTGGCGCCCCTGGTGCCCGGGCCCCATCCCAAGGTGTTCCGCGCGGTACGCGAGGCCGTGGCGGCGAGCGGCACCCACGCGGCGATCAACCCGCCGCTCGGCCCGCACCCGCTCATCGCCGAGTTGCTGCACATCCGCCTCGCCGACGCCGGGCTCGCCCGCGCCGACCGCATGCGGCTGTTCAACATCTCCGCCCCCGTGGACGGCATCATCGTGCTCACCTCCGGCGGCGAGGAGGCCGCACGCGCCGCCGACACCACGGCCGTGCTGCTCGCCGCCCGGCTGGCGCTGCCGGTCGTGGCGGCCTCCCTCGACTCCGGCCCGCACCCGCACGACGCCGCCGAGCGGCTGCGTAAGATCGGCGCCTCCCGGCTCGCCATCGCCCCCTGCATCATCGGGCCGGAGGCCGACCACGATCAGGTGCGCGCCGCCGCGGACAGCATCGGCGCGGGCTGCGCGCAGTCGCTCGGCGCCCACACCTCGCTGGCCCGGCTCATCGTCGAAGGGTACGGAAACAGCCTGCACAGCCTGGACTGACGGCCGGGCCGCCAAGGTCGGGCGG
Organism: Thermopolyspora sp. NPDC052614; assembly: GCF_040678635.1. Lineage (NCBI taxonomy): Bacteria > Bacillati > Actinomycetota > Actinomycetes > Streptosporangiales > Streptosporangiaceae > Thermopolyspora > Thermopolyspora sp. NPDC052614. The sequence continues at coordinate 450,803 of NZ_JBFATZ010000005.1, forward strand.
GCGTACGGGACTGACCATGCTCTATGTGGGCATAAGGGCATCCATGCGAATTACGCGGTGGTCCGGTTCCAGGCTCTGGCGGGGACGTCCTCGCGAGGGACGGGCCTGCGCGGACCGGCACGGTTCACCAACCGGCACACGCGATGGATCCTTGGCGGACCCACGGTAGAGCCTGACGGACCCTCGATGGACCCTCGACGGACCAGCATGAACAACCGCTGGAGCGATTCACCCCCGACCCTGTCTGCCGTATATTCCTCCTAAATGAGTAGGAAAAAGCGGCAATGATCGTTCGGAGGTGGGCATGGCCCTCCCGGATTTCCTCGTCATCGGAGCCCCCAAGGCCGGCACGACCGCACTGCACGCCGCGCTCTCCCGGCACCCCGAGCTGTACATGTCACCGGTCAAGGAGCCGAAGTTCTTCCTCACCGACGGCCCGCCGCCCACCCGGGGCGGCGGCCCCGGCGACGCGCAGACCTACCGCGAGCACGTGTGGCGGCGCGAGGACTACGAGGCCCTGTTCGACGGCGCGCCCGAGGGCACGCGGCGCGGCGAGTCCACCCCCTTCTACCTGTACGATCACGAGGCGCAGCGGCGCATCCACGACCTGATCCCGCACGCACGGCTCATCGTGATCCTGCGCGACCCGATCGAGCGCGCCCACTCCAACTGGACCCACCTGTGGTCGGCCGGGCTGGAGCCGATCGGCGACGTGGTGCGGGCCTGCGCCGAGGAGGAGCACCGGATCGCGGCCGGCTGGGCGCCGTTCTGGCACTACGTGCGCCTCGGCCGGTACGGCGAGCAGCTCTCCCGCCTTTACACGCTGTTCCCCCGCGAGCAGGTGCTCGTCTTCCGCTACCGCGACCTGGTCGACCGCCCGGAGGCCACGCTCGACCGGATCTTCCCCTTCCTCGGCGTCGCCCCCGGCGCCGTCACCGAGATCCCCCGGGAGAACGTCACCGCGCACCCCGAGCCGACGCTGAGCCATCGCCTGACGTCCGCGGCGCTGCGCCTCGGCTCCCGGATGCCCGGCCCGCTGGCCGGCAGGGTCACCGACACGCTCGAACGCCGCCTGCAGCAGCGCGCCCGGCCCCGCCAGCCGTTGACCTGGGAGCAGCGCCAGGCCCTGATGGCGTACTTCACCGACGACATCCGCCTGCTCGAACAGGTCACCGGCGACGACTTCGGCGACTGGGTCAGGCCCCGGCTCCGCTCCGGCGGCCTGGTCGGCGCCCGGCCGGAGGGCCAGCGCCAGGCTCGCAACGGCCGTCCGCGCACCGACCCCACGGCCGGTTAGGCCGCGCCGACGGTCAGCGCGGCCCGGTACCGTTACTCAGCCCGGTACCCGGTGCCCGGCCCAGGTCCCGTACCCGGTCCAGTACCCGGTCCAGTACGCAGTTCGGTGCGCAGTTCGTGGGCGCCGTCGGGGCGCGTCATCTCGTAGTAGAGGCGGTGGCGGCCGTCCGGCAGGGGCAGGATCTCCAGGTAGCGCAGCCCGCCGCCCGCGTACGGTGAGACCGCCCTGGGCGTGGAGCCGAGGGCGGTGAGCGCGGCCGGATCGACGCCGATCGCGATGCCCGTGCGCTCCTCGTAGTTCTCCGCCGCGCTGGCCCGGCCGTCGTAGTAGGCCACGACGCTGCGGTCTCCGCCGCCGTCGCCGGTGAAGTGGCCGGTGAAATAGACGGCGCTGACGCGAACGCCCCGGGAGTCCCAGCTCCCCTCGCGCCGTTCCAGCGCGGTGCCGTGCCAGGACCAGTTGATCCCGTCCGGGCTGGTGGCGTAGTCCGTCACCATCTGGTCGGTCTCGTCGGGGTCGGCGAGCGGGTGGCAGGAGGCCCACAGGTGCCAGATGCCGTCCTGGCGTACGATGACCGGATCCTTCACCGCCGTCTTGGGGTCGCCGGGCAGCACGACCTGGGCGTGGCGGGGGTCGAATCCCTTGGGGTCCTCGGCTTCGAGCAGTTCGACCCGCCAGTGCTTGGTGCCGTAGGTCGCACAGCTCAGATACAGCCGCCATCCGCCCTCGGGGGTGTGCACGAGCCGGGGACGCTCCAGCGACTCGGTGTCCATCTGCTCCTTGCTGATCGTCAGCAAGGTCTCGAAGCTCACGCCGTCGGACGATTTGGCGATCACCACCGCGTATCCCCGGCCCTTCCCGATGGGGCGCCGGAGGCGGTAGGCGAGATAGATATCGCCGTCCCAGACGACGGCGCTGGGCGCTCCGGCCCAGAAGCCGGGGCCGTCCCCGGGCGGAGGAATCGCGACGACCGAGCGCTTGGGCTCGGGCAGCATGACGGTAACGAGAGGGTCACTGTGTTCGCTAGGCACGCTTAACAATAGTTGACCTGCGCCCGTGCGGTGCCATCTGCCACACCGTCGCGGCGGGTAAAAAATCGAGGTCACGACCTCGCGAGGGGCGGCGCCGCCCTGGCAGGGGCCGTGATCGGAGGCCGGGCGGCTCCCATGACCCGCCCGGCGAACCCGTGACGCGTACCCCGGGACGCTGGTTCCTGAGAGACGACCCGATCACGGACGAGGAGCGCCGCGAGGCCGGGCTCATGGTCGCCTTTGGACCTGATCGGCGGATGACGACCAGCAGAAGGGGTAGTCATCCGCCACCGACTATCTTGAGGAGTCATGATGCTCTTCGGTGCTGAACACATCCGGCGTTACCAGGAGACCGACGGCCGGGAAGGCCACGACTGGCGGCGGGGCACCACCACGCTGCTGCTCACGACGACCGGCCGCAAAACCGGCAAGTCGCACATCACCCCTTTGATCTACCGGCCGCACGGCGATGCGTACGTGGTCGTGGCCTCCAAGGGAGGCGACCCCCGGCATCCGGAGTGGTACCTCAACCTGCAGGCCAACCCTCACGTGAAGGTCCAGGTGCTCGGCGACAAGTTCGAGGCCGAGGCCCGTACGGCCACGCCCCAGGAGCGGGCCGAACTGTGGCCGTACATGGCCGAGGTGTGGCCCGACTACGACGAGTACCAGAAGAAGACCGACCGCGAGATCCCGGTCGTCATCCTCGAACGCCGCTAACCGGCCGATCGCCCCGGCACGGCGGGCCGGGCGGCGGGTTCCGACCCGCGGCCCGGCCCGCCTCCGTCTGCCCCGCGCCGCCCCCAACGTCGCCCGGATGTCCCCGGGTGTCCCCTGATGACCCACGGCCACCTGGACGACGCCCGCAGCGACGGGCCCTCGGCCCGGCCCGCCTCCGCCACCGGTCCCCTACCGCCCGCAAAGTCCCCCTAATGTCCGCACGGCCGCCCGGACGACGCCCGCAGTGGCAAGCCCAACCCGACGCCCGGCCCACCTCCGTCGCTCCCGTACCGCCCCCGATGTCGCCCGGACCGCGCCTCCGGCGGAGGGATTCACCCAGCCGGGAGCCCTCGCTCTGAGGCGAGGTCCCTGTGCATTCGCTTCCTCTCGCCCGCTTCGTGCCGATATCTTCTCCGGCAGGGGGCCAAGGGAGGCAGGATGACGAACGGTCGCACCGCCGAATTCATGATCGCGGAAGCCCGGAAGGCGTTTTGGGTCATGGTCGGCTTTCTCGGGCTCATCTGGGTGCTCCAGATCGTCAACTGGCTGAGCGCCTACAGCCTCAGCCAGCGCTTCGGCGTCCGTTCCTGGGACCCCGAGAGCCTGCCCGACATCGTCACGGCACCGTTCCTGCATTGGAGCTGGGCGCATATCGAGAGCAACTCGGGCCCGCTGTTCATCTTCGGCTTCCTGGCGGCGTATCGGGGCGTGACCAAGTTCCTCTGGGTCACGGCGCTGATCGGGATCGCCAGCGGCCTGGGGGCCTGGTTCACCGCCGCTCCCAATACGGTGGGCGCCGGCGCTAGCGGCATCGTTTTCGGATATTTCGGATACGTGCTCGTGCGTGGCGCCTTCGACCGGCATCTGATCGACATCGTCATCGGCATCGTCATGGCGCTCTGCTTCGCCTACCAGTTCACCGGCCTCCTTCCCCAGGAGGGCATTGGCTGGCAGGCCCACCTGTTCGGCTTCATCGGCGGCATCCTCGGCGGCTGGCTCTTCCGCGAACGCCGTCCCGCCGTACCCACATCCACCCCGCCCGCCGTACGGCCCGCCGACTCCCGTGCCGCCCTCCTGAAGGAGATCGACGACCTCGGCCTGTGACCTCGCGCGGCCCGGCGGGAGCGGTCGGATCTACCATGGGGTCGCCGCGCCGGACACCGCGCGGCGCGGCTCCGACGCGGAGGGGGCTCGGGCATGGCCGTGCTGATCGACCCGCCCAACTGGCCCGGGCCTCGGGGTTTGTTGTGGTCGCATCTGGTGAGTGATGTCTCGCTGGAGGAGCTGCACGGGTTCGCGGCGCGGCTCGGAGTGCCGGGGCGGGCGTTCGACCGCGATCACTATGACGTTCCCGAGACGGTGTACGACCGTGCCGTCCTGCTGGGGGCCGAGCCGGTGACCTCACGTGTGCTGGTGGTACGGCTCACCGCCGCCGGATTGCGGCGGCGCAAGACCCGCGACCTCCGCTAGCCACCGCACGGGACGGCTCATGGGAGGTGCGGGAACCCGGGCGAGGCCGAGGTCCGGCACGCACCATCCGCGAGCGCGCCACCCCACGATCGCGTGTGCGCCGTCCTGCTCGTCCTCAACGCCCTCATCGTCACGACAGGGCGGTCAACTCGGACAGTTCGGCGGCGATGTTCGCTCTGGCGGCGGTCTCCCACAGGTCGTGGGCGGCGGGGGTGCGGTAGAGGCGGGGCATGGCGAGCAGGTTGCGGAGAACCTGGGAGCGGCCCAGGGCGAACAACTCGTCGGGGATGTGGCGGTACTCCTCGCGGATCGCCCTCGTGTACGCGGCGTAGGCGTCGCGGGGGGCGGCCAGGATGGCCAGGTCGGCGTCGCAGAGGACCTCGCCGTTGCGGTCTCCGGGGGCCGGGGCGTGAGTGGCGGTGAGGCGGACCAGGCGGGCGGCCTCGGCGACGCGCTCGGGCGGCACGCCGCATCGGGGCAGGTGGGACTGGGCGAGTTGGGCGCTGCGTTCCTCGTCCTGGCCGGGGTGGCCGTCGTAGACCGCGTCGTGGAACCAGGCGGCGAGCCGTACTGCGGCGGGGTCGGCGGCGGCGGTCGCGAGGGGGTCGATCGCGGTCAGCACGGCGCGCAGGTGGGCGCGGGTGTGGTAGCGGCGGTGGGGTTCCGACCAGCGGGCGAGCAGTTCGGCGGCGACGGCGTCCGAGGCCGGGGACGCGGGGACCACCCGGCGCCACTCGGACAGCAGCGCCGACGCGTCCGCGTCCTGCGCCGCGACGGCCCCGACGGTAAAGGGCCGGGCAGTGGAGGGCTCCGCAGTGGAACGCCCCGCAGTGAGAAGTTTCGCAGTGGAGGGCTCCGCAGCGGAACGCTCCCCAGCGGAAGGCTCCATGGAAGACTCTGCGGTGGAAGACTCCGCAACGGAAGGCTCCGCGGTGGAAAGCTCTGCTGTGGAGGGGTTACCGGTCGCGGAATTCGCCACGGGAGCAGGATAGGACGGCGGTGCCGCGCCGGATGGGCGGGGCGGGTCATCCACAGGCGACGGGTTATCCACAGGCGACCGTCGCGCGTTTCGACCATGGCGCGGTCTTCGGCAGTATGGAGGGCGTGACCCTCCTACAGCACCTTCCCGCCGAGACCGGACCCGACGCGCTCTTCGAGGCCTTCGTCGAGTGGAACGCCGAGCGCGGCCTGACGCTGTATCCGGCGCAGGAGGAGGCGCTGATCGAGGTCGTCTCCGGCAACAACCTGATCCTGGCCACGCCGACGGGGTCGGGCAAGAGCCTGGTCGCGGCGGGGGCGCACTTCACGGCGATCGCCGAGGGGCGGCGCACCTTCTACACCGCGCCGATCAAGGCGCTGGTGTCGGAAAAGTTCTTCGACCTGTGCGCGATGTTCGGCAGCGCGAACGTCGGCATGATGACCGGGGACGCCTCGGTCAACTCGGACGCGCCGATCATCTGCTGCACGGCCGAGATCCTGGCGAACATCGCATTGCGGGACGGAGCGGACGCGGACGTCGGCCAGGTCGTGATGGACGAGTTCCACTTCTACGCCGAGCCCGATCGGGGCTGGGCGTGGCAGGTGCCGCTGCTGGAGCTGCCGCGTGCGCAGTTCATCCTGATGTCGGCGACGTTGGGGGACGTCACGCTGTTCGAGAAGGATCTGACGCGGCGGACGGGCAGGCCGACGACGGTCGTGCGGTCGGCGACGCGTCCGGTTCCGCTGTTCTTCTCCTACCGGACCACTCCGCTGCACGAGACGCTGGAGGAGATGCTGTCGACGCAGCAGGCCCCGGTGTACGTGGTGCACTTCACCCAGGCCGCCGCGATGGAGCGGGCGCAGGCGCTGATGAGCATCAACATGTGCAGCAAATCCGAGAAAGAGGCCATCGCCGCCCTTATCGGAAATTTCCGGTTCACCACGCGGTTCGGCCGGGTGCTCTCCCGCCTGGTCCGGCACGGCATCGGCGTGCACCACGCCGGCATGCTGCCCAAGTACCGCCGCCTGGTGGAGCGCCTCGCCCAGGCCGGCCTCCTCAAGGTCATCTGCGGCACCGACACCCTCGGCGTCGGGGTGAACGTCCCCATCCGCACGGTCCTGTTCACCGCGTTAAGCAAGTACGACGGCAACCGGGTGCGGCTGCTGCGCGCCCGCGAGTTCCACCAGATCGCCGGGCGCGCGGGCCGGGCCGGCTACGACACCCTCGGCTACGTCGTCTGCCAGGCCCCCGAGCACGTCATCGAGAACGAGAAGGCGCTGGCGAAGGCGGGCGACGACCCCAAGAAGCGGCGCAAGGTCGTGCGCAAAAAGCCCCCCGAGGGGTTCGTGAACTGGAGCGAGGAGACCTTCGAGCGCCTGCGGCAGGCCGAGCCCGAGGCCCTCACCTCCCGGTTCAAGGTCAGCAACGCCATGCTGCTCAACGTCATCAACCGGCCGGGCGACTGCTTCCAGGCGATGAAGCGGCTGCTCACCGACAACCACGAGGACCGCAAGTCGCAGCGGCGGCACATCAGCCACGCCATCGCCATCTACCGCTCGCTGCTCGCCGGGGGCGTGGTCGAGCAGTTCCCCGAGCCCGACGAGCAGGGGCGGCGGGCGCGGCTCACCGTCGACCTACAGGCCGACTTCGCGCTCAACCAGAACCTGTCCACGTTCGCGCTGGCCGCGTTCGAGCTGCTGGACGTCGAGTCGCCCACGTACGCGCTCGACATGGTGTCGATCGTGGAGTCGATCCTGGACGACCCACGCCAGATCCTGCACGCCCAACTCAACAAGGCACGCGCCGAGGCCGTGTCACGGATGAAGGCCGAAGGCATCGAGTACGACGAGCGCATGGAGCTGCTCACCGAGGTCACCTACCCGATGCCGCTGGAGGATCTGCTGCTCGGGGCGTACGAGACCTACCGGCGCGGCCATCCGTGGGTGGGCGACTACGTCGTGAGCCCCAAGTCGATCGTCCGGGACATGTACGAGAAGGCGATGACCTTCACGGACTACATCCAGTTCTACGAGCTGGCCCGGGCCGAGGGGGCGGTACTGCGCTACCTCGCCGACGCCTACCGTGCGCTGAGCCGTACGGTGCCCGAGCACATGAAGACCGAGGACCTGCAGGACCTGATCGAGTGGCTCGGCGAGCTGGTACGTCAGGTCGACTCCAGCCTCATCGACGAGTGGGAAAAGCTGCAGAACCCCGACGCCGCCCTGGAGGAGCGCGACCAAATCGAGGAGAAGCCCAAGCCGGTCACCGCGAACGTCCGCGCCTTCCGCGTACTGGTCCGCAACGCCATGTTCCGCCTGGTCGAGCTGGCCGCCCTGGAAAAGGAGGAGGAACTGGAGGAGCTCGCCCCCGACATCGACTGGGGCGCGGCCCTCGACACCTACTACGAGGAGCACGACGAGATCCTCACCGGCCCAAACGCCCGCGGCCCCGCCCTGCTACTCATCGACACCGAGCCGGGCCTGTGGCGCGTCCGCCAGATCATCGACGACCCGGAGGGCAACCACGACTGGGGCATCTCCGCCCAGGTCGACCTGCATACCTCCGACGAGGAGGGCCGCGCCGTCATCCACGTCACCGCCTTCGACCGCCTCTGAGCCAAAGCCCTGCCGAAAGGCCGCCGCCGAGCGACGTGCCGGTCAGCCGCGCGTGCGCGTCGCGCTGAGCCGTCCGCCTCCGAGCGGTTGAGCGCCGCTTCCGTTGACCGTGCTGCCGGTCACTGGTTTAGCGACTCCGGCGGTGCTCACCGCGTCCGCATGCCGACCGTGGCCTTTCGCAGGCCCGCGTACTCGGCCCGGCCGCCCGCCATCGAGCTCGGCCGTTCCGCGTGCGCCCACCGCATTGGTATTGGACGGCGTTGCGACAGGTGACAACACGGGCCGCCCGCTCCGATTTGCCGCCCGCCGCCTGCTCTAACCGCCCCCCGGGTACCCCGCGCACGCGTCGGGGCCGTGGCGTCGCAGTCCGCCGCGCTGATTGTTCAGCCGCCTGATGTGCCGTCCTCCGCGTCCGCGTCGGGGACTCGGGCGTCGTCCGGGTCGTTGAGCCAGCCGTCGGGGAGCGGGACGCGGTCGCGGGGGTTGGCCCTGCCGCGCTGGCCCTCGGCGGCGGCGGGCCAGGGCTGGGCGGGGTCGAGTTCGGCGGTGCGTTCGGCGAGTTCGGCCAGGGTGGAGACGGTGGCGAGGTCGCGGCGGAGGGCGGCGCCGATGGTGAAGCCCTTGAGGTACCAGGACACGTGCTTGCGGAAGCCGGCGACGCCCTGGCGCTCGTCGCCCAGGAGGTCGCAGAGTAGTTCGGCGTGTCTGCGCATGGTCGCGGCCACCTCGCCGAGGGTGGGTCGGGCGCGGCGGGACGATCCGGCGAAGGCCTCGGACAGGTCGCGGAACAGCCAGGGACGGCCGAGGCAGCCGCGGCCGACCACCACGCCGTCGCAGCCGGTCTCGCGCATCATGCGCAGCGCGTCCTCGGCGCTCCAGATGTCGCCGTTGCCCAGCACGGGAACGCCGGGAAGGGCCTCCTTGAGCCGGGCGATCGCGGTCCAGTCGGCGTCGCCGCCGTAGTGTTGCAGGGCAGTGCGGCCGTGCAGGGCGACGGCGGCGACGCCCTCCTCGGCGGCGATCCGGCCCGCGTCGAGGTAGGTCAGGTGCCCGTCGTCGATGCCCTTGCGCATCTTCACCGTCACCGGCAGCGTTCCGGCACCCGCGACCGCCGCGCGTACGATCCGCCGGAACAGCTCCCGCTTGTACGGCAGCGCCGCGCCCCCGCCCTTGCGCGTCACCTTGGGCACCGGGCAGCCGAAGTTGAGATCGATGTGGTCGGCCAGGCCCTCCTCGGCGAGGATCCGCGCGCTCCTGCCGACCACCTCCGGGTCGATGCCGTAAAGCTGCACGCTACGCGGCGTCTCCCCCGGCCCGAAGTCGATCATGCGCATCGTCTTGGGCGCACGCTCGATCAGAGCCCGCGTGGTGATCATCTCGGACACGAACAGCCCGCCGCCCTGCTCCCGGCACAACGTGCGGAACGCCGAGTTGGTGATCCCCGCCATCGGCGCCAGCACGACCGGCGGCCACACCTCCAACGGCCCGATCTTCAACGACGTACTCACCGGTCTTTTCTACCGGAGCACCCGCCCCGCCTGGACCGAACCCACCCCACGTACGCCCCAACCAGGCCAATCATCGCCACAGCAGGCCACAAGGGGCCATACAAGCCCGAGATTCCCACCGCCCATCATCATCAACCACGGCAAGTCACCGGAGGTCAGTACGGGGCCATCGGGGCACGGCGGCCACGAGGACCACTAAGGACCACGGCGAGCTCGAAGATCATCACCACCCACCGGACAAGACCGCCACTACCGGCCATGAAGGATCATGACCGGCCTCAAGGCGCCGCACCGCCCACGATCAACCACGGCAGGCCACCGCAGGTCACTTCGGGGCGCGGCGGATCACGACGACTCATGACGGACATGGAATTCGCACTTGGCGGGCATGATCTCCGGCACGACCGCTTGACGTTTCGGGGGGAACATCATGAGCAGGCAGAGCGAGGCGTGGAACGCCTGGCCGGCCGACGCGCCGTCCCATGATCCGTACTGGGCGACGCCGTATCGCTACGCATCCGATCCGAGGACGGCTCAGGCCGTGCTCAACGAACTGTTGGACGGGCACGCGTCCGGAGCATTCGGCCCCCACCACCCCGGCGTTCACCTCGGCGATCAGCCCGGCGATCATCTTGGCCATCACCTTGGCCATCAGGAGGCGTCGCCCGTGCGTCGCCCCGCCGCCGTTCGGTCCCCGATATCCCCGCGTCGCGCACGCCGCGCCGGCACCCGCCGCAAGACACGCCCCCGCGACCGGCTGTTGGCCGCGCGGTGGGCGTGGGCCGTCACCCGCATCGCCATGGGCCTGATCTTCCTGTGGGCGTTCGCCGACCGGCTGGCGGGATTCGGCAGACCCGTCTCCGCCTCCCGCTCCTGGCTTAACGGCGGCTCGCCCACTCACGGCTACCTCACCACGGCCGAGGGGCCCTTCGCCGCGCACTTCCACGCCATGGCCGAGCAGCCCTGGACCGACTGGCTGTTCATGTCCGGCATGGCAGGCGTCGGCCTCGCCCTCGTTCTCGGCATCGGCATGCGCGTCGCCGCCGTGTCCGGCGTCACCCTGATGGGGCTGATCTACCTGGCCGGCCTGCCCGTGGAGAGCAACCCCTTCCTCGACCAGCACGTCATCTACGCCCTGGTCATCATCGCCCTCGCCGTCTCCCACGCCGGCGACACCCTCGGCCTGGGCGGCTGGTGGTCACGGACCCGCCTCGTGCGCGCCGTCCCCGCCCTGCGTTGACCGCCCGGCGGCCCGCCGGGGACCGGCCCTCCCCCGCCCGGTCCCCGGCCGGATCCGGCCCGCGTCTGTGTTCGTCGGCAGGTCGCCGCTCCGCCCTCGCCTCGCCCGATCGCCGTCCGAGCGCATTTCGAGTACGCACCAGGCCGGAAAACCCGCTACAGTTTCAGGAGTCACCGCAGGGCGAACCCCCGGCGGGAGACACGCGGACGTGGCTCAGTTGGTAGAGCATCACCTTGCCAAGGTGAGGGTCGCGGGTTCGAATCCCGTCGTCCGCTCGGAGGGGTCTTTCGGTCATACGCTGACAGGGCCTCCTCGGTGGAGTGGCCGAGAGGCGAGGCAGCGGCCTGCAAAGCCGCGTACACGGGTTCAAATCCCGTCTCCACCTCATCAGCAGGGGCGATTAGCTCAGTGGGAGAGCGCTACCTTGACACGGTAGAGGTCACTGGTTCAATCCCAGTATCGCCCACTCCTTACCCATCCCCAGGTCGGCGACCTGGGGATCTTTTATTTTTCGATCATCGACCAGGCGGACATCCGGCCGCCCGGCCGTGATCGGCGTCCTGAACCGCCACGGTCATTGGGCCGGTCATACGCCGGTCATGGGCGCGGTTCCGGATTCGGCGTCGTCGGCGCGAAGTGGTCGTCGAGGGCGGTCGCGGCGGCCACCTCCGCGGGCACCTCGACGACGCGGGAGCGGAGCCATTCGCCGAGGCCCTTGGCCTGCGCGTCGAAGCGCGCCCGGTAGGCCACGCCCTCGCCGAGGATGTCGTGGACGACGAAGTTGACCGCTCGCAGCCTGGGCAGTTCGACGCGGTCGATCCGGAGGCCCGCGGTCTCGGGCAGCAGGATCCGCAGGGCGTCGGCGGTGAGGTGCTCGCGCAGCCACGCCCACGCGACGTCCGTACGCGCCCATACGCCGATGTTCGCCGCGCCGCCCTTATCGCCGCTGCGGGCACCGGCGAAACGGCCGAGCGGAACGCGGACCGTGTCCGCGTCGGCGGACGCGCGCACGTCCGTCGGCCGGGGCGCGGCGGCCTCCGTCGTGGCGGCGTCGGCGGGGTCAGCGGGGCCAGCGGGGTCGGCGGGGTCGTGAGTCTCGTCGAGCTTCGTCGGCGCGAGGGCGCGGGTCTCCGCAGGGGCGGGGATGATCTCTGCGGTGCCGTCGGGGAGGTGCACGGTGTGCGCCGGCACGGTCTGCGGCACGAACGCGGGCCGGTAGCGGCCGTAGACGCGGCCCTCGCCCGGCGGCGCGGCGAGGAACAGCCCCGGGTAGCCGGTGAGCGCGGTCTCAACGGCGGCGTTGGAGAACGCGCGGCCGACCTTCTTGGGGTCGGGGTCGCGGGCGAGCACGGTGAGCCGCGCCGTGGCCTCCTCTTGGACGTCGGCGTCCGGGTGGTCGGTGCGGGCCAGTTCCCAGTCGATCCGGGCGGGCCGCACCGAGAGCGCGCGGTCGAACTGGGCGCGGACCAGTTCGGCCTTCGCCTCGATGTCGAGGCCGGTGAGCAGGAAGGTCATCTCGTTGAGGAAGCCGCCGATCTCGACGACGGAGACCTTCAGGTCGGGCGGCGGGGGCTCGCCGCGCACGCCGCTGACGCGTACCCGGTCCCGGGCCTCCTGGGTGAGCACGATGGAGTCGAGCCGCAGCGTCGCGTCGGGGCCGGGGTAACGCGCGCCCGCCACCTCGTACAGGAGTTGTGAGAGCACGGTCTCGGCGGTCACGGCGCCGCCTGATCCGTCCGGTTTGGTGATGACCGAGGAGCCGTCGGCGGCGATTCTCGCGATCGGGAAGCCGGGGTAGGCGAGGTCGGCGATCTCGGTGAAGAAGGAGAAGTTGCCGCCGGTCGCCTGGGCTCCGCACTCGATGATGTGCCCTGCGGCCATGGCTCCGGCGATCGCGTCATGGTCGGTACGGCTCCAGCCGTGGAACCATGCGGCGGGCCCCACCGTGAGCGAGGCGTCGGTGACCCGCCCGGTGACGACCACCTCCGCGCCCGCCTCCAACGCGCGGACGATGCCGAAGGCGCCGAGGTAGGCGTTGGCGGCCAGCGGCTTCCCGAGGCCGAGCGCGTCCGCCTCGGCGGTCAGGTCGTCGCCGTCGACGTACGCCACGGGCACGTCAAGGTCCTGCGCCCGAGCGAACTCGCGGATGCGCTCCGCCAGCGCCCGGGGGTTCATGCCCCCGGCGTTGGCGACGACGCGGACTCCGCGCTCGTGCGCCGCGCGCAGGCAGCCGGAGAGCTGGGTGAGGAACGTCGACGCATAGCCCATCTCGGGATCCTTCGCCTTCTGGCGGGCGAGGATGAGCATGGTGAGTTCGGCAAGATAGTCGCCGGTGATGACGTCGACCCCGGCCTGGAGGATCTCCTCCATGGCCGCGAGCCGGTCCCCGTAGAAGCCCGAGCAGTTGCCGATCCGCACGCTCCCGGATCCGCTGGTCGTCATCGTCGCCTCACCCTCGGTCGTTCCGCTACGCCGCCGACGGCCGTGACCGCTTGGCCGAAACTATGACACATCCGACTCGATCATGATCCCTCTCCGTCCTCCCGCCGAAGCCCGCGCCCCCGGCGTCGGCGCGCCGGGGACCGGTCGGCATGCCCGCCGGAGGAACACCAATCAGAATCGCTTCTCCGGCCTACCCCGACACCTCCCGTCTCCGGCGTCGGCTCGCCGGGGGCCGCTCAACGTCGGCGTTGGAGGAACGCCTTCATGGCCTCCCGTGCCTCGGCGCTGCCGAACAGCTCCGCCGACCGCTTCGCCATCTCGTCGCCGAGCGTGTCGATTCGGGCCACGAGGTCGTGGTTGAGCAGCCTCTTGGTCTCGCGCAGGCCCTGCGGGGAGCCCAGAGCGAGCTCGGCGAGGACCTCCGCCACGGCGTCCCCGAGCCGGTCGTCGGGTACGGCGCGGGTGACGAGCCCCAGGGACACGGCCTCGGCCGCGTCGAAGACGCGGGCGGTCAGGAACAGGTCGGCCGCCGCGCGGTCGCCGAGCCGCGGGAGCAGGCTGAGCGAGATGACCACGGGGGCGAGTCCGAGCCGTACCTCGGTCAACTGGAAGGTCACCGATTCGGCCGCGATCACGATGTCCGCCGCCCCGACGATGCCGAGGCCTCCGGCGCGCACCGGGCCGCCGACCTCGACGACGACCGGCTTGGGGCTTGTCGCGATCTGGCGCTGGAGCCGCACCAGGGCGTGCGCGCCCTGCGTCATGCCGCCCTCCGACGCCTCGCTCAGGTCGGCGCCGGAGCAGAAGACGCGGCCCGACGACCGGATCAGGATCGCGCGGCTTTCGGTGTCCTCGGACGCGGTGGCGAGGTGCCCCTCCAGTTCGGCGACGAGACGGCGGCTCAGCGCGTTGCGGTTGTGCTCGCTGTCCAGGGTGATCGTCGCGACCTGATCGGCGATGTCCAAGTGAACCAGCTCGGCCTTGTTCATGACTTAGTCCCTTTCGTACGCCGCCGACGGTGAAACCTAGTACATCGGGGGCGTGGCCGTTCCGCCGCAGCAGGCCGAGGGCGGACCTGAAGGTCGCCATCGATATCGCCGAAGAAAGGTGTCGGCGAGGCCGCCGGAGCCTGGTCGCGATGACGCGCGGCACCGAACGTCGGCGCGATGCCCCTGCGGCCGACGAGGGCCGGGATCGGCGGCACAGCCGTCCGCAGGTCGAGATGACGCGCGGCACCCGAATATCGGCGCGATGCCCGTGCGGCCGACGAGGGCCGGGATCGGTGGCGCGCGAGGCGGCGACGCAGCCGACCGCAAGCCGAGATGACGCGCGGCACCGAACGTCGGCGCGATGCCCCTGCGGCCGACGAGGGCCGGGATCGGCGGCACAGCCGTCCGCAGGTCGAGATGACGCGCGGCACCCGAATATCGGCGCGATGCCCGTGCGGCCGACGAGGGCCGGGATCGGCGGCGTGTGAGGCGGTGACGCAGTCGTTCGCAAGCGGCTTGCGTGATTCTGCCGTAAGCTTGCGGCGTGACTGAAACCCGGGCCTCGGGCCGTTCCACCACGCGCAGGCTCGCCGAGGTGGCGAAGAAGGTAGGCGTCAGCGAGGCGACCGTCAGTCGGGTGTTGAACGGCAAGCCCGGGGTGTCCGAGGCGACGAGGGCGGCGGTGCTCACCGCGCTGGACGTGCTCGGGTACGAGCGGCCGACGCAGTTGCGCGGTGAGCGGGCGCGGCTGGTCGGCCTGGTGCTGCCGGAGCTCGGCAACCCGATCTTTCCCGCGCTCGCCGAGGTCGTCGGCGGTGCGCTGGCGCAGCGCGGGTTCACGCCTGTGCTGTGCACGCGTACGGCGGGCGGGCTGTCGGAGGCCGACTACATCGAGATGCTGCTGGAGCAGCAGGTTTCCGGGGTGGTGTTCGCGGGCGGGCACTACGCGGAGGCGGACGCGCCGCACGACCACTACCACCGGCTGCTGGAGGTGCGGCTGCCGGTCGTGTTGGTGAACGCGGCGACCGAGGGGCTCGGTTTCCCCTGTGTGTCCACCGACGACGAGGTGGCGGTGGAGCAGGCGTTCGGGCATCTGGTCTCGCTTGGGCATGAGCGCATCGGCATGGTGCTCGGGCCGGAGGATCATGTGCCGTCCCGGCGCAAGCTGGCCGCGTTTCTCAGCGAGGCGCGGCGGGTGGGGCTGCCGGTGGAGCCGGAGGCGGTGGAGCGCACGCTGTTCTCGCTGGAGGGCGGGCAGGCCGTGACGACCCGGCTGGTGCGGCGCGGTGTCACCGGCATCATCTGTGCCAGCGACGTCCTGGCCCTCGGCGCGGTGCGGGCGGTCCGGCGGTTGGGCCGGTCGGTGCCCGAGGACGTGTCGGTGGTCGGCTTCGACGACTCGGCGTTCATGAACTGCACTCATCCGCCGCTTACCACGGTGCGCCAGCCGATCGAGGCGATCGGCCGCACCGCCGTGACGCTGCTGGTCAATCAGATCGATGGCGCTACCGTGACCGCTGAGGAGCTCTTGTTCGAGCCCGAGCTCGTGGTCCGCGGCTCCACCGGACCGGTACGCGCCCGCATGCCCGCCTGACGCGCGTCGTCGCCGCTCGGCGTGGCGGGGGCGTTCGACGGGCCGGAGCCCTTCGACGGTAGGGGCCGTTCGACGGTCGGGCCGCTCGGCGGGCCGGGCGTACGGGCGGCATCTTGACCCCGGGGGCTCCGGGGGGCGCCACGGTGGCGGAGGAGATTCGTTCACGTCGGTTTCGTCCTGGTTGAGGCGCTTTTCTCGCTCTCAGGTCGTCGCCATCGAGATCCTCCGGCCGCCGAAAACGCGTCCGTGACCTGCCGATCGCCCTCGACGTACCGCTGTGACCAGGACGCCTGGCGGTGCCTTCGCCGTGCCCGGGAGGGCTGTGGTGAAGGCGCCGCCGGCGTCCCGAGGGCGGGCGGTCAGTTGCGGATGATCGTGAACGTGGTCGTGATGTTGCGGATGTCGGTGTGGTTGTCGGTCAGGGTCAGGTTGGTGAAGGTGGCCGAGCCGACCGCCGGACCCTGGCCGGGCTCGGGGAGTTCGTTGGCCCAGATGGCGAAGCCGGACTTGGCGTCGAAGGCGTCGCCGCTCTTGCGGGCCCCGGAGATCTTGACGTTGGTGAAGACGGTGTCGGTGATGGGGTTCTGCGCGACGCCGTTGGTGCCGTAGTTGGTCTGGAACATGATGCCGTGGTACGTCGGATCGACGATGTCCACGTTGCTGACGCGGATCGCCCGGAACTGCTTCTGCGCGGAGAAGACCCAGATCGCCGGGAAGGTCTGGGCGCCCCAGAAGTGGCCGCCCGCCCGGACGATCGAGATGTTCTCGAAGCGGGTCTCGCCGGGGCCGAAGTCCCGCATCGGGAAGCCGAAGTCGAGCGAGCTGATCGTGATGCCGGAGTAGACGAGCGTGTCGGCGATGTAGACGTTGCGGACGGTGTTGTTCTGGCCGCCGTAGACGGCGATGCCGGCGGCGCGCCAGGTGAGGATCGAGGTGAGGTTCTCCAGGACGTTGCCGGACTGGTCGCCGCCGTTGCCGTCGGTGGCGGCGAACAGCGCGAAGCCGTCGTCGCCGGTGGCGCGGGCCTCGACGTTGCTGACCAGGTTGTCCGTGCTGCCGTTGGTGAAGTTGCCGCCGTCGGCGAACAGGTTGCGGATCCGGGAGTTCTTGATCGTGACGTGGTCCACGTGCGCGCCCCAGTACATGCAGACCTGGTGCTCGACCCAGATGTTGTCGATGGTCATCCGGGACACGTTCGTCATGTCGAAGATCTTGCCGGGGCCGTTGACGCGGGAGGTGTAGTTGCCGAAGTGGGCGAAGTTCGCGAACGTGGAGCCGTTCGACGACGCCTCCGTACGCCAGCCGACGTCGGTGTTGTCCTGGCCGGACGGGGAGTGGAACCTCGTGTACCAGGGGCCGGCGCCGATGACCTTGACGGCCTTGCCGTACACCTGGAACTTGCCGTTGGTCTGGTAGTCGCCCGCCGGGAGGTAGACGCCCTCCAGCGCGGGGTCCTGGCGGGCGCGGTCGAGCGCGTTCTGCACGTCCTGGTGGGTGAACCCGGCCGGTACGGCGTAGCGCGCCGGGTCGGGGTTGGCGATGGGTGCGACCTGTTCGAGGTTGATGAAGTCGATGGCGTACCTGCTGGTGTTGGCCGCGTCCTTCTGCAGCCGGATCCTGCTGCCCGCCGGGACGGTGCCGTTGAGCATGATGTTGGCCTCGTCGTAGATGTGCCGCGGCGGCCCGGCCGAGGGCGAGTTGCCCGGCTCCGCCTCGGGGCCGTACAGCCAGGCGTACCTGGAGGTCAGGTTGAGCGTCTTGTGGAACACGCCGTCGACGTAGACGTTGAGCGTGGCGTCGATGCCGCCGCCGCCGGGCGCGTCGGGGATGGAGAAGCGGGTGACCAGGGTGTTGGTGGGGGCCTTGGTGGTGAACTCGACGTAGGCGCCGGTGGTGTTGAGGGTCACCGCGCGCCGCCCGGACGCCTCGCCGGCGATGTCGCCGACCGTCCGGTTCGGGCCGACCACGGCCGCTCCCCCGCCGACGACGGCGTCCTCGGCCTCGTAGATGTCGTACGGCATGCGGGCGCCGCGCCCGACGAACATCTGAGTGGTGCCGGTGTTGTTCGCCCGCTTGACCGGCAGCTCGTTGGCGTCGGCGGCGATGACGGTCCGTACGGTGTACTCGCCGTTGGCCGCCGTCCAGGTGCCGAGGGTGACGGGGGCGGTGGTGGCGCCGGGGGCGATCGCGCCGGTGTACGAGCCGGTGAGCGTCCTGACGGTGGCGCCGTCGGCGTCGAGCACGGTCAGGGTGATGCCGTGCGCGCCGCCCGCGGAGGCCACCGTGCCCTGGTTGCGCAGCGCCACGGTGAAGGTGACCTCGTCGTTGGCGGCCGGGTTGCCGGGCGTCCAGGAGACCGCGGCGGCGACCAGGTCGGAGCTGTCGACGGGCCGCACGACCAGCGCGGACGGCGCGGTGAAGACGTTGTTGCCCTCGTCGCGCTCGACGACGTCGTTGTCCTCGTCCACCTTGGCGACGGCGGAGTAGGTGCCGGCGTCGCGGGCGCCGATGTTCGCGGTGACGGTGGCGGACGCGCCGGGGGCGAGCGCGCCGACGGCGGCGCTGCCGACCTTGGCGTCGCCCAGGAAGAAGGCGACGTCGGTCGCGCCGGAGGCGACGGTGCCGGCGTTCCTGACCGTGGCGGACAGGGTGACCGCGTCGGTCTCGACGGGCGACGCGGGCGACCAGGTGAGGCCGGTGACGGTCAAGTCCGGGTTCGGCGCGGGCTCGCCGATGACCTGGAACTCGGCGACCTGGCCGCCGGGCGCGCCGCTGTTGGCGGTGAAACGCAGGCGGACGTCGGCGGCGGTGGCGTCGAGCGGGATCGTGACGGTGTTGCCGGAGGCGGGGTTGAAGGCGTACGTCGCGGCGGGGACCAGGGTGGCGAAGGAGTCGCCGTTCTGGGTACGGCCGAGCACCTCGATGGTCTGCGTGCGCGGGCCCCAGATGGGGTCGGGGTTGAGCTTGAGCACGACCGCGGAGATCTCGGCGTTGGCGCCGAGCGAGACGGTGAGCGTGCTGGGGTGACCGTTGCCCTCCCAGTACGTGGTCACGTCGCCGTCGTTGGCGTTGCCCGCGACGTAGACGTGCGTGTGGGAGGAGGACTCGATCGGCTTGCCGAGCGCCAGGTCGGTGCCGGGGGGATCGGGGTCGGGGTCCTGGGCCGGGCCGTACGCCTCGAACTCGGAGATCTGGCCGGCGGGCCACTGGGTGTTGGCGGTGATGTTCAGCCGGATGTAGCGGGCCGTGGCCGTCGCGAAGGTGACCGTGGCGGCCGGGTTGAACAGGCGCGCGGCGGAGGGCGCGAGCTGGGTGAAGGTGTTTCCGTCGAGGCTGCCGCGCACGTCGAACGTCTGCGACCTGCTCTCCCAGTGGGCGGGGAGCCTGAGCACGAGCTCGTTCACGCTGACGGCGCGGCCCAGGTCCACCTGGATCCACTGCGGGAAGGCGTTGTTGGCGCTCTCCCAGTAGGTGGCCTGGTTGCCGTCGGTGGCGTTGGCGGCGGGGTAGCCGTTCTGGGTGCTCGCGACCGTGACGGTCTTGCCTGCGGCGAGGTTGGGCCCGGCGGCCGCGGCGCGGGCCCGGGCCGCCACCGCCGGGGACGCCGGCAGTCCGGCGGCGATGAGGGCGGCGACCGTCGCCGCGATCAGGGATAGGAGAACCGATCTGTGCCTCATGGGTTGCTCCCTCTCGGGGGGCTGAGGGGTGGGGGGGTGGGCACACCATAAGATGACCAACAAATCACTGCAATGTTCCAACTTCATTTCGCAAATGTCCGACTCCGGACATGCATCGGTTGCTACCACGAAGCCGCAGGCAGTGCGTCTGGTCGAGCGGCCGGGCCGATTCCCCGATCATGCAAGCGCTGACGTCGTACGGCCGCAAGCCGACGCAAGCCTTTGCGGCGACTTTCGCCGGTTTGCGTACACGGAAACACCACAGGTCACGGGCCCGCCGGCGACCGCCCGCGCGCCGCCCGGAGCCCATGCCACAAGGTCATCGCCAGTACGACGCGCATGTTTGACGTGATTTAGTTGTTATCTTGCGCGATACCATCAAGATATTGCTGCCTTCTGTTCGCGTGTCTATGCTGACGCCACACGGCGGGGCGCCACACCGTCCCACGAACGTGAAGAAGGGCCAGACGATGAGCAGATCGGGCTATCGCAGGACCGTGGGGTTGATCCTGATGGCGGGCCTGGGCGTGAGCGCCGCGGCGTGCGGCGGCGACCCGGCCGGGACGGGCGGCGGCGGGCAGGGCGCCCAGGCGGGCGCGAAGGTGAGCATCACCGTGGCCTGCCAGCCGGCCAAGACGGCGCCGGAGAACCGCAAGGCGTGGGACGACGACGTCGCCGAGTTCCAGAAGGCGCACCCGAACGTCGTGGTCGCCAGCACCGACCAGCAGCCCTGCTTCGACCCCAAGACGTTCGGCCCCAAGCTCGCCGGCGGCCAGATGGAGACCGTCTTCGTCGTCCCGGTCACCAACTACAACGAGGTGATCGGCAAGCGCCAGGCCCTCGACATCACGCCGTACATCGGCGAGATCAAGAACTGGAACGACCTGCGCCAGGACGTCCGCGACCTGGTCACCAAGGACGGCAAGGTCTATGGCGTGCCGAACGTGCACTACAGCGTCGGCCTCGTCTACAACCGCAAGCTGTTCACCCAGGCCGGCCTCGACCCCGACAACCCGCCCAAGACGTGGGCGGAGGTCCGCGAGGCCGCCAAGAAGATCGCCGCGCTGGGGCCGGGCCACGTCGGCTACGGCGAGTACTCCGGCGGCAACACCGGCGGCTGGCACTTCACGATGCAGGTGTACGGCCGGGGCGGCGAGATGGTCACCCCCGACGGCAAGAAGGCCGCCTTCAACTCCCCCGAGGGCAAGGCCGTGCTGCAGAACCTCTACGACATGCGGTGGACCGACAACAGCATGGGCGCCAAGCTGTACAACGGCTGGGAGGCCCTGATGCTGGCGATGGGCGGCGGCAAGGTCGGCATGATGCTCGGCGCGCCCGACGTCGTCACCGACGTGGTGCAGAAGTTCAACGGCAACTACGCCGACTACGGCATCACCGGCTTCCCGGAGGCGAAGGCGTCGCTGAGCGGCGGCGAGGCGTACTTCATCAACCCCAAGGCCACGCCCGAGCAGGCCAAGGCGGGGCTGCAGTGGATCGACTTCCAGTTCAACACCGTCGGCAAGGGCCGGTTCAACTTCGCGCGCGGCAAGCAGATCGGCAACCCGGTCGGCATCCCCGACAACGACGTGTACGGCGACTCGCCCACCGGCAAGGCCATCCAGGAGGCCCGCCAGGCGAACGCCGCGCTGCCGGTGTCGAACTACCAGCCGTACGTGGACGCCTCGGCGACGATCCCGCCCAAGATGGAGCCGCCGTACGCGCAGGAGCTGTACGCCGTGCTCGACGTGGCCATGTCGGCCGTGCTGAGCCGCCGCGACGCCGACATCGACAAGCTGCTCGCCGACGCCGAGGCCAAGGCGAACGCCGTACTGGCGAGCAAGGGCTGACCTGATCGTGGCCGGTGGCATCGAGACGACGCGGGCGACGGGCTCCGGATGGCGGCTGCGGCCGCCGCCGGGGCCCTCCCCCCGGCGCGGGTCCCCCTCAAACCCCTCAAACCCCTCAAACCCGTCGAGGCTGGGGCAGATCGTGCGGCGCAACCTCACCGCCTACGGGTTCATGTGCGGTGCGCTGTTCTGTTTCGCGATCTTCGCCTGGTATCCGATGGTGCGGGAGTTCATCCTGGGCTTCCAGCGGACGAACCTCATCGACCCGCCCGAATGGGTGGGGCTGGAGAACTTCCGCGCCGTCGTCCAGGACCCGGCGTTCGGGCAGGCGTGGCTGAACACGATCGCGTTCACGCTGCTGGCCCTGGTGTGCGGGTACGCGGTGCCGTTCGTGGTCGCGCTGGTGCTCAACGAGCTGCGGCACGCGCGGGCGTACCTGAGGTTCGTGGTGTACCTGCCGGTCATGCTGCCGCCGATCGTCACGGTGCTGCTGTTCCGCTGGCTGCTCGACCCGGGTCCCGGCCTGTTCAACCAGGTGCTGGACTTCTTCCACCTGCCGCCGCTGGCCTGGCTCGACTCGGCCGACACCGCGCTGATCTCGCTGGTGCTGGTGTCGACGTGGATGAACATGGGCTCGGCGACGCTGATCTACCTGGCGGCGCTGCAGAACATCCCGCCCGAGCTGTACGAGGCCGCCGAGCTCGACGGGGCGGGGGTGTTCCGCCGGATCCGGCACATCACGATCCCGCAGACCCGGCTGATCCTGCTGCTCATGCTCATGCTGCAGATCGTGGCGACGATGCAGGTGTTCATCGAGCCGTACATGCTCACCGGCGGCGGCCCGGAGAACGCCACCGTCACCGTCGCGTACCTGATGTACCAGTACGCGTTCGTGTACGGCGGCAACTACGGCGCGGGCGGCGCCCTCGGGATGATGCTCATGATCGTGCTGCTCGCCTTCGCCGCCGTGCAGTTGCGGCTGACCCGTGACGACAAGAGCTGAGGGGACCAGATGCCGAACCTCACCCTGGACCGGCCGCCCGCCCCCTCCCGCGCGGGCGGGGCCGCGCGCCGCCGCCGGCCGCGGCGACCGCGCCGCAGGATCGAGACGCAGGTACGGACGATCATCTCGCCGCACCAGCTCAACTCGCCGTGGGGGCGGCGGATCTACTGGGCCGTGCTCGTCACGGTGATCGTCGTGTTCACGCTGGTGTTCGTGTTCCCGCTGTACTGGATGGTCACGGGGGCGATGAAGACCGGCGACGAGATCGCCCGGATGCCGCCGACGCTGTTTCCCGCCGAGCCCACGCTGGACGCGTTCGCCGAGGCGTGGGAGCTGTTCGACATCGGCCTGCTGCTGCGGAACACGACCTTCTACGCCCTCGGGGGCTGGCTGTTCGCGATGGCGGTGGACGTGACGGCGGCGTTCGCGCTGTCGAAGCTGCGGCCCGCGTTCGGGAACGTGATCCTCGGCGCGATGCTGGCCACGCTGATGATCCCGCCGATGGTGGTGCTCATCCCCACCTACCTGACGATCGTGGACGTGCCGATCTTCGGCTGGCATCTGCTGAACACGCCGTGGGCGCTGTGGTTCCCGGCGGCGGCCAACGGGTTCAACATCTTCCTGCTCAAGCGGTTCTTCGACTCGATCCCGCGGGAGCTGCTTGAGGCGGCGGCGATCGACGGGGCCGGGCCGCTGCGGATCCTGTGGTCGGTGGTGATCCCGGTGTCCCGGCCGATCCTCGGCGTCGTCTCGATCTTCACGATCGTCAACGCGTACCGGGACTTCGTCCTGCCGCTGCTCGTGCTGCCGGACAGCGACAAGATGACGATCAGCGTGGGCCTGTCGCAGACGGCGGGGGCGGTGAGCCAGAACGCCATCATGGGCGGCCTGGTGATCGCCAGCGTTCCGGCGATCATCGTGTTCTTCGTGTTCCAGCGGCACATCATGGCCGGCCTCACCGCCGGCAGCCTCAAGGGCTGATCTTCCACCGATCCTGTTCATTTCCGTCCGAGTTCCATCGACGCGCAAGGAGTTGTCCTCGGCATGTCCGAAACGTGGTGGCGGGGCGCCGCGATCTACCAGGTCTATCCGCGCAGCTTCGCCGACGGCAACGGCGACGGCGTCGGCGACCTGGCGGGGCTGCGGTCACGCCTGCCGTACCTGTCCGATCTCGGCGTGAACGCCGTGTGGATCACCCCCTGGTATCCGTCGCCGCTCGCCGACGGCGGCTACGACGTCGCCGACTACCGCGACATCGACCCGGTCTTCGGCACGCTCGCCGAGGCCGAGCGGTTCATCGCGGAGGCGCACGCACGCGACATCAAGGTCATCATCGACGTGGTGCCGAACCACAGCTCGACGGCGAGCGAATGGTTCAAGCAGGCCCTCGCCGCCGGGCCCGGCTCGCCGGAACGCGAGCGCTTCTGGTTCCGCGACGAGCCCGGCGAATGGCGGTCGATCTTCGGCGGGCCGGCGTGGACGCAGGTGCCCGACGGGCAGTGGTACCTGCACCTGTTCGCGCCCGAGCAGCCCGACCTCAACTGGACGAACCCGGAGGTGCACGCGGAGTTCCACGACGTGCTGCGGTTCTGGTTCGACCGCGGCGTGGACGGCATCCGGATCGACTCGGCCGCGCTGCTCGCCAAGCCCGAGGGCCTGACCGGCCGGTTCGAGGACCTCGACGAGGTGCACGACGTCTACCGGAGCTGGCGCCGGATCAGCGACGAGTACGGCGGACGCGTCCTCATCGGCGAGGTGTGGCTGCCCGACCAGGAGCGCTTCGCGCGCTACCTGCGGCCCGACGAGCTGCACACCGCGTTCAACTTCGACTTCCTCGCCTGCCCGTGGGACCCGGCCCGGCTGCGCTCGGTCATCGAGCGGACCCTCGCCACCCACGTCCCGCTGGGCGCGCCGCCCACCTGGGTGCTGTCCAACCACGACGTCGCCCGGGTCGTCACCCGGTACGGCAGGGCCGACACCTCGTGGGACCACGGCGACCGCCGCGACGGCGTGCCCTCCGACCTCGGCCTCGGCTTCCGCCGCGCCCGCGCCGCCGCCCTGCTGGCGATGGCGCTGCCCGGCGGCGTCTACATCTACCAGGGCGAGGAGCTCGGCCTGCCCGAGGTCGACGACATCCCCGGCGAGCTGCGGCAGGACCCGATCTGGACCCGCTCCGGCCACACCGTGCCCGGCCGCGACGGCTGCCGCGTCCCGCTGCCCTGGTCGGGCGACGAGCCGCCGTTCGGGTTCGGCGCCGGACGCCCGTGGCTGCCGCAGCCGGAGGACTGGCGCAAGCTCACCGTCGAGGCGCAGACCGCCGATCTCGGCTCCATGCTCACGCTCTACCGCACCGCCCTGCGCATCCGCGCCCGGCTGCTCGGCGACGGCACGCTCACCTGGCGGGAGCACGGCCCCGAGGTGCTCGCGTTCACCCGCGACTCCGGCCTCACCTGCGTGACCAACCTGTCGGCCGCCCCGGTTCCCCTTCCGCCGCACGAGGAGATCCTGCTGACCAGCGGCCCGCTGGACGAGGGCCTCCTGCCGCCCGACACCACCGCCTGGCTCATGTGACACCCGCCTCCCGTCCTCCTCCAACTCGGCGCGCCGTACATAACGGGCCGTAAGAAGGGCAGTTACTCCTTGCGAGCGGCCGATGTCTCCGGGGCACGGCGCACGAGGGGGCACGAGGGGTACGAGGAGGCATGCGGGGGCATGCGGGGGAACGCCGGGGGGCTGCATGCGGCCGGGTGACCGCACAGTGGTCGTGGGAGCGGGGCTCGCCGGGCTGGCCGCGGCCGTCCGGCTCGCCGCCGCCGGGCGCGAGGTCGTGGTGGTGGAGGCCGCCGACGGTCCCGGCGGGTGCTGCGGGGCCGAGCGGGCGGGGCCGTACCGGTTCGACGTCGGCCCGTCGGTGCTGACCATGCCCGGCGTGCTCGCCGCGCTGTTCGCCGAGGCGGGCGAGGACCTGCACGCGTGGCTGCCGCTACGGCGGCTGGACCCCGCCTACCGGCTGGTTTTCCACGATGGCTCCCGGCTGGACGTCGTGCCCGACCGGGACATCATGGCCGAACGGGTGCGGGAGCTGTGCGGCCCGGCCGAGGCCGCCCGCTACCTGGCCTACCGGCGGCGGCTCGGCGAGCTGTTCGCGGTGGAGTGGCCGGCGTTCATCGACGCCGACACCGCGCGGCTCCGGTCGCTGCTGCGCCCGGCGACGCTGCTGCGACTGGCCGCGCTCGGCGGATTCCGGCGGCTGGACCGGCTGGCCGCCGCCCATCTGCGCGACCATCGGCTCATCCGGGCGCACACCTTCCAGGCCATGTACGTCGGGCTGTCGCCGCGCCGGGCGCTCGGCGTGTACGCGGTCGTCGCCCACATGGATCTGGTCGGCGGCGTCTACTTCCCCGAACGCGGGGGCATGGCCGCCGTGCCCGCCGCCCTCGCGGCCCTGGCGGAGAAGAAGGGCGCGGTGTTCCGGTACGGCTCGCGCGCCGAGCGCGTCGAGACCGGCGGCGACGGCGTGCGCGGCGTCCGCCTCGCCGGCGGGGAGACGCTGCGGGCGGGCCAGGTGATCGTGGCGTGCGACCTGCCCGCCGCGCACGCGACCGGCCTGCTGCCGAAGGCGGCGGCCGACTGGCGGCTGCGCCGCCCCCGCTACTCCCCCTCCTGCCTGGTGATCCACGCGGGCCTCGACCGGCCGCTGCCCGGCCAGGCCCACCACACGCTGCACTTCGGCCGGGCCTGGCACGCCACGTTCGACGCGCTCGAACGCGGCCTGCCCCAGCCGGACCCCAGCCTGCTCGTCACCTGCCCGCCCGCCGACGCCGACACGGCCCCCGACGGGCACGCGGTGATCAGCGTCCTGGAACCGGCCCCCAACCTGCTGCGGACGGACTGGGACCGGCTGCGCCCGGCGCTGGAGGAGCGGCTGCTCGCGCGGATGACCGCCCTCGGCTATCCGGACCTGTCCGCTCGCCCCCGCCTCGTCATCGACCCGCCCGCCTGGGCGCGGCGCGGCCACACGGCGGGCACGCCGTTCGCGCTGGACCAGCGATTCACGCAGACCGCCTGGTTCCGCCCCTCGCCCGTCGCCCGACGCGTCCCCGGCCTGCATCTGGCGGGCATGTACACCGCACCCGGCATCGGCGTACCGCCCGTGCTCGTCTCGGGCCGGCTCGCCGCCGAACGCGTCCTGCAGGAGCCGCGATGACGACCCTCACCGCCAGCTACGAACGCTGCCGCCGGCTGCACGCCCGCCACGGCCGCTCCTACTATCTCGCCACGCGCCTGCTGCCCGGCTGGAAGCGGCGGCACGTGCACGCCCTGTACGGCTTCGCCCGCTACGCCGACGAGATCGTCGACTCCTTCGACGTCCGCGGCGACCGCGCCGCCGCCCTGGACGCGTTCGCCTCGCAGGTCGCGGCCGGGCTCGCCGGGGAGCCGGTGCGGGACCCGGTCCTGCCCGCCTTCCTGCACACGGTCCGGTCCTTCGGCGTCGCCCACGGCGACATCGCCGCGTTCCTGCGGTCGATGCGCGCCGACCTCACCGTCACCCGCTACGCGACCTACGACGACCTGCTCGGCTACATGGAGGGCTCCGCCGCCGTCATCGGCACCATGATGCTGCCCATCCTGGAGACCGTGCCGTCGGCACGCGACGAGGCGCGGGAGCCCGCCCGCCGGCTCGGCCTCGCCTTCCAGCTCACCAACTTCCTGCGCGACGTCGCCGAGGACCTCGCCCGGGACCGCATCTACCTGCCGCTTGAGGACATGGCCGCGTTCGGCGTCACCGAGGCGGACCTGCGAGGGCCGAGCACCGGCCGGGCGGTCCGCGAGCTGCTCGCCTTCGAGGCGAGCCGGGCACGCGAGCACTACGCGGCCGCCGCGCCTGGCATCGCGATGCTCATCCCGTCGTCCCGGCCCTGCATCCGCGCGGCCAGGGAGCTGTACGGGGGCATCCTGACCGAGATCGAACGCAGCGGCTTCGCGGTGCTTGAGCGGCGGGCCCGGGTGCCGCGACGGCGCAAGCTCGCCACATTCGCCCGCCACCTGCTGCTGTCGGCCGCGACCGGCAGGGCCGAACTCCGCGCCGTCGTGGACGCGCCATGACCGGCGGCGAGCCCCGCGCGCCCTCGAGCGCGGCGATCGGCGGCGGGACCGGCGAAATGACCGGCGACATAACCGACCGGGCCGCCGACACGGCGACGCACCCGGTGACCGACGCGGAAACACGACAAGAGCCCCGACAAGAGCACCGCGCGGCGACCGGCGGGGCCACCGGCGCGGCGACGCGCGAGGCGACCACCGGGGCCACCGGCGGGGTGACGGCAGAGCGCCGCACCAGAGGGAACGTCGTCCTCGATGGGATGGGCGGCGACCACGGCCCGGCCGAGGCGGTGGCTGGGGCCGTCCTGGCGCATCGCGTCCACGGGGTGCCCGTCCTGCTCACCGGCCGGGAGGCGGATCTGCTGCCGCTGCTGCGCCGCCACGACGCGATCGGCGAGATCCCCGTCGTGCACGCCCCCGACGCCGTCCCGATGAGCGAGCGCGGCACGGCCGCGAGCCCGGACTCCAGCCTGGCGATCGGCTGCGAACTCGTCCGGGACGGAACCGCCGCCGCCCTGGTGTCGGCGGGTTCCACGGGCGCGGTCGTGAGCTGCGCCATGCGGAGCATCGGCCGGGCCGAGGACGTCGCGCGACCCGCGCTCGCCGTCGCCCTTCCGCAGCTGGGCGGCGGCACGAGCATCCTCATCGACGCCGGGGCGACGCCCGACCCCACCCCCGAGATGATCGGACGGTTCGCCCTGCTCGGCGTGGAGTACGCGCGGAACGTCCTCGGCGTGGCCGCCCCCGTCGCCGGCCTGCTGTCCATCGGCTCGGAGCCCGGCAAGGGCAACCGGCTCACCCGCGGGGCCGCGCAGGTGCTGGCGGAGACGCCGGTGCGCTTCCACGGCATGATCGAGGGCCACGACGTGCTCGCGGGCGTCGTGGACGTGATCGTCACCGACGGCTTCACCGGCAACGTCGTGCTGAAGACCATCGAGGGCTGCGTACGCACCACCCTCGCCATGGTCGCCGCCGCAGGCCCGGCCCCGCCGCCCGCCCTGGCCGAGGTGGGCGGCCGCTACGACCCGCGTACCCACGGCGGCGCGGCGCTCCTCGGCCTGCGCGGCACCGTCGTCGTCGCCCACGGCTCCTCCACCGCCGAGACCATCGCGCGGGCCTGCGTGGTCGCGCACGCACTGGCCCGCGTCCCTCCCGCGAGCGCGGCGACCACGTCGTCCGGCAGCGGCCCGGTGCGCGAGGGTCATGATTGAGCGCTCCGATCGGCTTGGCGATCCCGTGCGACGCGCGGCACGAGGCACGGTACGAGGCACTGTACGAGGCACTGCTGGGGCGTGGTCAGCGCAAGGGGTCGCGCGCGTCCCAGGTGCCTTCACTCGCATAGGGGGCGAACCGGGCGAACAACTCCTCGCGATACCAGCCGTGGTCTCTGACCAGCCGGATGACCCGGCCGTGCGCGGCGGTCCGATAGGCGAAGGCGTTCGCGGCTTCGGCGTCCCGCCACAGGGAGAACGTGGCCTGCCGGGCGAGCGGCCACTCCCCCACGCCGACGGAGGCCAGCCGCCCCTCCTGCTCCCGGAGCACCCGGTCCACCTCGGGCACGGCGCGGTAGAACGCCACCATTCGGGTGGCTCTGATCGACGCCCTCGTCAGTACGGCCAGCGGCCCGCCGGGCGGCGTCTCGGGAAAGGCCACCCCGGCGAACGGGTCGGCACCGCCCCAGCGCCCCTTCGACGCGAGCGGCATCAGCCGTACCTGCCAGAACTCCACCGCCTCGGCCCGCCAGCGGGCGGCGATCGGCGAACGCCGCAGGAACGCGTCGAGGTCCCCCTCGCCGCGCCATACCGCGAACAGCGCCCACCGGCGCAGATCCGCCCCGAGCGACATGGACGTGCCGCGTCCGGTACCCAGCAGCCGCCAAAAACGCAGACCCTCGGTGCCGCGCAGAAGCGGCCGGTCGAAGGCCATGTGCCGCATCCCGCCCAGATCGCCGTAACGAACGAGGTGGAACGACGCCATGATCGAGACACTGCTGTCCTTCATCGGCGGCTACCTCGCCGGTTCCGTGCCGGTCGCCCTGCTGGTGGGGCGGGCGCACGGATTCGACCCACGCGAGGTCGGCGACCGCAACCCGGGCTTCTGGAACGTCAAGGAGCGGCTGGGCGCGCGGCACGCCGTACCGGTGTTCGTCGGCGACCTGCTCAAGGGCACCGCGGCCGGGCTGCTCGGCCTGTCGGCGGGCGGCTGGCAGACCGGTGACCTCGGCGTCCCCACCGGAGCGAGCGTCGTGCCGGTGTACGCGGCCGTGGCCGGCGCGATGATCGGACACGCCTGGCCGATCTTCGCCCGATTCCGCGGCGGGCGCTCGGTCCTGACCTTCGCAGGAGGCATGGCCGTCATCTGCCCGCCCGCCTTCGCGCTGGCGGTACTGGCCCTCGTCGTCGTCTCGCAGGTCACCCGCTCGTTCGCGATCGGCGCCCGAGTGGCCGTGTTCGCCATCCCGGCGCTGCAGGCGCTGTTCACGCCCCTCGCGCAGGTGGCGGCCACCGGGGCGCTGATGTGCCTCATCGGGCTGCGCTTCGGCCAGGCCGCGCTGGCGGCACGTCGTCGCAGCCCCCGCCGGGCCGGGGCCGGGTGAGCGAGCCGTCACGATCACACTCACGACACCGCCTCGCCCAGAGCCGCCCCAGCGAGAGCGCGGCCTCACGCGGGTAGCGACGTCCGCGCCAGGAACGAACCGGACGCACGGTGGCCCAGGTGAGGCGGAGCGCTGCGGCCGGATCCAGCAATGGTGACAGCCAGAGACCGAGTCCTGGCACCGCATAGCTGCCGCGCAGCGCCGCGATCAGCAGCCAGCGCGCCGCCAGCAGGCCCAAATCCAGCCGGGACGGCCTGCCCACCACCAACCGCAGCACGGGCAACGCCGCCACCAGCCACAACACCGCCAAATCCGCCGCCTGCCGATCCGGCCGCGTCACATCGTGCAGCGGCAGCGAGCGCCCCCACTCCCGCCACAGTTCGGCCGCCGACTCATGCATGTCCACTTCCAGCAGCCCGCCCGCGTCCAAGAACGCCACCGACCAGCCGCGCCCGGCGAGATACCGGGCGAGCGCCACGTCGTCGGTCATGCGATCCCGCACCCGCGCGAACCCATCAACCTCCAGCATCCGGCTCCGCCGAAAGGCCAGGCACTGACCGTTCGCGATCACCCGATGCGGTGGCGGCGCCACGGCGGACCCGATCGGCCCAAACCGATACACCAGGGTCGCGAGGAACGCGCCGTGCAATGCCTGCTCCAGCGGCCCATCACAGACAAATCTCGGCCCGACGCTGACCAGGTCCCGCCCGTCCAGCGCCGCGACGAGGGCCGCGAACAGCCCCGGCGCGGGCCGGGTATCGGCGTCCAGCGTGACGACCACCTCCCCGCAGGCCGCCGCGACCCCCTGCCGCAACGCCCACTGCTTGCCCACCCATCCAGCGGGCGGCGGCACACCGACGACGACCTTCGCCCCCAGCTTCGCGGCCAGACGCGCGGTACCGTCCCGAGACCCGTCATCCACCACGATGACCTCCCCCACAGCAGGGTCGGCAAGCGCCGCCCGCAGGCACGGCCCAATGCGATGCTCCTCATCACGGGCGGGCACTACGACCGACACCCCACCGGGCCACGCCCCCTCCCGTGCCGCCCCGCACGCCCGTCCCGGCGCACTCACCGGATCGCGCCGCTCGACCGTGGACAGCGGCTTCGCAAGCGGCGGCAGACGGCGACGGCCTCGGGAGAGACGGGCGGCGACCACGGCCACGGCAACGGCCTGCGCGACATCCAGCGGGCGAATCCTCATCGGCCGTCCCGGATGACGTCGGCGGGCCGGAAGTCCTCCGCGATCAGACGGGCGACGATCCGGGCGCCCATGGCCACCAAGGGCAGGCCGCCGCCGGGGTGGACCGAGCCGCCGACCAGGTAGAGGCCGCGTCGGGGGCCGCGGTTGCCCGGGCGCAGGAATGGGGCGAAGACGCCGTTGGTCGCGCCGCCGTATATCGCGCCGCCCCACGATGCGTAGCGGTCGCGCAGGTCGGCGGGGGTGAACAGGTCGACGAAACGGAGGCGTCCGGACAGGTCGTGGCCGCGCCGGGCCAGCTTTTCCAGGATCATGTCTCGGTACGACTCGGCGCTTTGCGGCCAGCGGGCGGGGTCCCTGGCCGGTACGTTGACCAGCATCACCCAGTTCTCCGCGCCTTTCGGGGCCTGGGAGTGGTCGTCCACGGCCGAGCAGCCGATGTAGACGGTGGGGTCGCGCGGGGGGCGGCCCGCGCCGAAGATGTCGCGGAACTCCTGCCGGTAGTCGGCGGAGAACACGATCGAGTGATGCGGCAGGCCCGGCGTGCGGCCCTCCACTCCGGCGAGGAGCAGCAACGCCGACGAGGACGGGCCGAGCCTGGCGATGCGGCGCAGGCGACGGCGGTCGGGCAGCAGGCGGCCGTACAGTTGGGCGGCGTCGGTGTTGGCCACCACGATGTCGGCGGGGACGCGTTCGCCGTCCGTGAGCCGTACCCCGGTCACCTGGTCGGCGGAGGTGA
Organism: Thermopolyspora sp. NPDC052614; assembly: GCF_040678635.1. Classification (NCBI taxonomy): domain Bacteria; kingdom Bacillati; phylum Actinomycetota; class Actinomycetes; order Streptosporangiales; family Streptosporangiaceae; genus Thermopolyspora; species Thermopolyspora sp. NPDC052614. Next base: position 482,851 of record NZ_JBFATZ010000005.1, read on the forward strand.
TGATTTCGGACACTCGCGTTTCGAGGGCGACCTCCACGCCCGCCTCCCGCAGGAGCGTCGCGAGATCGTCGGCGAGGCGGGGCAGGCCGCCGGGCACGTACCAGCCGCCCTGGCCGTGCTCCAGTGCCGGGATGCAGCCGAGGGCCGCCGGGGCACGGTACGGATCGGAGCCGGAGTAGGTGGCGTAGCGGTCGACGTACTGCACGAGGCGGGGGTCGCGGAAGAAGCGCCGGGCCAGGTGGTGCAGGGTGCGTCCCGGCGCGACCGCCGCCAAGTCGTCCAGGCGCGCGCCGCGGGTCGGGCGACCGAACGGGCCGGCGAAGTAGGTGCGCTCGGCGGCGGCCAGGCAGCGCGCGGCCCAGGCGTGGAACGCCTTCCAGGCCGCGCCCTCGCCGGGGGCGAGCCGTTCCACCTCGGCGGCCATCGACTCGGGGTCGCGACGCGCCGTCAGCGTCGAGCCGTCGGCGAACCGGTAGCGGCACAGTTCGGCGGGCTCGACGAGGTCCAGCCGGAGGCCGAGGTCGCGGAACACCTGCGGCATCGTGAGCAGCGACGGTCCCAGGGAGAGAGCGAAGCCGTCGCGGCGGTGCTCGGCGAGTTTGCCGCCCAGCCGTGGCAGCCGTTCGAACAGCCGGACCCGATGACCGTCGCGGGCGAGCAGCAAAGCCGCCGCCATCCCGCCCACGCCGCCGCCGATCACCGTCACCCGCGCCACGATCGTCTCCACCCCCGCGCACGTCCGGGCAGGACCATCCATCGAGACATCCGTCCCCAGCCCTGCCGCCGTACCCAGGCGAGTCCGCGTCCGGGCCACAGCCCACCGCCCGGCTCCCGCACACCGTCCGGTTCCCGCACATAGCCCGGCCTGTCTTCGCCTCCTGATTCCCGCTGGGCGGCCGATGCGTCCGGCTCCCGTAGACGTCCCCGGTTCCGTACGAAACCTGCTTGTCGCGTGCGCCCCGGCTCCCGTCCGCGCCGCCACGCCATCAAGGCGAACGCGCCCATGGTCACCCCGCCCAAGGCGGCCACCAGGGGGTCTCGCGGCTCGAAGACGGCTGCGAACGCCAGCGTTTCCATGGCGGCCATCACCGTGTAGAGGGACGTCAGCCCGCGCGACCGGAAAGGGACGCCGAGTGTTCGCCGGATGGCGGCCATGACGAGCAGCGACACCAGGAGCCATCCCGCGAAGTTGGTCAGCGGAACCCCCCGATACGGCCCGCCCTCCGCCCACGTCCACAGCCCCAGCCGGACCATCTGCGGGTCGAGGAACAGGTCCCATCCCGTCAGAGCCGACGCGCCGAGGACCACCGCCCACCGGGTGCTGATCGCCGTGCCGACGCCGTACGCGGCCAGGCCCATCCCGCCCCAGGCGACGCAGACCGTCACCGGCACCGGACCCACCTCCGGCCACAGCACGCCGCTGTACCGGTACTGGCCGAAGGGGAAACCGGTGGACTCCCCGATCGCTTCGGCCGCGTACCCGATCAATGCCGCCGCCGCGAATGCCCTCCCGGCACGCCCCCAGCCTCGCGCGGCGGCGGCGAAGCAGACGGCGCTCACCGCCATGACGGTCACGATCGGGCCGGTGAACCCGGCCGGATTCTCGCTCACCCCGGACGCCACCTGCAGGACGACCATCATGCCCAGGGCGGCGGCTCCCATCGCCCCGGCGGCCACGCGCCCGGTCCGCGCCCTGCGCGCCGTTTCACTCCTATAGTCCGCAGCCGGTGTCCGCAGAGAGACCCCCTCCCGATCGCGTCCCCGCCGGATTCACCCCGGATTCGCCACCGCCCGTATCAGGGCCACGCGCCTTTCTCGCTCTGCCCCCGCCTCGCCCACATCAATCTCGTACGCGGACAAACTCGGACCAACGCCAGCAACGTCGAGGACACGAGGAGTCGAGCCGGTCGGTCGTCCATACCCGGACACCACAAGCACCCGGACACCACAAGCATCCGGACACCGCAAGCACCCGGACAACACAGCGCCCCCGGCACGGTTCGTGTGCGCGGGGGCGTCGTGCGCGGTCCGGAGACCGACGTTCAGGTGGTCACTCCTCCACGAAGAAGCGGTACTGGGCGCGGTACGGCACGCCCTCGGTGTCGCCGTCCTCGCAGGGGCCGGTGGGGGCGGCGCCGCCCTGGGTGGCGAGGCGCTGGATGTAGGTGACGCGGCCGAACAGGCCGTCGCCGCGGTTGTCGGTGGCCTCCAGCAGCAGGAGGGGGATCGTGCCCGTGACCGGCTTGTTGGCGACGGCCTTCCCGACGACGAGCGAGCCGTCGGTGGTCGACTGCCAGGTCGGGCCGCGGAAGTGAATGGCCGCCGTACGGCCGCGCGCGTCGGTCAGGGACGCGGCCGGCTCGACGAACGACCACGTGCCGCCGTTGCACTCGTATACCTGGACTCCGCTCGCGGAGAAGGCTTTGGCCAGGACATGGCCCGCGGGCGGCTTCAGCTCGGGCGGCACCGGGGCGCCGTGGCCCGGCGTCGCTGTAGCGTGAGCGCTTCCGACGGACGCGGCGACCAGGCCGGTCGCGAGCAGACCGATCGACGCGGCGCGGCGCAGCGACGAGCCCGTCGTCTTTGCAAGGCTTCGCAACGTAACCCCTGTTGTTTCTGTGTCGGATGTGGACAGCGCGACCCTACACACTCGACCGACACAGATGAAGGTTTTTCGCAGCAAAAAATGGTTAAGCGCAAGATACGGGTAGATGCCATATGGATATCGTATGGAAGATTAGAGCGAGCAAACCGAACATCTCATGCGCTTCAGCATTTTCAGCAAGTACCATGAGGTAACGAAACCATGCTGATAATTCGGCTTTTGGTATGGCATACCCGATTCGATCGGGCCGAACAAGGGACAGGCCGTCCGGTCGGACCGGCCGCGCGCTCAGCCGACGGCGGCGATCACGGCGCGATGGGTGCCCGCCAGACTCAGGCCGACCCGTGCGGGACGATGGGCCGCCGGTCGTCGCACGGACAACGCGCCGCGATAAATACGAGCGTGCCGCACGCTTGGCCGACGGCGGCGATCACCGTGCGGAGAGTGCGCGCCAGGCTCAGGCCGGGCCCGTCCGGGGCGATCGGCCGTCGGTCGTCGCGCGGATAATACGCCACGATAGATGCGAGCGGCCTCATGCTTCGCCTGCCCAATATGCCAGGCGTACGACTCGCCGTCACGAAACAATGACGAACATGCACTCTTAAGTCACGAAATACCGAATAGGTATCGTCTCGCCGCCCCGCGCCTGACGTCTCGGGCGGCCGATCACCCCTTCCTGGCGGCGAACCGCGCCCGGATGATCTCCGCTCCCCCTCCGCTCCAGCACAGGGCCTGCGCACGGAGTTCCTGTTCGAGGTGGGCGCGGAACCCGATGCCGTACACGCTGGAGTTGAGCACCGACTTGGTCTCCTGGACCCCCAGCGGCGGCTGCCGGGCGATCGTGGCCGCGAGTTCGAGCGCCGCCGCCACGGTCTCCTCGGCGCTCCGGGCGACCTCCGAGACGAGGCCGAGCCGGAGCGCCTCGTCCGCGCCGAGGCTCCCGGCGGTGTAGAACAGCCGCGCGGCGGCGGACACGCCGACCTGGCGGGGCAGCAGCCACGACAGGCCGAGGTCGCCGGCGCTCATGCCGATCCCGACGAACGGCGCGGTGAAGACCGCGTCGGCCGACGCGAGACGGATGTCGCACGCGGCGGCGAGGGCGAACCCGGCACCGACCGCGTGCCCGCCGACGGCGGCGATCACGGGCTGCGGGATGTCCCGCAGCAGCGTGATCGTCTCCACGCCGACGCGCAGCACCCCCAGGATCTCGGGAATCCGCGGGCCGAGCCCGGCCTCGACGTCCAGGCCCGCCGAGAACGCGCGCCCGGCTCCGGAGAGCACGACCACCCGGCAGGTGTCGTCGTCCCCGATGCGGCGCAGCGCGGCGCGCAGCTCGCGGAACGTGCTCTCCCGCAAGGCGTTGAGGCGTTCGGGCCGGTGCAACCGTACGTGGGCGACGGGGCCGTCGGCGATGACCTGGACCTCGGCGGCCGCGGGCGAGGTCGTCATGACATCTCTGGCCAGTAGAGCGCCTTGATGCGGCGCTTGAAGAGCTTGCCGGAGTCCTCGCGCGGCAGGGACTCGTCGAAGACGACCCGCTTGGGGGCCTTGTAGCGGGCGAGCCGGGCGCGCACATGCTCCTGGATCGCCTCGACGGTGGAGTGCGCGCCGGGCCGGAGTTCGACGTGCGCGCAGACGGCCTCGCCGAGGTCCTCGTCGGGGATGCCGAAGACCGCGACGTCGGCGACCGCGTCGAGTTCCAGGATCGCCGCCTCGATCTCGGCCGGGTAGATGTTGACGCCGCCGGCGACGATGACGTCGTTGAGCCGGTCGCTGAGGTAGAGGAAGCCGTCCTCGTCGACGCGGCCGATGTCGCCCACGGTGATGTAGCCGTCCTGCTCGATGGCGGCGCGTTTGTCCGGCTGGTGGAGGTAGGTGAAGTTCGGCCAGCCCGCGATGGCCTTGCCGTACACGATGCCGGTCCCGCCGGTGGGAACCGGACGGCCGTCGGGGTCGAGGATGCGGATGTCGGCCTCGGCGAAGGGGCGGCCGACGGTGCCGGGGTGGGACAGGGAGTCCTCGGAGGTGGCGTAGGTCCAGATGCCGCCCTCGGAGCCGCCGTAGTACTCGGCCACGATCGGGCCGAGCCAGTCGATCATCGCCTCCTTGACCGGGATCGGGCACGGCGCGGCGGCGTGCACGACGGCGCGCAGCGACGACAGGTCGTAGGAGCGGCGCGTCTCCTCCGGCAGGCGCAGCAGCCGCTGGAACATGGTCGGGACCATCTGCACCGACTCGATGCGGTGCTCGGCGATGAGGCGCAGCCACAGCTCGGGGCGGAAGGCCGGCATCACGTGCACGTCGAGGCCCATCGCGACGGCGAACGTCGCCTGCACGTTCGGGGCGGTGTGGTACATCGGCGCGGTGATGAGCGTGCTGCCGCCGGGGCGCATGCCGAAGATCTTCGCGATCGAGGCGACCAGCCGGGGCATCGAGGCCGCGTCGATCGGGTCGCGCAGGATGCCCTTGGCGAGGCCGGTCGTGCCGGAGGTGTAGATGACGCTCATCGGCGGGCGGGTGACCGGGTCCTGCACGGGCTCGTTGTCCTCGATGAGCCGCTCCATCGTCGTGTGCCGGCCGCTGAGCGGGACGTCGCCGAGCCGGTACGTCTCCGCGACCTCCGGCGGCACCTCGGCCTCGATGATGACCACGTCCGGGCCCGCGTACTTCTCCACGCCCGGCAGCAGGTCGCTGTGGGCGATGACGACCTTCGCGCCCGAGTCGTTGAGGAGATGTTCGAGATCGACCCCGGTCCAGTGCCAGTTGACCGGCACCGGCACGGCGCCGATGGGGGTGGCCGCCATGGTCGCCTCCAGGAAGGCGATCTCGTTGCGGAGCACGAGGGCGAAGCGGTCGCCGTGCCCCACACCCAGCCGGCGCAGACCCGCGGCCAGCCGTGCGGCCCGGGTCCGGGCTTCGGAGATCGGGCGGGAGCGGGCGCCGGAGTGGATGGCGGGCTCGGTCATGGGGGCCTCCAGGGAGGTGTCGCGACGCCGCCGGTCGGCGGCCCATTGCTTGGTTATCGGCCCCGGGAGGTACGCGTTTCCCCCGGGGAGCGGTCGAGAGAGAAGATCGCGATCGCGGCTGCCGGGCCGTTCGCCGAGACCTGTGCGCGGCCGGCCCGTCCACGGGCGATCTTCTCTGTGTTCTCCGTCGTCGTTGTCGGTGGCCGTCGCCACGGCCGTTGCCCGGATACCCGTGCGGGTGACCCGTACCCCTGGCCGTTGCCTGGCCTCATCGTCCGCCCGACGCCCCTGGCCGTCGTCTTCAGTCCGGGCGTCGTCCCTGGCCGTACGGCGTCCCCCGCGGTCCCCCGCGCCCGTGCCCCCACACGGGCGCGGGGGTGCGCGTCAGCCGTTGAATCCGCCTCCGCAGATGATGACCTGCCCGCTGACGTAGTCGGACTCCGGCGAGCACAGCATGTAGACGGACCCGGCCGCCTCCTCCGGCGTGCCCGCCCGGCCCAGCGGAATGCCCTTCTCCAACTGCGCCAGCAGGTCGGGGTTGACGCCGACCGCGATGTCGCGGCCCGCGACGTTGATGGTGGATCCGCCGCCCGCGGGCGCCTCGGTGAGGCGGGTCCGGATCAGCCCGAACGCCACGCAGTTGACCGTCACGTCGTAGCGGCCCCACTCCTTGGCGAGCGTTTTGGTGAGCCCGATGACGCCGGCCTTGGCCGAGGAGTAATTGACCTGGCCCGCGTTGCCCGCCGTACCGGCGACGCTGGAGATGTTGACGACCTTCCGGGTGATCCGCGCCTCGCCAGCGGCGCGCTCGGCCTTCACCGCGGCCGAGATGACCGGCTGGGCCGCGCGCAGGATGCGGAACGGGGCCTTGAGGTGGACGTCGAGGATGGCGTCCCACTGCTCGTCGGTCATCTTCTGGATGACGGTGTCCCAGGTGTAGCCGGCGTTGTTCACGATGATGTGCAGCCCGCCGAACTCCTCGACGGCCGTGCCGACGAAGCGGGCGGCGAAGTCGTCGTCGGTGACGCTGCCGACGCAGGCCACGGCGTGGCCGCCGCCCGCGCGGATGGCCTCGACGGTCTCCTTGGCCGGGCCGTCGTCGAGGTCGTTGACGACGACGTTCGCGCCCTCGGCGGCGAGTTTGAGGGCGATCGCCCGGCCGATGCCGCGGCCGGAGCCGGACACGATCGCCGTCCTGCCGGCGAGCTTGAGGCTCATCGCTGTCCTTCCGTGTGCGCCGGGCGGATGTCGATCACGGCCGTCCCGGTCAGGGTGGTGGTGCCGTCGGCGAGCCGTACGGCGAGGGCGAGGGTGGCGAGGCCGTCCTCGATCGCGGTCACGGTGCCGTGGCAGGTCGGCCGCGCGTGGACGGGGGTGATCGCCGTGAAGCGGACGGAGAACGAGCGCAGCCGGTCCTGCGGCGCCCATCTGGTCAGCAGCCGGCCCAGGTAGGCCATGGAGAGCATGCCCTGGGCGAAGACGTCGTCGAGGCCGGCGGCGCGGGCCGCGTCGATGTCGATGTGCACCTCGTTGTGGTCGCCCGACGCGCCCGCGAACAGGGCGAGCGTGGTGCGCGTGATCGGCTCGATCGGCAGCGGTTCGAGCTCGTCGCCCACCTTGAGGTCGGCGAGAGAGGCGAGCGAGGAGGCGGCGGTCATGCGGTCACCCCGCTGCGGAGGATGAGCAGCGACTCGGCGGTGAGCACCCGCTCGTCGCCGCGGAAAATCTCGCTGCGCTTGATGACAAAGTCCATGGTGGGGGTCTTGGCGTAGGCGTCGACGACGTAGGAGCGGCAGACGAGTTCGTCGCCGGCGTAGGCGAGGCGGTCGTAGGTGAAGGACTGCTGCCCGTGCAGCGCCAGGGCCGGGTCGAAGCCCAGTTGCTCGGCGTACGCGAACGGGAACGGCGACTCGGCCTCCATCGCGAACAGGAACGTCGGCGGGGCCGGGATGTCGGGGTGCCCGGCCGCGCGGGCCGCGTCCACGTCGAGGTAGACGGGGTCGGTCTCGCCGATGGCGCGGGCGAAGAAGATCAGCCGCCCGCGCTCCAGGGTCAGGGTCGACTCGGGGATCTCGACGGCCTTGGTGGCTTCCAGGTCCAGGGCCACGTGCTCAGCTCACCTTCTCGTAGAGGGTCACGACGGCCGCGCCGCCGAGGCCGATGTTGTGCTGCAGCGCCAGCCGGGCGCCCTCGACCTGGCGGGCGCCCGCGGTGCCGCGCAGCTGCCAGACGAGCTCGGCGCACTGGGCGAGGCCGGTCGCGCCGAGGGGGTGCCCCTTGGAGAGCAGCCCGCCGGAGGGGTTGGTGACGACCTTGCCGCCGTAGGTGTTGTCGCCGTCGGCGACGAACTTCTCGCCCTCGCCCTCGGGGGTGAGGCCGAGCGCCTCGTAGGAGATGAGCTCGTTGGTGGAGAAGCAGTCGTGCAGCTCGACCACGTCGACGTCCTCGGGGCCGACGCCCGCGGCCTCGTAGACGTCGCGGGCCGCGGCGGCGGACATGTCGTAGCCGACGATCTTGCGCATGTCGCCGGAGTCGAACGTGCTCGGCGTGTCGGTCGTCATCGCCTGGGCGCGGACCCGTACGGAGGTGTCGAGGCCGTGGCGCTCGGCGAAGTCGGCGCTGCACACGACGGCCGCCGCCGCGCCGCAGGTGGGCGGGCAGCACATCAGGCGGGTCAGCGGGCCGTAGATGTGCGGCGAGTTCAGCACCTGCTCGACGGTGATCTCGTCGCGGAAGACGGCGTACGGGTTGTGCGCGGCGTGCTTGCGCGCCTTGACGGAGATCTTGGCGAACGTCTCCAGGCTGGTGCCGTACCGCTCCATGTGCTCGCGGCCCGCGCCGCCGAACATCTGGGCGGCGAACGGCCCGTTAGTGGGCTCCTGGAGCTTCGCCATCGGCTCGTCCCAGCGCCCGAGCGGGGAGGTGCGGTCGTTGTACACCATCGTCAGGGCGCCGTTCGCCATCTGCTCGAAGCCGAGCGCGAGCACGCAGTCGGCCGCGCCGCTCTCCACGGCCTGCCGGGCCAGCCACAGGGCCGAGGAGCCGGTGGAGCAGTTGTTGTTCACGTTCAGGATCGGGATGCCCGTGAGGCCGACGTCGTACAGGGCGGCCTGGCCGGAGGTCGAGTCGCCGTAGACCCAGCCGGCGTACGCCTGCTGGATGAGGGAGTAGTCCACACCGGCGTCGCGGAGCGCCTCGCGGGCGGCGTCGGCGCCCATGCGCTCGTACCGCGCGCCGGCGCTGGGCCTGGTGAACGGGACCATGCCGACTCCCACGACGTGGACCGCGCGGGTGGCTCCGGTGCTGCGGACGTCGTTCATCGATGACCTTTCTTGCCTGGCGATCCCTTTCGGGGGGATCTGGCGGTGTGTAGGCCAAACATCACACGCAGGCCGAAATTAGTCAAGACGTACTAGTTTGAGCTGACCAAAAGGTGGAGGCGTGCTCTAGACTCGCGACCATGAGCCAATCCCCCGCCCTCCCGGTCCAGAAGCGCGCCTGGGACACCCGCACGCGCATCCTGGAGGCGGCCGTCGCCTGTCTCGCCGAGGAGGGGTACGCCGAGGCCACCACCTCGCGCATCCAGGCGCGGGCCGGGGTGTCCCGGGGAAGCCTGCTGCACCAGTTCCCGTCGAAGGACGACCTGCTGATCGCCGCGGTGCACCACCTGGCCGCCGCGCGTACGGCGGACCTGGAGGAGCAGGGGCGGCGGACGGCGGGCGACATCGACGCGGCCGTGGAGGCGCTGTGGGACACCCTGCACGGACCGCTGTTCGCCGCGACGCTTGAGCTGTGGATCGCCGCCAAGAACAACGCCGAGCTCGCGGCCGTGCTCTCGCCCAAGGAACACGAGCTCGGCAAGGCGATCCGGACCGTGCTCGGCAAACTGTTCGGCCCCGAGCTGGCGGCCCGGCCGGGCTTTTACGACCTGCTGTCGCTGCTGGTGACGAGCATGCGCGGCGTGGCGCTCACGTACACCTTCGAGCGGCGTGACCACCGCACGGATCCTCACCTGGCGGTGTGGAAGAAGCTCGCGCACGACGTGCTCGGCTGAGCCGGGGGTTCTCGCGCGGCGCCGGCCGACCGCCGGACCGACCCGCCGGACCACGGAATACCCACCGGCCGGGAGGGCTTTTAGTACATGTCGGGTACGGGAACCGCGTTCCGGAAACCGCGAGGCCCCGTCGAACGCCGCCGTACCGTCCGTCCCACCGTCCGTGCGGAACGCCGCGGCGAACCCGGCGACCATCCCCCGGGACGCGTTTCCCCAGGAAGGCCCATCCCCTTGGTTCCCGCCACCCGGTTCACCGTCGGCGGGAAAGGCCCCGCGTCCCTCGACCGGCGGAGCTCCTACGGCAATGTCACATGGTCATCTCGGTCATTTGTCGCAGTCAACTCCCTTCCGATGCCGGACGAAACGAAGGTAACGGTCAGGTCTACTGATCGCAGGCGGTTCCGCCGACGCCCGCTACTGGAAGGAACGAAGGCCATGGCGATGCAGCAGGAGGTTTCCGGCTCCGGGCGCCGAGCTTCCACTGTCGCGGACCTGGTCCGCAACATCGGCTACGAGGTGATGCCGTTCAAGAAGACCGAGCAGGATGTGCTCGCGTACGTGCCGAAGACCATTCCGCTCACCGTCACCGTCACCGAGGCCAAGGGCATCGACCACACCCTGAACCTCGCCGAGGCCCTGCATCGTCACGGCTACACCGTCGCGCCGCACCTGCCGGCCCGCCAGTTCGTCGACAAGCAGCACGTCGCCGACGTGGTCGCCCGTCTGACGGAGGCCGGCATCCGCAGGGTGTTCTGCGTCGGCGGCGACGCGCCCAACCCGGCGGGCGAGTTCACCGAGTCGTACCAACTGCTGAAGGCGATGGAGGAGCTGAACCACCCCTTCGAGAACATCGGCATCGGCGGCTACCCCGAAGGCCACGCGCTCATCCCGCAGGACGCGATCGACCTGGCGCTGAAGCAGAAGGCCCCGATGGCGACCCGGATCATGACGCAGATCTGCTTCGACGCCACCACGACCGCCACCTGGGCCAAGCGCATCGCCGCCGAGGGCGTCGAACTGCCGGTGTACGTCGGCATGCCGGGGCCGGTGAACCGCCAGAAGCTGATCAGGATCTCGGCCGGCATCGGCCTCGGCCAGTCCGCCCGGTTCCTGCAGAAGCAAAGCGGCCTACTGTGGAAGTTCCTGCTGCCCGGCGCCTACAACCCCACGAAACTGGTCAAGCGGCTCGCGTCCGCCTCCGCCAAGATCGGCGGCGGCAACATCGCCGGGCTGCACATCTTCACGTTCAACGAACTGGAGGGGACCGAGGCGTGGCGGCGCAAGCTGCTCGCGGCGGTCGCCGGGAGGGACGATCGGTCATGAGTGAGCACCGCAACGCCGATTACGGCCGCCTGATCGTGCAGGGCGCCGACCGGCCGGGAATCGTCAACAGCGTGTCCGGTGTGCTCGCCGAGCAGGGGGCCAACATCGTCTCGCTCGACCAGTACTCCAGCGACCCCTCCGGCGGGCGGTTCTTCCAGCGCACCGTCTTCCACCTGGAGGGCCTCGCGGCCCGGATCGACGCTCTGAGAGCGGCGCTCGACGCCAAGCTCGGCGAGGAGCTGGGCCTGGACTTCCGGCTGGTGGAGGCGAAGCGCCGCAAGCGTGCCGCGATCTTCGTGTCGAAGGCGGACCACTGCCTGCTCGACCTGCTGTGGCGGCAGCGCCGCGACGAGATCGCGATGACCGTGTCGATGGTGGTGTCGAACCACCCCGACCTCGGCGACCAGGTACGGCAGTTCGACATCCCCTTCTTCTACGTCCCGGTGGAGAAGGGCAACAAGACGCCCGCCGAGAAGGAGCAGGTCAACCTCGTCAAGGGCAACGTGGACCTGGTCATCCTCGCCCGCTACATGCAGATCCTCTCCGGCGACTTCCTCGAGGAGGTCGGCGTCCCGGTGATCAACATCCACCACTCGTTCCTGCCGGCCTTCATCGGGGCCGGGCCGTACCAGCGGGCCAAGGAACGGGGTGTGAAGCTGGTCGGCGCGACCGCGCACTACGTGACCGAGGACCTCGACGAGGGTCCGATCATCGAACAGGACGTCATCCGGGTGACGCACGCCGACACGGTCGCGGAGCTGCAGCGCAAGGGCGCGGACGTGGAGCGGCTCGTGCTGTCCCGCGCGGTCGCCTGGCACTGCGAGGACCGCGTCATCCGGGACGGCAACAGCACGGTCGTGTTCTAGGAGAACCAGTGACAGCACAGATTCTGGACGGCCGGGCCGTCTCGGCGGGCATGCTCGACGACGTCAAACACGACGTCGGCGAGTTCATCAAGGAGTACGGCCGCGTACCGGTCCTGGCGACGGTGCTGGTGGGCGACGACCCCGCCTCCCACACCTACGTCCGGATGAAGGCGAACCGGTGCGCGAAGGTCGGCATGACCTCGCGCCGCATCGAGCTGGACGCCTCGATCAGCACCGAGACGCTGGTCGACCGGATCCGGGAGCTGTCCGCCGACCCCGGCGTCGACGGCATCCTGCTCCAGCACCCGGTGCCCGATCACATCGACGAGCGCGCCGCCTTCGAGGCGATCGCGCCGTCCAAGGACGTCGACGGGGTCACCCGCACGTCCTTCGCCATGATGGCCTTCGACGAGGGCGGGTTCTCCTCGGCCACGCCCGGCGGCATCATGGCGCTGCTCGACGCGTACGACATCCCCCTGTCGGGCAAGCACGCGGTCGTGATCGGCCGCAGCCCGATCCTCGGCAAGCCCGTCGGGATGCTGCTGCTGGCCCGCGACGCGAGCGTCACCTACTGCCACTCGCGCACCGTCGACCTCGCCGCGCACGTCCGCGAGGCGGACGTGGTGATCGCGGCCGTCGGCCGGCCGGCGCTCATCCGCGGCGAGTGGATCAAGCCCGGCGCCGTCGTCGTCGACGCCGGTTACGCCGACAACAGGGGCGACGTGGAGTACGAGGCGGCGGCCGAGCGGGCGTCGTACATCACCCCGGTGCCCGGCGGAGTCGGCCCCATGACCATCGCCACCCTGCTCGCACAGACGATCAGGGCGGCGCGCGAGCACGAGGCCGCGCGCCAGAACTCCGCGATTCCGGCCTGAGGTTGGGGAATGAGCAAGGTACGCGACAACTATGTGCTCGACGTGAGCGCGGGCCGGCGAGGCTACGCGCTGAACCGGATGTGCGGTTCGCTGACGGATCCGGAGAACCGGCGCCGCTTCCTCGCCGACGAGGCCGCCTACTGCGACGCGTACGGGCTCTCGCCCGAGCAGAAGCGGGCGATCCTCGAACGCGACTGGACGGCGATGCTGGACCTCGGGGCGTCGATCTTCTACACGGTGAAGCTCGCCATGGTGGACAAGAAGTCGGTGCAGGACCTCGGCGCGGTCTTCACCGGCATGACCACCGAGGAGTTCACCGCGACCATGCGCGCAGGGGGGCGGCGTTTTGGCTGAGGTGATCTGGGGGCTGGCCACCTCCCACGTGCCCGCCATCGGCGCGGCCATCGACCACGACAAGACCGAGGACTCCTACTGGAAACCCCTGTTCGACGGCTACGCGCCGGCGCGCAGGTGGATGGCCGAGCACCGGCCCGACGTGGCCGTGATCGTGTACAACGACCACGCCAACGGCGTCGGCATGGACCTGGTGCCGGCCTTCGGGATCGGCACCGCCGAGTCGTACGAGGTCGCCGACGAGGGGTGGGGGCCGCGGCCGGTGCCGGCGGTGACCGGCGCGCCCGAGCTGAGCGAGCATCTGGTGCGCGAGCTCGTGGACTCCTCGTTCGACATCGCCACATTCAACCGGCTGCGGGTCGACCACGGGCTCACCGTGCCGCTGTCGGTGTACTGCCCGGACCCCGGCGACGCCTGGCCGTGCGCGGTGGTCCCGCTGCTGGTCAACGTGCTGCAGTACCCGCAGCCCACGGCGGCCCGGTGCTACGCCCTCGGGCGGGCGCTCGGGCGGGCGATCCGGTCGTTCCCGCAGGATCTGAAGGTCGCGGTATTCGGCACCGGCGGCATGTCCCACCAGCTCGCCGGGGCCCGCGCCGGGCTGATCAACGAGCCCTTCGACCGCATGTTCCTGGAGGAGATCGAGCACGATCCGGAGTCGCTGGCCGCGCTCAGCCGCGAGGACTACATCGAGCAGGCCGGGACCGAGGGCATCGAGCTGATCATGTGGCTGGTGATGCGCGGGGCGCTGGGCGACAACATCGCCCGGGTGCACGACACCTATCACGTGCCGGTGTCCAACACGGCGGCGGCGCTGGCGCTCTTCGAGAACCTCGGGGACGAGGAGATCGGGGGCCGGGCCGCGGCCTGATCCCCCTGTTCGCCGGTACGGCGACGGCCGTGCCGTACCGGCCCGTCCCGGTGCCCCGCCGGGACGAAACCACAAGCTCAGACCGGCGGTGAGGCCGCGATTCTTCGCGCTTCACACCTGCGTAATCCCTTACGTCAAATGACTCACCGGCCATTGCCGGTCATGGCCACTGCACTCCAACCCTTCGCCATGTGAACGGCACAGGGCGAAGGAATAGCTTGAAGCCGACGGAAGTGCCGACGGCGTCAAACGAGAACGGGTAAAAAATGACTGCGAAGAACCTGCAGGAACTGCTGGACCAGACGGGCAACACGGTAGAGCTGCTCCGCAACTCCCAGCTCGGTGCCTACATCTACCCGGTCGTCCCCGCCGAGTTCACGAACTGGCGTCGCGAGGTCCGGGCCTGGCGTGAGACCGCCGTGCTGTTCGACCAGTCACACCACATGGTCAACCTGTTCATCTCCGGCCCGGACGCGCTGAAGCTGATTTCCGACACCGGCATCAACAGCGTGGCGAACTTCGAGGTCAACATGGCCAAGCAGTTCGTCCCGGTCTCCCCCGAGGGAGGAGTCATCGGAGATGGAATCCTCTTCCGCGAGTCGGAGGAGGAGTTCACCTTCGTCGGCCGCGCCCCGGTGGCCAACTGGCTGCAGTTCTACGGCGGCAAGGGCTACAACGTCGACATCCGCCTCGACCAGCGCTCCCCGATGCGCCCGTACGGCAAGGCCGTGTCGCGTGACCTGTGGCGTTTCCAGATCCAGGGCCCGAACGCCTGGCCGATCATCGAGAAGCTGCACGGCGGCCCGCTCGAGCAGCTCCGCTTCTTCCGCATGAGCTACATGAACATCGCCGGCGAGCGGGTGCGCACCCTGCGCCACGGCATGGCGGGCGCGCCGGGCCTGGAGATCTGGGGCCCGTACGAGACCTACGAGAAGATCCGCGACGCCATCCTCGAGGCCGGCCGCGAGTTCGGCATCGAGCCCTGCGGCTCGCGCGCCTACTCCAGCAACACCCTGGAGTCCGGCTGGATCCCCTCGCCCCTCCCGGCCGTCTACACCGCCGAGGAGCTGCGCCCGTACCGCGAGTGGCTGGGCGTGGACAGCTACGAGGCCACCAACGCCCTCGCCGGCAGCTTCATCTCCGACGACATCAAGGACTACTACCTCAACCCCTGGGAGCTCGGCTACGGCTCCTTCGTGAAGTTCGACCACGACTTCATGGGCGCCGACGCGCTGCGCGAGATCGAGAAGAACAAGGACGCCCAGCGCCGCAAGGTCACCCTCGCCTGGAACGCCGAGGACCTGGGCAAGATCTTCGCCTCCCTCGCCGACCCGCAGGGCCCGGGCCACCAGTTCTTCGACGTCCCGAACGCCAACTACGGCTCCTCCAACTACGACGCCGTGATCGACGCCGACGACAACGTCGTGGGCCTGTCCCTGTTCACCGGCTACAGCGCCAACGAGCGCTCCGGCCTGTCCCTGGCGACCGTCAACCCCGACGTGCCGATCGGCGCCGAGGTCCGCGTCATCTGGGGCGAGCCGAACGGCGGCACCAAGAAGCTCACCGTCCAGGAGCACGAGCCCATCGCCGTCCGCGCCATCGTGAGCAAGGCCCCGTACTCCAAGGTGGTGCAGGAGGAGTACCAG
Source organism: Thermopolyspora sp. NPDC052614 (assembly GCF_040678635.1). Classification (NCBI taxonomy): domain Bacteria; kingdom Bacillati; phylum Actinomycetota; class Actinomycetes; order Streptosporangiales; family Streptosporangiaceae; genus Thermopolyspora; species Thermopolyspora sp. NPDC052614. The sequence goes on from NZ_JBFATZ010000005.1 coordinate 498,408, forward strand.
CCGGGCTGGCGCTCCGCCCCGGTCGCCTGACGCCGACCGGCCCCACCCCCTCCGCCGCCCGGCGGCGGGTCCTGGACGATCCCCAGGGCGAGGCGACAGGTCCTGCCCTCGCCCTGGGCGATCCCCAGCGCCGCTGGACACGCTGCGGCCTCGCTGTCGTCGCACCGACCGCCCCACAGCACATAGGCGATGTTTCCGCTTCCCGCCGGGCGGACCGCGTGGTGTGGATATTGGCGGTGTAACGGGTCATCACACCGCCCTAGACCTTGGCGAAACGGCCTTATCGAGATCGCTCCTCTGCTGCTGCAGTGAGGAGGAAGGTCGAGTATCTTCCACGGGTGAGTGCCACGTAGATCTGCCGATCACCGGCCCGGCCGCGGTCAAGGCCGGTGCGCAGGGCGGAGAGATCCTCCTCCCTCGCCAGGAAACCGACCGCGTCCCACTCCCGCCCTTTCGCCTGGTGCACGGTCATGCCGGGGATGAAACCGGTGGACTGTGACTCAACACGCCTCGCGAGATTCCGCAGAAGCCTTCTGAGGCCGTGCGTCACTGCGAGCCATCTCCCAGTCGGGCCGACTTCCCTCACCACCTGAAGCAGTCTCTCTCCTGCGGCATCCACAGCATCCACACCGCCTTTGCGAAGAGTGAGCAGGACATCATCCAATTCCTCTCCCAAGTCCACGTCGGTAGGAAGGTTCAGCCGCCGAAGGGCGTCATTGACGTAGACAGCCTCAGTCTTCAGGACGGTGGACGCGAAGCGATTCAGCAGGAGCGTCGCGAGCGCCTTCTCCGAACTGGTCGGTCGCCCGAACGACAACGGCAAGATCTCCGGTCCGAGCCGCCACATGTCCTCCCATCTAGCCGCGAGTGCGACATCGAGCGGTCCAGCAGCTTCCCAGCGGGGTATCGTGACGGGACGCCCGGTGCGCATGTGCTCAGCGAGTTCTCGCGTCGCCGCGTTCCGAAATCGGAACGATCTTCTCAGCCGCACCGGGTGAAAGCCGTAGTTCATGAGCAGCGCTTCGGCGAGCAACGGTCGTGCGCCACGAAACTCGTAGAGCGCCTGCCACGGGTCGCCGATCAGGGTCATCGAGACATCCTGCTCGCATAGCAGCTCCAAGATTCGCAGGTCGAGCTCGTTGACGTCGAATGCTTCGTCGACGATGACGGACCGTACCGAAGCTCGGAGGAAATCCGCTATCGCGGCCTTCAGCACCCGGCGGTCCAGGGCACCGGCGATGACCGTGCGGATCTCGTCATGTGTGCACCGCCCCTCGGCCAGCGGGCCGTGGAATTGCTCCGGGCCGCCGAACTCGATCTGGCCGGACTCGACGATGTGCAGCACGGGAGCCAGACGGGGTTTCCACGACTGCCACGTCCGCACGCCCCATGCCTCCCACGTATCACTGACCTTGAGCTCCTCATGACCGCCGGGCCAGCGCAGTTGCCCCATCCGGAGGAGCCAAGTCAGGATGTCGCGCAGGAGGGAGTCGAGAGTGTCGATACGGTTCGGCCACCTCAACGCGGCCGAACCCCAGCGGGATCGGACCCGCTCGCATAATTCGGCGGCTGCCAGCCGGGTATACGCGAAACCAAGGGTGGCGCGGCCGTCGGCCGGAGCTCCGTAGTGCTGCAGGCCGAACCGCTCCGCCGCCACACTCGTCTTCCCGGCTCCGGGAGACGCCTCGATGTAGAGACGTTTATCCACGGCCGACGCCGCACGCAGCTGCTCGTCAATCAACTCGGGAGGCCTATACATCGGAGCTCCCGGACAGGGTGTCACCGTCGTCCTTCATCGAGTCATCCGTCGCACCTGCCTCGCCTGCGGTCACGTCGTCTTCGGTCTGGTAGACGAAGTCGAATAGATCGGCCATGTGCTTCGGCACCTGCACGGGACAGTCGATCTCGCCCCGCACCACCTTGTCCACGATCTGAGCCACCTGCAAGGCGAACTCGCCCTTGAGCTTGGCGGCCGGCCCCGCCGACCGCTTGGTGCCGTCTGTCGCCTTACCCTGGGACCTGAAAAGCTCGTAGATCGTCGTCGGACTGATCACGTCGGGCTTCGGCACGCTCAGGGCGTCCAGCGCCCGAGCCACGATCTCTTCGTTGCCCTCGGTGATGGCGGGCTCCAGCGTCGGGTGGCTGGGGAAGAAGCCCACCACCCGATCGTCGTGTTCGGCGAGCCACGGCGGCGGCGTCGGAAGCTGATCGAGGGGCTGATCTGAGTCACGCATGATCGCGATGCGTGCGCAGAGCTCATGCTCCTTCGTCGCCAGGAGACGTACGATCCACGGCCCCACCTTCGTACCGACAGGCACGATCTCCAGGGCGTTGATGAACGACCGCTTTCGCTGATCATCACCTGCCCACACCAAACCGAACTGACGCAATATGAGCACGTCAGTCACGCCCTCGACAACGGCGAGCCGCTCAGCGAAGAGCGCGGACGATCGCATGGCGTCCATATGCAGCCGGGCTCTGGTGAACACCTCGTTCCGCCCCTTAATCGGGAGCATGGCAAGAGTACGGGCGGCCCTCTTTCCGTCGGCAAGGCGGCGCAGGACGACCAGCTCGGTCGGATCGCAGGCGGAGATGACATCCGTCGCGTTCGTGCTAAGGATCACCTGGATCTCGGGCCGGTTACGCACCAGGGCGCGCAGGTAGCGAGCCAGGCCCTTTTGAAGCTGTGGGTGCAGGTGGGCCTCCGGCTCCTCGATAACCACCGTGGCGTGGAAGGAGTGGGAGGGGAAGAACGACTCCTCCTCCAGCGCCGCCTCCTCCTCCGCGAGACGTGCCCGCTCATCGTGCTCGGCCTCGCGATCCGTCGGCGCCTCGCCGGAGATACCCGCGGTCCGACGGCTCGTCCTCGGAGCCGTGAGGTCCGGGATCGCGGCCAGGGTGAGGGCGATGTGCAGGAGGTTGACGTATCCCAGGCTGCTGATCTCTAGCCGCTTGGCCACCGCCCGGTCATCCGCTGTGGCCAGCAGCAGCTCAAGCACACGCGCCAGGTAGACATCGTCCACCTGCTGGCCGCCGACGAACGGAATGTGCTGGTTGACCCCGTCGGAGAGGTCGGAGAGGTAGGCGCCAATGCGTTCCTCCACCTCCTGGATGAGATTGTGCCGGGCCAGCCGGTCCAGTAGCTGACTCGCGTGCTGCCGCAGGTCGTGCAGACTCCGATAACCGGTAAGTCTCTGCTGGTGTGCCTGAAGCAGATCGATGAGCACGCGAACTTCACGGCGCGCGAGCTCGTCGACCGGGTTCCGGCTGGCGGGCAGGTAGATCAGGCGGATGCGGCCTGCGGCTCCAGGTGTGCGACTCGGCCCTTCCTTCCGAATCCGGCCCATCCACGGCACAAGCCGACGGGACCAGGTGAGCTCCGCCGGGGCCCCCTGGTTGTAGAGCATCCGATCGAGGGTGCCAGGCGCAGCGTTGGGGTCTTGAGGATTCTGGTACGTCACTTCCACGTAGCGGGGATCCTGACCGAGCGCGGTCGCGGGAAACGGGTTCAGCCAGGGAAAGGTCATCTGATGCGCGAGATAGATCGCGTCACTGATCGTGGTCTTCCCTCCGCCGTTGGGGCCGAGGAGGGTCGAGAACCGTCCGGGAAAGTGACACTCGATCAACCCCCCAGCGCTTGCCCTGAATCCCTCGACGGCGACCCGCCTGAGAAACATCTGTCCTCCTGCTCATCAAGTGACTGCTGGTTCTCCGGCCCACCGACGGCGGGCCGGGTGCGTCTGCCAGGCCCCAGACAGGACATGCGCCGTGACACAGTTCCTTCCGGTCTGGGGCATGATCGTCGGTTGTCAGCCGACCCGCTTCCACTCCTGGCAGCGAGTGCTCTCGAAGTACTCGCCCTTCTTGTGAGCGACGCGTACCGGACCAGTGATGTTATCGTTCGCGATGATCGCGCTGAGCTCGCCGGAGGCGTTCCTCAGCCGCGCCCAATAGCAGGTGGAGCCATCCGGCCCGGCGGTCTTGTACGTGCCGGGCCTGATGTCCTCGCCAACGAGGAACTGCCCGTCGCCCGGCATGGCGTCGGCAGGGCGCCCGTCTCCTACTCGCTGGTGTGCGCCGGTCCGGCGGTGACCGTCTCGGTGACCGCCAGCGCGAGCTCGGCAAACGCGCTCACCGCCTCCTCCGCCAATATCGGGGAACGGTTCCCTGACCGCCCGACACACTCACGGATAACATCCCTTTCCCCACGTACGGCGTGCGGCGAGAACCACACCCACTGGCTTTCCTGGCGGCGGGGAGCCACCTTGCGAAACACCGAAAAGACCGAAACAAGGGTTTCGGTCAAATACGATGTATCGTTTTGACGCAGCCCAATTACAGCAAGACAGGCTTATGATCTGCACAGCGCTTCAACTGTCAATGGGCAATAATTGCAAGGTGCCCGGTTCTCCCCACGATGCCGCGTTCGTGTCTTCTAGCCAGCACAGAGGCTACACCAGCAGCCCAAGGCAACAAACGAGATATCACCCGAAACCCCCTTTCCATCCTGCCGGAAATACGAGGAAACGAGAATTTCATCGCCGTCGAAGGCATATGAGGCGGTGCGGCGCCGGCGTGAGGAACCGCCACCCGCTCCGGCCGCCGCGTTCCCGTAAGCGCACGGCGACGTTCTGTCACGACTCGACCGGCCCGGCACGGCGGCCGCCCCCACCGGGGCGAGTGCTTCAGCCGGTCCAGTCCGGCAGCCAGAAATCCCGCAGGCCGTCTCCGGGGACGCGGTCCGCGCAGTACAGGCGCACCCGGAACTCGCCGCGGAACCCCTCCAGGCGCAGGCGGAGCGTGGCCGGACCGGGCTCGGCCCGCCCCGGCAGCGCGGCGGCGAGGTGACCGGGGGTGGTGACCGCGTACGAACGCGTGTGCCCGGCGGCGGTGACGCTCATGAAGACGCTGCCCGACATTTGCGGATAAGCGCGGTATTCGAGGGTGGGCGCGGTGCCGGTGAGGGTGCCCGACCAGCTCTCGGTCAGCGGTCGCGCCGGGGACAGCACGCGGAGCTGCTCCAGCGCCGCGCCCCGGGTCGGCTGCCACAGGGTGAGCGCGAAACCGTGCCGGACCAGAAGCTCCCGGATCGCCGGCGCCTTAGTGGAGTCGTAGCAGTTCCAGCCGTCGCGGTGCACACGGTTGGGGTCGGCGCCGCGCGCCAGGAGGAATTCCGCGATCTCCGTCTGCCCGCTCTCGCAGGCGACCAGCAGCGCCGTCGTGCCGGTGACCCCGTCGTCCTCGTCGACCGGCCGGCCGGAGGCCACGAGTCCGGCGAGGGCCGCGAGGTCGCCCCGGCGTACCACCTCGGCGACGGCGCTAAAGTCGATGTGACCGCCCACCACCTCACGATAAGGCGACGGTACGGCCCGCCGCCCGGCATGCGCGGCCGGCTCCGCCTCGCCATCGACCAACTGCCGCAATTCGAATAAACTGCAGTAAATTGCCCACATGACGCCCACCCAGCTTCGCGCCTTCGCCGCCGTGGTACGGCTCGGCTCGGTCAAACGCGCCGCCGCGGAGCTGGAGGTCTCGGAGGCGGCCGTCTCCCTCCACATCGGCCAGTTGCGCAAGGAACTCGGCGACCAACTCTTCACCCGGACCGCGTCGGGCCTCGCCTTCACCCCCGGCGGGCTGCGCCTGGCCAGCCGCGCCGGCGAACTGCTCAGCCTGCAGGAGCGCACCATCATGGAGGTGAGCCAGGCGGGCGCCGGCCGCCGCCTGCTGCGCGTCGGCGCCTCCAGCGTCTTCGCCGAGTACGCCGCCCCCGGCCTCATCGAGCTGTTCGCGAGCCGCGCCGCCGACCTCGACGTGGAGCTGAGCGTGCACGACCCCCGCCGCTTCCCCGACCTGCTGCACTCCCGCACCCTGGACGTGGCGATCGGCCCGCACGTGGCCGCCGCCGGCGACGAGTCGCTGATCCGCAAACCGTTCCTCAACTACCAGCTCACGATCGTGACCGGCCCCGACCACCCCCTCGCCAAGGTCGAGGCGAGCCTCGGCCAGCTCCGCGACCAGACATGGCTGCTCGGCCCGTCGGCCGCCACCGACGTCGGCGTCGTCCCCGCCCTGCTGCGCCGCATCGGCGTACCCGAGGAGAACCAGCAGATCTTCCAGAGCCACGCCGCCGCCCTGGAGGAGGTCAAACGCAACAACGGCCTCGCCCCCGCCGTCACCTTCGCCATCGCCAAGGACCTCGCCAACGGCACCCTCGTCCGCGTCCCCGGCCCGTCCCTCCGCTTCGACGGCGTCTGGGCCACCCTCACCCTCGCCTCCCAGGGCACTCCCCCGGCCGCCGAGGAACTCGTCCGCTTCGTCACCACCCCGCGCGCCACCCAGGCGATGCTCCGCGGCCCCGGCGTCAGCGTCGGCCGCTTCCGCCCCTCCATCCACGTCACCTTGTGGAGCTGACCCGCCGACACCGGTGACCGCCCGGCCTCGCATCTGATCGATGGCTGTCACCCGATGACTCAGGGTTAGTTAGATTGGGATCGGTCCTGTACCCGGCCCGTGACAGGACGATGCCCTGGGTGGATCCGACGAGTCGAGGGGACGGGGCGCATGGCCGATCTGCGCAGCGTCATAGCGACATTCATCCGCAGGCCCTGGTTCTGGCGCCGGGATCGGCAACTGCCGCTCCTCCTTGTCACCGGTCCCGATGCGGCCGTGGTCGCCGAAGAGGCGATCGCCCCGTTCGCGAAGCATCTGCCCAGCACCACGGTACGAGAGGGCGATCACGCCTCGGTGGCCGCGCTGGTGGCCGCGCTGGCAGGATCCCGTGGCCAGTTGGGAAAACCGGTGGACGGATCATTCCTCCCCGCACCGCGCTTCCCACTCGCGCAGTTCGTTCTGTGGGCCCGCAAGCAGCGCGACGAGCCGCCCGATTCCGGCAACTGGCCGCCGGACCCGCAATCGCACGAGGGCTTCCAGGTGTTCAAAACGCGCCTGAAGGAATGGCGGCGGAAAAGGCCCACGTCGGGGGGAACATGGCGGCTGGTCGTCGACTTCTTCCTCGGGCGCGCCGCGGTCACCTGGGTCCCGCTGGGAACCCTGGTGGTGTGGCTGGCCGCGGGGCCATCCGATCTCGTCGGCGTGTTGCCGTGGCTGCTCGGCATCCTCGTGGCGACGATCGGCATCTGCGCCCAAGGTCTCGGTTCCCTCCGTGGTTCGTTCTTCTACGGCTGGTTCAAACGGCAGCAGTTCACACGCAGGGGCTATTGGGAACGGCTCGCCACGTACGCCCTGCGTCTGGCCAACGCCACCGACGACGACAGCGACAGGCTCCTGGTCCATGCCCTGTGCGAGGACCTCCGACAGGCGTACAAGAAATGGCCGATACCCTGGCCGAGCTGGGGACGCGGGCTCTATTGCCTCCTGCACATCGAAATCGACGACGTCCAGAGCGTCAACGCCCGGTTCCTGCGCCTGCTGGAAGACACATGCGAAACGACCGGCCTGGTCCTGCCGATGCTGGTGATCGCCACCGTGCCCGACGAACTGGCGGGCCCTCGGTTGTCGGCCGCGCCGGCGGAACTGGGCGCGCTCACCGAAAACGTCAGGAAATGGCGCCGGGCACGGCTACGGCATCGAACGTCGCTCCGTCTCGTGGTCCGATCGAACGGACATCACCCATCGCCCGCGCCGCCGTACCGGCTGCGGCCCTGGCGACACCAGGCTCGCGCGATCGGCTACTGGGGCGTCGTCCTGCTGGGGCTGCCCGGCCTGATCATCTGGTTGGCGTTGAGCACCATCAACGGCCGGGCGGCAAGCTGCGGCGGGCTCACCCACGTCGAACGCCTGGGAGGTGAGTGCATCGGCGTCATCAACGCCACGCGCGACGTCCCCCGCGACCTGTTCAAAGCGGAAATCTATGCGATCATGCAGAAGATCGACGCGACCAACCGGGCCGTCGACCGCGCCGGAGAGTATGTGAGCCTGGCCCTGTTCGGCGAGTACTCGGTGGAGACGTCGTGGCCTGACGAAAGATACGCCAGCGCCCTTTCCGAACTGACAGCCGCCGAGGAGTTCCAGCGCGCCGTGATGAGGGCTCCCCGCGTCAAGATTTTGATCGTCAACGCCGGAGACAACTACCGGCAGGGCAAACGAGCCGCCGAACTGGTCACAAAGCTCGCCGAGGAGGATACCCACCTCATGGGCGTCGTGGGGTTGGCGCGCAGCGTTGCGGGCGTCGAACAGGCCGTCAGCCAATTCGACGCCGCGAAGATTCCCGTCGTGTCCACCACCGCCACCGCCGACGACCTCGGAATGGTCAACGGCAGACCTTCCCCCTACTACTTCCATCTCAGCCCGACCAACTTCCGCCAGGCGACGCTCGCAGCCCGCTTCGCGCGCAAGACTCTGCCCACCACCGCCGAAAGGGCCTCGGCGGTGATCGTGCAGGACGGCATGGATGAGGACACCTACACCAACAACCTGGCGGCTGATTTCGCCTCTGCCTTACAGAAGGAGAAATTCACCGTCGGTTCTCCGATCGCCTATGGCGACTCCCAGGACCAAATGACCCCTGCCGTCGCCAAGGCATGTGCGCGGAAACCCCACGTCTTCATGTATGCGGGCCGCGCCTCGGATTTCCTGGACTTCCTCAGGGCGATCGAAGGCAGTGGACCTTGCGGCGACCGACTGCCCGCCAGGGTGATCGCAGGAGACGACGTCAGCAGGGTCGTCGCCGCCCACAGCGGAGAGATCACCAATATGCGACGAGTAATGGTCTACTATGCCTCTCTGGCCAACCGAGAAATATGGAAGGGGAATGAAGACAACGCGTTCCACGCGACCGAATTCATCAGCAGGCTGATCAAGGGCGCACACAAAACCGCTGTGGACGATACCCTCATCCTCACTTATGACGCACTCGACGTCATCTACCGTGCCGCCAATAAGGCGCATCGACCAGGAGGTCGGCTACCGAGTTCGGGAGACGTCCTGTTCCGGCTGTCCCGCACCTTCGGCGAATCCGCTTGGAACGGCTCGAGCGGTGTCATCGACTTCGGTTGGGGCGAGCGACACGACCCGGTGAACAAGGCGATCGCCATCATGCGGGTTGAGTCCGACGCTTCGAGCGTGGAGGTCCGCTGCGGCAGACTGCACCCCAGCGAGTCGCTGCCAACCGATGAGCCCTGCGTCGACCTGCCCGACATTCCGAAGAACGTCCCTTAAGCGGCGAGTCTGCGGTCGAGTTCAGTGTCGAGGACGCACCACACCTCGTCTTCCTCGTCGTAATCATCGGCATCACGGCGTCGTCGGGCCTCGTCGATCGCCTGCAAATGACGAACTCCCGGCATGACGACATCGAGAAATATTTCTCCTCGGTGTCCCCCTCGCAGAGAATAAGAAACCGCTTACGTTCGACTCGTCCGCCGGATGGCCTGCGGTCGAGCAAGGACCCTTCTCAACCGGGTTCCGGCGAGTCAACCGGGGATTTGCTCGTGGACTGCCGGGGGGACGTGAGGCGGATCTACATGTGTCGCGAGCGCCGCCGCAAAAAGTTCATCGTCCACATTGGGAACGGCGCCGTATCGTCCGGTTAGATACCGCCGTTCTCTATTGTCCTCTTTGCGGGGCTTAAAATCTGTCAATGGGAACACCTGGGTGCCCCCATCGTCGTCTTTCTCGGTGAACCAGATCTGATCACGCCGCAGGATGTCGCGGCCCTGCACGCGGCCGAGGAGCGCGGAGTCGTGACTGGTGAAGATGAGCTGGGCACCGCGCGGATTGGTGGCCGGATCCTGGAAAAGCTGGATGAGTTTCGCGCTCAGATAGGTGTGCATGCTCGCGTCCAGTTCGTCCGCGAGGAGCACGCCTCCGGACTCCAGGACCGGAAGCACCGATACCGCCAGGTGAAACATCTGCTGCGTACCGTCGGATTCCTCCTCCAATGGGAGAACGAACTCGCCCGCGTCACACCTGTGCTTGAAAAGCAGCATGGTCTGACGCCGAGGAAAAGTTTTGCCGCCGGAGTTCTGTCGCAGAGCGGCAGCCCGAAGGGCCGGTTCCTCATCGGTCTCCTCGACGATCTCGAAGCCGTCGATACCGGTGTCCGCGGCACGCATCAGAGCCGTTATCCGATCCTGCAGACCGGATAGCTCCAGATTGTTCCACCTGTTCCTCATGAACGACCCACGGCCGACCGTCGGCGCTCGAAAGCTCTGGGCGGCGAACCAGCCATAAACCGGTCGCAGCATGTCCTGGCGAGCACGCGCACCGACCGACAGGAGCAGCACGTTCGGCTCGACAAGCTTTTCCAGGCTTTTCACCGAGTCGGGAGTGTGCACCCCATAGGTGAAACCATCGGCACCCCGCTCGAAAATCTTTCGTTCTCTTCTCTGCGGGTAGCTGTACAGCCATTCCTCCACCACGGCCACGTCATCGATGGAGAAGCCATATGTGTAACGAACCCCGTCGATCGACAGGTCCACTACGTACGTGGAGGCCTCGTCGGCGCTGAGCGCGAACGGGTTGCGCCGCATGCCTCCGCCGGGCTCGTTCTCCAGGAAAGACCATCTGACGACGTAGGCCATGTACCTGATCGCGTCGAGCAGATTGGACTTTCCCGAGGCGTTCGGGCCGAAGATCGCCACAACCGGTACGGCCTGCCAGGTCGCGTTCGGCCTGTCCTCTTCGGCGTAAGCGGGCGTCAGCAGCAGTTGCTGCTCCGTACGCAAGGATCGATGGTTCGCCGTGCGGAAACTCAGCAACATCCCGGTTGCAGCCTCTCCTCATATGGACTCTCACCCTACATCGCGTGATACATTCGCGCCATTGATCAGCGTCCACGTCCGAGTCAAAACTGCGGCAGCACACACGGGTGACCCGCGCACCCCTTCGCACGCCCACGACGTGGTGTTCACCGTTGGTCCGACCTGCCGGACATGCCGTCATCGCGAGGGTCGCGCCGGTCCGGCGTCGGCCCCCTGGTAGTGGCGCGACCGCGCACACCGCGCCCGCCGCAGGACTGACACTTCTTACCTTTCCGTCATTCTTGTCAAAGCGACAAAAAGCTAGCCTTCCCCGCATGACGGACGATTCGTGGGTGGCGCCCGCTGTGTTGCTCGCCGTGGACCTGGTGATTTTGACGCTGCGTGAGTCGCGGCTGCAGGTGTTGCTCGTCGAGCGGGGGGTCGAGCCGTACAAGGGCAGGGCGGCGTTGCCGGGTGGGTTCCTGCGGGACGTCGAGGAGGGCATCGTCGAGGCGGCCCACCGGGAGCTGGCCGAGGAGGCCGATCTGGACGTCGAGACGCTTCGGCTGGAGCAGCTCGGCGTGTACGGCGAGCCGGGGCGGGATCCCCGGGGGCGGGTGGTGTCGGTGGCGTATCTGGCCATCGCGCCCCGGCTGCCCGAGCCCACCGCGGGGACGGACGCCGCGAGCGCCGGGTGGCGGCCCGCCGAGGCGGTGCTCTCCGGGGAGATCGAGCTCGCGTTCGACCATCGGCGCATCATCGCCGACGGGGTGGAGCGCGCCCGCGCCAAGCTGGAGCATTCGGCCCTTGCGACGGCGTTCTGCGGCCCTACGTTCACGATCACGGAGCTGCAGGAGGTGTACGAGGCGGTCTGGGGGACGACCCTCGACCCTCGCAACTTCTATCGCAAGGTGCAGAACACCGAGGGGTTCATCGTTCCGGCCGGCACCGCCCGCAGGGCCGCCGGGCGTCCGGCCCGGCTGTTCCGGGCGGGGCCGCGCACGGTCCTCCACCCGCCGATGGTCCGGCCCGACAAGCCGCACGTGAAGGAGTGGGAGAGTGAGTGATCGACACGTCGTCATCCTTACCGCGCTCGACCTGGAGTATCAGGCGGTCCGCAGGCATCTCGCCGCCCCGGGGCTGCACCGGCATCCGCACGGCACCCTCTTCGAGGTCGGCCGGCTCGCGAGCGGACGCTGCCGGGTGGCGCTGGCGAACGTGGGCACCGGCAACCAGGCGGCGGCGGTGCTGACCGAGCGGGCCATCCGCGAGTTCGACCCGGCCGCTCTGCTTTTCGTGGGCGTCGCCGGCGCGCTGAGCCCGCACATCGCCCTCGGGGACGTCGTGGTGGCGACGCGCGTCTACGCGTACCACGGGGGAAAGAGCGAAGACGATGGGCTCAGGAGCCGTCCACGGAGCTGGGAGACCTCGCACGCGGCCGAGCAGCTCGCCCGTCACATCGGCCGCGACGGCGGGTGGGCGGGGGACCTCGACGGGCCCGCGCCCCAGGTGCATTTCGGGCCGATCGCGGCGGGCGAGGTCGTCTTGAACTCCAAGGTGTCCGGGCACGCCCGGTGGATCGAGCAGAACTACAACGACGCGTACGCGATCGAGATGGAGGGCGCGGGCGTCGCGCAGGCCGCGCACCTGAACGGGGCCCTGCCCATGGTCGTCATCCGCGGCGTCAGCGATCGCGCCGACGGCACGAAGGAGATCACCGACCGCGACCGGTGGCAGGAGAGGGCGGCGGCCAACGCGGCGGCGTTCGCTGCGGCGCTGGCGGAGGCGATCGGGGCCGAGGACGAGCGGGGCCGGTGGCCGAAGACGGCGGGAGGAACGGCGATGCGGGTTCGCGAGGACGCTCACGAGGGGGATCGCCATCCCGCGGGGGTGACGTACCACAACGTCGCGCAGGGCAACGCCCAGGTGGGGATTCAGGTCGGCCAGGTGCACGGCGACATCAACTACAGCGTGGGGCAGAGCCGCCCGGAGGACCTGGTGCAGGCGCTCACCAAGTTCCGATCGCTGCTCCGGCGCGCACGGGCGGACGGCCGCCTGGACGAGGAGACCTTCGCGGCTGCCGAGGAGGAACTCGCCATCGCCGACGACGCCCTCCGCGCCGAGACGCCGCAGAGCAAGGGCAAGCTGACCCTGGCGCTCAAGCGGCTGCGCGGGCTGCTCGCCGACGCCGCCGACCTCGCGGGCGACCTGACGACCATCATCACGCTGGCGCAGGCCCTGCGATGACCCCGCCCGACGACGTGCCGATGAACGTGCCGCTCAACGCGCCGATCAACGTGCCGATCAACGTGCCGTTGAACGTGCCAATCAACATGGCCGCCGACTCCGCCCAGGTCGCGGTGCAGGCGGCGGTCGTGCACGGAGACGTCAACTACGTGGTTCCCGCGGATCCGTCGCCGCGGGAGAGGTTCGAGGCGGGGGCACGCCATCTCGACGGGGGCATGCCACAGACCGCCTGGCGGCTCATCCACGACGCCGTCGTGCGCGGCCACCGCACCGACGAGGTGCTCTTCCACTGGCTGCTCGCCCTGTTGAGCGGCAGGACGCGACGCGAGCTGTCCGCCGAGGAGGCGACTCAGCTCCGGGACGTCGACCGGCTCTTCCCGGCCGTCGGCGAGGGCCCCTGGGCGGACGGGGTACGGACGATCAGGCGGCTGCTGGACGCCGCCGCGCGGCCGGACGCGGACATCCGCCTGCCGATGAAGGAGTTCGACGAGCTTCCCGAGACCCAGCGGGCCATGATCCTCCGCCATCTGGAGCTGTTCCTCGAAGGTCCGCTCAACGACCAGATGTGGCGGCTTCGCCTGGAACGGGCCGCCGCTGAGCAGATGTCCGGCAACCGGGCGAAGCGGGTCTGGACGTTCTTCCAGCCGTCGCCCGGGGAGACGCGCGTACGGCCGCCGCAATCGGTCGCCATCTCCGCCGGGACCTGGGCGGGAGCCGTGGGCGGCACGATCGTCCTGGCCGCGGCGACCGCGCACATCGGCGCGCTGCTCGTGCAGGGCGGCCGGACCGCCGCCCTGGTCGCGTACGCGCTGAGCGTCGTGAGCGGTTGGCTGGCGTTCCGCGACGGCGCGGAGTGGCGGTTCCGCACGGCGCGACGACGGGCCAAGGACGCGGAGCACGGCGAGTGGCACGGCAACGGGTTCGGCTTCTCCGGCCGCCGGAGACCCGCCCCGCCGGCCGACGGCTTCGCCCGCCAGGTGGACCGGCGATTCGAGTACTACTTCGCCAAGTACGTCCCGGAAGGCGTCGAGCGCAAAGACTGGCTGGAGTGGACGGCGGGCATCCGCGCGAGCCTGCGTGACGAGGTCGCCGACGCCTACCGGGACACCGGGGTCGCCGTCAACCGGATCAACTGGCTCATCCGCTACCGGACCGGGCGCGTCGTCGCCCGCTGGACGGACGGCACGCTGTGGGACTACCGCCGGGCGCTCGCCGTCCCCGCGACCATGCGGGCGACCGCCGTACTCGGCACCGTGACCTGCGTCATCAGCACGATCCTCGCGGCGCGCGGCGCGATCCAGGTCAGTTCGTTCGAGGCGGTCCGGTCGCTGGTCCTGATCGTCGCGGCCGGGTGGGTCGCCGGGCGCTCCGGCATGCGCGTCGTCATCGAACGCCGCCGATACGCCGCGGACGTCCACGAGTCCAACCGCCTGCTGGACGACAGCCGGGCGGCGCTGCACCGGTGGCGGCAACGGCTGGCCGACCGGCCGGACGACCGGGAGATGGCCGCCTGGCTGGACCACGACCGCAAGGTGCTGCTGGCCGAGACGCTGGAGCACTACCGGCTCAGCATGAGCGACGTCGTCGCCCACGCCTTCATCGAGGCTCCCCACCAGGGCTCCGCCGACCGAGCCCGGGTGCGCGGCGGCCCATGGCGGTACAGGAAGTACCGGCTGCTCATCTTCCTGCTCACTTCCAGGGGCGTGCGTCAGCTCACCGCGACCCTCGACTTCGAGACCGGCGAGTTCCACGATCACGACGAGCTGAACTACCGATTCGAGACGATCTCGTCGGTACGCGTACGGCAGGCGGACACCGGCGAGCGCACCTTCGAGCTGTCCCTTCTCGACGGCCAGAAGATCAGTTTGCTGATCGAGCCGGGTGTGGAGGAACTCCAGCAGGGCGAGGACCCCGGCACGGTTTCCGAGGCGACCCTGGACGCGGCGGGCATCCGGCACACCCTGCACGTTCTCGCGGGCATCGCGGCCGAGGGCAAGAAGTGGATCGACCAGGAACGCAACCGCGCCGAGACCTCGTCCGCGCTGCGGCGGCCTCCGCAGTCCGGCGACACCGGCCGGGAACACCTCGCCGGCACCTGACGGCCCTGCGCGGCCGCTCGCCCATGCCGCTCCGGCCGTCACGCGGGCTCTCCCGCGCAGCAGGTGGGAACGGCCGACTCGCCGTACCGGCTGAAACGGCGTCCGTATGGGGTCGGGTACCGCCGGGCAGGCGCGAACGCGACCGCGAGAACCGGAAGCCGCCGCAGAGCACGTCAACGGATGTCGGCGACGACCTCGATCACCCGCCGCAGGGCGTGGAAGGTGTCGGCGGGGAGCATGTTGTCGCAGTACGGCAGAGCCGCCGCCATCGCACCGACGCGGGGCTCGAAACCGGGGGCGGCGGCGCGGGGGTTGAGCCAGATCACGCGGTGGGCGCGGCGGCGCAGGCGGGTCATGGCGGCGGTCATGGCCTCGGGCGGGTCGGAGTCCCAGCCGTCGGAGGCGATGATGACGACGGCGCCGCGGACGAGGCCGCCGTGGTGGGAGGCGAGCAGGGCGGCGATGTTGGTGGCGATGCGGGTGCCGCCGTAGCGGTCGGTGACCTTTTCGGAGGCGTGCTCGATGGCCAGGCGGGTCGAGCGGTGGCGCAGGGCGGCGGTGAGGCGGGTCAGGGTGGTGGCGAAGGCGAAGGTCTCGGCGTCGGCGAACAGGGCCAGGGCGCGCATCAGGTGCAGGTAGGCGGTCACGTTCGGGCGCATCGACTGGCTGACGTCGCAGAGCATGACGAGGCGGCGGGGGCGGCGGGCGGGGCGTTCGCGCATCAGGCGCAGGGGTTCCCAGCCGGTACGGCGGGAGCGGGCGATGGTGGCGCGCAGGGCGATGCGACGGCCGCGGGGGTCGGGGGTGAAGCGGCGGCTGCGGCGGGTGGGCCAGTCGGTCATCGCCGAGCGCAGCCAGGTGGCGAGGAGGTCGAGTTCGTGGTCGTCGAGGTGCTCGAAGGGGGTGTCGGCCAAGGCGGCGACGGCGCTGGGCAGTGGTTCGGGCACGGTCAGGGGGCTGTCGGACGGCTCCGCGTCGCCGATCACCCGGGGCGGCGTCGCCCAGGGCAGGCCGCCGCCCTGCTGGTTCGCGCCCGCGGTGCCGGGGGCGGTGATGTAGCGGCCGGTGGCGGCGGGCGGGAGGGGGCGTCGGCGGCGGCGCGCGTGCGGGTCGACGCCGAGGGTGACGTCGCCGAACACCGCCGCGAACACGGCGTCGAATATCTCGATCTCGGAGCGGTGCCGTACCAGGGCGATGCGGGCCGCCCAGTACAGGCGCGGCATCGAGTCGGGCGGGGAGACCTCCATCGCGCGGACGAACGCCTCGACGGCGGGAAGGCCCACCGGCACTCCCCGCCGCCGCAGCCGCTCCGCGAACGCCACCGCGAGCGCCGCCCGGTCCACGTTCGCCAGCAGGCCACCCGGGGTCGTCGTCCCATTCGGCGACCGCCTCACCTCCGGCGATTCCGCCTCGGACGGTTCTAGGTCAGACGGCCTCCACTCCCACGACCTGGACCCGGAAGTCCTCATCTCAGACGGTCTCGTGTCCGATGTCGTCAGGTCGGCGGTCCTCGCTTCAGGCGACCCCGGCTCAGGTGACCCCGGCTCGACGATCCCCGCTTCAGGCGACTCCGCCTCGGGCGGCCTCGGCTTGGACGGCCCGCGCTCGGGCGGCGGGCCGTTCGTGGGAAGAGAGGTGTCAGGAGACAACGAGATAGACGACTATGGCGATGATGACGACGGCGGCGATGGCGACCGGGATCAGGCGCTTGTAGATGGAGCCGCCCGCGAGGCTCAGTACGTCCAAGGGTTCGGCCTCGGCGGCCGGGGCGATGACGCGGGCACCGGTGGCGGGTTGCTTTGGGGTCGTGGTGGTCGTGGTGGTCGCGGCGGACGGCGGTTCGTCGGACGTGGCGGTGGACGTGGTGGCCGCCTCCGTGGTCGTGGTGGCGGCCGAGGGGGCACCTATGGGCGCGGTGGGGCTTTCGGCGGCCACGCTTTCGGCGGTCGTGGTCGCGGCGGGGGTGGGTTCGGCCGCAGGGGCCTCGGCGGAGGCGGGAGCGGGAGCGGTCTCGGCGGGGGCGGTGGTGGTCGAGGTGGTGGACTCGGCGGTGGAGGTTTCGGTGGGGGCGTTGTCGGCGAGGAGTTTCTCCTCGAGGCTGGCGACGAACTGGCCGAGGAGCTTCGTCGACACCTCCTTGATCATGCCGCTGCCGAATTGGGCGATCCGCCCGGTGATCTTCAGGTCGGTTTCGACGGTGACGCGGGTGCGGTCGCCGTCCGGGTGGAGCTGGGCGGTGATCGCGGCCGAGGCGTTGCCGGCGCCGCGTGAGTCGCGGCCCTTGGCGTCGATGACGGCGCGGTGGTTGACGTCGTCTTTTTCCAGGAACTTCGCGGTTCCGGCGTACTGCGACACGACCGGGCCGACCTTGATCTTCACCTTGCCGGAGTAGACGTCGCCGTCCACTCCGGTGAGCTGCGCGCCGGGCATGCAGGGGGCGATGGCCTCCAGGTCGGTGAGCACCGCCCAGGCGCGGTCGATCGGGACGCTCACGGTGAACTCGTTGTCAATCTTCATTGGGTTTCTCCAGGGGGTGTGCTCAGGGTCACGCCTCGGGCCACGGCCGCGACGCGGCGGCGGGGACGCCGGGAGTCCGGTGCCGTCCTTCGTCGCGGTTGTCCGGCTCGTCGAGCGCGGCGACGATCGTCTCACGGTCGTCGGGGGTCTTCGCGATCGCGCTCAGCGTGCGGACGACGTCCTGCCGTACGAGTTCGGTCGCGCCGACGGCGGACAGTGCGGCGACCCAGTCGATGGTCTCGGCCATGCCGGGGGCCTTGTCGAGGTCGAGCCGGCGTACCCGGCCGATGAACTCGGTGGCCGACCTGATCAGCGGCTCGTTCGCCGCGGGGACCGAGCGGCGCAGGATCTCCGCGGCCCGCTCGGGGGAGGGGAAGTCGATCCAGTGGTAGAGGCAGCGGCGGCGCAGGGCGTCGTGCAGGTCTCTGCTGCGGTTCGAGGTCAGCACCACGATCGGGGGGCGTTCGGCGGTGAACGTGCCGAGTTCCGGAATCGTGACCGAGGATTCGCCGAGGAATTCGAACAGCAGGGCCTCGAACTCGTCGTCGGCCCGGTCGATCTCGTCGATGAGCAGCACCGGCGGGGTGGGGCCGCGGTGGCGTACGGCCCGCAGGATCGGACGTTCCTGCAGGAACTCCTCGGTGAACAGGTCGGCGTCGGCGAGCCGGTCGTGCCGGGCCTCGGCGAGCCGGATGGCGAGGAGCTGGCGCTGGTGGTTCCACTCGTACAGGGCCTCGCTCGCGGTGAGGCCCTCGTAGCACTGGAGCCGGATCAGCGGCGTGCCGAGGGCGCGGGCCAGGGCCTTGGCCGCCGTGGTCTTGCCGACGCCGGGCTCGCCCTCCAGCAGGAGCGGCTGCCCGAGCGTCAGCGCGAAGAACAGCGCGGCGGCCATGCCCTCGTCGACCAGATACCCGACCTCGTCGAGCCGCCGCCGCACCTCCTCGGTGTCGGCGAACACGTGGCTCACCGCGTGGCACCCGTGCCACGACCGGATCGGGTGGCGAACACGCCTCTACCGCCCGCCTTTCTCCGCGTACCGGTCGCGGCAGCCCATGCCGCAGAACCACACATCCTCGCCATCAATCGCCAAATGGGGCGTATCCGGCATGACGGTCACCGTCATACCACAAATCGGATCAATTGCCTGCACCGGCGCTTCCGCCTGCCGGGCCGCCGCGTACCGGTCGCGGCAGCCGGTGCCGCAGAACCACACATCCTCGCCGCCGACCAGCAGATGCGGGGTCTGCGGAGTCACCGTCACCGACATGCCGCACACCGGATCGACCGCCTGCGTGGGTGCGGCGGGCTGGTCGGCTTTGGCGAGCGGGGCCGGGCCGAGGTCGGATCTGCGGATCTCGCGGACGATCTCGGCGAGGATCGACAGGGCGATCTCGGGGGCGGTGCGGGCGCCGATGTCGATGCCGACCGGGGAGTGTACGCGGCGGCGCTCGTCCTCGGTCAGGCCCATCTCGGTCAGTACGGCCTCGCCGCGGCGGCGGCTGGCGACCAGGCCGACGTAGCCGACGCCCGCGTCGAGGGCGGCGCGGATGGCGGCCGGTTCGTCGCGGCCGTGGCTGGCCACCACGACCGCCGTCGCGCCGGCGGGGCCCTGCTCGTCGGCGGCGGGCCGGACGGCGAAGTCCAGCGGGGCGGCCAGTTGCGCGAGGGCCTTGGCGATCGGGGTGTCGCCGACGATCCACAGGACCGGGGGCGGCAGCAGCGGCTGGAGGAAGATCTCCAGTGCGCCGCCGGACAGGCAGGGGTTGACGACGACCTGGGCGCCCGGGGAGTCGGGGAAGTCCTGTTCGTCCTCGGGCAGCACACGCAGTAGCAGGCTGCGCCCGTCGCGCAGGGTGCCCAGCGCGGCCGTGCGGACCGACTGCTCGGCGCACTGGCCGCCGACGAAGCCCTCGATGGACCCGTCGGGCAGGACGATCGCGTCGTCCCCGGGGCGTACCGAGGCGGGGACCTGAGCGCGGACCACGACCGCGTGCACGAACGGCACGCGGTCGGCGGCCAGCTCCTTCATGCGGTCGGCGATGCTCGACCCAGAGATGCTCGACCCGGAAAGGCTCGACCCGGAGATGCTCGACACCATGGTGCTCCGCTCAGATGGGCGGCTGCGGTACGCCGCGCATGGCGTCCCACACCCGCGAGGGGGTCAGCGGCATGTCGGCGTGCCGGACGCCGAACGGCCTGAGCGCGTCGACGACCGCGTTGACGATCGCGGGCGGGGAGCCCACCGTGGCCGACTCGCCGATGCCCTTCGCGCCGATCGGGTGGTGCGGCGAGGGGGTGACGGTGTAGCCGGTCTCCCAGTCGGGCGTCTCCAGGGCGGTCGGGATGAGGTAGTCCATCAGCGAGCCGCCGAGGCAGTTGCCGTCCTCGTCGAAGGCGATCATCTCCATCAGCGCCATGCCGACGCCGTCGGCGAGGCCGCCGTGCACCTGGCCCTCGATGATCATCGGGTTGATGCGGGTGCCGCAGTCGTCCACGGCGATGAACCGCCGCACGGTGACCTTCGCCGTACCCGGGTCGATGTCGACGACGCAGATGTACGCGCCGTGCGGATAGGTGAGGTTCGATGGGTTGTAGCAGATCTGCGCCTCAAGGCCGCCTTCGAGACCTTCGGGCAGGTCACCCGCGCCGTGCGCCCGCATGGCGATGTCCTGGATCGTCACCGAACGGGTGGGGTCGCCCGCCACGTGGAACGCGCCCTTCGTCCACTCCAGGTCGGCGACCGACACCTCCAGCATGCCCGAGGCGATGATCTTCGCCTTGTCCCGCACCTTGCGCGCCACCAGCGCCGCCGCGGCGCCGGACACGGGCGTGGAGCGGCTGCCGTACGTGCCGAGGCCGAACGGGGTCTGGTCGGTGTCGCCGTGCACGACCTCGATGTCGGCGGGCGGGATGCCGAGCTCCTCGGCGACGATCTGCGCGAACGTCGTCTCGTGCCCCTGGCCCTGCGTCTGCACCGACAGCCGCACCACCGCCTTGCCGGTCGGGTGGATGCGCAGCTCGCAGCCGTCGTTCATGCCGAGGCCGAGGATGTCCATGTTCTTGCGCGGCCCGGCGCCCACCGCCTCGGTGAAGAACGACACGCCGATGCCCATGATCTCGCCGCGGGCGCGCCGCTCGGCCTGCTCGGCGCGCAGCTCGTGGTAGCCGGCGATCTCCATCGCCTTGCGCATCGTCGGCTCGTAGTCGCCCGAGTCGTACACCCAGCCGGTCTTGGTCTGGTACGGGAACTGGTCGGGCCGGATGAAGTTCTTCATGCGCAGCTCGACCGGATCCATCTTCAGCTCGTACGCCAGGCAGTCGACGATGCGCTCGACCAGGTAGACGGCCTCGGTGATGCGGAACGAGCACGCGTACGCGACCCCGCCGGGGGCCTTGTTGGTGTAGACGGCGGTCACCTTGGCGTACGCGGCCTGCAGGTCGTAGCTGCCGGTGAACACGCCGAAGAACCCGGCCGGGAACTTCAGCGGCGCGGCCTGGCCGTTGAACGCGCCGTGGTCGGCGAGCACGTTCGTGCGGATCGCCAGGATCTTCCCGTCGCGGGTGGCCGCGATCTCGCCCCGCATGACGTAGTCGCGGGCGAAGCCGGTGCTGATCAGGTTCTCCGAGCGGTCCTCGACCCATTTGACCGGCTTGCCGGTGAGCAGGGAGCCCACGATCGCGCACACGTACCCAGGGTAGATCGGCACCTTGCCGCCGAAGCCGCCGCCGATGTCCGGCGCGATCACCCGGATCTTGTGCTCGGGCAGGCCCGCGACCAGCGCGTACAGGGTTCGGTGGGCGTGCGGGGCCTGCGTGGTGGACCACAGGGTGAGCTTGCCGTCGACGCGGTCGTAGTCGGCGACCGCGCCGCACGTCTCCAGCGGGGCCGGGTGCACGCGCGGGTAGACGATGTCCTGGCTGACGACCACGTCGGCGGAGGCGAACACGGCCTCGGTGGCCTCGGCGTCGCCGGTCTCCCAGTCGAAGATGTGGTTGTCGGTCTTGCCCTCCAGGTCGGTGCGGATCACCGGCGCGTCCGGGTCGAGGGCCTTGCGCACGTCGATCACCGGGTCGAGCGGCTCGTACTCGACGTCGATGAGCTCCAGCGCGTCGCGGGCGGCGTAGCGGTCCTCGGCGACGACGAACGCGACCTCCTGGCCCTGGAAGCGCACCTTGTCGGTGGCGAGCACGGCCTGCACGTCGTTGGAGAGCGTCGGCATCCAGGCCAGGCCCTTCTCGGCCAGCATCGCGCCGGTGACGACGGCCTTCACCTTCGGGTGGGCCTCGGCGGCGCTGGTGTCGACGCTGACGATGCGGGCGTGCGCCAGCGGGGAGCGCAGGATCGCCAGGTGCAGCATGCCGGGCAGTTGCACGTCGTCGACGTACCGGCCCTTGCCGCGAATGAACCGCGGATCCTCCTTGCGGAGCATGCGGCCGAAGCCGACCGGCTTCTGGTCGTTGTTCTCGAACCCGGCGGGACGGTGCTCGACGGCGGTCATGACGCGCTCCCGTTGCTGCTCGCGGCCGTTTTCTGTCCCGCCTCGTACGCGGCGGCCCACTTCACCGAGCGGACGATCGTGGCGTAGCCGGTGCACCGGCAGATCTGGCCCGAGATCGCCTCGCGGATCTCCTCGTCGGAGGGGTCGGGGTTGCGGTCGAGCAGCGCCCGCGCCGTCATCATCATGCCGGGCGTGCAGAAGCCGCATTGCAGGCCGTGGCATTCGGTGAACCCGCGCTGCACCGGGTCCAGCTCGCCGTCCCGCTCCAGGCCCTCGACGGTGCGCACCTCGTGGCCGCTCGCCGTGGCGGCGAGCACGGTGCACGACTTGACCGGCTCGCCGTCGAGCCACACCACGCAGGCGCCGCAGTTGCTGGTGTCGCAGCCCCAGTGGGTGCCGGTCAGGCCGAGGTGGTCGCGCAGGTAGTGGACGAGCAGCAGGCGGGGCTCGATCTCGCCGCCGACCGGCTCGCCGTTCACGGTCATCGAAACCTGCATGTCAGACCCTCTCGTTGGCTCGGGCGACGGACCGGCGCAGGGCCCGCTTGGTGAGTTCGGCGACCAAGTGGCGCTTGTAGTCGGCGCTGCCGCGCTGGTCGGTGACGGGGGTGCAGCTCTCGGCGGCGATCGCGCCGGCGCGCTCGTACAGCTCCTCCGAGGGCGGGTTGCCGCGCATCAGCTCGGACACGGCCGGGATGCCGGTGGTGTTGGGGCCGACGGCGGCGAGGCCCACCCGGGCGTCGGTGATCACGCCGTTGTCCAGCCAGACGGCCGCGCCCGCCGAGACGATCGCCCAGTCGCCCGCGCGCCGCTCCACCTTCTCGTACGCGCTGGAGCCGCCGGGCCGCAGCGGGACGCGGATCTCGGTCAGCATCTCCGCGTCGCCGACGGCCGTCTCGTACGGCCCGCGGTGGAACTCCTCCATGGTCACGACCCGCTCCCCCGAGCTGCTGCGGATGACACATTCGGCGGCCACGGTAGTGCACACCGCCGACAAATCCTCCGACGGATCGGCCTGGCACAGCGAGCCGCCCAGGGTGCCGCGGTTGCGCACGATCGGGTCCGCGATCACCTTCTCCGCGTCCCGGAAGATCGGGAACGACTCGGCGAGCTCGTCGGACTCCAGCAGCTCCCGGTGCCGCGTCATCGCCCCGATCCGGATCCGCGTCGGCTCGACCCGGATGTAGCCGAGCTCGGCGTGCAGCTCGTTGATGTCGATCAGATACTCGGGGCTGGCCAGCCGAAGCTTCATCATCGGCAGCAGACTGTGCCCGCCCGCGAGGATGCGCGCCGATCCGCCCAGCCGTTCAAGCAGCCCGATGGCGTGATCGACGCTGGTGGCACGCTCGTACTCCAGCGGCGCCGGTACCTGCATGAAAGCACCCCTTCGTGCGACGGTAGACGCTCAGTCCACGACCAACCCCGATCGCTGTCAACGCCGACCTAAGCAAACCCTTAATCGGCACGGAACGCCTTGCCCGCCGGGCTTTCCGCCCCGGAGGGCGGCGACGCCGTCAACGACCTGCCGAATCGAGGTGGTCCAGCAGCAGGTCCAGCGGCCGGGGCACGCGATCGAGGTCGAGCGCGGCGACGAGCAGGCTCGCGTAACGGATCTTCCGGCCGCTGCCCGCCGCGATGAACCTGCGCAACCGGTCGTGCGCGGTGCTCGCCCGCCACGCGGGCTGCTTGCGCATCGTGCGGTACGAGCCGAGCTCGCCCTCGGCCTCGACGACGCGCTCGACCGCGGCGGTGCCGAGGGCGCGGATCAGCTCGTCCTCCAGGTCGGCGACGCACACGAAGAACCCGAGCGCCTCCAGATCGCTGCGGCTGAGCCCGGATCCGAGCCCGGCCCGCTCCAGCCTCCTGCGGAAGCCGTCCTCCTCCCCGGCGTCGCACAGCCCGGTTACCCGGAGGCCGCGACCGCGCGGGCCGTACATGCCGAGGTACTTCCCGACGTTCGTGGCGCCGCCCATCGCCACGAGACAGATGCCTTCGGCCGTCAGGTCCCGCCCCAGACGCCCGGCCAGCGCCTCGACGGCCGACTTGCCGCTGACTCCTCCAACCTCCCGCAATTCGATGACACCCGTTGCCGCGTTGGCTGTGACGCTTCACCGTGGGGCCCACTCGTATGCCTTGTCATGCGGCAGCATGTTGAGCAGGACGTATAGGTCGCCTTTCTCGGGCGCGAGCACGACACCACGCCAGAAGTTTGTGACACGAATAGTACATATTCGACCATCACGGTCGTTTTTCACCTGTTCCGAGTGCAGACCTACATACGTGGCCGCCTCAAACTTCGCAGAACACCGTGACGACCTGGTCCCGAACGGGCTTCTCCAGCTTGACATAACGCCGGAAGAAGTCCCTCTAGGCACCAAACCGTGTCATGCCACACGCACCCTCCACGCAATCACGAAGCCCACCGACGGTAATGATATGTACGCGCAATGCCATCTTCATGGTGACAGTTCCATGAAGATCCCTAGCTCACCACCATCCTCTAGCAATATCGTCGAAATCGCACTTCGCAAACCCATGAAATAAATCGAACATATAATCCACATGTCACCATCTAGGGAGCAGTGGCCTGGCAATGGACGTCTTCCAGGTGCACGAACAGCTCATCGCGGACTATGACGAGTTCACCTCATCGCTTGTCCATGTCCGCGACGAACGGATACGCCAACATCTCGAAGATGAGCGCCAGGCTCGCGTTCGCTGGCCGCATCCATGGGTGTCGCTGAACCCGAGCTTCGCCGACGGCGGCACCGTATCCGACCTGGTCAAGACCAACCTGCTGCACCCCATGTGCGACCGGTTGTTCCGGATCAAGACCGACAGGAACGATCCAGGGGCTCGGCCGCTCTCCCTCCGCCGGCACCAGCATGAAGCGATCGAGGCCGCTCGCGACGGCGCCAGCTACGTGCTCACCACGGGCACCGGCTCCGGCAAGAGCCTCACCTACATGGTGCCGATCGTCGACTCCGTCCTGCGCGACCCGGAGCCGGGCCGGGTGAAGGCCATCGTCGTGTACCCGATGAACGCCCTCGCGAACAGCCAGCTTGAGGAACTCGAACGCTACCTGCTGTGGGGCCTGGCCAGACATGAGCAGCGGGTGACGTTCGCCCGCTACACCGGTCAGGAGAGCGAAGAGGAGCGTCAGCGGATCCTGGACCGCAAGCCGGACATCCTGCTGACCAACTACGTCATGCTCGAATACCTGCTGACCCGCCCTGCCGAGCGCAGGGACCTGATCGGGGCCGCGCAGGGCCTGCGCTTTCTGGTCCTGGACGAGTTGCACACCTATCGCGGTAGGCAGGGTGCCGACGTCGCCCTCCTCGTCCGTCGACTCCGCGACGCGTGCGCGGCACCCGGGCTGCAGTGTGTGGGCACCTCCGCCACCATGGCCACCACGGCGACCTTCGCCGAAGCGCAGGAGGTCATCGCGCAGGTCGCGACCCGGCTGTTCGGCACCGATGTGACGCCCGATCGGGTCATCGGCGAGACCTTGGTCAGAGCCACCCTCGACCAGCAGCCGACCGGTCCCCAGTTGCGTGCCGCCATGGAGTCGGCAGGCAGCGGCCGCGGCTACGCCGAGCTCGCGGCCGACCCGCTCGCGAGCTGGGTCGAGTCCACATTCGGCCTGGACAGGGAGCCAAGGACTGACCGGCTGGTGCGCCGTACGCCGACCCGGGTGGCCGACGCCGCCGATGGTCTCGCCGAACTGACCGGACGATCCCCGCAGGACTGCGCCCTCGTCATCGAGAAGCTCCTGCAGGAGGGCGCCAAGGCGCTCCACCCGGACAAGAACGAGCCGCTGTTCGCGTTCCGGCTGCACCAGTTTCTGTCCAAGGGCGACACTGTCTACGTCAGCCTTGAATCGGAAACCGACCGGCACATCACCAGCCAGTACCAGATCAGCGTCCCCGGCCAGCGGGACAAAATGCTGTTCCCGCTGGCCTTCTGCCGGGAATGCGGCCAGGAGTATCTCGTCGTCAGCAAGCGCAAGGGCGGCGGCTACGAGGCCCGGCCCGAGGCGGACGTCGCGGGCGGCGAGGCCGTCAACGGATACCTGTACGTCAGCTCCAACCATCCCTGGCCGGCCGATCCCGTCGCCGAGGGCAGGCTTCCCGATTCGTGGCTGGAGCCAGCCGCCGATGGCGGCACCCAGGTCCGGTCCACACGGCGCGACGATCTCCCAAAGGAGATCTGGCTCGGCCCGGGAGGCGGAGAGACCCCGGCCGGCGAGGGACAGCGCGCCTGGTACTTCCGCGAGCCGTTCAAGTTCTGCCTGCGCTGTCGGGTGTCCTATGAGCAGGCACGCGGCAGCGACTTCGCCAAACTGGCCACCTTCGCGTCGGAGGGCCGCAGTTCAGCGGTGTCGCTCATCAGCACCAGCATCGTACGCAATCTGCGCCACCAGACCGAACTCGACGAGCGGTCCCGCAAGCTGCTGACCTTCGTCGACAACCGGCAGGACGCCAGCCTCCAGGCCGGTCACCTCAACGACTTCGTGCAGGTCACGCAGGTACGGGGTGCCCTGTTCCGTGCCGCCGACACCGCCGGGGAGGACGGCCTGCGGCACGACGACATCGCCCAGCGGGTCGCCCGGGTGCTCAACCTGCCGCTCACCGCGTTCGCGCAGAACCCCGACGTCAAGTTCGGCCAGCGCGAGCACGTGATGAAGGCACTGCGCGGCGCGCTCTCCTACCTGATCTACGTGGACCTGGCGCGCGGCTGGCGCATCACCATGCCGAACCTGGAACAGACCGGCCTGCTCCGCTTCGACTATGTCGCACTCGACGAGATCGCCCACGACAACGAGTATTGGGCCGAGGCCCATCCGCTCCTTCGCGACGACGAGCCCGGCCACCGCGCGGATCTGATTCGCATCGTCTTGGACGAGATGCGGCGCGCCCTCGCGGTCGACGTGGACGTATTGACCTATGAGGGGTACGAGCGCGTCTTCAACCAGTCCCAGCAACATCTGACCGGTGTGTGGATGCTCGGAGACCCGGACACCCGCGTCGACGCGACGACCGTTTTCGCTCAGCCAGGGCGGCCCGGTGAGAGCAGAAACCGGGTCAACTTCACCGGCCGCAACGCGCTCGGACGCTATTTTCGCCGCCATCGCGCTTTCTCACACCATCAGGGCCAGCTCACTATCGACGAGGCCCAGTTCCTCATTGAGCGGCTGCTCTGGGCCTTGGAGAAGTACGGCCTGCTGGCCGAGGTGGCGGAGACGCGAGACGGCGCCAAGGGG
The DNA here is from genome assembly GCF_040678635.1 of Thermopolyspora sp. NPDC052614. Taxonomy (NCBI): domain Bacteria; kingdom Bacillati; phylum Actinomycetota; class Actinomycetes; order Streptosporangiales; family Streptosporangiaceae; genus Thermopolyspora; species Thermopolyspora sp. NPDC052614. The sequence continues at coordinate 525,729 of NZ_JBFATZ010000005.1, forward strand.
TACCGGCTTAAGGCCTCCGAGCTGATCTGGCGGGCGGGAGACGGCAAGAGCGGCGCGTCCGATCCGCTGCGGAAGACGGTCGACCCGGAGGTCGGGACCCGGGTCAGCGAGTTCTTCAAGGATCTGTACGCCACCGTCGCGGGCGAGTTCGTCGGCATCCAGGCGGCCGAGCACACCGCGCAGGTGCAGGCGGTCCGGCGGCAGGAGCGGGAGAAGCTCTTCCGCGACGGCCGGCGACTGCCGTTGCTGTACTGCTCGCCCACCATGGAGTTGGGCGTCGACATCGCCACCCTCAACGCCGTCGCCATGCGCAACGTCCCGCCCACCCCCGCCAATTACGCCCAGCGGTCGGGCCGCGCCGGGCGGAGCGGCCGGCCCGCGCTGATCACCACCTACTGTTCCACCGGCAGCCCGCACGACCAGTACTACTTCCGCCGCCCGGAGCGCATGGTGTCCGGAAGCGTCGAAGCACCCCGGCTCGATCTGACCAACGAGGACCTGGTCAGCTCACATGTCCACGCCATTTGGCTGGCGGAGACGGGCGCCTCCCTGTACTCGCGGATGCCGGATGTGCTGGACATCTCCCAGGAAGACGCTCTGCCGCTCCGCGAGCATCTGCGGACACAGTTCGACGACGAGGCGGCGAAGCGCCGCGCCGTCCAGCGTGCGAAGAACGTCCTCGCCGACGTCCTGGGTCGCGAGAACGTCACCAAGAGCAGCTGGTGGCACGAGGGGTGGATCGAGGACACCGTACGCAACGCGGCGAAGCGATTCGACGAGCGCTGCGACCGATGGCGCGGGTTGTACCGGGCCGCCTTGGCCGAACAGCGTGAGCAGAACAACAGGGTCATGGACTACTCCTCATCCCCCGATGAGAAGCGCATCGCCCAGCGGCAACGGCAGCAGGCGGAGAACCAGCTCCGGCTGCTGAAGAACGAGGACACCGACCGCCAGTTCAGCGACTTCTACACCTACCGCTACTTCGCCTCCGAGGGTTTCCTGCCCGGATACTCCTTCCCCCGGCTCCCCCTGGCCGCCTACATACCGGGCGAGCGGCGCAAGGGCGAGTACATTCAGCGCCCCCGCTTCATCGCGATCAGCGAGTTCGGTCCCGGCGCCCTCATCTACCACGAGGGAGGCCGCTACGAGGTCGCCAAGATTCAAGTACCGACTGGAGACGAGGGCGAGGTCATCACCTCCGAGGCGAGGATCTGCGCCGGATGCGGCTACTGGTACAACCGGCAGGCCGGGACGGACAAGTGTGACGCGTGCGACAGTCAACGCCTCACCTCGTTGGCCGGGCTGATGCCGTTGCAGACCGTGGAGACCATCCGCCGTCAGCGGATCTCCTCGGATGAGGAGGAACGCCGCCGCGCGGGATTCGACCTGTTGATCACTTACGCGTTCAACAGCCACAGCGTGCGCCCCGGTCGGCTGGAAGCGCAGGTCAAGCACGAAGACGACCAGGTGGCCGGGCTGATCTACGGCGACACCGCCACCGTACGTGTGATCAACCGGGGACGTCTCGGGCGGAAGAACCGCAACGACATCGGCTACTGGCTCGACCCGGTGCGCGGCCGATGGGCGAAGGACTCCGACAGGTCGAATCAGGCCCCCGAGGACGCGAGCCTGTTGCCGCTCGACAAGGCCAAGCGCGTCGTCAAGGTCGTGCCCTACGTGGAGGATCGCAAGAACATCTGTGTCCTACGGCTGGCCACCCCGGTCAGTGAGACAGTCGCCACCACCCTGCGGTACGCGCTGGAGCGCGGCATCGAGGCCGAGTTCCAGTTGGAGGACGCCGAACTCACCAGCGAGCCGCTGCCCGACCCGCACCATCGGGGGCGGATGCTGTTCATCGAGAGCGCCGAGGGCGGGGCGGGAGCCCTGCGACGCCTGCACGACGAGAAGGACGCGCTGGCCAACGTGGCGCGGCGCGCGCTCGAGATCATCCATGTTAATTCCGACACCGGCGAGGATCGCGACCGTGCCGAGGGAGCCCGGGAGCGGTGCGAGCGAGGCTGCTACGACTGCCTGCTCTCCTACTCCAACCAGCGCTGGCATCGAAATATCGACCGGTTGAGCGTGGTGGCGATCCTCATGGACCTGTCCCGGTCCACTACCGAACCGACCGGCGAGCACCGAACGGCGGAGGAGCACGCCGACGCGCTGCACGAGTCCGCCGACAGCGAGTTGGAGCACACCTTCCTGGACTTCCTCCGCACCGGCGACTACCGCCTTCCGGACGGTGTCCAGGTACTGGTCTCCGACGCCTACGCGAAGCCCGACTTCATCTACCGCACAAAGGCAGGAAATATCGCCATTTTCATCGACGGTCCTCACCATGACGCTCCCGCCGTGGCCGAGCGCGACATGGCGGCGGAGGACCGCCTGATGGATCTTGGCTGGCTGGTCATCAGATTCCGACACGACGAGGATTGGGACAAGATCGTGCGCAGGTATCCGAGCGTCTTCGGCACCGGGCGAGGCGGCCGATGAGCCGGACGATGAGGTACGCCGTCGGCGGCCTGGTGACCGCCCGAGGACGCGAGTGGGTCGTTCAGCCGGGCAGCGGGACCGATTTCCTGCTCGCCCGCCCGCTGAACGGCGACACCGACTTCGAGACCTGCCTGTTCGCCGACGAGGTCGCCGACGCGACATTCCCGCCGCCGACCCCGGACCAGGTCGGCGACAACGCCGCCGCCGGGCTGCTCCGCACCGCCCTGCGCACCGGGTTCACCGCCAGCGCCGGGCCGCTGCGCTCGCTCGCGTCGATCGCCGTGGATCCCCGGCAGTACCAGCTCGTCCCACTGCTGCTCGCCCTGCGCATGCCGACGGTACGCCTGCTGATCGGCGACGACGTCGGCATCGGCAAGACGATCGAATCCTGCCTCATCGCCAAGGAGCTAATGGAACGCGGCGAGGCCAGCGGCCTGACTGTGCTGTGCTCCCCCGCGCTCGCCGAGCAGTGGCAGGCCGAGCTGCGCGACAAGTTCGCCATCGACGCGACGCTCGTACTCCCCTCGACGGCCACCCGCCTGGAACGGGAGCTGCGGCTCGACGAGTCCATCTTCGACCGGCACCCGGTGACCGTCGTCTCGCTCGACTTCATCAAATCCGACCGCCGCTACCAGCGCTTCGTCCGTACCTGCCCCGACCTGGTCATCGTGGACGAGGCGCACACCTGCGTGGCCACCGGCTCGTCGAGCAGGCAGCGCCAGCTCCGCTACCGGCTGCTGCAGGAGCTCGCCGCCGACCATAACCGGCACCTGCTGCTGGTCACCGCCACCCCGCACAGCGGTAAGGAGGACGCCTTCCGCGACCTGGTCGGCCTGCTGGATCCGAAGCTGGCAACCCTCAACCTGGAGGACGTGAAGGGCCGGCAGGAACTGGCGAGACACTTCGTGCAGCGCCGCCGCAGGGACATCCGCCGCTACCTCGACGAGGAGACGCCCTTCCCCAAGGATCGCGAGACCCGCGACGTGTCCTATGCCCTGACCGGCGAGTACGCCAAGCTCGCCCAGCAGGTGCTGGTCTACGCCCAGGAAACGGTCCGCAGGCCGGGCAGCGGCCTGCGCCAGCGGGTCTCCTGGTGGTCGGCGCTTGCGCTGCTCCGCTCGGTGGCCTCCTCCCCCCGCGCCGCCGCCGCCACCCTCCGCACCCGGTCCGCCGCCGCTGCCGCCGAAACCGCGGCCGAGGCGGACGAGCTGGGCCGCTCCAGCGTCCTCGACCTCACCGATGAGGAGGCCCTGGAGGGCATCGACGCCGCGGCGGGCGGCCGTTGCGGAGAGGATGACGACGGCGAACGCCTCAAACGACTGGCGCGCGGCTTCCGCGCGATCGAGGGCCCGGAGGCCGACGCCAAGCTCGCCGCTCTGATCAACGAGGTCAAGGCGCTGCTCAAGGACGGATACGACCCGATCGTGTTCTGCCGGTTCATTCCCACGGCCGAGTACGTCGCCGAGCACCTGGCCAAGGCCCTCGGCAGGCGGGCGAACGTCCGCCACGTCACCGGGCAGCTTCCGCCGGAGGCCCGCCAGGAGGCGATCGCAGACCTCGCCCGCGAGCCGGGCAAGCACGTGCTGGTCGCGACCGACTGCCTTTCCGAGGGCGTCAACCTGCAGGAGAGCTTCCAGGCGGTGATTCACTACGATCTCGCCTGGAACCCGACCCGCCACGAGCAGCGGGAGGGCCGCGTCGACCGGTTCGGCCAGCGCGCCCCGATCGTCCGCGCGATCACCATGTACGGCCTCGACAACGGCATCGACGGCGTCGTCCTCGACGTGCTCATCCGCAAGCACCGCACGATCGCCCGCCAGACCGGCGTCGCCGTACCCGTCCCGACGGGCGGCGACGACATCATCAAGGCGCTGGTCGAGGGACTGCTGCTGCGCAAGGACGACAACCCCGACCAACTCGGCCTGGATCTGGGCGTGACCAGGACCCGCGACCAGGTCCACCGGGTGTGGGAGAGCGCGGCCGAGCGCGAGTCCAAGGCCCTCACCAAGTACGCCCACTCCGCCATCAGACTGGAGGAGGTGCAGCGGGAAGTGGCGGAGATCCGCGCCGCCCTCGGCAGCCCCGCCGACATGTCCCGCTTCGCCCGGGAGGCGCTGTCCGGCTTCGGCGCGATCATCGACGCCCATCCGGACGGGTTCCGCGCCGACACTCGGCAGCTTCCCGTGCCGGTACGGCACGCGCTCGGCCTGAGCTTCGACGGAACGCCCGAGAGGCTGAGCTTCCGCGCCGACGTCCCGGCGCCGCCCGGCGAGCACGCCCTGGTCCGCACCGACCCGATGGTCCGCGCGCTCGCCCGGACCGTGCTCGACACCGCCCTCGACGGCACTGGCCCGGCCCGGCGCTGCGGCGTCGTCCGCACCGGCGCGGTGCCGCTGCGCACGGTACTGCTGCTGGTCCGCTACCGCTTCCACGTCACGCTGCCCGGTCGGCCCGGGTCCGGCGGCTCCCGGACGATCATCGCCGAGGACGCGCAGATCATCGGCTACCGGGGTGGCGCGTCCGGCCGGGAGTGGCTCACGGACGAGGAAATCGAGGCCGTGCTCGCCGCCGAGCCGGAGAACACGCTGCCCGAGTTGGTCCAGCGTACGGCCGAGCGGGTCATCGGCGAACTCGTCGCCGAGACCAAGGACGACGAAACCGGGATGGTCAGCCGCGAGCCGACCCCCGAGTTCGCGGAGGCGCTACGCGCCCGTGGGGACGCGCTGGCCGCCCGGCTCGCCGAGGCGCACCAGCGGGTCCGGGGCGTGATCGGCTCGGGAACGAGAGGATTGAAGGTGACCCCCAACCATCCCGCTGACGTGCTCGGCGTCTACGTCTACCTCCCGGCGGGCGGTGCCCGGTGAGCAACACCACCTACCTCGCCGTCGATGTACAAGGCAGCCTGCTGCCGCAGGACGTGCTCTCCCGGATAGCCTCCGCCGACAGAGAACTGCCCGGCATGCGGCCCGAGGACTACCATCTCGCCGCCTCCGAACGGCTCGGCGACGCGGCCAGCCGCCGCTGGGACTACCTCCTCGGCGCCTACCGGGCATTCCGCGAGCGGCTGGAGAAGCTTCCGGGAGGCGAGGCCGCGACGACGCTCACCCGTGAACGCTGGCTGCTCGTGCTGCTGAGCGAACTCGGCTTCGGCCGGGTCCCGTTCAACCGGGGCGGCCTGCAGGCGGACGGGAAAGACTTCCCAATCTCCCACCTGTGGCACAGCGTTCCCATGCACCTGCTGGGGTGGCACACCGAGCTCGACAAGAGCATTCCCGGCGTCACCAGGCGGGCGCCGCAGCCGATGTTGCAAGAGTTCCTCAACCTCTCCGACGACCACCTGTGGGGCGTGCTGTCCAACGGCCGGCGGCTGCGCGTCCTACGCGACTCCACCTCGCTCGTCGGCTCCTCGTACGTCGAATTCGACCTCGAAGCGATCTTCGATGGCGAGTTGTACGCCGAGTTCGTGCTGCTCTACACGCTGCTGCACGCCTCCCGCTTCGAGCTGATCGCCGGAGACGACGCGACACCCACGTGCGCCGACTGCTGGCTGGAGAAGTGGCGCGCGTTCGCAGCCGAAACCGGCCTGCGCGCCCGCGACCAGCTCCGGGACGGGGTGAAGGCTGCCTTGGAGGCACTCGGCACCGGTTTCCTGGTCGGGAACCCGAAGCTGCGCGCGCAGCTCTCCTCCGGCAGACTCAGCCGCGAGGAGTTCCACCACGAGCTGCTGCGGCTCGCCTACCAGCTCATCTTCATCTTCGTCTCTGAGGACCGCGGCGCGCTGCTCGACCCGGACGCGCCCCAGGACGCCAAGGACCGTTACACCGCCTACTTCTCCAGCCGCCGCCTGCGCCGCCTGGCGATCCGCCGCTCTGGCGACCGGCACAGCGACCTGTGGCGCGCGACCGCCATGGTGATCGCCGCCCTCGGCGACGACGACGGCCTGCCCCGCCTCGCCCTGCCCGGTCTCGGCGGCCTCTTCTTCCGTACGGCCGACTCCCCCGCCGTCCTCACCGATGAGCCCCGGCCCGACCAACTCCTGCGCTGCGACCTCTCCAACGACGCCCTGCTCACGGCGGTACGCAAGATTTGCACGGTCCGAGCCAAGGACGGCCGCCCGCGCGACGTCGACTACCGGCACCTGGGGGCAGAGGAACTGGGCAGCATCTACGAATCCCTGCTGGAACTCGTGCCGTACGCCGAGACGAACGGCGCCGGCACGAAGTTCGAGCTGAAGGAGAAGGTCTCCGGCAACGACCGTAAGCTCACCGGCTCGTACTACACCCCCAGTTCCCTCATCGAGTCGCTGCTCGACACCGCACTCGATCCGGTCATCGACGAACACGCCAAGTCGGGCAATCCTGATGACCTGCTCAAAATCACCGTCTGCGACCCGGCCTGCGGCTCCGGACACTTCCTGGTCGCCGCCGCCCGGCGCATCGCCAAGCGCCACGCGGCGATGGTGACCGGCGAGGACGAGCCGGTTCCCTCGGCCGTCCGCGAGGCCATGTACAAGGTCGTCGCCACCTGCATCTACGGCGTGGACATCAATCCACTCGCCGCCGAACTGGCCAAGGTCTCGCTGTGGATCGAGTCCCTGGAACCGGGCAAGCCCCTCGCCTTCCTCGACGCCCACATCAAGGTCGGCAACTCCTTGCTTGGCACCACGCCTCGACTTATCACCGCTGGCATCCCCGACGACGCGTTCAAACCCATCGAAGGCGACGACAGGAAAGTCGTGAGCGCCCTGAAGAGGCAAAACGCGCGAGAGGTACAGCGTGCTCTCCGGGAGACCGACAGCGCCCAGCGCGGCACGCAGGAAGCGCTGTTCGACGAGACAGATCTGCCGGGCAATCAGAAACTCGCCGAAGAGACGCGCGCCTTGGCAACCATGTCAGTCTCCAGGGTCGCCGACGTCCGTGAGCAAGAACGGCGTTTCTATGAACTGGATAAATCCGACGACCTCAAGCGCGCCCGCCTAGTCGCCGACTCCTGGTGCGCCGCATTCGTCTGGCGCAAACACGACGAAGCCCCCGATGCGATCACCACCGCCACCATCCGCAGCCTAGAGGCCGGGGTCTCACTCGCGCAGGATCGGGCCGACGAACTGCGGAGGCTGCGCCAGCAGTACGGCTTTTTCCATTGGTATCTGGAGTTCCCCGCCGTATTTCGCACCGGCGGATCCGTGCCCGGCATCAACCCCGAAACCGGCTGGTCCGGCGGTTTTAACTGCGTTCTCGGTAATCCACCATGGGACAGCATAGTATTCAATGATAAGGAATTTTTTGGAAGCCGGGCCCCGGATATCGCCAAAGCAACGAGCGTCAGAAGGAAACATCTGATCGCAGGGTTAACAAAAAACAACCCCACCTTGGCGTCCGAATATCAAGCTGCCGTTCGGGCAACGAAGGCAACTCACCATCTAGTCGGCACATCAAACCTTTTCCCTCTTAATTCTCGCGGCATGAGAGAAGTTCGAGGAGTCAACACTTATAAAACAGACACTCTATTTATAGAGAAGAATCGAACTCTTCTCAGCTCAACCGGCCGCCTCGGCCTGATAATACCGACCAACTTCGCAACGGATGCTGCTAGTCAATTTCTATTTAAAGACCTACTAGCCAAACACTCTCTGGTCTCTCTCTACGACTTTGAGAATTCCAGAGCACTCTTCCCGAGAGTACACCGTAGCTATAAGTTCAGCCTTCTCACTGCCATCAGGTCGAACCACAGAGAAGCTAACATTGATTTTGCATTCTTCCTCCAGGACCCATCACATCTTACCGACAGAGAAATTCGCTTTACTCTGACTGCCAGTGAAATCAATACACTCAATCCCAACACGGGCACATGCCCAGTCTTTCGTACACGCCGGGACGCCGAGATCACTCTGGGCATCTATCAACGAGTACCTATATTCATCAGGAAGAGCGCGCCGGAAGTTAACTCGTGGAACGTCAATTTCACACGCATGTTCGACATGACCGACGATGCGCATCTATTCCACACAAGAGAACAACTTGAATCCGACTCCTGGGAACCGAAGGGTAATATCTATGTGAAAAATGATGCCCGCATGCTCCCCTTACAAGAGGGTAAAATGGGGCATGCTTTCGACCATAGATTCTCAATGTTCACAGGACCGGGCGATACCGATTTGAGCCCTATCGTCAAATCGAGCCCAGACATCCTCTCTATTCCCCGATATTGGGTACCCGAATCAGCTACCGAACAGGAGCAGGCGCGTCACACATTCAGGTGTCGTACGGCGTTTCTCGGACATAGGCGAGTGGCCAGAAACACTGACGATCGAACTTGTATCGCCACTCTCATGCCCTGGGGAGCCGCTTCATATGGATGGATCATCTCAGCAGGACCATCAGCTCTTGAGCTAACCCTTCTCGCCGCCGTCTTCAATTCATTCGTCTACGACTATTTGCTGCGCGGCAGCCTGACGCAGCCGAGCATTCCCCAATCAACCTCCGAGCAGATCCCCGTACCCATCCCTCAAGTCTTCAAAGGTGGGATCCCGTGGCGGCAATCCGCAGAGGGCATGGGAGAGAGTGATTTATCATCGTGGATCGAGAGCAGAGTCTTCGAACTCTCCTATACCGCCTATGATATGGAGCCGTTTGCCCGAGATCTGGGCGATAACGGAACGCCGTTTGTATGGAATGTGGAGCGGCGAGAACTGATTCGAGCGGAGCTCGATGCGGCACTCTTCCACCTCTATGGCGTCGCACGGGATGACATACATCACATACTGGAGACGTTCACAATCGTTAAGCGTAAAGACCTAGCCAAATATGGTGAGTTCCGCACTAAGCGATTGATTCTTGAGATCTACGACGCCATGCAGAGCGCTATCGACGGGTACAGGCCCTACCAGACCCCCCTCTCCCCACCTCCTGGCGAGGGTCCCCGCTACCCAAAGCGCTGATTCCCACTCCAGGCGGGCGGCGGGCTGGAACGAGCCTCCACGCACGGTGGAACCCGCGGCGGTTAAGCTCGATGCCTTTCCTGCGGACGAAACGCAGCAGCTTTTAAAGGATCACCGCTGCACGGTGAGCGAGGGCACGGAGGCCCGAGAGTCGGCTTTTGGGGTCACGGGTGAGCAAATCAGCGATAGTCTGACGCGTGCCGAATCTGGTAAGCTCTGCGGGCGCGATCTTCTCGGCGATCAGCAGCGCGCGTAGGGCCTGGTCGATTTTTCCCCACATGGTGTACGCCTGCGCCATACCCGTGTAATAGCTAGCGCGGCGTTCGGCCGTGGGGATTTGGCCAGGAGCAATACGGTCGGCGTGATGAATGGCGGTTCCGGCATCGCCGAGAATAACGGAAACTCCAATCCAATAGGTGGCCACATGCCCTGGTCCGCATAGTAGCGCAGGGGCGCGGTTCGCAGCATGTCCAGCTTCGTTCAGCATGTCGCTGGCATTCTCACGGTCGTCTACGTAGGCCGCCGCTATAGCGCCGGTTGACAGTAGAGCCGCATAGGCTCCCCAAGTGGCCGGGCGTGCCGAAGCCAGGTATGGACGCATGGTTTCTGCGGTGGCCGTGACCAGGTCGCGAGCTTTTCCGTAGTCGCCGACACGGTGGAGCAGACTAACCAAATTCCGGCGGGCTTGGAGCATCGCACCGATATCCCCGCTGGCGCTGGCGGCCCGCTCGCCCAGGTGTGCGGCTGTCCAGGCGTATGGCGTCGCGCTCAGTTTGATAAGGGTTCGCGCAGCCAGATGGTAGACCTGCGCGGCAAGGGCCAGGTTCTCGGGACCGGATGCGTTGCGGGCAGCGGTGGTCAAAGGCACCAGCTTGTCGGCAAGGAGCTCGTATCTGGCTGCGGCGAAATCGCGACGGGCGATAGCGATTGCCCGCGAGTAGTTGACCATCGGCTCACGGGCATCGGCGCTCGTCGGCGAATCGGGAATCAGGGCGTCACGCAGCAAAGCGACCTGGGCCTCGCGTTGATCGGCACGGACATGCTCACCGCTCAAGCCCAGCCCCGAAGCCAGGGCCGCACTCTTGATAAACAACCGCCGTTTCGTGGTGTCACCTCCTGCGGTCCTCTCCAGGATAGGCACCTCATGCTCACTCGCCCATGCCGCGAACAGTTCCCCGTCCGCGTACAACGCCGCGTCGAGGAGTTCGACGATTCGCCGCTGTGGGCGGCGCAAATCTCGCTCAACGCGGCTGAGGTATCCCTTGGAGACATAGCTCTCCCGGGCCAGGGCCGCCAGCGACATGCCGCGCTGCTGCCGCCAGTGCCGCAGTTGCCGACCGAAGGTCATGGTTGCCTCCCCAGGTTGCCGGGTTGCTTCCCGAGGCGTCCCCCTCGCGTGGTCCCGGACCGTCCACGCATGCTGCCAAGCGTAATCATGCGAACGCTCTTTGCAATCACATTACGGCTACCGGCCCAGGTTCAGCGCGTCCGCACCCCGAAGCTACGCAGAGGAGGCATCACCGCCCATGACACAGCCGGACATGGCGGTTCCCCAGCCGGACCCACCCGGCACACCGAGGACACGGACGCCCCCCGTGGTCGCCCCCGCCGTACAGGTGCACGGGCAACCGCTCGACGCCGACGGACCGAAGGCGGTGTCGAGGCACCTCGGTCACATCCGGCTACCGGCTCGGGAGCAGTCGGCGGGGCGAGCCCGCGGCTTTGTGCGCGAGATCCTGACTCCCCGGTTCCTCCAGGTGAGCGACGAGGTGGTCCTGCTCGTCAGCGAACTGGTCGCCAACTCGGTCCGGCACTCCGACTCGGCTCACCGGCCCGGCGAGACCGTGACCTTGACCCTCCGCGAGCCCATCCCCGGCACTCTGCGCGTGGCGGTCACCGACTCCGGATCGCCCGTGAGCGAGCCGCGCCCTCGTCTCGACGGTGATCACGACGACGAGCATGGACGCGGGCTGCTGCTGGTGGAGAGCATCGCCACCAAGTGGGGCTGGTACGAGGCAGGGACCGGCCGAACCACGTGGTTCGAGCTGGCCCTCCCCGCGACCGGCTAGAACCGGCCTCGAAGGCACCCGGTCATCGTGCTGCCGTACGATGTCGGGCAACGATGAAGGCGGCGACCCCCGAGCCTGCGGCGAGCGGGAATGGAACGCTTGCTGCAGGCTCACCGCGTAGATTGCTGCTCGGTGGAGTCGAACGTCCTGCTGACGGTCCGTGTCACAGGACTTCGAACCCGCCCTCGTCCGGTCGTAGTTCGAATCGCCGCTGGTGGGGATCGAGCTGACCGGTGATCCGAAGACGCCGCTTCTGGATCTGGGCGTGGAAGGCGTGCTGGTAGTCGGCGAAGCTCAGCACCACCCAGACGGAGCGGCGGGAAACATGGGACCCGCTGTGGAGCTCGCCGCGAATCTTGACGCGGTGCTGGTCGCCCTGCGGCTGCTGGAGGGTCTCGACTTCGCCGATCAACGTCGCGCTGCCGGTCTTGGCGATCTTCTCCATTTCCTTGCCCGCCGCGGCCAGGGCGCGGATCATGGGCGTACTGAAGTCGAGGGGCTCCGCAGGGACCTCGACCGGTTCCGCGCGTGCCCATGTGAAGCGGACGGTGAGCGGGTTGCTGTCGCTGAGGTCGCTGAACGCGGTGCACAGGTTCGCCGAGAGCCCGTCCTCGACATGATCGCCGAAAACGTCGGAGGCGTCGTGGCGTGCGATCGCCGTGGTGGCGGCCGCATGGGCAGCGCGCAGCGCCCTGTGCAGCGCGGCCGTTACGTCTCGGCCAGAGAGTTCGTCGTTCCAGGACATGGACTGGAACGTCGACGGCGGCTGGGTGATCGGGATGCGGGCGTCGAAGATGTAACTGCCCGGCCGGGTGGTGCCGAGCCGTACCCGTTTCAGGAAGTTGTCCACCGGTCGGGAGCGCTGGCGGGAGAGCAGCGGACGCGGGCCGGTCTCGACGGTGTGCGCGGCGATCTTCAGCAGGTCGTGGATGCCCTGCACCGCCTTGACCGCCGATGTCAGGGGAATCGTGCCCGAGGGTGTGTCGGGCTTGAGAGTGAACGAGGGCATGTCGATCGCGGGTTCGGCGATGTCGAGCAGCACATCGCGTTCGGGGCGGTCCTCGCACTCGGCGAGCCTGCGCACCACGGCTTGGAGCAACTCGTCGTCGTCGGGGTATTCGCGCCGGGCCGGGACAAGAATCTCGCCCGCCGCGTCGCGCCGCCAGACCATCGCCCCGCGCCAGGAGCCCTCGTGCCGCCAGCCCCGGCTTGCGAGGTAGTCGACGAGTTCATCCGGGTCGACGGCGCTCGTCGGGTCGCTCATGGCGCCTCCACCGTCCGGAGAGGGTCGAACAGCTTCAGTAGGCTGTCCACGGTGAGCAGGTTGCTCTCCGGGACCAGCACCTCGACCTTCCGCTTGCAGTCGGGTGCGGTGATGCGCCGCTCGCCCTCCAGCGAAACCCAGTATGCGGCATGGCTGAGCCGCAGCGCCCGCTCATCGGCGTGGGCGAAGTCGCGGACGTCTGGAGGGACGATCACGAGGAAGAGGTACCGGGGTATGCGGCGCGTGCCGGCGAGCGCGTTGAACCGCTTCTCGGTGAGCTCCCGGTAACGCCAGTAGCCGTCGCGCTTTCTCGGCACCGACCAGGTTTTCACCTGGACCTCCATCCTTGGGAAGTCGCCGTCGATCTCGCGGGGCAGGCCAAGGTAGAAGTCGGCTCCGGTGCAGTCCGGGGTGAGCGAGGTCACCTGAAGGCCGGCGGCGGCGCCCAGCACCTGCACGAAGCACTCTCCGTACCAGCCCTGGTGGTTGTTCCTGTCCAGACACCACTCGCAGTTCAGGGCACGCCTCCACGTTTCCCTGGCGCCTTTGTTGGGTCACACCGTTATTCCCAGCACACGCTACAAGGTCTTCGGTGGTTACTAAAGTAGCGGCCATAAGGGGCAACGGGCCAACTAGGCAACGTTTTGTGCAGGATTCCGACGATTTCTCATGCGTCCGTGGACTGTCGGCGTGCTGTGCCATCATCGGCGTGTACTTGATGCACCGGTCCAGGAGCTTGCGGTGAAGGCTAACGAAACCACTCTGCGGAACCTCGTCCAGGGTGAGATCCAGTTGATCATTCCGCTGTATCAGCGGCCGTACGCATGGGAGCGCGAACAGTTGCGACGGCTGTGGGCCGATATCGAGGCGCAGGCGGAGGCACTGATGAAAGGGCAGATCGCCAGCCATTTCCTCGGCTCGGTGGTGCTCGCTCCCGGACCGGACCTCAGCCCGAGCCTCAACCAGTGGGTGGTGGTGGACGGTCAGCAGCGGCTCACCTCGCTGCTGCTGGCGCTCTGCGCGATCCGCGACCACCAGGCCGCCGAGGATCCCCGCAGTGTGGACCGCATCAACGAACTTCACCTGATCAACAAATACAAGGACGGCGACCTGCGCTATCGGCTGCTGCCGACACAGGTCGACCGCGAGGCGTTCAAGGCCTGCATCGAGGGCTACCCGCATTCCGACCCGGACAGCCGGGTGGGCAGCGCCTACCAGTTCTTCCGTGCCAAACTGGTCGAAATCGACGACCCAGCGGACGAGCACGACGTGCACCGCATCGAACGCGTCGTGCTCGATCGGCTCAGCCTCGTGCACATCCAGGTCGACAAGGACGACAACGCCTTCCGCATCTTCGAGTCCATCAACAACACCGGCATGGGGCTCAGCCAGGTCGACCTGATCCGCAACTACATATTCATGTGCCTGCCGACCAGGAGCCACCATGTTTACGGCACCTACTGGCTGCCGACGCAGAAACTCCTCGGCGCCAAGGGCCTTGATCAGCTCATGTACCTGGTGCTGGTGCTGGAGCACGGTGACGAGGCCCAGTACAAGGACGCCTACCGGGGGCATCAGGAGCTCCTTCGCGCCACCGGCGGCAGTGAGGAGCTCATCGAGCAGTACGTGAAGGACCTGGCCCGGCGGGCACGTTACTTGCACCGGATTCTGGAGCCCAAGGGCGACACGGTCATCGACGCCCGGCTCCGCTTCCTCAACGATTGGAAGGCGAACACGGCCTACCCGACGATTATGCGGCTCCTGGAGCTTCGCGACCAGGGTGAGGCCACCGACAAGGAGGTCGCCGAGGCACTCGGCTACATCGAGAGTTTCCTCGTCCGCCGGCTCATCGGTGGCGTCACCTCCGCCAACCTCAACAGGATCTTCATGCGGGTGACCCGTCAGCTCACGGGCGACGAATCGGTTGCGCAGGTGCTGCGTTCCGCCCTGTCCCAGCCCCGGTTCTACTGGTCCTCCGACGAGCAGTTCCGCAGGGACATCAAGGAAAAGGCGTTCTACTGGCAAGGCCGTACGGCGCAGCAGAAGCTGGTGTTGCGGCGCCTGGAGGAGTCCTACGGCGCGAAAGAGCGCGTGGACCTGTCCGACAAGAAGATCACTATTGAGCACGTGCTGCCCCAAAGCCCGGACGTTGGCTGGCTTCAGGAGTTGACGGCCGAGGGCGACCCCAATGTTCTGCACAAGGAGCTGGTGCACACCTTGGGCAACCTCACGCTCACGGGCTACAACTCCGAACTGGGCAACATGCCTTTTGCCAAGAAGAAGGACCTTCTCTCACACAGCGGACTGGTGATGAATCAGCTGATCGCCGAGCGGGAGCGCTGGGGGAAGGCCGAGATCATCGCCCGAGCGGAGGAACTTGCCGACCGCGCGGTAAGCATTTGGCCAAGCCCGGTCGAGACCGCCCCTGCCGGCCCGTCCCGCGACTGGAGCCTGCTTCACTCGGCGCTCGCCGCGCTGCCGCCCGGCACCTGGACCACTTACGGCGACCTCGCGGAACTGATCGGCTCGCACCCGGTGCCCGTTGGCGTCCACCTCGCGGGCGGTGGCCTGAATGCGCATCGCGTGCTGAGGAGCACAGGCGAGGTGTCGGACGGCTTCCGCTGGCCGGACGAGGACGACGATCGGGACGTCCATGAGGTCCTCATGGCGGATGGCGTCAAGTTCGATGAGGTCGGGCGGGCCGACCCCGCTCAGCGGATCAACGCACGGGAACTCGCCGAGTTGCTCGGTCTGCCGGGTGCCGACGACCTGAGTGAGGCCGAGGCCGCGTCGCCCGACCTGGAGACGATCGACGACGGAGAGCAGCGCTTCTTCCAGCAGCTCGGCGAAGCGAGCGGGCCGCAGGTCGCGGGCGCGGTGTCCCGCCTGCTGGACTGGTGGAGGAGCCGGGGTGGTGAGGTGCGGTTTGGCCAATCGGCGGGGGCGTCATGCGCGCCGACGGTCAAGCGCGGCCACGAAATGGTGCACCCTGTTCGCTTCTACTCCGATACCGTCGAAATTCCGTTCGACACGTTGAAGAAGCGGGCGCCCTTCACTGATCCGGAGCTGCGCGAGGAGCTGAGGCGCCGCTTAAACGAGGCTCCGGGCGTGGACATTCCGGCGGCGAAGCTGGAACTCCGTCCGTCTGTCCCGATCACGCTGCTGGCCAACGAGGCCGTGTGGGACATCGTAGTCGCGGCTCTCGACTGGTGCGCCGACCGGGTCAAGGCAGCCGACGGCAGATGACGCATTGTGTCGGGAGGCGGCGCAATCGGCTTCGGGGTCATGGCCCTGATGCTCTTTCTCGGCACCGGTCCGCGGAAGGTGATCGATCCACTATTTTGGGGATCAGTGGCACCAACCCCGAAGGCTGGACCTGATGGAAATGGAACAGGCGCCGCGCGGGATCGACCCCACGGTTCCGAGCGCCGCACGGATCTACGACTACCTCCTGGGCGGCAAGGACAACTTCGCCGTCGACCGGGCGGCGGCCGAGAAACTCCTCGAGATCACGCCGAACGTCAGAGAGGGCGTCCGCGAGAACCGGCGCTTCCTCAAACAGGCCGTGCTGCTCATGGCCGAACGCGGAATCCACCAGTTCCTCGACATCGGCGCGGGCCTGCCGACCCAGGAGAACGTGCACCAGGTGGCGCTGAGCGCGGCCCCCGACTCCCGCATCGTCTACATCGACAACGACCCCATCGTGCTCACCCACGGCCGCGCCCTGCTCGCCGACAACGAGCAGACGATCGTGCTCGACGGCGACATGCGCACACCCGAGGCGATCCTCGACGACCCGCAGGTCACCGCCCACCTCGACTTCACCAAGCCGGTGGGCCTGCTGATGCTCTCCGTCCTGCACTTCGTCCCCGACCAGGCCGAGGCCGAGCGCATCGTCGCCACCCTGCGCGACCGTCTCGTCCCCGGCAGCGCCCTGGCGATCACCCACCTCACCAGCGGCGACCTCGACGAGAAGCAGGTGGAGGAGGGCCAGGCCGTCTACGCCCGCGCCGACACGGGCCTGCCGACCCCCCGCACCCACGCCCAGGTGCTGCGCTTCTTCGACGGCTTCGACCTCCTGCGGCCCGGTCTGGTCCCCACCCGCCGGTGGCTCGACGACGAACTCGCCCTCCCACCCCTTCCGGGCGTGGACGGCTACGCCGGGGTCGGCATCCGCACCGACGCACGCTGATCGATGGCCGGGTCTGGTGAGTTCGAGGGGCGCGATCCTCTCAGCGACGAGCGAGGCACGTACGGCTTGATCGGTCTTTCCCCACATGCTGTAGGCCTGCGCAACACCTGACGACGCAGTCTCGCTCGACTCGGCCCGTTACGGCGTGGTGGGGAGGGCGGGGGTGGGGGACAGGCGGTTGGCGACCGCCCACCAGAGGGTGAGTTGGAGGAAGGCCAAGGTCAGGGCGTACGGGGGGAGGGTCCAGACGCCGATGCCTTCGGCGATGGCGCCGACCAGCCAGGGGAATACGGCGCCGCCGATGACGGAGACGCCGTTCAGCAGGCCGATCGTGGTGGGGACCAGGGCGGGCGAGGCGAGTTGGGGGGCGACGGCCATCGTGGTCGGGAAGAGCGGGCCGAGGAAGAAGCCGAACAGGGTCAGGCTCGCGGCGGCCATGATGGTGCCCGGGAAGACCCAGGTGAGCAGGGCCGCGGTGGTGACGCCGAACAGGCAGAGGAAGGTCATGCCGATCGGGGTAAGGCCGAGCCTGGTCGCGAGCGGGCTGATCAGGAAGCGGCCCGCGGTCAGGCCGAGCCAGTAGCCGGACACGATGTAGCCCGCGAATCGGTCGGTCAGCTCGCGTTCCTCGGTGAGGAAGGTGAAGGCCCAGTTGCCGACGCTGATCTCGGTGCCCACGTACACGGCGAGGAAGGCGGCGCCGAGCAGGACGGCGGGCTCCCGGGCGACGGCGCCGAGCAGGCTGCCGCCGCCTTTCTCCCCCGGCTTCGGGGCGGCCTCGGGCGTACGGTCCGGTGCGGCTTCTGCGGCCGGGGCGGGTCGGGCGGGCAGGGTGAGAACGAAGGCGACGAGCACGGGGACGGTCGCCACGGCGAGGACCAGCGAGACCATCGTCCACGGGGCGAAGCCGAGGATCCAGGTGGCGAGCAGAGGGCCGATCAGGGCGCCGACGCCGAAGAAGGCGTGCAGACGGTTGAGCAGGGTCGTCGAATTGGGCAGGCCGGCGAGGAAGGTGTTGAGGGCCGATTCCAGCGTGCCCATGCCGTGCCCGACGACCACCTGTACGGCCACGAACGCCAGGAAGGGCGGCCGCAGGGCGGTGTAGAGACAGGCCGCCACGTAGACTCCGCCCCCGATGACGAGCGCGGCCCGGATGCCGAAACGGTGGATCACCGGGCCGGCGGTGGACCCGGCCAGCATGAAGCCGGCGGAGAAGGCGAAGAAGGTGGTGCCGATCGTGGCCATGTCCACGCCGTAGTCGCGGATCTGCGCCGGCAGCAGCACCCCGGTCGCGGCGGCGCCCACCCCGGTGATGATGAAGGCGACGTACGACACGGTGACCGGCAGCCACCAGCGGCGGCCGAGCACGACTTGTTGGCCTCCAGGCAACACGTGAGTCTCCCCTCGGAACCCGCGACCGGACGCGGAGACACCCGCGCGGGTCGTCGGCGAACAACGGAATCACCAGGAGCGCCAGACAGGTCTCATGCTAGCGGTCGGTCCTGTCGTCGCCGTCGCCCGGCCCGCGTCCGCGCGATCCCCGGGCCGACGCTCCTGTTACCCACGTTGACATGGCCACCCTGCGGAAATCACCGAGTTTTTCAAAGGATGATCTCCCTCCACGTGAACCGATCCGCGACCGCCGGACCCGCGGGAGGCCCTCGGTCGGTCCGCGCGTTCGCGGTGGCGCTCGCTCACCATGCCACCAGCAGCGACTTCAGGCCGAGCGCGTCAGGTCGGGTGGCGAGCGGTCACGTGGGTGATGGGCCGTACCTGGATCAAAGTGAAATCACGATCGCCGCTCAGGCACCACTCGATGTCCACCGGCCGCCCGAGCGCGGCCTCGGCCCGCAGCAGCGCGGCGTGAACCGGATCGAACCACCCGGCGGCGAGCTCCACCTCGGCCTCCGCCGGCCGCTCCACGACGGCGCCGGCCGCCGGATCGTAGGCCGCGATCAGATGCTGGCGGCCGGGACGGCGGCTCAGCACCCGCCCGGCGCGGTCCAGTTCGACGTGCTCGGGCGTGACCCTGCCCTCCACCAGCGGCCCGGCCAGCCCTGCCACCGCCTCGACGACGAGCACCTCCGGGTCCCCGGTCACCGGATGCGCCGAGTAGGCCACCCCGGACAGCTCGGCGGCGGCCAGCGGCTGCACCGCGACCGCGACCGGGCCGGGCTCGTAGGCTCCCGCCCGCAGCAACTGGCTGATCGCCCCCGGCGAGAAGGCGCTCGCCCACACCGCCGCCACCGCCTCCCGCACCGCCTGCTCGCCGCTCACTCCGATCACGCTGCTCAACTGCCCGGCGAAGCTACGCGCCCCGGTGTCCTCCCAGGTCGCCGAGCTGCGGACGGCCAGCGGTCCGCCGAGCGCGCGCAGCCGCTCCCCCAGTTCACCGGCGAACGCCCGGGGCCACGGCAGCGCCCTGATCACCTCGGCCGCGCGCTCGGCGACCGCGCCCAGCAGGGCCAGATCGGCGCCTCCGCGCCCGGAGGCGTCCCGCACCGGCTCGGCCAGTTCGCGCACCGGCACCAGCGCCGCGAAGGCGTCCGCCGAGATCACGAACCCTCCGGGGGTGGGCAACCCGGCCTCGGCCGCCCGCGCGAGCGCCGCCGCCTTGTTCCCGCACAGGCGAGGATCGGTGCCCACCGGCAGCACCCACGAGCTCATACGGCGGCCCCGGGACACCCGACCCTTTCCGGCGATCCCGGACCCGGCGGCAACGGCCCCGCCGCCGGGCCGCCGCCGACGACGATCACGTCGTGCCGTCCCGGCGAGACAGGATGGTGACGACGCCGGTGGTGCCGTTCACCTCGACCACGTCGCCGTCGCGCAGCGTGGTCGTGGCCGTGCGCACGTCGCACACGCAGGGGATGCCGTACTCACGGCTCACCGCGGCGGCGTGGGTGAGCATGCCGCCGGTGTCGCACACGCAGGCGGTCAGCAGGTTGAACACCGGGGTCCAGCTCGGCGAGGTGGCCTCGCAGACCAGGACGTCGCCGGGCCGTACGGCGGACAACGCGTCGGCGGAGCGGATGACGCGCACGGGACCGGTGGCGACGCCGCGGGACACGCCCAGGCCGGTGAGTGCGAGGGGCCGGTCGGGGAGCGGCAGGCGGTGGACGTCCGCGCAGAGGATTTGGGCGATCACCGGATCGGGCGTCTCATCTCCGCCGTCCCCGATCTTGCGGGGCAGGGCGGCGCGGCAGGTCAGCCACGAACGGTGGTATTCGCGGCGCGCCGCCGTACGGCCGGCCAGTTCGCCCCAGGTGACGACGCCGTGGGCGAGGTCCATCGCCTCGGCGGGGAACAGGAAGAGGACCTCGTCCGCCGCGGGGGCGCCGGTGGCCGCGGCGAGCGCGAGGGCGGCGGCGCGGACCGGGAGGTGGGCGCGCAGGTCGATGACGAGGTTGTGGTCCTCGTTCCACTCCACCACGTTGGCGGTCACCGCCTCGCCGACCAGGGCGGCGGCGGTGTCGCTGAGATTCGGGACACGAACGCCGGTTGTCGGCCATGCCCCGTCGCGGCCGATCTCGGCGAGGCCGGGCGCGGCGTCCGGCAGCGGGGTGTCGCCGAGAACGACCGGGCGCAGCAGGGACACCACCTGCTCGGGGTCCTCCCGCCAGGAGGGCCTCGTC
Organism: Thermopolyspora sp. NPDC052614; assembly: GCF_040678635.1. Lineage (NCBI taxonomy): Bacteria > Bacillati > Actinomycetota > Actinomycetes > Streptosporangiales > Streptosporangiaceae > Thermopolyspora > Thermopolyspora sp. NPDC052614. The sequence goes on from NZ_JBFATZ010000005.1 coordinate 546,322, forward strand.
AGGTCGCCGGGGGCGTCGGCGCGATGGCCGTGATCCCGGATGAACCGGTTGAAGTACGCCAGCCAGCCCGCGGCGGGCGGATGCGCGGCGAGCCGGGGCAGCAGCGCCCCCTCCGCCTCGAACAGCCCGGCCAGGCCGTCGTCCCGGGCGCGCCGGGCCAGGGCGTGCAGCATCCGGTCGGTGGCCAGCACCCGGTTGCCCGCCGACTGCAGCACCGAGGTGAGCAGCTCCTCGCCCACCCCCGCCTCGGCCAGTTCGGCGCGCAGCATCTCGTGGCACAGCAGCAGGCGGTACATCACCGCGAAGTGCACCCGCCACGCGTCGGCGTGCACGGCCCAGGCGCGTTTCAGGTACTCCCCCAGCTCGGCGGGCGTACGGTCGTGCAGCGGCTCGCTCTGCAGCGCGGTCAACGCGGTCTCCAGGCGCGACCGTGCCGCCTGCCAGGCGCGCGGGAACTCCTCCGGGTAGCGGCGGATGGCGGCCCGCGCCCGCTCCACCTCCGCCGCGGGCTGCCGGCCCGCCGGCGCCGTCCCCAGATAGACGTGCGGCCCCACGAACCGTACGGCCAGCCCGCCGGTGTGCTCCAGCCGCAGCTCCTCCGCCGCCCGCTGCGCCCCGTCCGCGAGGTCGGCGACGAGCCCGGTTCCCAGCGGGACGACGCCGCGCGGCTGGTGGAAGTCCAGATGCCACGACCTGCGCAGGTCACCGGCGGCGAGCACGGCGGGAGGCTCACCTCCGCGCTTGCCCCATGCCACCGCCTCACCCGGCTCGGGTCCGTGCGGATACCAGGGCTCATCGGCCGGGAAGACGGATAGGGCACGGCGGGTGGCGGGGGCTGATCTCATGTGCGTCCCTGTTTGCTCACGGCGATGACCGAACGATACAACCGCCGAGCAAGCCTGGAATGATCAGTTCAGCCCGATCTCATCGTCGATCGCCCTGATTCTGTACGGCTGAGCACGGCTGAGGAGGAACGCGCGCCGACGCCACGTCCTTTACAAAGTAGAACCAGGGGTGTAGACGAGGGAGGGCCGTCAACCCCCCGCGCCCTCGCCGCCGCCGTCCGCCGAGGCGGCCCCGCTCGCGGCCCGCCGTTCGGCGATGGTGACGTCGCCAGCCGCCCAGTGCGTCGGCGGCACCTCCCGGACGACCACCCGGATGCTCTCCGGCGGAGCCTCCAGGCTGCGCCGTACCGCCTCGTGCACCTCGTGAATGAGGGCCCTGACGCGCTCCGGGGGGCGCCCCTCGATCATGGTGATCTCCACCAGCGGCATGGTCAGACCCCCTGCAACGCGACCGTGCCGAGATGGGTGAACCGGCCCACGACGCTGGTCCCCGGCCGCACGTGCACCGCGTCCGTCATGCCTCCGGTGAGCACCAGCCACCCCTCCTCGATCGCGATGCCCCGCTCCCCCAGCGCGTTCGCGGCCAGCGCCAGCGCCTCGGCCGGATGCCCCTGTACGGCGGCGCCGGTCGCGCTGTCCGCCACCCGCCCGTCCACTTCCAGCAGGCACGCCTCCATCGCCAGATCGAGCCCACGCGGATCCGCCGCCACCCCGCCGACGACGAACCGCGCCGACGACGCGTTGTCGGCCACCACGTCCGGCAACGTGAACCGGAAGTCCGCGTACCGGCTGTCGATCACCTCAAGCCCGCCGTGCACCGCCGCCACCGCCGCCATCGCCCGAGCCGCCGTGATGCCCGGCCCGCACAGCCGCTCCCCCATCACGAACACCAGCTCCGGCTCCACCCGCGGATGGATCAGCTCCCCCACCGGCACCGGCTCCCCGATCGGCAGCACCATCGCGTCGGTGATCCACGCGGTCAGCGGCGAGTCCACCCCCATCCGCCGCTGCTTGGCCCGCGAGGTCAGCCCCAGCTTCACCCCCACGACGCGCTCCCCCGCCGCCTGCTTGCGCCGCAGCAGCTCGTCCTGCACCCGATAGGCGGTGTCGAGATCCAGCTCCGGCCACTCCTCGGTGATCGGCCCTCGCGCCCGCCGTACCCGCTCGGCCTCCAGCAGCACCTCCGCCGCCCGATCCACCGTCCAAACGGCCCCGCTCATGCCCGCACCTCACCCGTCAGCCGCCCCCGGCCCGTACGGCAGTCTCCGGCAGGTGCCGCACACCCCCGCGTCGTCCCGTTCAATCGCCCACTCCTCATCGTTTTCCGGCACACACGGCCGCACCGGCAGACTAAGACCCGGCGAGGCCGCCTCCTCCATGCGTTCCGCGCACCGGAACGACCAGGCACGGTCAGCCGGTCATCGGGTACGGCGAGCGGAAGCGCGGCCACCGGGCGAAAGAGCCGGTGAGATGAGCCGGTGGGCGCCGGTGGGTGGTGGAGCCGCCGTGCCAGGCCGGACGGCGGCGTGACGCGCACGGCCCGGGTGCCGGGCTGGGTGATTCCGCGCTGAGACGCCGCCGGGCGGCCGTGCCCTCCAGGAGCGGCATCCGGATGTCGCTGAGCACCTCACCCCTCCCCGGCCGACGCCACGCCGCTCTTCGTCAGGATCGCGTTCACCACGACGCCGAAGAGTCGATCGGCGCGGGGCGCGAGCGCAGGCTGGTCGTGCAGCCAGGCGAGCGACCCGGCCAGCGCGAACAGGTCGGTGCCGTCGATGTCGGTACGCGCCACGCCCTCGGCCTGGGCTCGGGCGAGGAGTCGCGTGCCGGCGGAGCGCATCGCCTCGCACGAGGCGTGCAGCGCGGACTGCGGATCCTCGATGGCGGTCATCATCGCCGCCGTGACACCGCGATAGTTGTGCGCGCACGCGACGAAGTCGCGCAGCCACGCCACCAGCGCCTCTTCGGGCGGGCTCGTGGTTTCGAGTTCGGCCGCCCTCGCCGTCAGCTCGTCGAAGCCGTCTCGGAGCAGGGCTTCGAGCAGCGCCTCCCTGGTCGGGAAGTGACGAAACAGCGTGGCGAGGCCCACGCCGGCTCTGCGCGCGATGTCGCGCAGCGAGGCGTCGGCGCCCTGCTCGGTGATGACCGCGTCCGCGACGGCGAGTAGGTGATCGTGGTTCTTCCTGGCGTCGGCGCGCATCCGTCCCTCTTGACCAACCGGATCAGTGATCCGTATATTCATATTCGGATCAGTGATCCGATTTACCGGATCACCGATCCGATCAGCCTATGCCGTAGCGGAAGCGGGAGAAAGCGATGCCGACACACACGATGAAGGCCGTCCGATTTCATGAGCACGGCGGCCCCGAGGTGCTGCGCTACGAGGACGTACCCATCCCCGAGCCGAAGCCGGGCGAGGTGCTCGTACGCGTCCACGCGGCCGGCCTCAACCCGCCCGACTGGTACATACGCGACGGCTTGACCAACGTGCCCCCCGAGATGAGACCCCCGATCGACCTGCCCCTTATTCCCGGCACGGACGCATCCGGCGTCGTCGAGGCCGTCGCCGGCGACGTACCCGGCCTGTCCGTCGGCGACGAGGTCTTCGGCCTCCTGCGTTTCCCCACCGTCGGCGCCAACGCCTACGCCGAGTACGTAACCGCACCGGCAGCCGACCTCGCCCGCAAACCCCCCGGCATCGACCACGTGCACGCCGCCGCGGCCCCGATGGCCGGCCTCACCGCCTGGCAGTTCCTCATCGAACTCGGCCACGACCACCCGTCGCCCTTCCAGGCGGAGCGGCATCGCCCGGCGCCGCTCGGCCCCGGCACGAGAATGCTCGTCAACGGCGCCGCAGGCGGCGTCGGCCACTTCGCCGTGCAACTGGCCAAATGGAAAGGCGCGCACGTCACCGCGGTCGCCTCGTCCGCACACGAATCGTTCCTGCGCGAACTCGGCGCCGACCGCTTCATCGACTACACCAGGAACCGCCCCGAAGACCACGTCCACGACCTCGACCTCGTCCTCGACACCGTCGGCGGCCCCGGTAGCCACCGCTTCCTGCGCACGCTCAAGCCCGGCGGCGCCCTGTACCCGGTGTTCTTCGCCGAATTCGACCCCGAAGAACTCACAAAACTAAACGTCACGGTCTCATCCACCCAGGTCCGCTCCAGCGGCGCACAACTCGCCGAACTAGGCCGCCTACTCGACACGGGCACGATCCGCGCCGCGATCGACAGCACATTCCCCCTCGCGGACGCCCAAGCAGCCCACGAACGCGCCGCCCGAGGACACATCCAAGGCAAGATCGTCCTCACGACCGCCTAGCGCCGCATCAGCCCGCCACCCTTGCTCCATCGCCGCCCACTCTCACTCAACGCCTCACACAACGCCTTGAACCACACCCACGAAGGCGGCCCCGACACCCCACAACCGCCCCCAACGGCACCCCCCAACGAACGGCCTATCCCACAAGCCTGGGCCGATCGATCACCCACAACCACGTCCCGTCATCCTGACGGCGAGCCACCTCGACGGTGACGCCCCCGTCGGGCAAACGCACCGAGGTGAGAGCCAGATCTCCACTACACAGCGTCGGCTGCTGCCGCCCGCGAGCAAAGACAGGCCGATCGGCCACCAGTCGCTCATACACCTGCCGGATCTCTTCGGCCCCCGCTCAGCCCGTCCATCACCGTTCGGCTGCTCAGCCACGTCACCGGCCGGGGACGGGACGCGCGACCGCCCCTCGAGCCGCTGACGGAGCGCGCGATCGAGATCGCCGGCAAGGCGGCCGAGGGCAAGACCAACGCCGACATCGCCGCGGAGCTGTTCATCTCCCCGGGAACGGTGAGGACCCACGTCGCGAGCATCCAGCGCAAGCTCGGCGTGCGTAACCGCGTGGGCATCGCCGTACGGGCCTGGGAGATGGGCTACGTCACCGGCCTGATGACGGGCTGACCATAGCGGCAGCGCCACCGGGGCCGACCGGCTCTCCGCGGTCGTCGTCCCCCTGGCGCTTTTCACGGCGGCCGTCGCGGAATCCGACTACCGTGGCTCGGGTACGCCGCCGGGCAGCCGCTTCAAGGAGGCTTTTCCAACTTGATCGTGCAGCTCAGAGCAGGCGCAGGAGTCGAGTTGAGATGGCAACGTTCATCCTCTCCGCGATCGGCCCGCAAAGGGGAAAGAAGCCTGCGAGCGACTCCGAGATCGTCATCCGACATGGTCGGCAACCCCCGCAGCCGACCGGCGGAAGATCACCGAATCAGTGCCAGGGTCGGTCTTCCGCCGGAACCGGCAGCCGGGACGGACGGTCAGGATGGGCAGCCGAGGCGGCGTGCGTAGTGGTACCGGTCGGTGGCGAGGTGCCTCGTCCGGTGTCCTTGCCTCGTCCTTGCCGGGGTCCTTGCGGGGGTGGTTGTGGGGTGGGGGGTGTTGCCCCCGGGGGGGTTGTCAGGTCGGGGCGGACGGTGTGGGTGCGTTTGGCGGGGGTTTCCCACACCAGGGTGCCGGGGCTGGGCTGGGTGAGTTTCCACCCATCGGTCTGTTTCAGGCGATGATGCCGCCTGCACAACGCGGCGAGGTTGCATGGGCAGGTGGGGCCCTTTTCGTCGTAGGGGCGGGTGTGGTCCAGGTCGCAGCCGGTGGCGGGGCGGCGGCAGGTGGGGAAGCGGCAGGTCTGGTCGCGGGCCTGGACCAGCCGCCGCATGACCTCGCCGGGGCGGTAGCG
>NZ_JBFATZ010000006.1:0-4350 GCF_040678635.1 Thermopolyspora sp. NPDC052614
TCGGCGCGGGCCAGGGCGGCGGCGCCGGCCCGGCCGGCCTTCTCGGCGGCGCGGCGGGCGTGCTCGGCGCCGTCGTGGGCCCGGCCGCTCTGGGAACGGGCGCGTTCGGCGTCCTCGACCGCGCGGCGGGCCTTGGCCTGGGCGGCGCGGACCTGGGCCAGGGCCTGGTCGACGCGGTCGGCGAGCTCGCGTACGGCCTGGTCGCGGGCCTGCTCGGCCAGGGTGGCGCGGAGGACGGCCTGGTCGGCGGCCTGCTGGGCGCGGCGTTCGGTGGCGGCGGCCTCGCGCAGGGCGGCCAGGGCCTGCTCGCGTGCCGTCTCGGCGTCGGCGATGGCGCCGTCGCGCTCGGCCACGGCCTCGTCGGCGGCGCGGCGGGCGTCGGCGGCCTCGCGGCGCGCGGCCTCGGCGGCCTGGCGGGCGAGCCGTACCTGCTCGAATGCCTGCTCGCGTTCGGCCCAGGCGGCGGCGACGCGGGTGGCGGCCTCGGCCTGCACGGCGCTGATCTTGGCTTCGACGCCGGCCGGGCTCAGCTCCTGCGACAGCGCGGCGGCCAGCGGGGCGATCGCCGCCGCGAGCCCTTTCTCCATGCGGTCGTACAGGTCCTCGGCGCGGGCGAGCGTGCCCTCCAGTCCGGGGGCCGCGCGGCGGAGTTCGCGTTCGCGTTTCGCGGCGGCCTGGCAGCCGCCGTCGGGGCAGTAGGCGCGCCGGCGTCCCCTGCCGCCGCGTTGCTCGATCGGCGCCCCGCAGTGCTTGCACGGAGTGATCACCACGCCCCGGTCCCCGCCTCCGCCAGACATGCTGGGAATTTAGCATTTTCTATTTCCAGAAATTAAAAATCATGGCGGCGTGTCCGCCCGGCGCTCAGCGGGACGTTGGGATGTTGCTCGTCGCCGGTGCCGCAGGCGGTTCGGTACGGCGTGCGCGCGGAGGGACACGTCGTTCGCGAGGAGCCCTCGGGATCGTGGAGGCGGGCGACGAGCCGGGTGGGCGTACGAGGTCGTTCACGGGGAGGGGCGGGTTCCGGCCGAAGACCGGTCCTGGCACGGGCATGATCACGGGCACGATCGAACCGGAACCGCCAGAGGGCCCGTCCTTCGGCGGGATGCGGCCGGACGCGAACGGGCCTGGAGCGGGCGCGGCCGGTCCGCGGAGGTCGCAAGAGCGGGGTCGGGTGAGCGGCCGGTGCGCGGAGGTCGCGAGAGCGGGGTCGGGTGAACGGGGGTCGGGTGAACGGTCAGGATTCGAGAAGCGGTCGCCCCCGGGCCGCCTCTAGCGTGGGCGGCATGGACACAGCAGCATCCGCGTCCGGTCACCTCCCCCAGCCCCGCGCGGTCTCCCCCGGCCTCCCGCGGCGGCGTGCCCTCGGCCTTCCGCGGCGGCCGTGCCCCGGCCTTTCAGAGCGTGCGGTAGCGGCGCGGCGCAGGGCGGCGCATTCGCCGCCGCCGGGGGGAACTCGGCGTCCGGCCGGTCTGACTCCTTGAGCGAGTCACGATAAATCGGACACACACCTCAACACAGGTTAAATGGCATGCATCGCCGAGGGCTGGTTGAGCCGAGCCGGGCGGCGCCGAGCAAGACCGCGAAGGCGGCATACGCGACGACAGATGGAGAAACGATGAGCACGGCCACGACAACGGCCATGACGACGGGCACACCGGCGCCTGCGCCGCACGTAGCCGACAGCCACGACATGATCCGCGTCCACGGCGCACGCGAGAACAACCTCAAGAACGTCAGCATCGAGATCCCCAAGCGCCGGCTGACCGTGTTCACCGGCGTCTCCGGCTCGGGCAAGAGCTCCCTGGTGTTCGCCACGATCGCCGCCGAGTCGCAGCGGCTGATCAACGAGACCTACAGCGCCTTCGTACAGGGCTTCATGCCGACGCTGGCGCGGCCCGACGTCGACGTGCTCGAAGGGCTGACGACCGCGATCATCATCGACCAGGAGCGGCTCGGCGCCGACCCCCGCTCCACGGTCGGCACCGTCACCGACGCCAACGCGATGCTGCGCATCCTGTTCAGCAGGCTCGGCCGGCCGCACATCGGCCCGCCCGGCGCGTTCTCCTTCAACATCCCCTCGGTCCGGGCGTCCGGCACGATCACGGTCGAACGCGGCGCGGCCAAGACCGTGAAGCAGACCTTCAGCCGCGTCGGCGGCATGTGCCCGCGCTGCGAGGGCCGGGGCACGGTCTCCGACATCGACCTGCACCAGCTCTACGACGACTCCAAGCCGATCTCCGAGGGCGCGATCACCGTCCCCGGCTACAAGGTGGACAACGTCTGGACCGTGCGGATCTTCGCCGAGTCGGGCTTCATCGACCCGGACAAGCCGATCCGCGAGTTCACCAAGCGGGAGCTCCACGACTTCCTCTACAAGGAGCCGGTCAAGGTCAAGGTCAACGGCGTCAACCTCACCTACGAGGGCCTGGTCCCCAAGGTGCGCAAGTCGTTCCTGTCCAAGGACCCCGACACCCTCCAGCCGCACATCCGCGCCTTCGTGGAGCGGGCGGTCACCTTCGCCACGTGCCCCGACTGCGACGGCACCCGGCTGAGCGAGGCCGCCCGGTCCTCCCGCATCAAGGGCGTCAACATCGCCGACGCGTGCGCGATGCAGATCAGCGACCTCGCCGAATGGGTCCGTAGCCTCGACGAGCCGTCGGCGGCCCCGCTGCTCGCCGCGCTGGGGCAGACCCTGGAGTCGTTCGTGGAGATCGGGCTCGGCTACCTGTCGCTGAACCGGCCGTCGGGCACGCTGTCGGGCGGCGAGGCGCAGCGCGTCAAGATGATCCGCCACCTCGGCTCCTCGCTCACCGACGTCACCTACGTCTTCGACGAGCCCACGATCGGCCTGCACCCGCACGACATCCAGCGGATGAACGGGCTGCTGCTGCGGCTGCGCGACAAGGGCAACACGGTGCTCGTCGTCGAGCACAAGCCCGAGACGATCGCGATCGCCGACCACGTCGTCGACCTCGGCCCCGGCGCGGGCACCGCGGGCGGCACCGTCTGCTACGAGGGCGACATCGCAGGGCTGCGGGCCGCGGGCACCATCACCGGCCGCCACCTCGACGACCGGGCCGCCCTCAAGCCGTCGGTGCGTACGCCCACCGGAGCGCTGGAGATCCGCGGCGCGAACGCCAACAACCTGCGCGACGTCGACGTCGACATCCCGCTCGGGGTGCTGGTCGTCGTCACCGGCGTCGCCGGATCCGGCAAGAGCTCCCTCGTGCACGGGTCGCTGGGCCGCTCGGCGGCGGCCGCCCGCGCGGGCGTGGTGACGATCGACCAAGGTTCGATCCGGGGCTCCCGGCGCAGCAACCCGGCCACGTACACCGGGCTGCTCGACCCGATCCGCAAGGCGTTCGCGAAGGCCAACGGGGTGAAGCCGGCGCTGTTCAGCGCCAACTCCGAGGGCGCCTGCCCCTCCTGCAACGGCGCCGGCGTCGTCTACCTGGACCTGGGCATGATGGCCGGCGTCTCCACGACGTGCGAGGACTGCGAGGGCAAGCGATTCCAGGCGTCGGTCCTCGAGTACCGTCTCGGGGGCCGCGACATCAGCCAGGTGCTGGCCATGCCGGTCGCCGAGGCCGCGGAGTTCTTCGCCTCCGGCGAGGCGCGCACGCCGGCCGCCCACGCCATCCTCACCCGCCTCGCCGACGTCGGGCTCGGCTATCTCACCCTCGGCCAGCCGCTGACCACGCTGTCCGGCGGCGAGCGGCAGCGGCTCAAGCTCGCCGTGCACATGGCCGAGAAGGGCGGCGTGTACGTCCTGGACGAGCCGACCACCGGCCTGCACCTGGCCGACGTGGAGCAGTTGCTCGGCCTGCTCGACCGGCTGGTCGACTCGGGCAGGTCGGTCATCGTGATCGAGCATCACCAGGCGGTCATGGCACACGCCGACTGGATCATCGACCTCGGCCCCGGCGCGGGGCACGACGGCGGCCGGGTCGTCTTCGAGGGCACGCCCGCCGACCTCGTCGCCGCCCGCTCCACCCTCACCGGGCAGCATCTGGCGCAGTACGTCGGGGCCTGACCCGGGCCCGTGCGGCACGATCGGGCGGCACAGTTGGGCGGCACGGCGTCGCGCTCAGCGAAGAAACACCTGCTCTCCGGCGGCGCCTGCCTGTCCACGACCGGTCAGGCGATCTTCGTGAGCGGCGGGCCGTCCGTGCGCCAGCCCAGGCCGGACCAGATCGTGGCGTCCGATGCGGTCGAGTGAAAGCCCTGGGGCGCCGCCGGGGGAACACCGACTGGCGAGCGCAGGCCACGGGCGGCCATGCCGCGACTGCGACTCCCCGCCCGATCAGACCGGACGGTCAGGCGGGGATCACGCCAGCGGTCGAGTGACCC
>NZ_JBFATZ010000006.1:4447-224016 GCF_040678635.1 Thermopolyspora sp. NPDC052614
CCCCCTGGGGCGCGGTCGGGGAACACCGGCCGGCGAGCGCGGCCACGGGCGGCCGGAACCGCGATGGGGCGGAGTGTCACAGGCGGCCATGCCGCGACTGCGACTCCCCGCCCGATCAGACCGGACGGTCAGGCGGGGATCACGCCAGCGGTCGAGTGACCCCCTGGGGCGCGGTCGGGGAACACCGGCCGGCGAGCGCGGCCACGGGCGGCCGGAACCGCGATGGGGCGGAGTGTCACAGGCGGCCATGCCGCGGCCGCGACTCCCCGCCCGATCGGGCCGGACGGTCAGGCGGGGATCACGCCATCGGCGGTGAGGCCGGCCAGGACGGCCTCGCCGAGTGCGGTGACCGCGGAAAGGGGCCGGACCATGACGGTGAGTTCGGCGATGCGGCCCTGGTCGTCGAGCTGGAACAGGTCGATGCCATGGATCTGCTTGCCGCCCACGACCGCCCGGAAGATCAGGATCCGCGCCGCGGTCAGAGTGCCCTCCATGACGGGCTCGGCCTCGCCTTCGAGGGCTCCGACGTAACGGAAGTCCTCGAAGGTGCGCATCAGCACGCCGAGCAGTCCCCGTACCGCGTCGGCTCCCTCGAAAGGAGTGAACTTGACCGGGCTGTAGAGACGCACGCCGGGGGCGAGCAGGGCGGCGGCGGCGTCGAGATCACGTCGTTCCGCCGCGTCGCGGAAGCGGTCAACGGTGTCCATGAAGACTCCTTCGTCGGTCGTCGAGCGGACTGGTGCCGTGGCCGAATCGCCCCGCCGGGTCGATCGTCCCGGCCGCGAGACGGCGCGCGCCGGTGCGCCGGCGCGAACCCTCGCCATGCGTACGCGCCCGATCCGATGAACGTGTGCGGACATCGCACCGGTCATACCAACACACGTCGAAGCCGGATCTTGAGGCGGGATCGTGGCGATCACACCGGCGCCAGGCGCTTGTAGTAGAAGCTGCAGTCCTCCAGGTTGCCGCGCGGGTCGGCCGCGTAACCGGGGACGATGCCGTATCTGGTCCAGCCGGCCGAGTCGTACAGGCGGTCGGCGGGGGTGCCGGTCACCGTGTCCAGCAGCAGGAGGGTGAGCCCGGCCCGTGCGGCGGCCTGTTCGGCGGTGTGCAGCAGGGCGCGGCCGAGTCCCTGGCCGCGGGCGGCGGGATGGACCATGAGCTTGACGATCTCGGCGCGATGGGCGCCGTTCGCCTTGCCCGCCCGGGCCAGGCCCACCGTGCCGACGATCTCACCGCCGGCGGAGGCGCGGGCCGCCCAGACGGTGAGCAGGCCCTGCGACACCTCCGGGTGCCGTGCCCGCCACCAGTCGGTCGCCGCGTCGTGGCCGAAGGGGTGCAGAAAGCCCACGGAGGCGCCGCGGGCGACGACGTCGGCGAGCAGTCCGCCCAGTTCCTTGACGCTGCGGGCGAACTGTTCCGGTGACAGCCGTTCGATGGTGTGCAATCGGATCCTCCTCATCGGCGGGGTGGCGGGGCGATGGACGCCGTGCGCGGCCGTTCCAGCAGGGCCTGCACGCCGGGCACGACGGCCGCGCGGAAGGCGTCGTCCAGTTCGGCCGGGGTCGCGTCGATCTCCTCGTCCACCCATTTGACCAGAAGGGCCAGGAACGCGCCGACGACACAGGTGACCACGAGGTCCAGCCGGGGCGACGGCTGCGCGCCCCGGGCGAGCAGTTCGTCGCGCACGGTTTTGTGGAGCAGGTGCTCGCCGTGCGCGATCGCCTGCCCGCCGCCGCGCCTGCCGATCAGCGCCCGGACCAGGTCGCGCCGGTCGCGGACGTGCTCCAGCATTCCCCTCGCGAACGCGAACAGCGAGCCCGCCGGATCCGGGGTCGGACGCAGGAACGCGATCTCGTCCAGGTTGGCGCGCAGCACCGCCTGCTTGCCGTCGAAGTGCGCGTAGAAGGTCGAGCGGCCCACGTCGGCCCGGTCGATGATGTCGGTGACCGTGACCGGCTCGTACCCCTTCTCCAGGATCAGCTCCACCAGCGCGCGCTGGATCGCCTGCCGGGTGCGGCGCACCCGGCGGTCCGCCTTGCCGGGCCCGGGGCGGGCGGCGTCGTCGGCGGCTACCGGTTTTCCGGACATCTGACCGCTTCCTGTTCAGTACGGCACAGCCGGGCAGAAGCGGGTGTTGACCGTACGCTTCCACTGAACACAGCATTCAGAACCGAACGGTTTGTTCGAGAGGAGAGACCTGATGATCCTGGGCAAGCTACTCCACAACCATGCCAAGCATCACGAGGCGGGCGGGACGATCGACCGTCCCCGCGTCTACGACGTGGTCGCCCAGGTGGGCTTCCTCGGGCGGCGGCGCGAGATCTTCACCCGGCTCGCGGCGCTGTCGGGGGTACGCCCGGGCCACCAGGTGCTCGACGTCGGCTGCGGCACCGGTTACCTGACCAGGATCCTGTCCCAGGTCGCCGGCCACGCCGGGCACGTCACCGGCGTCGACCACTCCGCCCCCATGATCGAGTACGCCCGCGGCAAGGCCCCGGACAACTGCTCCTACCTGCCGGGCGAGGGCCAGGAACTCGATCTGCCGGACGAGCGTTTCGACGTCGTCGTCTCCAGCCTGGCCCTGCACCACATCCCGGCCGACCGGCGCGGCGACGCCGTACGGGAGATGTTCAGGGTGCTGCGCCCGGGCGGACGCCTGCTGATCGCCGACTACCGCCCGCCCGCCAATCCCCTGCTCGCCCGCCTCGCCGGGCTGGTCACCGGCCCGGCTATGCGCCACGACCCGCGCGAGTCGCTGCGCGAGCTCGTCGCCCAGGCCGGCTTCCGCCTTCAGGACCAGGGCGACCTGCCGATGGCGCTGTGCTATGTGCGGGCGGCCCGTCCCGCCGGATGACGGCGAGTCCGGACCGGCCGGGGCGCAGGCGCCCGGTCGCGGACCTCGCATTCCGGCCGGCCGGTCCCCCGGCGTTCGTTGCCCGGCCCGGCCGCCGCGCCGCCCGCGTGCGTCAGAAGGCGTACGGGCCGAAACGCCCCCAGGCGACGACGGCGGCGAGCAGCAGGAGCACCAGGTTCACGCCGACCATGGGGTACTCCGAGCGGCGGACGTGCGTGATCATCGCTCCGATCATGAGCAGGACCAGGCCGAGGGCGGCCAGCGGCGCGAGCACCGGGGCGATGTCCGTGACGGGCGGAAGGAGCAGCCCGACCGCGGCCAGGACCTCCAGAACGCCGATGGCCTTGACCACGCCGGAGGAGAAGTCCGCCGTCCATGCCAGGCCGGCGGAGGCGAGGTCCTCCTTCGTCCGTACGACCTTCATGATGCCGCTGACCAGGAACAGCAGCGTGAGCAGTCCGGCGATCACCCAGAGGACGGTGTTCATCGGGTTCCGTTTCGTTCAGGCTGTGGCGCCCGGCACCACAACGGTTGAATGCTCAAGCCCGAATCTAGAGCCGGATGACGATCACCATCAAATCATCTGTGACGCCGACCATTCAGCCCGCCGTTCCAGTGAGTGGATCACCCGGACGCGGGGAGCCTGTAAGACTGCTGTCATGGAGTACACGCGATTGCGTTAGAGCAGGTCAGGATCCCCGTGTCGAGGCACGATCACCTTCGTTCTGCCGCAGTAATGCGTACACCTCGTTCATGATCACGGGTGGGGTGATCCAGGTCAGGGTGGCACGGCGCGGGCGGCTGCCGCGGTGAATCCGGTATTTACTGCGGCGGCGGTGTCGGCAGAGGCGTGGGCGCGCCCGTGGCTCTCCCCTGACCCGATCATCCTGGCCAGCCCGGTCACCACCGGCACCTGACCCCCTGGCGCCCGCCGGACCAGCAAGCTCCCAGCTCATATCGCTGGACGCGCCGGTGTGCTTGGCGATCACGTATCCCCTGTGCATCGCGGGAAGGCCGAACCCTCGAATGCCGCTCCCGCGCACCCTGGCTTGCGACTTACAAGTTCCATGCGTAACGTCCCAGGTAGAGGGGCTTTTGTCTCGGAAGTCATGTCGGTCGGCGGTCCTTTCCTGGAGTGGATGTCAGGAACCGCGCCATGTGCCATGGCGACGCCGGCTCCGCCCACGGAGCTCGCTGCCACACCGGCCCGCACTGGTGAAGGGGGAATCACCATGACGGCCACCCAGACCCACCCTGTTCAGGACGTCGCGCGCGAGGTCCACCGGCTGACCGTGGACACGGGCATGCCGTTCGCGGCCTTCCGGGAGGAGTACGAACGGGCGGTGCCGCCGCTCGACATGGTGGAGTACGAACGCCTGCGCCTGTCGGGTGCCGGCTGGGACGCCGTTCTGCGGACCGCCGCGGAGAACGCGCCGCACGGCTTCATGATCTTCTGGAGCCTCGACAACACGGCCATCATGCACGGCTCCGGTGACCGGTGGCACAGCGTGCAGTATTTGATGGGCAACCACACCATCGCCCAGCGGATGTTCCACCACGATCCCGGTGTCCTGCTCTACGCGCCGCTGCGCACCACGATCTATGAGGACGCCGGTGGGGTGACGCGCTTCTCCTTCGACCAGCCGAGCGCCCAGTTCGCCTCCTTCGGCGATCCTGAGATAGCGGCCGTCGGCGTCGAACTCGACCGGAAGGTCGCCGCCCTCCTCGACCACCTCGGCGTGCCCGTGCCGGAACGGCTCGTCGCGGCGGGCGCCGGTACGAGGTGAAGACGGGGTGGCGGGCATGGAGACGAGGTTCCTCGCGAGGGCCGACGACCCAGATCTCCTTGCGGCCCGCCGCAGACCCACAGTTCCGGGTCCATATCGACCGCGGCTGATCGTGCCCGCCGAGGATCGGCGAAAGATTCGCCATCGACCGGATGGATGCCGTCCCTGACCTGCTCTAACGCAATCGCGTGTACCTGGTGACAGCGGTCGTACAGGCTCCCCGATGTTCCCGGTTCGCGACCGTCACCGGGGTCCGGCGACCTGTTTGAGGAAGACGACGCCGTCGATGTGGTCGAGGCGGGCCGGGTCGAGGGGGAAATAGGCGAAATCCTGGGATACGCGCTGCACGGGCCGGGCCAGCGACCCGGCGAGGCGGCGGGCGTCGATGAGCGCGTGGTCCCAGGGAAGCGTGGACAGGGCGCCCTCGACGGTGTCCGGGGGCGGGGTGTCGTCGCCGAGGGTGCCGAGGGCCGAGGCGAGGAAGGCGTACCGGTCGCGCAGGTGGGTGGCGGCGAGCGCCCCGGCGCTCCACCATCGCAGCACCCGGTCGCCGAACGGCATGCGGCTGCTGTGGCGCTGCAGGTGGAGGTTGTGGCCGAAGACCAGGGCCGGGCCGCGCTCGGCGATGGCCCGGAGGTTGGCGGCCATCATCGCGTCCCGCAGGGCCGACAGCCGGGGCCAGCGGTGCGGGGAGTCGTCGGCCATCTGGTCGTGGTAGCGGAGCAGGCCGACGGCGGTGCGGGCGTACAGTTCCGCCCGCTCCCTGTCCGGTGCGCTCAGGCCGGGCGCCTGCGTCTCGAGCAGGGCCACCAGGTCGTCGGCGATCAGCCGCAGCCGCCGGGCGTCGGCGGACCGGCCGATCGACCGGGACGGGTCGGTGGCCGTGGCCTCGTCCGACCACCGCTCGTCGGGGCCGAGGAGCGCGTCGAGGGTCTCGGCGGTGCAGGGCAGCGGGCCGTCGAGCAGGTCGTACAGGGCGGTGAGCGCCTGGCGCGGGCTGGCCGCCCAGTACTCCAGCGGGCCGTCGAACCCGTAGAACCGGATCTTGTCGTCGTGTTCGGCGTTGTGGGCCCGCATCCAGCGCACGAGCTCCCGGTTGGCCGCGGACGCGCCGAAGCCGTGGCTGAAGCCGCGTTCCATGACGTCGTCGAGCGCGCCCGCGCCGCCGGTGACGTACTCGTCGACCACCAGGCCCGCGAGGCAGTCGCTCTCGATGGCGAACGCCCGGTAGCCCTCGTGCTCGACCAGATGCCGGAAGATCTCGTTGCGCGCCTCGCCCAGTTCGCCGACGAAATGCCTGGCCTCGCCGAGGCCGAGCAGCAGGGGCTTGGCGGGTCGCCGCCGCAGGAACGCCGAGACGGCCGTGCCGTCGAGGGGTCGGGCCGTGTCCCTGATATCCATACCTTCAACGGTATCGTTGAAGTTTCGATTGAAATCTTTTGCGGAATTCACCTGACGTTTTCGCTGGAAACCTTCAAATCGTGGTGCAGCCGCAGGTCGGCCGGCCCGGCCCGCGATCCCCCGGGCGCCGCCCGCTTGGGCGGGCCTCGCCGGCGGCGGCCCGGGCCGAGGCGGGGCGAGGGTCAGGACAGCACCTTGTCGAGGAAGGCCGTCAGCTTCTGCCTGGTGCGGTCGATCTGCTGCTCGACGGTCAGGGTCTCCTCAAGCCGCCCGCCCAGATCCGGGATCTTCTTGCCGCGTACGTACAGGGAGCAGGCCAGGTCGGTGCACACGTACACGCCGACGGAGTTGCTGTCGCGCCCGGCCTGGCCGGCTCGGCGGGCCGTCATCAGCGACACCCCGCCGGTGGGATGGGTGGTCAGGCACAGCGAGCACATGGCGCGCTGGGCGAAGTTGCGCCGCTGGGCCGACAGCCGCAGCGCCACGCCCACGACGTCGTCGCCCCGTTCGGTGACGATGTAGGCGCGGTCGAGGGTGCCGGGGTCGCGCCAGCCCAGGAAGTCCAGATCGTCCCAGGGCCGCTCGTCGAGGTCGCGCGGCAGCGCCATGCGCTTGGCCTCGCCCTTGGAACAGTTGACGAAGGACGCGCGAACCTGCTGCTCGGTGACTGGTCTCATGCCGCCGAACGCTAGCCCTTCCTAGGAACATTAGGCAAACGATTAATTGCCCTAGGCAGCTGCGGCGGCGGCCCGTGCGGGCCCGCCGGAGAGGGCGGCGGGCCAGATCGTGGCGTGCACCCGCCGGCCGGGGCTCCCGGCCGGCGGCTATGCCTGATCGCGCGGGTCATACCGGCAGACGGTGCCGGTGCGGACCGCGCGGTCGAGGTGGGCCCCCAGATCGGGCACGCTGTCCCCGATCCGCCGGATCGCGTCCCGGATCCGGGCCGTCACCGCCTTGCGGGCGCGTTCGGCGGCGGTGGCGCCCAGTGTTCTCAAGGCCCCGCCCGGCCGCGTCGCCCGGCGCAGCTCGGCGAGCAGCCGCTCACGCTCGTCGGCGGCCCTCTCCCGGCGGGCCAGATCGTGCCGCCGTTCCGCCTCGGCCAGCTCGTCGCCGAGCTCGGCGAGGCGGCGGCGGTACGCGGCGAGCGCGGCCCGGTCCAGCACCGGGGCGCCGGAGTCGGCGGGCGGCGCGCCTCCGGCCAGGTCGAGCGCGGGCAGGCCGACGCCGGGGCTGGCGAGCAGCCTGGCCAGGTCGTGAAGCCCTTTGGCGTCGCGCAGAAAGGCCGTGTGGCCGCGGAAACCGACCCGCCACAGGTCGCCCACGCGTACCAGCTCGACCTCGTCCGCGGGCGGGCCGGCGGGAGCGGGCGGCGGGCGGTCGCGGTCGAGGGCGGCGAGCGCCGCGGCGGTCTCCCGCTCCCACAGGCGCGCCCCGAGGCGGCGGTGGACGTCGAGCGCCCGGCCGAGCCAGCGGCGTGCCGTCTCCGGCTCGCCGAGGGCGGCGTGCAGGTTGCCGACCGTGTGCGCGTGGGCGCCCATGAAGCAGACCAGGGCGCCGTTGACCGCGCAGGTTCCGGCGATCGGCAGCAGGTCCTCCAGCAGGCGTGTGCACAGCGGAAGGTCGCGCAGCGCGATCGCGGCGACGGCGAGCTCGCCGACGAACACCGACCACAGGTACGACCGGTCCGCGCGCAGGCCGTCGAGGGACAGCACCACGCCGAGTTCCCGGCGGGCCCCGTCCAGGTCTCCGGCGCGGGCGAGGAACCCGGCGGCGACGGCGTGGGCGTGCGCGGGGACGCCCACCCACCACCGTACGGCGTCCGCGGCGGTGCGCCGCAGCTCGTCCGGCTCGCCCCGGGCCCGCGCCACCTCCAGGCGCTGCGACATCCGGACGTTGCCCGCGTCGCCGTCGCCCACCTGCTCGCCGAGCTCGGCCGCCCGCGCGCTCAGCCGCTCACCGGCGTCGACGTCCCCGTCGAGCAGCGCGAGCGCGGCCAGCCGGGTCTGCAGCAGGTAGTCGTGGCGGGGCTGGCGCAGCCGCCGGGTGAGGTGCTCGTACTCGGCGGCGGTGGCGCGGAAGGCGGGCGACCCCGCCTCGAGCTGGGCGCTCGCGGCGAGCAGCAGGCCCTGGGCGCGCCGTTCGGGATCGGCGGCCCGCTCGGCGAGGTCGGCGATCTCGGCGGCGATCGCGGCCCGCCGTTCGGCGGTGCCGGGCGTCCAGAGCACGTCGTGGTGGGCGAGCAGGCAGGTGGCGAGGGTGGCGGGGTCGTCGAGGGCGCGGGCGATCGTCACCGCCCGTTCGGCGAGTGGCCGGGCCCGCGGCCGGTCCTTCGGCACCGAGTGCTGCAGTTGCCGGGCCAGGGCGGCGGTCACCTGCGCCTCGGCCGCGGTCGCGGTGCCGGCCAGCGCCCGCCGCGCCCGGTCCAGGGCCGAGACGAGCTCGGTGCGCGGCATCGCGAACCGGGCGCCGATCCGGTCCAGGCCGAGCGCGACCGCGCCGATCCGGTGCGGGTCGCCGCCGTCGGCGCGGGTCCAGGCGAGGTCGAGCAGTTGCCTGGCCCGGGTGGCGTCCCCGGCCCGCAGCCACAGGTCGGCCTCGGCGGTGAGCACGTCCACCAGGTCGGGGTCGGCCAGCCGGTCGCCGGCGACGCTACTTCCGCCACCGCCGTTCATCGGCGTCGTAGACGCTCAGCTCGCCATGCCGGGACGTGAGGCCGGGAAGGTCCGTCGGCCGGTCGCGTAGCTCGGCGTCGAGGCAGCCGATCGTCACCTCGGTGATGATGCGGTTGCCCTCGGTGCGCCCGAGAGCGCCGACCGGCGACGGCACCGGTGCCATCCACATGGGGGCGTCGGTGAAGGTGGCGTGGGCGGTGCCGGGGATGGTGAGCAGGTAGCCGGCCGTCGCGCCGCGTGCGAGCATCCGCTTCACAGCGGGGGGTGTTCGGGATTGTCCTCCAGCCCGATCCGCTGGGTAAGCGCCGGCGCCGGCTGGTCGTACGGCCCGGGGGCGGCCTGTCGCCGACGCCCTCACGCAGAAGGCGCCCCTGGACCTCATCGCGCGGACACCGAGGGAAGTGCCGGGGCCTTGCTGAACCGCCAGGCGCGGCCGGGGCTTCTGCATGGTGATCAGCTCGCCGACCGCGTGAACCCAACCGGACCATCGCGGGCCGCTGCGCGGCGAGCGTGCAGGTGAACGCCCTGCCGCCGATCAACTCCGCCCGGGATCACCCGCGTCACGATGCTCCGGGCCTGGATCCGCAGGAGGGGACGTGGCGCTCCGGCGCGCCTGCCGCTCGGCGTCGGCGAGGGCGGCGCGGGACCGGGCGAGCTCGTCGCGCAGACGCTCGGTCTCCGCGCGGGCGATGGTGGCGGCCTGTTCGGCCACGGCGGCGGCGGTCGCGGCCTGCTCACGCTGCCGTTCGGCGTCGGCGAGGGCGGCGCGGGACCGGGCGAGCTCGTCGCGCAGACGCTCGGTCTCCGCGCGGGCGGCGGTGGCGGCCTGTTCGGCCACGGCGGCGGCGGTCGCGGCCTGCTCACGCTGCCGTTCGGCGTCGGCGAGGGCGGCGCGGAGCCGCTGCAGCTCCTCGGCGTGGGCCGCAGCGGCCCCCCGGGCCTGGTCGCGTTCCTGTTCGGCGTCGCGCGTGCGATCACGCTGCTCGGTCAGGCTCCGCCGGGCCTCGGCGAGTTCCTCGGCCCGGGTGGTCAGGGTGCGCTCCAGTTCGGCGACGCGGTCGGAGAGTTCGGCGGCCCGGCGCCGCTCGGCCTCACCCTCCTGTACGGCCAGCCGGCGCTGCGCCTGCGCGGCTTCGGCCGCCCGCCGGGCCTGTTCCGCGTCGCGTTCGGCGTGATCCCGGGCGGTGGCGTGCTCCCCGGCCTGCTGCCAGGCCTGCCGTGCCCGCTCCTCGGCCCGATCGCGTTCCTGCTCGGCGCGCAGCCGCTCCTGACGCGCCGCGGTCACCTGCGCGGCGGCGGCGTTGGCGGCGGTCACGGCACGCTGCTCGGCCGCCGCCGCGGCGGCCCGCGCCTCCTCGGCCGCGTGCTCGGCCGCCTCGACCTGGGCCAGCGCCCCCGTGCTCAGCTCGGCCAGCTGCGCGCGCAGCGCCTCCTGCGCGGTGAGCCACCGCTCCCCCGCCGCCAGCAGCGGCGCGAGCAGCTCCTGCGCGCGCAGCATCGCGCCGACGACCGGCGCGGCGTGGGCGGTGGTGCGGGCCCGGTACGCGGCGGCGCGGCAGGCGTCGCTGCAGTAGCGGGCCCGGCTGCTGCGCCCGGGCAGCGTGTTGGCGCAACCCGGCCCCGCACAACGCGGCGGCTCCTGCCCGTCCGGCTCCCCGCCCGTCTCCCGCGCCCCGGCGTCTCGCTCTTCGGTCGCCACAACCCGATCTTAAACGTTCAGTCGTACGAACGCACGCTTCCGAACGTACGAAAACGATACTGATCGAAAACTTGACCTCCGATAACATCACTTATCAGAGGTCAGCATCCTGGAGTCTCCGCCTGCTCCGGCAGGGCGCACAAACCCAGATTCCGGCACGATTCGGTCGCCAGGCGGGACCCGCATCCTCCACCAGATCGATGTCGATCCATGCGTCCCACCGCTCAGTCTGCCGCCTTGGCCGACCAGCCGGAACTCCCTACGGCACCGACACCGGAACATCCACGGCAGGTACCGGCCGGATACACCCGCGGCTGACGGCCGTCCCATTCGGGAACGGCCCTCCTCGAGGGCCGGCCGTGCAGCACCAGGTTGTAGTAGGTAGGTGCTGGCGACCAGCGGCACGCCCAGGTCCGGCATGCCGGACAGGTCGGCGAGAATCCGGCGCGTGCTCGCCCCCCCGGGCCAGTGCCGCCTCGTTCGCCCGCTGGATGGTGACGCCGTCCAGCGTGGGGTCGGAGAAGGGCAGGCCGACCTCGATCGCGTCCGCCCCCGCGTCGGCGAACGCCCGCAGGTAGTCCGTCCAGCCGGGGGTGATCCCCCCGGTGACGTACGGCATGAGCAGACCGAGGCCGCTGTCGCGGCGGGCGCCGAACCCTCCGCACGGTCCAGCGCCGCACGAAGCGATCTGCATGGGATTGTGAATAGATCGGGCGTGATGAGGAGGCAGGCACGACTGTCACGATCAAGGCTTCGACACCCTCATGATCGTGAAGGTCGTGCCTGCTACGTATTCCGGTCGGCCGCCTCACAAGATCCGGACATCAGGCCTCAAACCGCGACTACGCCGGAGCCTGGGTGGCACCGGTGACCGGTGCCGTCTGGTCGGCGACAGCCTTGCGCACGTGGGTTTCCCGTTCCGGGAGGCGGTCAGCGGATGCGCCGGGCGTGCAGGACGGTGTCGTGGATGGTTGCCGGCTCCCCGTCGGGTGCGGTCGCGGTACGCGCCCGCGCCGAGCGGGTCAGGACGGCCCATCGCGATGCCGGCAAATCGGCCGCCAGGTCGTCGGCGGTGTAGAAGAGGTCGGGCTCCGGCGGCCGGGGCACGGCGGTGCCGAGGTCGCTGGGATGGTGCCCGATGATCAGCAGATGGCCGCCGGGGGCGACCCGGGCGGCCAGCGCGGCGAAGACCCGCCGCCGTACCACGCTCGGGAAATGCAGGAAGGCCGCGGTGACCAGATCGTAGGCCGCGGCGTCGTCGCCGGGCTCGGCGCTCCAGGAGCGCACGTCGTCCTGCCGCCAGGTGATGCGATCGGCCAGATGCTCGGGCGTGTGCGCCTCGGCGCGGCGCAGGGCCTGGGCGGAGAAGTCCACCGCGGTCACCTGCCAGCCCTGCGACGCCAGCCACAGGGAGTCGGCGCCTTCCCCGCACCCCGCTTCCAGGGCGGTGCCCGGGGTGAGGGCGGCGGCTTCTTCGACCAGCGCGGCGTTGGGGTCGCCGCTCCACAAGCGCTGGGTGGAGCCGTAGCGCTCATCCCAGTACGCCGCGGTGAAGCGGGAATCCGTCATCGCATCTCCTTTGGACGTTGCCTGATCGTGCCGGGACGCGCTCTTGGCGGGGCGTCTGCGACCACGCTGGAGGCGGTACGGTGACACCGCCAAATATCTTTGCCGTTCCGGCAAATCCGGACACGGCCGGAGGCGCGGCCGCGCTGGTGGCGTTCGACCGTGTCCGGGGCCGGGATGTTCGTCACCGGAGGAACCGGAGCATGCCCCGGCCTTCAGGACCCCGTTGGGGATCTCTTATCCCAGCCATTGTGTTCATTCAGCCCTCACATCGACACCGACAGTGAGATTCGGTGCGGGCGGCGAAGGTGGGGGAGGATGTCAAGCGAGCCCTTTCACGCGGCGGGCATGACGACGAACGAGAAATCCGTGCTCGTGGTACGGCCGAGCGGTATGCCGCATTTGATCCGGCGCCTGACCTCGCCCCTGCCGATCCCGAGCCCTTGGGCGATCAGCTGCTCGGGCCGGACGGGCACGGGGTCGGCGAAACCGACGTCCACCCGGTACGGCCACGCCGTCTCGACGGCCTGGGACTCCGGCTCCCAGGCGCCGCCCCAGTCCAGGGCGAACCGGTTGCGCCGCGCCACCGCGGGATCCAGGACCACGCGGGCGACGAGCGCCTCATCGTTGTTCTCGTACGCGCGAAGCCGGGCCGCCCCCAGCGACCGGACCGGAACCCGCTCATGGACCGTGATCTTCGAGGTGCGGTCGCAGCGGACGCAACGCACGAGCAGCCACACGTCAAGCAGCCTGCCGTTGGCGTTGACGCGGAACCTGCCGTCGCCGGCGGTGGCCGCCCCCGCCCGGCAGTCCAGGCAGCGCAGGGCGAGCAGCGGCAGCCGTACCATCCGCACGGTCCAGCGCAGCACGAATTGCTCTTTATGGGATTGTGAGGACATGAATCTCTCTGAGACCTGACACAGAACGCTGAGCAGCCAGGACGGCCCGGCGAGTTCAGGGCGGCCCGGCGAGACCGGCCGACAAAGGCCGGCGACAAAGCGCGCGAAAGAAAATGTCAGGCGGCGAGAGCAGGCGGCGTCACGCGACGGTCCTCACGACGAATTCGATGATCCCGGACGCACGCTATTGGCCCGCCGGTCGCGCCCGCAAGCGAAATTCCGCCGCCTCCCGCCGCCCACCGGCGAGGGCCTCCCGGCGCTCCTGCCGGGCATCCCCGGGCGTATCGCCCCATCGAAACCGCCGCCGGATGCCGCGGCGGCACCCGCGCCTCGTCACAGAAAGCAGGCGAATAGATCACAAAGATGGTTAATCGGGCTTCCACCGACTAGCGTCACCGGCATGCCCCTTGCCGCGATTCCCAGCCCTTCCCAAGGAGTCTGGTATCTGGGATTCATCCCGATCCGGGCCTACGCGCTGTGTTTCATCGTCGCGATCGGCTTCGGCATCTGGCTCAGCGAGCGCCGCTGGCGCGCCCGCGGCGGCGAGAAGGGCACGATCACCGACATCGCCGTCCCCGGCGTGATCTTCGGCCTGATCGGCGCCCGCCTCTACCACGTGATCACCGACTGGCGGTTGTACTTCGGCCCACAGGCGATCAAGGAGCCCTACCGGGCGCTGTTCATCTGGGAGGGCGGGCTCAGCATCTGGGGCGCGGTCGCCCTCGGCGGCGTGGGCGTGTGGCTGGCCTGCCGCCGCCGCGGCCTGTCCCTGAGCGCCATCGCCGACACGGTCGCGCCCGGCATCGCGTTCGGGCAGGCGATCGCCCGCTGGGGCAACTGGTTCAACCAGGAGCTGTACGGCTCCCCGACCACGCTGCCGTGGGGCCTGGAGATCGACCAGGCGCACGGCGGCGAGCCGGGCGTGCTCTACCACCCGACGTTCCTGTACGAGTCGCTGTGGGACGCGGCGCTCGGCTTCGGCCTGATCCTGGCCGCACGGCTGCCTGCGCTGCGCCACGGACGCCTGTTCGCCGTCTACGTCGCCGGCTACACGCTGGGCCGGTTCTGGATCGAAGGGCTGCGCATCGACCCGGTGGGCGGAGTCGACCACGCCGCGACATTCCTGGACCTGCGCATCAACCAGTGGACCTCGATCGTGCTGTTCGCCGGCGCGCTGATCTACCTGTGGGCGACCCGCGGCAAGGACACCGAGGAGATCGTCACACCGCCCCCGCCCCCCGGCACGGCGCAACCCGCCGACGCGAAGGTCCCGTCCTCGCGCCCGGAGAACGTCGGGCAGGCCCCCGCGCCGGCCGAGGACACCTGACACGCCGCCGTACGGCGGTGCCGCCGCCCGGCGATCAGGGGCACCGAGGTCCCGGGCCGCACGCGGCGCGTACGATGACCGCATGAAGATCGTCGTACTGGACGACTACCAGCGGGTGGCCCGCGACCTGGGCCCCTTCGACTCCCTGACCGGAGACGAGGTGGAGGTGCTGCACGAGCACATCGCCGACCTCGACGAGCTGGCCGCCGCGCTGCGCGGCGCGCAGGTCGTCGTCGCGATGCGCGAGCGGACGCCCTTCCGGGCCGAGACGTTCGACCGGCTGCCGGACCTGCGCCTGCTGGTGACCACGGGCATGACCAACGCCGCCATCAACCTGGCGGCGGCCGCGGCCCACGGGGTCACGGTCTCCGGTACGGCCACCTCCGGCTCGGCCAAGAGCTCCAACACCGCCGAGCTGACCTGGGCGCTGATCCTCGCCTGCCGGCGGCACGTGGTCGCCGAGGACCGGGCGCTGCGCGAGGGCCGCTGGCAGACAACCGTCGGCACCGACCTGGCCGGCGGCACCCTGGGCGTGCTCGGCCTGGGCCGGCTGGGCACGCAGGTGGCGCGGATCGGCCAGGCCTTCGACATGCGGGTGATCGCCTGGAGCCGGAACCTGACGCCCGAGCGGGCGGCCGAGGCCGGCGCGACCTGGGTGCCCAAGGACGAGCTGCTCGCCTCCAGCGACGTCCTCACCATCCATCTCAGGCTCAGCGACCGGACGACCGGCCTGATCGGCGCGGCCGAACTGGCCGCGATGAAACCCACCGCGATCCTGGTCAACACCTCGCGCGGGCCGATCGTGGACGAGAACGCGCTGGCCGCCGCGCTGACCAACGGCACGATCGCCGGCGCGGGCCTGGACGTCTACGACACCGAGCCGCTGCCCGCCGACAGCCCGCTGCGGGACGCGCCCAACACCGTGCTCCTGCCGCACCTGGGGTACGTCACCGAGGGCGGATACCGCTCGATGTACACCCAGGCCGTCGAGGACATCCAGGCGTGGCGGGCCGGCTCCCCGATCCGGGTGCTGACGGTTTGACGTGCGCTCCGCCTGCCCGTTTACATCGCCCGAGGCGACGGATGGTTGTATCCGGAGACATGGCGGTGCGCAGCGGGAAGGTCGCCGGGGCGGCGGTTCCGGTGGTTCTGGGCCGCGTACGCGATCAGCACGTTCGGCACCTGACTCGCGTTCGACGCGTTCGCCCTGATCGCGATCCTCGTCCTGAAACCTGAACCCGCCGAGGTGTCGGCTCTGGCCGCCGCGGCGCTCGCGGTCGGGGCGCTGGTGGTGGTGCCGCTTGGGCCGTGGGTGGAGTTCCGGCGCAAACGCCCGGTGGTGATCGCCATGGACCTGATCCGGTTCGCGGCGCTGAGCGCCGTCCACACGCTCACCGCCCTCGCATCGGGCGTTCGCGAACAGCCCGAAGGTCCTCTCCGCCGATGAGACGCGGGATCCACCCGGGCCGCAGGGGACGCCTCGCCCTGTAGGACGCGGTCGGTGGAATGGCGGCACCACGTCACGTACTGGTCAAAACCGTCCTGTACGGCTCTCACCGTGGAGGAAATCCCACATCACACGCTGACCGCGGCCATGTCGCCACGCTCACGGTCCTTCCCACGGGCACCCGACCCACATCGGCGGCCGAGGGCACCGGGCCCGTCCGCAGCGCTCCCCGGCCATCAGGCCGGGGAGCGCGTCAACCGTACCGCCCTACACGGCCGGGCGGCCGGGCCGGTCCAGACCCGCGGCGAGCTCGGCGATCGCCGTGTCGAACCGCCGGCCGAGCAGCGCCGGGTCGGGCGGCTCGCCGGAGCCCGCGGTCTGGTGGACCCACTGGTCCAGGACGACGCGAAGCGCGGCGAGAGCGGCCGCCGCGCACACGGACGGATAGACGTCGTCGGCGGGCGGCCCGGCCTCCGAGGGCGCGCCGGGCCGCGCCCCCAGGTGCCCGATACGCTCGGTGATCGCCTCGGCCAGCGCCTGCTCCTGCGCGACGAGCATGGCCAGATGCCGGGGCGCCAGCGTGGGCGCGGCACGGATCAGCCGCAGCGCCCGGACGTAATCGCGGTCGGCGGCGGCGCTGCGGCCCAGGACGGCCAGCACCGCCTCGCGAAACGCCTGCAGGACCGTTTCGGTCCCCGGCCGGGACCTGAACTCGGTGATGAGCTCCCGCGCGGCGGCCTCGACGGAGGCCACGACCGCCTCCTCCTTGCTGGAGAAGTAGTTGAAGAAGGTACGCAGCGCGATGTCGGCCTCGTCGGCGATCTGCTCGACGGTGACGTTCTCCACGCCGTGCCGCAGGGACAGCCGCAACGCGGCCTCGCGGAGCGCGGCGCGCGTGGCCTGCTTCTTGCGCTCCCGGCGGCCGAGGACGGGCGCCGCGCCATCCGGCCCGGCAGGCGTCACCGGCGGGTCGCCCGAAGGCCCGGATGACGAGTCGCCGGGCGAGCCGGTATCCGACACGGCGTGCACCCTCACATCCTCCCCCAAATCCTCCCCGGCGTCGCCGCGTGCCTCACGACCAGGTGACCGGCAGCGAGTGCACGCCGAAGATGAGCATCTCGTCGCGCAGCGGCACCTGATCGGGGCTCACGGCGAGCCGCAGGCCGGGCAGGCGGGTGACGAGCTCGCCCAGCCCGATGCGCATCTCCATGCGGGCCAGCTGATGCCCCAGGCACATGTGGGCGCCGTGCCCGAAGGCCAGGTGCGGCACGCGCGGACGGCCCAGGTCGAGCCTGTCGGGATCCTGCCAATGCCCGGGGTCGCGGTTCACCTCCGGCGTCGCGATCACAACGGTGGCACCCGCGGGCAGTTCGACGCCGCCCAGGGTGACGGGCTCTGTGGCGACCCGGCTGACGCCGAGCTGAATGATCGACAGGTGACGCAGCAGTTCCTCGACCGCGTTGTCGATCAGGGACGGATCGGCGCGCAGCGCGGCAAGCTGATCGGGATGCTCCAGCAGGGCGAAGGTGCCGAGGCTGAGCATGTTGGCCGTCGTCTCGTGCCCGGCCCCCAGCAGCACGGTGGCGATGTCGACGAGCTGGGCGTCGGTCAGGGGCGGGTCGGCGTCGTGGATGAGGCCGGACAGCAGGTCGTCGGCCGACTCGGCGCGCTTGGCCGCGACCAGGCGTTGCATGAACGCGTACAGCTCGGCGCCCGCGACGGCCCGTTCCTGCGGGGAGGCGGCGGCGTTGAGGGCGATGGAGGTGCGCTCCTGGAACTCGGCGCGGTCGGCGTAGTCGACGCCGAGGAGCTCGCAGATCACCAGCGAGGGCACCGGCAGCGCGAACGCGGGCACGAGGTCGGCCTCGGTGCCGGCCGCCTTCATCGCCTCGATGTGCTCGACGCTGATCTCGGCGACCCGCGACTCCAGCTCCCGCATCCGCCGTACGGTGAACTGGCCGGTCAGCAGCCGCCGGATCCGGGTGTGCTCGGGCGGATCCATGAAGACGAACAACCCGTCCTCGCGGCTGTGCACGGGCGGGCCCTGCGGCAGGGTGCCGGCGGCCAGCTCGGCCACCTCGTGCGGCTGCAGCGACATCGCCTCGCGATGGCGCACTCTGTCGGCGCTGAAGCGCGGGTCAGACAGCACGGCGCGGGCCTCCTCGAAGCCGGTCACCAGCCAGGCCCGGGCACCGTTGAGCAGGTCCAGCGGCTGGACCGCACCCCGTCCGCGGCGCGCCCGCAACCCGGCCGGCGGGTCGAACGGGCAGCGTCCCCGTTCGAGCAGGTCGGCGGGCAGGGTCTGCCGCGTGTCAGTGGGGCTGGCGGCGGGTGCCTCTGTCGCCGGACTGTCGGTCATCGCCCATCCTTTCCCCGGGCGTGACCTCGCACCAGGCCGCCCGTAACCGAAGGCACGTCCTCCCACGACCAAAGATACACGACGCGCATCATTGCATGCCGTGCATGTTTTGCCCGTAACGCCGCGCCGCGCACACGGCTCTCACCGGCCCGATCCGCCTACACCGCGGTCGCCGCTTCCGATCTCGCCGACCGGGAGCGCCTCGCCGCCGCCCGCCGCGCCCCGGCGCGGGCCCGTCCTTCGGACACGTCGCGATCACGGTCGCCGACCTCGACCGCGCCCTCGCCTTCTACCGCGACCGCCTCGGCTACCGCCTCATCGGCACACTCGCCCAGCCCACCGACCCCCGCGGCCTCCGCATCCACTACCTGCGCGCCGGCGCTGCCGTACTGGAAGTCTCCGGGTATCCACGGCTCCCCGACATGGCCGGGCGACACCCCGACATCAGCGCGCGACCGGCGGCCCGCCCGGTTCCTCGGCCCGGTGGACGACGAGCCGCCCTGTCCGGCCCGCCGTCGCCTGAGGCGGGACCACCCTCATCCGGTACGGCGGACGCGGGTCAGGGCCAGCCCGCCGACCACCGCCCCGGCCACTCCCACGACCAGGGCGGCGTACCCCCCGACGATCCCGTAGCCGGTGCCGGGACCGCCCTCGGCGGCGGCCACGACCAGACCGCCGACGACCGCTCCGGCGACCCCCGCGCCGACGGCGGCGACGGCACCCCTCTTCCCGGCTCCCGCGCCGCGGCGGGAGCGGGCCAGCGCGACCGCGCCGGCGACCACCCCGGCCAGCCCCACCAGCGTGGCCGCCACGGCCCACACACGGCCGGGGGTCCACGTGGCCGGGCTGACGGGGCCCGGTGTGACCATGACGAGCACGGCCGCCGGCACGGCGGACCCGGCTCGCCGGAGCACGGCGGACGCGGCGGCGGGCAGGTGACGGACGGGCATACGCACGGGCATACGCACGGACATACGCGTGGGCATACGCGCAGGCGTACGGACAGGCATACGGATGGGCATGGGACGCTCCCTTCTCCGGGGACCGGCAGATGACCCGAGCATGTCCGCCGCAGCCCCGCCGGTCGTCCCCTCGGCGCGGGCAATCCGCCCTGCCGCCGATGCCGCAGCCCGCTGCCGCAGATGTCGCACAATCAGCGGAAATACCGCCCGTGCGGTACCCGGCCGATCGTCCTCGCGAAGGAGCCGCCCCCGCCGGGCGCCGGGCTAGGGTGCAGCCATGGGCAGGGGACGGATCGGGGCCGCCGACTGGGCCATCGCCGTCGGAGCGGCGACGGCCCTGCTGGTCACCGGGCTGTCCGGGCCACTTCCCGCCACGTCCCCCGGCCTGTCCCTCGGCCCGCTCGCGTACGCGCCGCTGATCGCCGGCGGCCTGGCACTGGCCGCGCGGCGCCGGGCCCCGGTCCTCGTGCTGGCCGTGACGGGGCTGCTCGCGCTGTGCCACCAGGCCCTCGGATTCGACGTGCCCGCGATCGCGTATCTGGTCGCGGTGTACGCGGCGATGCGGTCGGGGCACCGCGTCGCCACGGCGGTGAGCGCGGCCATCATGCTGGCCGCCCTTCCGCTCGCGGCCCTGGTCTCCGGCCTGCACGACACCGGCGAGGCGTTCGCGCATGCCAGAGGCGCACTCGAGATCGCCTGGCTGATCGCGGCCGCCGCCGCGGGGGAGGCGCTGCGGCAGGCCGAGCGCCGGGCGGACGAGGCCGAACGCACCCGCGAGGAGGCCGCGCGGCGCCGCGCCGGGGAGGAGCGGCTGCACATCGCGCGGGAACTGCACGACTCGCTCACCCACCAGATCTCCGTGATCAAGCTGCAGGCCGAGGTCGCCGTCCACCTCGCCCGCAGGCGGGGCGAACCCGTCCCGGAGGCCCTGCTGGCGATCCTGGAGGCCGGCCGTGAGGCGTCCCGGGAGCTGAGGGCGACCCTGGAGGCGCTGCGCGACGACGGAAAAAGCCCGCCGCACGGGCTCGACCACGTCCCCGAATTGGTGGAACGCGCCCGCGCCGGCGGGCTGGACGCCAGGCTGACGATCGAGGGGGAACGCCCCGAGGTCCCCGCCGCGGTGGACCGGACCGCCTACCGGATCGTCCAGGAGTCGCTGACCAACGTCGCCCGCCACGCCGCCGCCACGACCGCGTCGGTCCGGATCGACTACCGTCCCGGTGCCCTGGTCATCCGGGTCGACGACGAC
This sequence comes from Thermopolyspora sp. NPDC052614, assembly GCF_040678635.1. Lineage (NCBI taxonomy): Bacteria > Bacillati > Actinomycetota > Actinomycetes > Streptosporangiales > Streptosporangiaceae > Thermopolyspora > Thermopolyspora sp. NPDC052614. The sequence continues at coordinate 24,673 of NZ_JBFATZ010000006.1, forward strand.
GGCACGGCCACCCCGGACGCCGCCCCCGCGCCCGGCGTCGGGCTCCTCGGGATGCGCGAACGGGTCACCGCCCTCGGCGGACGCCTGCGGGCGGCGCCGCGCCGCGAAGGCGGCTTCACCGTACAGGCCGAACTGCCCGTGGAGCCGGCGCCGTCATGATCCGTGTCCTGCTCGTCGACGACCAGCCGCTCATCCGCAGCGGATTCCGCGCCCTCCTCGACATCGAGAACGACATCGAGGTCGTGGCCGAGGCCGCCGACGGCCGCGAGGGCCTGGCCCTGGCCGCGAAGCACCTGCCCGACATCGCGCTCATCGACATCCGGATGCCGCTCCTGGACGGCATCGAGGTGACCCGCCGCATCGCCGCGGACCCGGCCATGTCCGGGGTGCACGTCGTCATCCTCACCAACTACGGCCTGGACGAGTACGTCTTCCACGCCCTGCGCGCCGGCGCCGCCGGCTTCCTCGTCAAGGACATCCAGCCCGAGGACTTCCTGCACGCCATCCGCGTCGCCGCCCGCGGCGACGCCCTGCTCGCCCCGTCGATCACCCGCCGCCTGATCGACCGGTACGTCACCACCCCGCCACCCGGCGCCCTCACCGGCAGGGGACTGGAAGACCTGACCAACCGCGAACGCGAGGCCGTCGCCCTGGTCGCGCGGGGCCTGACCAACAATGAGATCGCCGAAGCCATGGTGATCAGCCCGGCGACCGCGAAAACGCACGTCAACCGGGCCATGACCAAGCTCCGCGCCCGCGACCGCGCCCAGCTCGTGGTGTTCGCCTACGAATCCGGCCTGGTGACCCCGCGCGGCTCCTGACGCTCCGGCCCCGGGCCGGCCGTCAATGATGCCTGCCGGATCGGCGGAAGACGGCGAACGCGGCCACGGCGCCGGCGGCGAGGAACGGCACCCCGAGCAGGATGACGTAGAACCGCCCTAGAATCGGCCAGGTGCCGGCCGGTCGTGACCGGCAGCGGCCCGCCCGGCGGCGAATCGCCCGCCCCCGCCCTGCTCCACAGGGATCCCTCTGCGGACGGGACCCCCCGAAGGTCCCTGAGAGCAGAGCCGGGTGGGAATCCTGCCGGACAGGCGGGGGATCATGCGCGGCGGCGACGAGCCAGGACGGAAGACGGACATGAGCCAGGACGCAGGGCCGGTGCCGGTGGAACGCCCCTCCCCCGCCCCGGCCCTGGGGCCGCGGACGGCCGAGGGCCACACCGCCGCCGACTTCGCGCTCAGCCCAGCCGCCCGTGCCCGCATCGCCGACGGAGTCCCGGCCAATACCCGCCGTGCCTACACCCGGCAGTGGGCCGCCTTCGCGGGCTGGTGCGCCGGGCAGGGCCGTGTCGCGTTGCCCGCCACCGGCCAGACCCTGGCCGAATACACCCACCACCTGTGCGCGGCCGGGCAGGCTCCGGCCAGCATCGAGCAGGCGATCGCGGCCGTGCGCACCATGCATCGGCTGTCGGGCCACACCGGTGAACCGCCGACCGAGGGTGCGCGGCTGGCGCTGCGCGCGTACAAACGCGAGCGGGCCGGGAACGGGGGCCGCGGGCGGCGGGAGGCGCCGCCGATCACCATCGACGCGTTGCGCGCCATGGTCGATGTGTGCGACCTGGACACGGTGATCGGCCTGCGGGACCGGCTGCTGATCGTGCTCGGGCTGGCCCTGATGGGCCGCCGCAGCGAACTGGTCGCGCTCACCCGCGACGACGTGCGCGAGGTCGCCGACGGCCTGGAGGTGACGATCCGCACGTCCAAGACCGACAAGGACTCCCGGGGTGAGATCGTCGCCGTCCCGCGCGGCAGCCATCCGCTCACCGATCCCGTCACCGCCTGGCGGCAGTGGCTGGCGGTCCTGGACGAGCAGGGCCACACCAGCGGACGGCTGCTGCGCCGGGTCAACCGGCACGGCACGATCGGCGCCTCCCTCAGCGCCGAGGCGGTCAACGTCATCGTCCGCGACCTGGCCGTGCGCGCCGGGGTGCCCGCCGCGCACGCCGTCACCGCGCACAGCCTGCGCGCCGGCGGCGCCACGGTCGCCTACGCCGCGGGCGTCCCGGTCTCCGTCATCGCCAGGCACGGCCGCTGGGCCCCCGCCTCCCCGGTGGTCCTGCGGTACATCCGCGCCGTCGACCGCTGGCGCGACAACGCCATGCGCGACGTCGGCCTCTGATCATCGGCCGGTACGGCCCGCCCGCCGTCCCGGCGACGGGAACCGGGACGGCGGGCGGGACCGATCCTCGCCGCCGTGCGCGCAGGCGACACGGCCGGCAGGGACCGGTACTCCGGGCGCGACGTCACCCTGTGCGGGCGGAGCCGGTGACGTCGGCCGGTGTGACCTTGGTTCCTCACGGCCGTGCGCGGGGTGACGTGGCCGGCGGCGGGCCCACCCCGGCGTCAAGGCGGCTGCGCGCGGACCGAGGCCGGAACGCGGCCGCGGCGCGGCGCCCAGGGACCGGTGCGGCGGCGCGACGTCACCCTGTGCGGGCAGAGCCGACCACGTCGGCGAGGGTGACCTCGTTGAGCAGGGCGTTCTCGTGGTCGTGCAGCCGTTCCCAGATCTCGGCCAGCGGTTCGGCGGCGCCGGGGAAGCGGGCGGCGGGCGGTTCGACGCCCTCGGTCACCCGGATCACGTCGGCCAGGGTGATCTCGTGGGCGGGGCGGGCCAGCCGGTAGCCGCCCTCCGGGCCGCGCTGGCTTTGCAACAGGCCGGAGCGGCGCAGGTGCAGCAGGATGTTGTCGCAGAAACGGCGTGGGATGTCCTGGTCTGCGGCGATCTTCTCGGCGTGGATGAGGCCGTCGCCGGCGGCGAGCGCGACCATGGCGCGCAGCGCGTACTGGGTGCGGGCGGAGATGCGCATCACGCTTCCCGCAGCCGGTGTCCGGGACGACACAGCGGGGGAACCGTGGATCCGTCTCCCGGCGGATACGGACGTTCGCTGTCTTTCAATGAACACTCCTCATGGGATGGGATTGATTGATCGTCCCCGACAGCCCCGCGTCCGGGGCTGTCACCTGTGAGTCCCCCGGCTTTCCGGGGCTTCCAGGGCTTTTTTGGGGCTTTTCCGGGGCTGGGTCTTCGGGTCGCTCAGGTCGCCGGTCCTCCGGGTCCGGTCACCGGCGCCGGGGTCCGCGACCGCCGGTCTTCGACGCCCCGGGTCCGGGGGAATCGTCCTCGGGCTCCGGGGCGCCGGGCGACCGGGCCGCCCGGGCGCAGGCGGGTCGGCCGCAGGCGGGTCGGCGCCGCCGTGGAGGCCCAATGTTCTTCGGCCCGGCTCCAGGGACGGAACCGGGCCGAGAAGGGCGGCGTGGACGGCCGGGCGGTGGTCAGGCAGGGGTGGGCTCCTCCTCGGACTGGCGCTTGCGCAGCTCGGCCTCCACGGCCTCCACCGACTCGTGCTCCTTGTCCTTGCGGTACTCGCGTACCGACCAGGCGATGGCCGCCGCCCAGATCAGGGCGATGGCGATGTACGCGATCGCCTGGACGTCTCCGGAGGCGTCGATCCAGTCGGAGCGCAGCAGGGTGCGCACGTTGGTGAGGACGATCACGCCGCCGACCGCGGAGCCGAGGATGCGCGGGGGGATGTGGCGGACCAGCCAGGCGGCGATGGGAGCGGCGATCACGCCGCCGGCCAGCAGCACCGCGACCCAGGCGAAGTTGATGTTCTCCGAGCCGATGCCGACCAGGAAGCCGATGCTGGCGGCGATGGCGACCAGGAACTCGCTGGCGTCGATGGAGCCGATCACCTTGCGCGGGGGGATGCGGCCGCTGGCCAGGATGGCGGGGGTGCCGACCGGTCCCCAACCGCCGCCGCCGGTGGCGTCGACGAACCCGGCGAACAGGCCGAGCGGGGCGAGGAAGCGCTTGCGCAGCGGCTTGCCCAGGTTGTCGCGCTGGAGCCCGAAGGCGGTGAAGCGGACCAGGATGTAGACGCCGAGCAACAGCAGGATGATCGACATGATCGGCGCGGCGACCTCGGTCGACAGGCTGGACAGGAAGGTGGCTCCGGCGAAGGCGCCCAGGGCGCCCGGTACGCCGATCTTGGCGACGACCTTCCAGTCGACGTTGTTGAACCGCCAATGGGAGATGCCCGAGGCCAGCGTGGTGCCGATCTCGGCCAGGTGCACGGTGGCCGAGGCCGCCGCCGCGTTGGTGCCGATGGCGAGCAGGAGCGTGGTGGAGGTGACGCCGTAGGCCATGCCCAGGCTTCCGTCCACTAGCTGGGCGGCGAATCCGACGAGGCCGAGCAGGATGAGCGATCGCACCACGTCCCCCCTTTTCGGATTATTCCTACTTTGTGAGTAGGAATAATGATTATTCGTGTTCTCCGCTCCGTCAAGTCACGATCCCGTCGCCGGTCCTTTGCGGTCGCCCGGAACCGCTCACCTGACCTGGCACACGACGCGGCCTCGCCCGGGAGAGAACCCCGGCCGAGCGGGCGACGTTCATCGCCTGCGCCCCCATCGTGCGGATCGTGAAGGTGCTGCGGCGCGCGTCCGGCCCCGAGGGCATGCCCGGCGTCACCCCGCACATGGGGTACGGGCAGGTGCGTACGGCGGCGCGGCGGCTGCTGCCCGGCGTGCGCTACCGGCGGCACGTGCTGCGCCGCTACTCGCCGACCTGGACAAAACCCGCGTAGCCGACGGGTCCTCCCGCCGGAACCTATGATCGGAGGATGCCTCCGTCGAGGACGCGCCGGGCGCTGCGCCGCGTGCGCCGGCTGATCGCGGTCGTGGTGAGCGTCTGCGCGCTGGCGGGCGCGGCCCGGCTGGTCCTGCCGGCCACCGCCGTCGTCACCGGGGAGCCTCCCGGCGTCCGGCGGCAGCTGGCGTTCCTGCGCGCGGAACTGGACCGCGGGGCCGGGGAGGCGGCGCAGCGGCTCTTCCCGGAGGGGTATTTCTTCCTGCACGCGCTGTACGGCCTGAGCTGGGTGGAGCTGGGCATGCGCGGCACGCAGGCCGAACGGCCGCAGGCGCTGCGGGCGGCGCGGTGGGCGCTGGCGCGGCTGGAGTCGCCCGCGGGCCGGGCCCCCTTCAGCGCGGATCTGCGGCCGTCGTACGGCGTGTTCTACCGGGGGTGGACCAACTGGCTGCGCGGCGGGGTGCTGAGCCTGCAGCCGGACGGGCGGCGCGATCCGGGCGAGCTGCGCCGGTTCGCCGGCGACTCGGCCGAGCTCGCGGCGGCGTTCGACGCCTCGGCCTCGCCGTACCTGGAGGCCTATCCGGGGCAGGCGTGGCCGGTCGACTCGACCGTGGCGATGGCGTCGCTGCGGCTGCACGACACGCTCCTGCCTGCTCGTTTCGCCGGGACCGCCGCGGACTGGGTCGGCGAGGTGCGCCGGCGGCTCGACCCCCGCACCGGCCTGATCCCGCACCGGGCCGACCCCCGCACGGGCGAGCCGCTCGAGGTCGCCAGGGGCACCTCGCAGAGCATCATCCACCGCTTCCTGCCCGAGATCGACCCGGTCTTCGCCGCCGGGCAGTACCTGCGCTTCCGCGACCGGTACGTCCGCTCGCCGCTCGGCCTCGGCCCGGCCGTGCGCGAATACCCGGACGGTATCGACGGCCCCGCCGACGTCGACTCCGGCCCGCTTCCGCTCGGGGTGAGCCTGTCGGCGACCGCGGTGACGCTCGGAGCGGCCCAGGTGCACGGCGACGCGCCGCTCGCCGAGGCCCTGGCCAACTACGGCGAGCTGGCCGGAGTCCCCCTGGACACCCCCTGGACCAAGCGCTACGCCTTCGGGCTGCTCCCGATCGGCGACGCGTTCCTGGCCTGGTCCAAGACGGCCCGCCCCTGGGTGGCGAAGGCCCCGTCCCCGCCCGCCGCGAGCGTCTCACCGTGGTGGCGGGTCCCGCTGCTGGCGCTGCTGCTGATCACCGGGATCGCCCCGTGGGCGCCCGCGCTGGCACGACGTCTCCGCGTCCGATCACGGAGCCGATCACGGGGCCGGTCCCGCCCGGACACGTCGCCGCCGACCCGATCGGCGTACGCCGACACCGGCGATCATCACGAACGGGAAGAGGCCTTCTGATCACATACGCGTCACGAGACCGAGCCGCGTCCGGGGCCGGGTTCGGGGCCGGGTTCACGCACCTGACGTGTCCGTGACGGCGTCGCGCGGCCGGGGTGTCACTCAGCCGGAGGCGGCGGCCCTGTTCCGGCGGGCACGGTAGTTCGCGGCCTTGATCCGGTTGCCGCACTCCTCCATGCCGCACCACTGCCGGTTGCCCCCTCGGGAGCGGTCGACGAAGATGCGCGTGCACTCCGGGCGGGCGCACTCCCGCACGCGCAGGTGGCGCAGCTCGCCCAGCAGTTCGGCGGCCGAACGCGCGACGGCGGAGGCGATCGCCTCGATGTCGGCGCGGCGGGCCAGCCCCGCCGGGGTCAGCGTCAGCCGGGGCGGCGCGCCGCGCGCCTCCTCGTTGACGACGCGCAGATCGTCCTCGGGCCAGGGGCCGCCCCGCAGGGCGCCGGTCACGAGCCGGTAGACGGCCTCCCGCAGGGCGCGCAGCCGCCGCAGTCCCTCCGCGTCGAGGCTCGGTTCCTCGGTCGCGATCCCGGCCTCGACGCTCCAGCGGGCCAGGTCGCCGGGGGTGACCAGCAGCTCCTCCGGTTCGGCCCGCCGCCATTTGAGGGTGCCCGCGAGGTCGAGCGCGAGGTTGCCGCTGACGAAGACGAAACCCACGTCACCATCTTGACAGGTGACGCGAACATGCCGCAATGTTGCGTCACCTGCTCAACCGGTGACGTCCGCCCCGGCCGCGTCCAGGAGCCCGCCGTGATCACCGACGACGACTACCTCTACTACGTCGGCCGCGCCCTGGACGGCATCGCCGGCATCGTCGCCGGCCTCGGCGACCGGCTCGCCAACGTCCGGCCCCCGATTCCCGGCGCGAACTCGCCGTACGCGCTGCTCACCCACTGCCTGGGCGTGACGGACTACTGGGCCGGGCACGTCGTGGCCGGACGCGAGGTCGACCGCGACGCCGAGTTCACCGGCGCCGGTCCCGTCGCCCCGCTGCTCGAGCGGGTGGCGCACGTGCGGGCGCGGCTCGCCGAGGACCTGCGCGCGGCCGACCCCGCCGCCGCGGTCCGGCACACGCCGCCCGACTCCTACCTCGGCCCCGACCGGCCGATGACCCAGGGGGCCGCCCTGCTGCACGTGTACGAGGAACTCGCCCAGCACCACGGCCAGATGGAGATCCTGCGCGACGTCATCCTCGCCGCGGCGGCCGAGGAGCCCCGGTGAACGAGGAGGACACCGGCCCGTTCGAGACCATCGACACCGCGCGGCTGCGCTCGGGGCACGGCGTCAAGTGGGGCTCACTGCCCGCGGACGTGATCGGCGCCTGGGTCGCCGACATGGACTTCGGCGTGCCGCCCGCCGTACGCGACGGCATCCTGCGCGTCACCGCCGACGCCGACTTCGGCTACCCGTACTGGCCCGGCCCCGACCCGCGCGAACCGCCACGCCGATCAGAGCGGCCACGCCCGCCAGGCACAGCCACGCGAACACATCGCCGACCACCCGGTACGGCGTCGCCGAGCCGCCGACCGGCACATCGGCGAACACCACATGCCGGTCACCGCGCTGGTGGACATGCTCGGCAAGGGTACGGCCCTGCGCGTCGAACGCGCCCGACACCCCGAACTCGCCCTGCCGGATCATCGAGTAGCCGTTCTCCACGGCCCGCATGCCCGCCATCCGGCTGTGCACGGGGCCGATCTCCGCCCAGTCCCGCGCCGGCACGATCATGATGTCGGCGTCGACGCGCATCAGCTCGGGGAAGTCGGCGTCGAAGCAGATCACCGAGGCCAGCCGCCCGTAGGGCGTGGACACCACCGGCACCACCCCCTTCCCCGGCGGGTAGAACTCCAGGCCCGGGATCGGATGCGACTTGTCGTACGTCCACAGCCGCCCGCCGTCCGGGCCGAACAGATACGTCCGGTTCGCCGCGTACGGCTCCCGCGGCAGATACAGGTGCACGGCCGCCTGCAGATAGACGCCCTGCTCCCGGGCGACGGCGGCGACCCGGCCCAGGAACGCCGCCTCGTCGGCGGCCAGCACGTTGGCCGCCTGCTCCGACCAGAACACGATCTTCGCACCCGCCCGGGCGGCCTCCCGGGACCTGGCCAGCAGGTTGCCGTTGACCCGCTCGAACACCGGGCGCACCCGCGCCGGATCCAGCCCGGCCACACGGCGGGCGTAGGAGCCGTCGACCGCGCCCAGCGCCCGGGTCATCTCGGCCGTGACCGAATCGTCGGGGCTGATCCCCGCCGTCCGCACCGCGGGACCCGACGGCGCGGCCAGCGCCAGCCGGGCCCCGCCCGCGACGAGCACCAGGGCGAGCACGCAGGCGTACACGGCCACCGCCCCGGCCGATCGGCGCATCCGCCATCCGCCCGCCCACACGTGGTTGACCACGGTGGCGAACCAGCCGACGAGGAACGCCACGCCGTACGGGCCGGTCAGCGCGTCCACCTGCAGCAACGCCAGATTGCCGTGCTGGGTGGGGGCGAGCACCCCGAACGCGGTGCCGAACGGGCTGATCAGCGTCATCAGGAACTCGCACGCCGCCATCGCCGCCGGCAACAGCAGCAGCGACCCGGCCGCGCCGCCCCGGGCCGCGAACCACCGGTCCAGGACGAAGGGCACGAAGGTCAAGGTGGCCAGCCCGGCGATCCCCACCCCGACGATCAGGTTGAGGGGCACGGCCACGCGCAGCGTCCACACCAGGGCGCCGCCCACGATCACCGCCCACACCGCGAGCAGCCCGCCGAACGCGGGCCCGGTCCGCGCGAACCGCAGCAGGAACACGGGGAACAGCCACGCCGCCACCGCGACGCCGAGGTGGGTGAGCACGACGAACAGCGCGCCGACCCCCAGCCAGAGCCATGGCCGCCGCCCATCGTCGGCCGGGACGTCCCCGCCGGACGCGGCCACGCCGCTCCGCCGGGCGACCTGTTCTGTTCGCATGGGATCCCTTCCCTGTCGTCCCCTGTCGTCCCCTGTCGTCACGGCGTCCGCGATGACCTGCCGGCCCTCCGGCCGCGTCAACGGGCACCAGGACCGGGCGGGGGATCCCGCGCGGCACGTTCCCGTCCCGGTGACGACCGCGCGGCGCCGTGAGCTCCGCCTTCTCGCGATGGCCGGCCCAATCGCGCCTCGACGGTAACCGCCGCCTTCGGCCCGGCGCCGTGACCGGGCCTCTCGCGTTTCATGACCCTTCCGATCACGGCCGATCACGGCCGATTCCGCCGCCGCGCACACGCGCTCGCGGCACGAGGTCATGAGGTGCGGCATGAGATCGCGATGCGCCGCCGCCGGACCGAGATCACCGATGCCCGGCGGCGGCCGGGCCGGGCGACCCGCACCCGTCCGGCGAAACGATCACGTACGGCCGCGGCCCGCCACCCACACGACGCCGGGGTGGGCGCCGGTTGGTCGCACGCCGAACGCACGACACCGCCGAGGCCATGAACGAGGGGTGAACGACGGCGTAGTGGACGAACGAGATGGCGCCTGTTCTCGCGCTGCCTGTTCTCGCGCTGCCGGTGCGGTGCCGGTCGGGTCAGGGGGCCACGGCGCGTGCGACGCAGTCGCGCAGCAGTGCCCGGCGGCGGTCGTGCTCGTCGGCGGGCTCGTCGGCGGTGGCGGCGTAGACGCCGCTGGCCGGTGACCAGGCACAGGCCATGGCGACAACCAGGGCCAGCAGGTCGGCGGGGTTCCCCGGGCGCAGGCGGCCCGCCTCCTGCGCCCGGGCGACGGCAGCGATCTTGTAATCGAACTGGGAGGTGGCGAACCACGGGCCGGCGGGGCGCCGCTCCAGCCGGATCCAGGCGATGAGCCGCACCAGGTCGGGCTGGCTCAGGTTCTGGTCGTACAGCCCGACCGCCCAGCCGGGCAGGTCCTCGGCGTCGAACGGCACCTCGTCCGTGGCACGGTCCACGCAGTCGGCGACGACCGCGTCGAACAGCCCCTCCTTGCCGCCGAAGTAGCCGTAGAGCTGGGCCTTGTTGGTGCGCGCCGCGGCGATGATGCGCTCGATCCGGGCACCGGCGATGCCGCGCAGGGCGAATTCCTCTCTGGCCGCGTCGAGGATGCGCCTGCTCGTCGCGGTGCCGCGCGGCGTGGTCGGCAGTTCCGGCATGCAAGCACCTTAGCAAACAGAACAGTCGGTTTCCTTTCCCGCCGGGAGAAGGGCTAAGGTGACAGACCGAACAGTCTGTCTTTGGAGGATTGATGCGTTCCACCATCGCCTGGCAGAGCACCGGCCAGTCCACCCAGATGCGGCGGGTGCCGATCGAGCGCAGGGAACTGCGCGACGACGACATCGCCGTGCGGATCGACTTCTGCGGCGTCTGCCACAGCGACCTGCACAGAATCCGCGGCGTCTTCCGGGACGAAGGGGCCTTGGTGCCCGGCCACGAGTTCACCGGCACGGTCACGGCCGCCGGAGGAAAGGCGACCGCCTTCGCCCCGGGCGACCGGGTCGCGGTCGGGACCATCGTCGACTCCTGCGGGGTCTGCGCGATGTGCCGGGCCGGACAGGAGAACTACTGCTACGAGGGCGCCACCAGCACCTACGGCGGGACCGACCGCGTCGACGGCACCAAGACCCACGGCGGCTACAGCCGCGAGTACGTGCTGCGCGAGGCGTTCGCCTACCGGCTGCCCGACGAACTCGACCCGGCCGCCGCCGCCCCGCTGATGTGCGCCGGCATCACCGTGTGGGAACCCCTGCGAGCCGCCGCGGCCGGGCCGGGCACCCGGGTCGCCGTCGCCGGCCTGGGCGGACTCGGGCACCTCGCGGTGAAGTTCGCCGCCGCCCTCGGCGCCGAGGTCACCGTGCTGAGCCGCACGCCGGACAAGGCCGCCGACGCCCGCAAGCTCGGCGCCGCCGACCTGCTGCTCACCACCGACGACAAGCAGATGGAACAGGCACGCGGCCGGTTCGACCTCATCCTGGACACCATCTCCGCCCCGCACGACATCCCGCCGCTGCTGCGCCTGGCCGGCCTGGACGGCACGCTCAGCCTGCTCGGCTACCCCGGCGAGATCCCGCTGCGCGTCATGGACCTGATCTACGGCCGCAAGAGGCTGACCTCGTCGGGCACCGGCGGACGGGCGGGCACGGCCGAGATGCTGGCCTTCGCCGCCAAGCACGGCATCACCGCCGACATCGAACTGCTGCCCTCCGCCCGCGTGCAGGAGGCTCTCACCCGCCTCGATCGAGGCGACGTCCGCTACCGCTTCGTACTGGACCTGTCCGACCTGGACCGGCCCGAGGCCTGAACGACCGGCCACTAACCGCAGGAAATCCGCCCGTACGCGGCGCAATGTAGAACGCAATGGAGAAGCTGCGCCGCCATGCTCGCTCATGTACGTGGCAAAGATCATCACCACGTACATGAGCCGGGTGCGGGGCGTGCGGATCACCCGCGTGATGCCATGGGTGGTGGATCAGGCCGAGGGCGCCCCGCCAAAGACTTCGGCGGCGGCCCCAGCCACGCCACGTTAACGGCTGGGGCGCACGGACGCTGTCGCCGGTCGTCAGGAACGCGGCGATGGGCCCTCCGGGCCGGCTTCGCTCTTGCTGCGCAGCATGTCCAGCAGGTGATGGGTGCGTTCGTTGGCCAGGTAGGGGGCGGCGCTGAACCAGCCCCCGTCGACGACGATGTCGGTGCCGGTGATGTAGGAGGATTCGTCGCAGGCCAGGAACAGCGCCGTGTAGGCGATCTCTTCGGCCTTGCCGCTGCGGCGCAGCAGCACGGTGGTGTTCATGGCCTCGTCGTTCATCTTCTTCAAGGCGGGGTTGGCCTGCATGGCGGCGGTCATGTCGGTCTCGATCCAGCCGGGCTGGATCACGTTGCTGCGGATGCCCCAGTCGGCGTACACGTAGGCCGCCGAGCGGGAGACGCCTTCCAGCGCCCACTTGGAGGAGGAGTAGGCGGTGCTGAAGTTGCCGGTGATGCCGCCGACCGAGCCGATGTTGACGATGGAGCCGCCGCCGGAGTCCCGCATCAGCGGGGCGCAGGCCTGGATGCCGCGTACCGTGCCGGTGACGTTGATCTCGAAGACCTTGTCCCAGGCGTCGACGTCGACGTTGGGGAACATGACGGCGGCGTTGGAGCCGACGATGTTCATCAGCACGTGCAAGGCGCCGTAGGTCTGCCTCACCTGCTCGACCGCGGCGTCCCAGTGCTGCTGGCTGGTGGTGTCCAGTTCGGCGAGGCAGGCCGTGCCGCCGCTGTCGTTGATCTCGGCGACGAGGGCTTGGCCGCGTTCGTGGTTGCGGCCCGCCACCACGACGCTCGCCCCTTCCCGGGCGAACAGCCGGGCCGAGGCGCGGCCCATGCCGCCGTAGCCGCCGGTGATCAGCGCGACCTTGTTCTCAAGTCTCATGTCACAGCCTCCGAATCGGATCTCTTCCGGTCTCGCCCGCCCGCGTGACAGCGGGCCGGGGCAGGAACGCGCGAGCAGACGATCAAGCTCGCGGCGGGGTTTCACGGACCGCTCAGCGCGTACGCCGCGCCAGGCGGTCGCGCGGGGCAAGGGTCGGTTGACGTCGCGGCGGCGGAACCCGGCGAAGCCGACCACGGTGAACAGCGCGGCGATGGCCGGCAGCCACACCAGGCCGCTCCAGGACGGGTCGGGCGCGGTGACGGCCGGGACGTGCCGCAGCGGATCGATGTCCAGGATCCGGTCCCAGAGCTTGAACAGCGGGCCCAGGATCGACAGGGCGAAGGTGAGCACGATGCCCGGCCGTCCAGCGCCCGGAAGGAGCCGAAGGACTTCACCAGTCCTTCGATCCGGAGCACTGTCTGGTTCATTGAGGTTCCTTCCAAGTGCGCCGACCGCGCCAACTGCAGGGGGCTGACCGCCGAGCGGCCCCTCGATGGATGGGGCCGCCCACACCTTATGCATGAAACACGGCAACATGCTACACTGCTTCGTGTATCAATTCGGAGGTTGCTCGTGACCGGCACCGGAGTCGAAGTTCCCGCCGACCTGGTCGACGCCGCACTACGCGCCGCGCGACGGCTGGGCAAGGACGTCGCCGACGTTCCCGTCCTGGCGATCGCCCAGGAGGCCGGGATCTCCCGCAGCACCCTGCTGCGCCGCATCGGCGGTGTCCGCAAGACCCTGGACGAGGCGGTGCGCGCCGCCGGAATCGACCCGGGCGGGCAGCGGCCGGTCCGCGAGCGGGCGATCGAGGCGGGCGCGAACCTGATCAGCGAAGACGGCCTGGCGGGATTGACCCTGGAAGCGGTCGCCATCCGGGCCGGCTGCTCGGTGCACAGCCTGTACGGCGCCTTCGGCGGCCGCGACGAACTGCTACGCGCGATCTTCGAGACCCACAGCCCGATCCTGGACGTGGAGAAAGTCGTCACAGGCCCGCACGCCGACCTGCGCGAGACCATCAACAGCATCTACCGGCTGCTGGCCGACGTGCTCACCCATCAGCCGCGGGTCGTGCCCGCCATGCTCGCCGAAGTCCTCGCCCGGCCCGGCGAGCCCGCCCTGCGAGCCCTCCAGGAGCATTTCGCACCACGCCTGCTCGCCGGGCTCGGCACCTGGCTGGCCGAGCAGATGGCGGCCGGGCTCATCCGCCCCATGCCGTTGCCGCTCGTCCTGCAGCAACTGATCGGACCGGCGCTGATGCACTTCGTCACCCGCCCGGCCATCGACGAGATCCCCGGCCTCGACCTGCCCAGCGTGGAGGAGACCTGCGCGGTGTTCGCCGAGTCGTTCCTGCGCGCGGTCAGCCCGCCGTAGCCGCCCTCGCCGGCACCCGACCGGCGAGGATCAACCGACCCGGCCCGGCCAACGATCGACCGGTGTGATCAAACCAGCCCGGCATGATCAACCAGCAAGGACACCGAACCACCATGACCGCACTCCGGCACCTGTCGAGCCTGCCGCGCACCCTCAACCCCATCCTGCGGCCCGCCGCCCACCTCCTCCCGCCGCCGGCCATGCCGCACCGTCGCGGCCACACGAACGGCCGCTCCTCCAGCACGCCGGCCCAGCCCTGCCGCACCTCCACCGGCGTCCCCGTCGGCCTGGCCTGCACCGACCACCCGCAGCGGGCCCGCAACCTCCTGGACCCAGACGCCGGGCAGACGACCCGGGCGGGCAAGCGCCACAGCCGCCCAGACCCCGCCGACCAGCCGCGCCCTGGTCCGCGCCGAACACCGACCCGACCACCTCGTGTGGAACGCCCGCGCGGCCCGGCACGACCCCATGAACCCGGCCACCCCAGGCGACCTGCGACGGCCGCCGCGTCCCCGCACCCGGGATGCGCACCGTGATCGCTCCGGGGCGGCGGCCCTGGCATACTCGGCCGACATGCTGGACCAACTGGCCACGAGAATCGCCCGACGATATCTGCGGATCGCCGACCAGCTCCTGCCCGGCCGCATCACCGGCTTCTACCTGACCGGCTCGGCCGCCCTCGGCACGTGGCGGCGCGGCCACAGCGACCTCGACTTCGTCGCCGTACTCGAGGGCGAGGCCGGCGAGCGGGACCTGCGACGCCTGCGCGCCCTCCACGTCGCGGGCAACACCACCACCCTCGCCCGGGCCGTGATCACGGCCAAGCCGAACATCCCCGGCACGATGAACGGCGTGTTCGTCGCGGAGCCCGACCTGACCACACCGGTGACACGCATCCGGCCGCTCGCCGCGCACAGCGGCTGGACCTTCACCCCGGGCAAGGGCTTCGACGTCAACCCGGTGATGTGGAAGCTCCTGGCCGAGCACGGCCTGCCCCTGCGCGGCCCCGCCCCCGCCGAACTGGGGCTGGACCCCGAACCGGGACGGCTCCGCGCCTGGACCCTCGAGCAGCTCACCGGGTACTGGCACCGCCTGGCCGAACGCCTGCTGGGCGGGCACCCGCCCGCCAAACCCTTGATCCCGCCCCCACGGCTGGCGCTCATGTACACCCTGGGGCCGCCCCGCCTGCACCACACCGTCGCCACCGGCGAGGTGATCTCCAAGGAGGCCGCCGCCGCGTACGCCCTCGACACCTTCGATCCCCGCTGGCACCCCCTCATCCACACGGCGCTCGCCCGCCGAACCGGGACCCCGGCCCCCTCCGCCCCGCGCCCGCACCTGGTCCCCCGGCTGACGGGCGAGTTCTTCCTTCATGTG
Organism: Thermopolyspora sp. NPDC052614; assembly: GCF_040678635.1. Classification (NCBI taxonomy): domain Bacteria; kingdom Bacillati; phylum Actinomycetota; class Actinomycetes; order Streptosporangiales; family Streptosporangiaceae; genus Thermopolyspora; species Thermopolyspora sp. NPDC052614. Next base: position 39,836 of record NZ_JBFATZ010000006.1, read on the forward strand.
ATCGACCACGCCCGAAGCCTCCGGCCACCCTCCCACGACGATTCCATCAATATCTAAAGGTGCGGGCTCCCGCCGCGACCCGCCTTCTCGCCCGCCTCAGCGCCGCCCTCTGACACCGCGGCCGCCGGTTCTGCCGCCGCGGCCGCGCGGTCTGCCGACGGAGGCGGGGGCGGGGGCGGGGGCGGCGGGGCGGTCACGCCAGTGGGCGGGACGGGACAGGTGCGCGGGAAGCCCGGTCGCGGAGTCGCCCTGCGCGGACTCCACCTGGGGCCCGGTCAGAAAGATCGCACCGGTCAGATCGGCTCCGGCGAGATCCGCGCCGCGCAGGTCCGCGCCCAGCAGGTCGGCGTCGCGCAGATCCGCCGAGGAGAGGTCCGCGCCGATGAGGAGCGCGCCGCGCAGGCAGGCCGCGCGCAGATCGGCGCGGGCCAGGCGGGCGCCGATCAAATCGGCCCCCGCGCGGTCGGGACGCCGGTCACGGGCCTGGGCGCGGGCCAGTTCGCTGGCGCGCGCCAGCAGGGCGCCGGCCTCGGCGCGGCAGGCGGCCACGTCCACCGCGGCCAGTTGCTCCGGCGAGCCGTACGTGAGCTCCTCGATCTGCTCCAAGGCACGGCGGAGCTGGCCGTGCAGGGCGCGGGCGGGACGCAGGGTCAGCGCCTCGGCCAGGTACCGCATCACCTCGTGCAGTCCCCGCATGACGCCGAACGCCTCGAACATCCGCCCGGCGATCTCCGGCGAGCCACGCCAGTCACGACCGCCGAAGGTGTGCTGCGAGATCTTCTGACCGGCGCCGAAGCAGTCAAAGGCCACACATCCGGCGAAACCCCGCCGTCTGAGGTCCCGGTGTACGCCGCACCGGAACTCCTGGTCCAGGTTCGGGCACGGCCGTCCGGCCTCCTTGTCGATGGCGAAGTCGGCCGAGGCGGGGAAGGGCAGCGCCACGCAGCACAGCCCGAAGCAGTTCGCGCAGTCGGCGCGCAGATCGGGCGATCCCTGGGCCGCCACCGGCTCGACATGTCGCTGCTCTCGGGACAACGTGCGCTTTCCCCCTCATCGCGGCCCCCAACGGCTCTGGTCGGCTCTCATCGGCACTGACGCCGCCGAAACCGCCTGCCGGTTTCCGCCGCCTACCCGAGGGGTACGGCGAGCGGGCGGTGACTCCGCATCGCGGCCCTCGTCGGCTCTGATCGGCACTGACGCCACCCAAACCGCCTGCCGGTTTCCGCCGCCTACCCGAGAGTACGACGAGACGGCGGTGACTCCGCCCACCTCCATGGTGTCCTGTGTGGCGGGCGGGGATCAGGCCGAGGGCGCGGCCCGCCCGCGAACACCAAGACGGAAACGCGCCCGGCCGAGACCGGCCACCCACCCGCCCGGGCCCAGGCGACGGGTCAGGTCAACGGCGGGACGACCGCATCGCCTTGACGACCTCGTACCCCGCGCCGCCCCTGACGATCCGCCGGTACTCCTCCGACTCCACCGGGCACAGGGCGACGCGCCCACCGCCGTCGAACAACAGCCCGAAGCCGTACTTCTTCGGCAACGGAGAGGCGCGCAGGCAGGCCTGGCTCTTGGAGAAGAACTCCTCCCGCAGCGCCGCCAGCTCGTCCTCGCGCAGATCGTCGGCGTCGGGACGGCGGCGCACCCACGACAGGAACTGCACATCCTCCTGCGTCAGCCGGTACGGCCGCCCGTCAAGCATCTCGTACTGCAGCACCGCGACGGTCTTCCTCCCGCCGCGCGCCACCGGGACGACCGCGGCATCCACCGGGCAGTCGTCGGCGACCGCGATCAAGGTCTTGTAGTAGGTCATGGGCTGCTCCGCTCGGATCGCGCTGCTCTCCCGGCGTCCACGCCTGCGGCCGGACCGGCGGATGAGGAGTGCGACCTCCTCCGGCGCGCCGGAACGCGTGACGATCCAAGGTTAGGCCACGTACCTGACACCCATCGTCAGGTAATCGCCCGCACAACGGATCACCCGCGCCGCCCCGGACGGACACACCCACGCGCTCCCGCAGCGATCCCGCCGCCCTCCAGCAGGGCCCGGACGCTCGGCCGATGCTGGCGGGCGGCCAGGCGAATCGGTAGTCTTGCCGTCCCATCGTTCAGGCGGCCGAAGGAGGTGAGCCCCATTTACGGCAGTCCGGCCCGGGTGCTCCCGCCGCCGATCGCGCCGTGCCCCCGGCTCGGCTGATCCCACGCAAGGCGCCCGGTGCGCAACCGAAAGGCGCTTTGTCATGCTCTCCTCTCCCTCTTCCCCGTCCCACTCGTCGATCGCCGCCAGGCTGCGCGCCGCGGGCTGCGTCTTCGCCGAGGACGAGGCGCGACTGCTGATGTCGGCCGCCGCCACCCCCGCCGACCTGGACGACATGGTGGAACGGCGATCCGCCGGGTCACCGCTGGAACACGTGCTGGGCTGGGCCGAATTCTGCGGGCTGCGCATCGCGGTCGGGCCCGGAGTGTTCGTGCCCCGGCAGCGCACCGAACACCTGGTGCGGCAGGCCGCCGCCCTCGCCCCCGAACACGCCGTCGCCGTCGATTTGTGCTGCGGATCCGGCGCCCTCGGCGCGGCGCTCGCCGCGCACGCCGACATCGCCGAACTGCACGCCGCCGACATCGACCCCACCGCCGTCCGCTACGCCCGCCGCAACCTGCCCCGGCACGCCCACATCCACCAGGGCGACCTGTACGACCCGCTGCCCGCCCGCCTGCGCGGCCGTGTCCACGTCCTGATGGCCAACGTGCCCTACGTCCCAACCGGCGAGATCGCGCTGCTGCCCGCGGAGGCACGGCTGCACGAACCGGCGACCGCCCTCGACGGCGGTCTCGACGGCCTCGACGTACTGCGCCGCGTGGCCGCCGAGGCACCCGCCTGGCTCGCCCCCGGCGGATGCCTGCTCGTCGAGACGAGCCGCCGCCAGGCCGCGACCGCGACCGGCGTCATGTCCCGCGCGGGCCTCACCCCGCGTGTCGCCGCCAGCGACGATCCGCCCGCCACCGTCGTCATCGCCCGGCGGCCGTGACGACCTCCCGCACCGCGCACCGGTCCGGGCCGTACAGATTACAGTGTATGGAGTTCTTCGTGGAGCGGCGCTGGGACAATGAGAGACGTGACGACGGCGTACAGCGGCGGCGACCCCGGCCGCACCATCGAACTGCTCTGGGGGCTGCGCGACGCCCCCAAACGCGGCCCCAAGCCCCGCTTCTCCGTGCCGCAGATCACCCGGGCCGCGATCGAACTCGCCGACGCCGACGGCCTCGCCGCGCTCTCCATGCGCCGCGTCGCCGAACGCCTCGGCATCACCGCCATGTCGCTGTACACCTACATCCCCGGCAAGGCCGAACTGCTCGACCTCATGATCGACACCGTCTGCGGCGACATCCACCGCAGCCGCCCCGCCACCGACCACTGGCGCGACCGCCTGGAGGCCATCGCCCACGACAACCGGGCCCTCTACGAACGCCACCCCTGGCTCGCCACCGTCTCCACCGCCCGCCCCCCGCTCGGCCCCGGGGTCACCGCCAAATACGACTACGAACTGCGCGCCCTCGGAGGACTCGGCCTCGACGACGTCGAAATGGACGCCGCCCTGACCTTCCTGCTCGGCTTCGTCGAATCCTGCGCCCGCGCCGCCGCCGACGCCCGCGCCGCCCAACGCGACACCGCCATGAGCGACCGGGAATGGTGGTCCGCCCACGAACCCCTGCTCGCCAAGGTCTTCGACCCCGCCGCCTACCCCCTCGCCAGCCGCGTCGGCGCCGCCGCCGGCCAGGCCCACAACGGCGCCTACAACCCCGACCACGCCTACGCCTTCGGCCTGCAACGCGTCCTGGACGGACTGGCCGCCCTCATCGAGTCCCGCGCCCCCTCCACCTGACAACCGGACGGCGTTCAGCCACAAGGGCTGCAGACATCCTCCGCGGCCTTCCCCTTCGCCGGCCCCCCGGCCGGAACGCACCCGGCCCCGCCCCCGCGCTCCACCAGCAACGTCCGCGGACCAGCACCGGAACCACCGAGCCGATCACCCGGATTGACCAGCTTGCACGGCCCCAGACTCAGACACCCACAACCGATGCAATCGGTCAGCGTGTCCCGCAAGCGGGTCAACTGCTCGATCCGATCGTCCAGCTCCGAACGCCAGCTCTCCGACAACTGCCGCCAATCACGACGCGTCGGCGTACGCTCGTCCGGCAGCCTCGACAACGCCTCGCGAATCGTGCTCAGCGGAATCCCCACCCGCTGCGACACCCGGATGAACGCCACCCGCCGCAGCGTGTCACGGGAATAGCGACGCTGATTGCCACTGGTACGCCGGCTGCGGATCAGCCCCTTGGACTCATAGAAGCGCAACGCGCTGACCGCCACCCCACTGCGCTCGGCCAACTGCCCAATGGTGAGCTCGTGGACGCTCTCGCCGACCCGCATGGCCCTCCCCTCAGCCCGGACTGAGCTCCACCATAGTTGAGGTATCCGGGCAGCTGGGAAGGTAGCCGGGAAGACCGTCTCAGGCGGCACGCGACCGCAGGCGACGCAGCATCCGCGCGTCGCTGAACCCCACCGCCCGCGCCGCGGACTCCACCGTCGCCCCCTGACCGATCAGATGCTCGGCCCGCTCCACCCGCAGCACCTGCTGGTAACGCAACGGCGTCAACCCCGTCGCCGCCCGGAACAACCGCGTCAGCGTACGCTCGCTCACCCCCGCCGCGGCCGCGAGATCCGCCAGCGGAAGCCGCTCGGCGAACGCCGAATCGATCAGATCCTGGGCCCGATGCACCGCCTCGCTGACATGCGCCCGATACCGCAGCATCGCGCTGGCCTGCCGCTCGTCGCCGTTGCGCCGCGCGTACACCACCATCGCCCGGGCCACCCGCGCCGCCACCGACGGCCCGTGCCGGACGGCGACCAGATGCAACGCCAGATCAATGCCACTGGCGATCCCCGCCGACGTCACCACCCGGCCGTCCACCACATAAAGGACGTCCCGCACCACCCTGGCCTTCGGATACCGGACCGCCAGCTCCTCCTGCAGGTCGTGATGGGTGGTACAACGACGGCCGTCCAGCAGCCCCGCCCGCCCCAGCGCGTCCGCGCCCGCGCACACGCTGGCCACCACGCCGCCCGCCGCGTGATGCGCGGCCAGCCTCCGCAGCGCGGCCGCGCCGATCGGGCCGTACCCGCGCAGCGTCGGCGACCGCCAACCGGGCACCATCACCAGATCACCGGCCGCCGTCTCCGGCCAGTCCACCCGCGCCCGGAGCGGCAGGCCCTGCGCCGACAGCACCTCCTCGCGCTCGGCCACGTACACCAGCTCATAGTCGTGGCCGAAGCCCGCCGCAGTGGAGAACACCTGGGCGGGCCCGGCCAGATCCAGCAGATGCAGCCCCGGCACCAGCAGGAAGACCACCCTGCTCATCGTCCGGCGCCCCCGACACCGCCCGGCACGTCAGCCGACCGCGCCGACCGGCACGCCCGTCACCTCATCCACGGTGCGAATCGTAGCGAACCGGCCATCGAGCACGAACACCGTACGCTCCACCACATCGGCCGCCTGCATGGTCGACGGGTCCGCGACGATCTCGGCCACGCTGCGATCCGCCGGCGCGTCCCGACGCGGAATCGGGAACGTCGCCGTCGCGTCCACCACGAAGTCGACCTCGTACCCCAGATCGAACGCCACCCGGGTCGTCGTCTCACAGCACTGCTCGGTACGGATGCCGCACACCGTCAGCTTGCCCACCCCATTCCGGGTGAGCGTCTGGTGCAGGTTCGTCGTGGTGAACGAGTTGAGCGACGTCTTGACGATCACCGGCTCGCCCTCTCGCGGCTCCAGACCGTCCATCAGCCGGACGAAGCCCGACGCCGCATCGAAGACGTCCCCCGTGCCCGGCTCATTGTGCAGAACCCACACCACCAGCTCGCCCCGCTCCCGGGCGGCGGCCACCAGCCGGTTCACCTGATCCACGATGTCCGGATTGGACACCGCCTCCCACAACGGCCGCCGGCGGAAGGATTCCTGTACGTCGATGACGATGAGTGCGTTTTTCATGCCACAATCGTCGCCCCGCCCCCTGCCCGCTCATAAGGCATGATCAGGCCCCGATGCGGAACGATCCGGTCATCACCCGCCATCGGGCAAGATCGCGCCGCATGGCCACGCGCGGCCACCGGTCCGGGCACTGCCGCGCCTCGCGCCCGAGGATCCGGCGCGGACCGGGCGCGGCTCCGGCTCGCCCGGCCGCCGGAATCCGCGCCGCTCGTAGTACGGCGCGTTCCACGGCACCTCGGCGAACGGTCAACGTCACGGCGGCCATGCGATCGCGGGCGGCCAGGTTCGTCACGTGGTCCAGCAGTACGAACCCGGGGCCAACCGGTTTGGGGGCTGTTAGTGTCGGTGGGTTATGGGTTTTGCGGGTTCTGTAACCGTAGAAAGCGATCCCCTTTACTTTGTAGATCAAGATAGTGATGGCGGGAGATCGTTTCGTTCGGCCGTACAGGGGTGTTCCGGGCCTGGGACGGGCACAGTCGTGACAGCACACCCCGTTCCGGGGCGGCAGGAACGCGTCGCACCATCGGAAGGAATCATTCATGACGTTCGCCGCACGGCTTCGCGGCCGCGAGCGGATCGCCGGGGTCTGGCAGATCACCCCCAGCCCGGTCATCGCGGAACGGCTCGCCACCCTCGGCTTCGACTACCTCTGCCTGGACACGCAGCACGGCCTGATCGACTACGCGTCGTTCGTGGCGGCCGTCACCGCCGTGGACGCGGCGGGCGGGGTGGCGATCGGCCGGGTGGCCGCCAACGACCCCGCCCGCATCGGGCGCCTGCTCGACGCCGGGGCGCAGGGCGTGATCGTGCCGCTGGTGAACTCCGCGGAGGAGGCCGCGGCGGCCGTGAGCGCCTGCCGCTATCCCCCTGCGGGCACCCGCAGCTACGGCCCGGCACGCTCCGACCTGCGCATCGGCCCCGACCCCCGCGCCGCCGACGAGGCCGTGGCGTGCATCGTCATGATCGAGACGCGCGGAGCCCTGGAGGACATCGAACGGATCTGCCGCATCCCCGGCCTCGACGGCGTCTACATCGGCCCGTCCGACCTCGCCCTCGCGCTCGGCGCGCCACGCCCGGGAGAGACGGCCGGCACGCCGGAGTTCGCCCAGGCGTTCAAGCGGATCACCGCCGCCGCCGAGAGCGCCGGCATCGGGTGCGGCGTGCACTGTCACAGCGCCGACGAGGCGGCCCGCATGCTCGACGACGGCTTCACCTTCGCCACCGCCTGCAGCGACCTGTCCCTGCTGGAGGAGGCCGCCCGGGCGGCGCTGCGCACGGTCACGCCCTCCCCCGGCGCCGCCGGCCCGCGCTGACCCGGCCCCGCGAGCGGCCCGGCGGCGGACACGCGACGCCTCGGCCGACCGGGGCGGCGGGTTCGAGCCCATCCCCGGTCCGGGCGTATGCCGTCGTACCCGCCGAACCACGGCGGATCGGTGGAGAAACGGCACGCGCCGGACGGCGTGGCTGGAATAAGCACCGATGAGCGTGGGTTAGAGTCGTGAGGCCGATGTGGTCTGTGTCCCCCGGGCCGCAATTAACGCCTTCACGGAATACCGTCCGGCTGGAGCCGTGTTGTGCCTCTCGCCGAGGAGGCGACCGCCACATCGGCTCAAAGCATCGTGCCCCCCGTGACCAAGGTCGCGGGGGGCACTTCGCTTTCCGGTGGATGCCCTGGGTGGAGCGTTACACGACCGGCCCGCGGGCGACCGGTCCCGGCCGTGTCGCCTCGGCGGCGGGGCCTGGCGCCGCCTCCGGGGCACAGTCATAGGGTTGGCTCGTCGGCCGAGATCGGGAGACACACGTGCTGTACCGCCTCACCAAGATCGTCAGTGGTCCGTTCCTGCACCTGCTGTGGCGTCCCCGCATCGAGGGCGCCGACCACGTCCCCATCACCGGCCCGGCGATCCTCGCCTCCAATCACCTGTCGATCCTCGACTCCACCTTCCTGCCGCTGATGCTGCCCCGCAAGGTGAGCTTCGTGGCCAAGGCCGAGTACTTCACCGGCAATCCCCTGACGGCGATGTTCATGCGCGCCACCGGCCAGATCGCGATCGACCGCGAGAGCGCCTCGGCCGCCCAGGCCATGCTCGACGCCGCCGCCGACCTGCTGAAACGCGGCGAGCTTTTCGGCATCTACCCCGAGGGCACCCGGTCTCCCGACGGGCGGCTCTACCGGGGCAAGATCGGCGTCGCCTGGCTGGCGCTGACCACCGGCGCCCCGGTGCTCCCGGTCGCGATGATCGGCACCGACCGGGTGCTGCCGCCGGGCCGGTCCGTCCCCCGCGTCCGCAGGATCGGCGTACGCGTCGGCGAGCCGATGACCTTCAGCGGCGACCCCGGGCACGCCCGTACCCGCCGGGAGGTCACCGACCAGGTGATGCAGGCCATTCAGAAACTTTCAGGGCAGGAGTACGTCCCGGTGTACGCGTCCAGCGTCAAAGCCCGCCGACAGGAATGAGTGCCGAATAACGCGTAATGCGGCGCAAATCACCCCTAGAACGGCGGAGCGGACCGGCCTTCCCGGCGTCTCCGGGCTAGTCTGCTGGAGACACCGAGCGACCGGGGGGAAGCACGTGCCGCGGGCCCGTACTATCGCGATCACCGCCGTCGCCGTCGTAGTCGTGGCCGGAGCCGGGGCGGGCGGCGCCTACTACCTGCTGCGCACCCAGGGCACGCCGCAGGAGACCGCCGAGCGGTTCGTCCAGGCCTGGAGCAAGGGCGACACGGCGGCGATGCGGGCGCAGCTCGGCGAGCGCGCCCCGAACTTCGCGCCGACCTACGACCGGCTCGCCAAGGACCTGCGCGTGAAGTCCACCGAGGTACGCATCACCGGCGTCACCACGACCGGCGACGACCGGGCCAAGGCCGCCTACTCGGCCACGCTCGCCATCGGCGACGCCGGCCGGTGGACCTACCAGGGCTCCATCGACCTGAAGGTCGAGGACCGGCGCTGGACGGTGGACTGGACGCCGAAGGCCGTACACCCCCGACTCGACGGCACCAATCGCCTGGCGCTCAAGACCACCTGGCCCGAGCGGGCCGCGATCACCGACTCCGGCGGCGGCCGCATCGACCAGGGCGACGTCGGCGGCTCGGTGCAGCAACTCGTCGGCTACGTCGACAAGGCCGACGCCAAGGACGCCGCACGGCTGGGCGCGCCGTACAAGCAGGGGGATCCGATCGGCAAGGCCGGCCTGCAGGCGACCTTCCAGAAGCGGCTCGCCGGCACGCCCAGCACCGCGATCCAACTGGTCGGCGCGGACGGCAAGTCGGCCGAGACCCTCGACACCCTCAAGGGCGCCGAGGGCGAATCGGTGCGCACCACCCTGGACATGTCGGTGCAGGCCGCCGCCGTGAACGCGGTGCGGGACGTGGACAAGCCCACCTCGCTCGTGGCGATCCGGCCGTCCACCGGGGAGATCCTCGCCGTCGTCAACAACCGGGGCGGCTTCAACCGGGCGCTGGAGGGCGGTTACGCGCCCGGATCGACGTTCAAGACCGTCACCGCCGCGGCGCTGCTGGCCGAGGGCGTGGCCCCCGACGAGCGGGTCACCTGCCCCAAGAACGCCGTCATCGGCGGCCTGAAGATCCGCAACTCCGACAACGAGGCGTTCGGCGCGATCTCGTTCACCGACTCCTTCGCCCACTCGTGCAACACCACGTTCGCGCCGCTCGCCGCCAAGCACCTGGGGGCCCGCAAGCTGCAGGAGGCGGCCGAATGGTTCGGCTTCAACCAGGCGCCGCGCATCGGCGTCCCCGCCGCCAAGCCCAACATGCCCCTGGCGTCCAGCGACGCCGAACTCGCCGCCGAGTCGTTCGGCCAGGCCAGGATCACCGCCAGCCCGCTGGTGATGGCCGGGGTCGCCGCCGCCGTCGCCGACGGCTCCTGGCGCCCGCCCACCCTGGTCGCCTCGCCCGAACGTAAGGGCACGCCCAAGCCGCTGCCCGACGGCGTCGCCGAGCGCCTGCGCCCGATGATGAGGGCCGTGGTGACCAGGGGCACCGCCGCCAAGGCCGGGCTGCCCGAGGGCACGGCGGGCAAGACGGGCACCGCCGAGTTCGGCACCGGGCCCAAGCTGAACACCCACGCCTGGTTCATCGGCTACCGGGGGAACCTGGCGTTCGCCGTCGTAGTCGAGGGCGGCGGCGGAGGCGGCGCGGTCGCCGCGCCCGTCGCCGCCAAGTTCCTGCGCGGCCTCGCCTCCACCTGATCCGCGCGGCCGGCATCGGCTCCGCCGTGTTATTCGGGTCGCTGGGGAATCTGGTGTTCGCGCCGATGATGTCCGCCGTGGTGACCAGGGGGACCGCCGGGCAAGGCCGGGCCGCCCGAGGGCACGGCGGGCAAGACGGGCACCGCCGAGCCCGGCACCGGGCCCAACGCCCAACGGCCACGCCCGGTTCATGCCACCGGGGGAATCCGGCGTCCGCCGTCGTGGTCGAGGGGGGCGGCGACGCGGTCGCCGTGCCCGTCGCGGCCGAGTTTCACGCCCCGGGAATCGGCCTCCCGGGACCGCGCAGGAGACGCGGTGGCGGGAACGGCATGCGAAAGAGCCGCCTGGGCGGCAACCGGGCCGGGGCCGCCCCGGTCAGAAGGCGAGGGCGGCGGCGTCGTGGCGGAACGCCATGATCAGCAGCGTGGTGATCAGGGTCGCGATCAGCAGCCAGCTCACCAGGATGATGATCGTGGACCGGCTCGGGCGGCGGCGCGCGGGTCGGGTGGCCCGGCGGCGCTCGGCGTTCTCTCTGCGCTCGACACGGTCGTTGAACGACTCCAGCCGGGCGGCGAGTCGCGGATCCTCGTCACTGAGGTGACGCTCGATCTGCGCAAGCAATCGCTCCTCGTCCCGCGACCAGGCCATGCCGGACCTCCCGCAACGCAAGGTTTGTAGCGACGTTCTGCCCAGACATGAAGATCATTAGCCGTGTCGTTGCTCGCAATTTACAACGGGCTTCCATGTTGCGATCATCATCGAACGGCTGTTCTAATCAAGGCATGCGCTGGGACAATCTGCGGCCGTCCGCGACCGGCGAGGGCGATTCGGCTCCAGCCCTGATCCCCAGGGGGGCGGTCGTCCGGACCTTCGACACCCCCGAGTTCCGGGGCATCACCTTCTACGAGGTCCAGGCCCGGTCGATCATCAACCGCGTCCCCGGCTCCTCGCGCGTGCCCTTCGAATGGACGATCAACCCCTACCGGGGGTGCTCCCACGCGTGCGTCTACTGCTTCGCCCGCAAGAGCCACACCTACCTGGATCTGGACGCCGGGCGCGACTTCGACTCCAAGATCATCGTGAAGGTCAACGCCGCCGAGCTCGCCCGCCGGGAGCTGGCCGCGCCCCGATGGCGGGCCGCGGCCGGGCGGCCGCACATCGCGCTGGGGGCCAACGTCGACTGCTATCAGCGCGCCGAGGGGCGCTACCGCCTGATGCCCGGCATCCTGCGGGCCCTGATCGACGCCGCCCAGCCGTTCTCCATCCTCACCAAGGGCTCGCTGATCCTGCGCGACCTGGAGCTGCTGACCGAGGCCGCGCACGTCACCGGGGTGCAGGCGAACGTGTCGGTCGGGTTCACCGACGAGCGGGCCTGGCGGCCGGTCGAGCCCGGCACGCCGTCGCCGCGCAAGCGACTGGAGGTCTGCGCCACGCTCAACGAGCACGGCGTCGGCTGCGGGGTGCTGATGGCGCCCATCCTCCCCTACCTCACCGACTCGCCGGCTCAACTGGAGCGCACCGTGCGGGCGATCGCCGAGGCCGGCGCCACCCACGTCACGCCGATCGTGCTGCATCTTCGTCCCGGGGCGCGCGAGTGGTTCATGGCGTGGCTGTCGCGCGAGCATCCCCGCCTGGTCCCCCGCTATCTGGAGCTGTACGGGCGGGGCGCCTACGCCCCCAGGGCGTACCAGGAGCGCGTCGCCGCCACCGTCAGGGAGCTGGCCGAGCGGCACGGCGTCGGCAGGTCCGCCGCGAGGCCCGCGCACGCGGGCAGCGCTCCCCCGCCGGCCGCGCCCGCGCCCGGGGCCGAGCAGCTGACCCTGCTCTGAGCCAAGCACTGCCCAGGAAAGCTCCGATTCGTCGCCATATGAGGTGATTGGCGACATTTGCGGGTATCACTCGCGCGCTGTCAGGGGGCGCGCGGCGCGTCCCCGCACCCATGAGAAGGGGGAACCATGGGCGACCAACGTAAGAAACCTGTGAAATCTTCGAGCAAGGCCAAAAAGGCGGCCATCAAGGCCACCCGCGAGGCGAAACAGGCCAAGAAGATGGCACGACGCGGCGAGCTGGTACTAGAGCCCGACGTGGAACGGGACTGACCCCGGCTTTCAGGTGGCCGGCGCTTATTCGCCTTGTCTAAAGGCGCGTCTATAGTGCCGTTGACCGCCTGATCACCATCGTGAGGGATTCGATGCCCGCCTACCTGCGCTTCCCGACGATCTTTCGTGACGTCATCGTGTTCGTGTCCGAGGACGATCTGTGGATGGTGCCCGCAGCAGGCGGTCGCGCGTTCCGCCTGACCGCGGGCGTCGCGGAGGCGGGCTACCCCCGCTTCTCGCCCGACGGCGAGCACCTCGCCTTCGTCGGCCGCGAGGAGGGCCCCGACGAGGTCTACGTGATGCCGGCCGAGGGCGGCCCCGCCCGCCGCGTCACCCACCAGGGCGCCCGCTGCACCGTCACCACCTGGGACCCCGACGGCAACGTGATCTACGCCAGCGACGACGGGCAACCCTTCGCCGGACGCAAATGGCTGCACAAGATCAACCCCGCCGACCCCGCCGACGTGCCCCACCGCCTGCCGTACGGACCGGCGAACTCCATCTCCTACGGCCCGTCCGGCGGCGTCGTGCTCGGTCGCAACACCGCCGACCCGGCCCGCTGGAAGCGCTACCGGGGCGGCACCGTCGGCGACCTGTGGATCGATCCCACCGGCGACGGCGAGTTCACCCGCCTGCTCTCCCTCGCCGGCAACCTCGCCTCCCCCTGCTGGGTCGGCGACCGCGTCTACTTCCTGTCCGACCACGAGGGCATCGGCAACGTCTACTCCTGCACCCCCGACGGCGCCGACGTGCGCCGGCACACCGACCACGCCGACTACTACGCCCGCAACCTCTCCGGCGACGGCCACCGCCTCGTCTACCACGCCGGCGCCGACCTCTACCTGCTCGACCCCGCCGAGGGCGAGTCCCGCCAGGTCCCCGTCCGGGTCGGCAGCTCACGCACCCAGCGCAACCGCCGGTTCGTCCCCGCCGAACGCTACCTCGACAGCGCCACCCTCAACCACGACGGCAGCGGCCTGGCCATCACCACCCGCGGCAAGGCCTACTCCTTCGCCAACTGGGAGGGCCCGGTCCTGCAGCACGGCGAGCCCGACGGCGTCCGCTACCGCCTGCTCACCTGGCTCAACGACCACAAGCGCCTGATCGCCGCGGCCGCCGACGAGTCCGACCGCGAGACCCTGGTGGTGCTCACCGCCGACGGCACCGCCGCCCCCGTACGGCTCGCCCACCTCGACACCGGCCGCGCCACCAACCTGCTCGTCTCCCCCAAACACGACAAGGTGGTCATCACCAACCACCGCAACGAGCTGCTGCTGATCGACCTCACCGCCGACGACCCCGCCGAGGCGACCCTGACCGTCCTCGACTCCAGCCGGTACGGCCGCATCGACGACCCGGCCTGGTCCCCCGACGGCCACTGGCTCGCCTACACCTATCCCCCCAACGCCCAGACCACCTGCATCAAACTGTGCCGCGTCGAGACCGGCGAGACCTTCGACGCCACCCGGCCGGTGCTGCGCGACCGCCGCCCCGCCTTCGACCCCGAGGGCGACTACCTCTACTTCATCGGCGAACGCGTCTTCAACCCCGTCTACGACTCCCTCCAGTTCGACCTGGGCTTCCCGCTCGGCACCCGGCCGTACGTGATCGCCCTGCGCTCCGACGTCCCCTCCCCCTTCGTCCCCCAGCCCCGCCCGCTCAAGGACGAAGGAAAGGACAAGGAGCAGCACGACGCCGACAAGGGCCCGACCGGCGAGGAGAACGGCAAGGACGCCGCCGGGAACGGCGACGCCAAGGACCAGGTCAAGGACGAGACCAAAGACGAGGCCAAGGACCAGGCCAAGGACGCCGACGCGACGGGCGGCGACGGAGCCGACGGGGACGACGCCGAAAAGCCCCTGGAGATCGAGATCGACGGCATCGAACGCCGCGTCGCCGAGTTCCCCGTGCCCGAGGGCCGCTACGGCCGCATCGTCGGCATCAAGGGCAAGGCCATCTACTCCATCTACCCGGTGCAGGGCTCCCTCGGCGACAGCCACTACTCCGACTCCGACGCCCCCTCGGGCAGCCTGCGCGTCTACGACTTCGAGAAGTACAAGCACGACCACTACATCGGCAACGTCGGCGACTTCGCCCTCGGCCCCGACTTCGCCACCCTGCTGTACCGTTCCGACCGCAGGCTCCGCGTCATCAAGGCCGGGGAGACCCCGCCGGACGAGGACTCCCCCGGGCGCAGCAGCGGCTGGATCGACCTGAGCCGCGTCAAGGTCTCGGTCCGCCCCGAGGCCGAGTGGCGGCAGATGTTCCGCGAGGCCTGGCGCCTGCAGAAGGAGCACTTCTGGGTCGAGGACATGGCCGGCGTCGACTGGGACCGCGTCTACGACCGCTACCTGCCGCTGGTGGACCGGGTCGGCACCCGCGGCGAGTTCTCCGACCTGCTGTGGGAGCTGCACGGCGAGCTCGGCACCTCGCACGCCTACGAGATGGGCGGCGAGTACCGCCCCCGCCCGCACTACTGGCAGGGCAAACTCGGCGTCGACTGGGAGTACCGCGACGGCGTCTACACCGTCGGCCGCATCGTCGGCGGCGACTCCTGGAGCCCGGAGACCACCTCCCCGCTCAACCGCCTCGGCGTGGACGTCCGCCCCGGCGACGCCGTGCTCGCCATCGACGGCCAGCCGATCGGCCCCGCCGCCTCCCCCGGCCTGCGCCTGGTCAACCAGGCCGACCAGGAGGTCCAGCTCACCATACGGCGCGGCGACGAGGAACCCCGTACCGTCACCGTCAAGGCCATCTCCGACGAGCAGCCCGCGCGCTACCGCGACTGGGTGGAGGCCAACCGCGCCCACACCCACGAACGCACCGGCGGCCGGGTCGGCTACCTGCACATCCCCGACATGAGCCCCGAGGGCTACGCCGAGTTCCACCGCGGCTTCCTCGCCGAGTACGACCGCGAGGGCCTCATCGTCGACGTCCGCTTCAACGGCGGCGGCCACGTCTCCTCGCTGCTGCTGGAGAAGCTGGCCCGCCGCCGCCTCGGCTACGACTTCCCCCGCTGGGGCGTCCCCGAGCCCTACCCGCCGGAGTCGCCGCGCGGCCCGATGGTCGCCATCACCAACGAGTGGGCCGGCTCCGACGGCGACATCTTCAGCCACACCTTCAAGCTGCTCAAGCTCGGCCCCCTCGTCGGCAAGCGCACCTGGGGCGGCGTCATCGGCATCTGGCCCCGCCACCGCCTCGCCGACGGCACCGTGACCACCCAGCCGGAGTTCTCCTTCGCCTTCGACGACGTCGGCTGGCGCGTGGAGAACTACGGCACCGACCCCGACATCGAGGTCGACATCACCCCGCAGGAGTACGCGCAGGGCATCGACGCCCAACTCGACCGCGCCATCGACGTCGCCCTGGAACGCCTGTCCACGCACCCCCCGCACACCCCCAACCCGGCCGACCGCCCCCGTCTCCCCCTCCCCCACCTGCCGCCCCGGCAATGAGGCACAGCCGATGACCTCGCCCCCGCCGGCCCTCCCGGCGACGCCGAAGGCCGTGGTCGAGGCGTGCACCCGCCCCGCCACGCCCGCGTACGTGCCCGAGGTACGGCTCCGCGTCGCCGACGAGGTGTTCGACCTGTGGCAGCGCACCGGCCGCCTGCCGTACTGGGCGTTCGCCTGGGCGGGCGGCCTGGCGCTCGCCCGCCACGTCCTCGACCACCCGGGGCTGATGGCGGGCCGCGCCGTGCTGGACCTGGCCTCCGGCTCGGGACTGGTCGCCATCGCCGCCGCCCGCGCGGGCGCGGCGTCGGTGATCGCCGCCGACATCGACCCCCTCGCCGGCGCCGCCATCGCCCTCAACGCCGAGGCCAACGACGTACGGGTGACCGTGCTCTTGGACGACCTGCTCGCCGCGCCCGATCGACCCTACGGCCACGCTCCGCGATCCGGCCCGGAACCCGGCACGCAATCGGGCCCGAAAGCCGGCCCGAATCGCAGCACGGAATTCGATCCGGATGCGACCGAGGTCGTGCTCGCCGGCGACGTGTTCTACGAACGCCCGATGGCCGAGAGCATCATGGCGTACCTGGAACGCGCCCGGCGGCGCGGCGCCACCGTCGTCGTCGGCGACCCCGACCGCGCCTACCTGCCCCGCCACCGCTTCACCCGCCTCACCACCCACCAGGTGCCGGGCAGCGGCCTGCTGGAGGCCGAGGAGATCAAGACGGCCACGGTCTGGCGTCTCCCCTGACCCGGACGCTCGGGCCGCGTCAACCCGCGGACGGCGCGGACCCGCTCCGGCCGATCGTGCCGAGCAGAAGCCTCGCCATCCGCTCCCCCCCGTCAACGCGGACCGTCTCGGGCCACGGCGGCCGCGCGGGCGACGGGCGCGACCCGTAGGTCCAACGCCACGCCCACGGCGCAGCCCCGATCTCCGTACGACCCCGTGTGGAAGGGCGATTGTGCGATACGACCGGGGTCGTGTGACAAGCCCCGGAGGGATGGACCCGCCTGCGGCGGGATCCTCCGCTCAGGCGCCGGCGCCGCCGTCCACCGGCACGATCGCGCCCGTCACCATCGAGGCCCGGTCGCTCAGCAACCACGCGGCCACCTCGGCCACCTCCTCGGGCTCGGCCATCCGGCCCATCGGCGTCGCAGCCTTGCTGGCCGCGATGACGCCGGGGCTCATCGCCTCCCACTCCTCCATCATCTCCGTGGCGGTGCCGCCGGGGGTGATGCCGTTCACCCGGACGCCCTCACGGGCCCAGGTCACCGCGGCGGTCTCGGTGAGGCTGTTGAGCGCGCGCTTCATGGCCCCGTACGCGGGCAGGGCGGGGTTGGCGCGGCGGCTGCCGATGCTGGAGGTGTTGACGATCGCCCCGCCGCCGTTGCGTCGCATGAGCGCGGCCTCGGCGGTCATGGCGGTCCAGTGCGCGCGGAAATTGACCGCGAACTGCCGGTCGATGTCCTCATCGCTCGTGGTGTCGAGCGGGCCGGGCCGCTGGCCGGCCGCGCCGTTGTTGAACGCGCCGTCGAGCCGCCCGTGCAGTTTCTCGACCTGATCCACGGCGGCGCGGATGCTCGCGCGGTCGGCCAGGTCCATGGTGACGGCGTCGGCGACGCCCCCGCCGGCGCGGATCTCGGCGACGACGCGGTCGAGGGCGTCGGTGGTGCGGGCGGCGAGCACGACGGCGGCGCCCTCGCGGGCGAAGAGCCGGGCCGCGGCCGCGCCGATGCCGCGGCTGGCGCCGGTGATGAGAACGACCTTGCCGGCGAGCAGGCCGACGGGCGTGCTGTCGATGTTGTTCGTCATGCCGGACAGCGTGCGCGGCCCCGGGGACCCGGATACAGGCACAGGCGGTACCACGATGAGCGGCCGCGCGGCAGGCACACTTGGCGTATGGACAAGCACGAGCTCGGGGCGTTCCTCCGCAGCCGACGCGAGCGGCTCCGGCCGGAGGACGTCGGTCTCCCCTCGGGGCCGCGACGCCGGACGCCGGGTCTTCGCCGAGAGGAGGTGGCGGTCCTCGCGCACATCTCCACCGAGTACTACACCCGGCTTGAGCAGGGCAGGGCGCCGCGGCCCTCGGGCGAGGTCCTCGCCGGGATCGCGGGCGCGCTACGGCTCACGGACGCCGAGTCCCACCACCTCCACGTCCTGGCGGGCACCGCGCCGATCCATACCGGACTGCACCGGCGCGACGTGCGCCCGAGCATCCTCGCGCTCCTCGGCCGGCTCCCGCAGACGGCCGCTTTCGTGATATCCGCGGCGTTCGAGGTGCTCGCCTGGAACGATCTCGCGGTCGCCCTGATGGAGGACTTCGCCGCGCTCGACCCGCAGGACCGCAACCTCGCGCGTAAGGCGTTCCTCCGGCCTGCACGGTCCGAGGCGCCGCTGTACGGAATCTCCGACGCCGCCGACTTCCGGCACCACGTCGTCATGGAGCTCCGGTCCGCCCTCGCCCGGTACCCGTCGGATCCCGGGGTGACCGGTCTGGTCGAGGAACTGCGCGACGAGAGCCCCGAGTTCGCCCGGCTCTGGGAGCGGCACGACGTGGCGGCGGCCCCGACGCTCACGAAGACCTTCCGTCACCCGGCCGTCGGGGAGATCACCGTCGACTGCGACTCCCTCAAACTCACCGACCGCGACCAGCACCTGGTGATGTACACCGCGCCGCAGGGATCCCGCGACGCGGACGCCCTGGCCCTGCTGAGCATGCTGGGAACCGGGAGCGTCAACGCGGGCCAGCCGCTCTGACGCGGAGCCCGGCGCGGTGAATCTCGGCGGCTCGCGCGAGCCCGCCGCCCGGCGGCGCGTCCCTGCTCGACGCGAACGAGCCCGAGGGCCGCGCCTTCATCGAGTCGCAGATCGCGGGCGGCGCGCCGTGCCCGTTCCCGACCTGGGAGCGGCAGCGCATGCCCGGCGCGAGCGACGAGGACGTTAGGCGGAGTGCCGCCGCCAGGGCCACCCCGCGGCCGCAGGTATGATCACCCGGCCGCTGCGGCCGGCCGGGGCCGCCGCCCGGCTGCCCAAGGCGCCGGTGAGCTGCTCGTTCCCGTTCAATCAGATCAAGGCGCTGACCGATCAGGGGCACCCGCTGTTCGCCGCGCCGCCGGGCCGGAGTGGGAGTTGCCTGAGGTTCCGGCCGGACATTGGCCGATGTTTTCGCGCCGGAGCGAAACCGCGGCGGCACTTGCGACGTCTAGATGAGGTGAATGCGTAGAGATCACTATTCGGGAGACATCTCCACGTATCGGGGTGACTACACGCCAGGGTGGGAAGTTATGGATATCTCACTCTTGGCTAGGCATCATGCCGCCCGTACGAGGGATCAGAAGCGGACGGCGGGTGTCATAAGCGGAGAAGGGGGCTCCTGCGGGTGTTGAAACGGGGACGCACGGCCGTCGCGCGCGCCGCGCTGGCGCTGCTGCACTTTGTCAACCGGCGGCGCGGGCGGAACGCGCCGCCTCCGGACGACCGCACCGTGCGCCTGCTGCTGCTGCACGCGCACGGCATGGGCGGCACCATCCGGACGGTGATCAACCTCGCCGGGCACCTCGCCCGGGACCGCGACGTCGAGATCGTCAGCCTGGTCCGCGAGAGCGCCGCGCCGTTCTTCCCCATCCCGCCGGGCGTGCGGATGACGTTCCTCGACGACCGCCTGGCCCCCCGCGGCCGGATCGCCCGGATGCTGTCCCGCCGCCCCAGCCGGCTCATGCCGAAGCAGGAGAAGGCCTACCACCGCTTCACCCTCTGGAGCGACCTGCTGCTCATCCGCTACCTGCGCTCCCTGCGCTCGGGCGTGCTGATCACCACCCGCCCCGGCTTCAACCTCGCCGCCGCCCTCTTCGCGCCGCCCGGCGTGATCCTGATCGGCCAGGAGCACGTCACCCTGGACTCGCACGACCCTGAGCTGGTCAAGCTCATCAAACGCCGGTACGGCCGACTCGACGCCCTGGTCACGCTCACCCAGGCCGACCTGAGGCACTACCGCCGCGAGCTGAAGGCGGCCCCGCCGCACCGCCTGGTCCGCATCCCGAACGCGATCGCGCCGCTCGCCGGAGACGTCTCCCGGCTGGAGGAGAAGACCGTCGTCGCCATCGGCCGCATCGTCCGCGCCAAGGGCTTCGACCGGCTCGTCAAGGCGTGGCAGCGCGTCGCCGCCGCCCATCCGGACTGGACGCTGCGCATCTTCGGCGGCGGCACGCCGGAGAACGAGGCGAAGCTGCGCGCGAGGATCGCCGAGGCCGGCCTCGAAGGCAAGATCATCCTCATGGGCAGCACCCCCGAGGTCGGCGTCGAGCTGGCCAAGTCGTCGATCTACGTGGTCAGCTCGCGGTACGAGGGCTTCGGCATGACGATCCTGGAGGCGATGAGCAAGGGCGTGCCGGTGGTCAGCTTCGACTGCCCGCACGGCCCCCGCGAGATCATCACCCACGGCCACGACGGCCTGCTGGTACGCTCCACCAAGACCGCCGCCCTGGCCGGCGCGATCTGCCGTCTCATCGAGGACGAGCCGCTGCGCCGCGAACTCGGCCGCAACGGCCTGCGGACCGCGTCGGCGTACGACATGGGCGAGATCGGCCCGCAGTGGGACCGCCTTCTCGCCGAGCTGGTCGCCGCTCGTGACGGGGACCAGGTCTCGGCTCCGGTTCTCGTCGACTCCAGTGCCTGAATGGGCTGATCCCGTTCTGAGAAACAAAGGGACGCCCTTTACTTTGTAGATCTCAGACGGTGAGCGGGCCCAGTTCGACGGGTTCGGCGATCACATCGACGAGCGCGCCGTTGCGCAGGACGGTGATGTGCAGGGGGCGGCCGATCGCCTCGGCGAACATCAGCCGTTGCAGCGCCTGGGCGTCCACGACCGGCTTGCGGGCCGCCGTCAGGACCAGGTCCCCCGGCCGCAGCCCGGCCTTCGCCGCGGGCGACCCCTGCACCGCCTCCATCACCCGCAGCGCCCGCTCCTGGCCGTACCGCTCGCGGGCCTGCGGCGGCAGCGGGGCCGGGGTGGTCACCAGGCCGAGATAGGCACGCCGTACCCGGCCGTCGCGCATGAGGGCGGCGATGATCGAGCGGGTGGTGGAGTTGACCGGCACCGCGAGGCCGAGGCCCACGCCCGCCACCGCGGTGTTGATGCCGATCACCCGGCCCTCGGCGTCGGCGAGCGCGCCGCCGGAGTTGCCCGGGTTGAGCGCGGCGTCGGTCTGGATCACGTCCTCGATCAGGCGCACCGCGGAGCCGCTGCGCGCGGGCAGCGAGCGGCCAAGCGCGGACACCACGCCCGCGGTCACCGACCCGGCCAGCCCGAGCGGGTTGCCGACGGCGACGACGAGCTGGCCGACGACGAGCCCGTCGCTGTCGCCGAGCCGCACCGGTTCGGGCGTGGGCCCGTCGGCCCGGAGCACCGCCAGGTCGGACAGCGGGTCGGAGCCCACGACGGCGAACTCGGACGAGGTGCCGTCGGAGAACGCCAGCGAGCCGGATCGGGCCCGGCCGACCACGTGCGCGTTGGTGAGCAGGAAGCCGTCGCCGGTGAAGACCACCGCCGACCCGCTCCCCTGACGAACCCTGACGGCGGCCACCTTCGGCGTGAGCTCGGCGGCCACGGAGGAGACGACCCGGGAGTACGCGTCCAGCGCCATGGAGACCTCCACGAATGTGCTTACAGCATTACATGTAAGGCCATTGGTGCGTAATCTCTTCCCGGCAGGACATTTGTCATGGTCGGCCGGGTATCGGCGTTCCTACCGGCGATGTGGGGCTCGTCCGTAGCGTTCCGGTCATGACTGATACCGAAGTGCGCGACCGCGGCGGGCAGGCGGGGACCGAGCCGGCGACCGGCGCGGCGCTGGCCCTGCACCGGCTAAGCAAGAGCTACGGAGCCGTGCGGGCCGTGGACGGGCTCGATCTCACCGTGCCGCGCGGGCAGACCGTCGCCCTGCTCGGGCCGAACGGCGCGGGCAAATCCACCACGATCGGCATGCTCCTCGGTCTGATCGCGCCCGACTCCGGCCATGCCGAGGTGTTCGGCATGCCGCCCGAGCGGGCCGTACGGCGGGGCCTGCTCGGCGCGATGCCGCAGGAGGGCGGCCTGGTCTCCCGGGTCACCGTACGCGAGCTGCTGCGGTTCGTCGCCGGTACCTACGCCGGCACGCACGCGGCGCCGCTCCCGCCGGAGGAGGTGCTCGCCACCGCCCGCCTCGCGGACATCGCCGACCGCTGGGTGGACCGGCTGTCGGGCGGCCAGGCCCAGCGGGTGCGCTTCGCCGTGGCCCTCGCCGGGAATCCCCGCCTGCTGGTGCTGGACGAGCCCACCGCCGCGCTCGACGTCGAGTCCCGCAGGGAGTTCTGGGAGAACATGCGCCGGTACGCGGAGCGCGGCACCACGATCCTGTTCTCCACCCACTATCTGGAGGAGGCCGACGAGCACGCCGACCGGGTGGTGGTGGTGAGCCGGGGCCGGGTGGTCGCCGACGGCACCAGCCGGGAGATCAAACGGGTCGTCGCCCTCACCACGGTGAGCGTGACCGTCGACGGGGAGACCTCGTGGCTGGGGCGGCTGCCCGGGGTGACGGCCGTGGAGGTCCGGGGGGATCGGGCGCGGCTGCGCAGCTCGGACTCCGACGCGACGGTGCTGGCGCTGGCGCGGGCGGGAGCCGTACGGGATCTGGAGGTCGCGCCGGCCGCGCTGGAGGACGCCTTTCTCGCCCTCACCACCGAGGAGAAGTGACATGCTGGGATATATCGGTCTTGAGGTGGCGCGGATGCGGCGGGACGTCACCTTCGTCGTGTTCGGGGTCGCGATGCCCGTCGCGATGTACCTGATCTTCACCAACGCCGGGATCGCCCCGGGCGACGAGAAGGCCGCCGCGCTCTACGCGATGGTCGGCATCGCCGCGTACGGGGGCATGGGCGCGGCGTTCAACAACGGCTCCGGGCTGGCCGAGGATCGGGCGGCCGGGTGGCTGCGGCAGTTGCGGCTCACCCCGCTGCCCCCGTACGCGGTCGTGGCGGGAAAGACCGTCACCGGCATGATGATCGTCGTGCCGGCGATCGTGGCCGTGCTCACCGCCGGGGCCCTGCTGAACGGGGTCCGGCTGGATCCGGGCCAGTGGGCCGCGATCGTGGCGCTGCTGTGGGCGGGCACCGTGCCGTTCTCCCTGCTCGGGCTGGGCAACGGCTACCTGCTGTCGGGGCAGGCGGCCGGGCTGGTGAACTTCGCGTGCACCATCGTGCTCGCCGTGACCGGCGGGCTGTGGATCCCCTCCAGCGTCTTCCCCGACTGGCTGCGGGCGATATCCGAGTGGACGCCCACCGCCAACTACGCCTCCCTGTCGTGGCGGATCGCCGCCGGAGAGGCGCCGACGCCCGGCTCGGTGGCGATCCTGCTCGGGTGGACGGCGCTGTTCGGGGCGTACGCGGCCTTCGCCTACCGGCGCGCGGGCCGTACGGCGAGGTCGGCGTGAGCGGGTCGGCGTAGGTTGTATCCATGACCACGGACGACTGCATACGCCCGTTTCCCCCTGCGGACCGGATGCAAGGCCCCGACGCCAGGGGCTTCTATCCGTGGCTGGCCCTGCTCGGCTTCCCCCTGTGGGAGGCGATCGGCGACGGCGTGCCCGGACCTCTCTGGGCGGCGGTCGCGGGCCTGGTCGCGGCGGGAGCGCTGTACGCGGTCACGGTACGACGCGCCTTCGCCGTGCCCCGCCGCCCCGCCGGGCCGGCGTTCCCCGCCCTCGCCGCGCTGTCCACGCTGCTCGCCGCCGTCTACGGGTGGTACTCGCTCTTCATCCTGACCGCGATCGCGGCCGGGATCGCGCTGCGGCGGTTCGGACCCTACGTCGGCGCGGGACTGGCCGCGGTGGCGGTCGCCGTGGAGTTCGTCAGGCTGCCGCCGGGCGAGGACGCGGCCGGGGCGCTGTCGCTGGCCTGGGGCGTCTTCACCTCCGCGCTGGTGCCATGGATCATCCTGCGGCTGTTCACGGTGATCGCCCAATTGCGGCGCACCCGGGAGGAGCTGGCCCTGGCTGCGGTCGAACGGGAGCGGCTGCGCTTCTCCCGCGACCTGCACGACCTGCTCGGGCACACCCTCTCGGTGATGGTCGTCAAAGCCGAGCTCATCCGGCGGCTGGCCCCGCGCGACGCCGAGGCCGCGGCACGGCAGGCCGCCGACGTCGAGAACATCGGGCGGCAGGCGCTGGCCGAGGTGCGGGCCGCGGTCACCGGCTACCGGGGGCGCGGGCTCGCCGCCGAACTGGACGCCGCCCGGATCGCCCTCGCCGACGCCGGGATCAGCGCGACGATCCGCACGGTCCCGCTCGACCTGCCGCCGGAGACGGACGCCCTGCTGGGCTGGGCCGTACGGGAGGGGGCGACCAACGTGCTGCGCCACAGCGGGGCCGCGACGTGCGCGATCACGCTGGAGCGCGAGAACGGGCGCCAGGATGGGCGCGAGGATGGGGAAGTGGATAGGGAAATCGTGCTGTGCGTCGAGGACGACGGGCACGGCGCGACAACCCAGGCCACCGGGTCACCTGGTACGCGACGCGGCGACGCGCTCATCGGCCTGCGGCGGCGAATCACCGCCGACGCACGACGCGGCCACAAACTCACCGGGCCGCCGGAACGGCTCACCGCCGCCGAATCGCCCGGGAACGGTGACACCCCACCGCAGGAGCAGACGCCCGCCCCCGAATCACCCGGCGGGCGGCACGGAAACGGGCTCACCGGGCTGCAGGAGCGGGTGGCCGCCGCCGGTGGCCACCTCACCGCCGGTCCTCGACCTGGCGGCGGCTTCCGGCTGAGCATCCGGGTGCCGCTCACGCGCACATCGCGAACACACCCCGACGATCCGGTGCCAAGCGCCGCCGACGGCGTCGATCGGATCGTCGCGCGGCACGGCGCGGGCCTCCCGAACCCCGGTGGAAGCGGCCCGGCGGGCCAGTTCGCCGACAGCGGTGACGGCGGGACCACGCGGGGCGTGCCGCACGACGCAGAGATCTCGCGCACTGGTCGAGACGACCCGAAGCCGACGCGGATCGACGACGGGCCCGCACGGGGCGTGCCGCACGACGCGGAGATCTCGCGCACCGGTCGAGACGACCTGGAGCCGACGCGGATCGACGGCGGGCCCGCGCGGGCGGCGGCCGGTCCCGCCGCGGACACCCGGGGTGGCGCATGATCAGGGTGCTGCTGGCCGAGGATCAGGGCATGATGCGCGGTGCGCTCGCCCTGCTTCTCGGGCTTGAGGAGGACATCGAGGTGGTGGCACAAGTCGCCTCGGGGGACGAGGTGGTCGCGACCGCGCTGGAGACCCGGCCGGACGTGGCGCTGCTCGACATCGAGATGCCCGGCCGCAGCGGGCTCGACGCCGCCGCCGAGCTGCGCGAGCGCCTCCCCTCGTGCCGCGTCCTGATGCTGACCACGTTCGGCCGGCCCGGCTACCTGCGGCGGGCGATGGAATCCGGGGCCCGCGGCTTCCTGGTCAAGGACGGGCCGGTGGAGGAGCTGGTCGCGGCGATCCGCCGGATCCTCGCCGGGGAGCGCGTCATCGACCCCGCCCTGGCCGCCGCCGCGCTGAGCGCCGGTCCCAGCCCGCTCACCGACCGCGAACGCGACGTGCTGTCCGCCGCCTCCGACGGCGCCACGATCGCCGACATCGCCGCCCGGCTCCACCTGTCGGAGAGCACCGTACGCAACTATCTGTCCGCCGCCATCGGCAAGACGGGCACCCGGAACCGCATCGAGGCCGCCCGCACGGCCCGCCACAACGGCTGGCTCTGACCACCGCGACTCCGGTGATCGGATCAGCCGATCCTGGTGACGTGTTCTCCGCACCAGGGAGTGGCGCTGACCGAGGTGACCGTGCGTGCACTGGGTACGCGACCGGGATGCCTGGCTGGAGCGGCAGCGTGCGGACGGCCGGCTGATCCTGGGCGTGGAACTGGCCGAGAACGCGATCCGGCTGGCCGATCTGCCCATGGCCCGCCGCCCCACGGTCGTGCTGCTCGGCCATGAGCGCGACGGCATCCCGCCCGAGGCGCTCGACCACCTCGACGCGGTGGTCGAGATCCCGATGATCGGCACGGGGGCCAGCCTCAACGTCGCGGTCGCCGGTTCCCTGGTGCTCTACAAACTGGCCGGGTTCGCCTGACCCGCCGTCCCCCGGCGGGACCCGGTATCGTGGTGCCGACCCGGAGGGTCACGGCGGTGGGGCTCGCCGTCCTCGGCACGAGGAGAACCACGCGCGGTCGCCGGAGCGCGCGCGTCAACGGTCCCTGCCAGTCCTGGTCAACCTCGCTGGTGGGGGTGCGTGATGTCGGAGAGCGCCGCCGTGCGCCGGGAGGACGCCGCCCCCGGCGTTCCGGTCCGGGCGGACGGGCGGAGCCGGGGCGTGGGGATGGACGTGCTCGCGGCCGTGTCCCTCGGCGGGGCCGTCGGAGCGATGAGCCGGTACGTGGTCACCCTGGCGTTCCCGGTCGCGCCCGGCGGATTCCCGTGGGCTGTTTTCGTAATCAACGTCGGCGGATGCCTGCTCATCGGCGTGCTGATGGCGCTCGTCGGCGAGGGGCGGCCGGCGCATCGGCTGATCCGGCCGTTTCTCGGGGTGGGCGTGCTCGGCGGGTTCACCACGTTCTCGGCGTACGTGCTCGACGTTCAGGCGGCGCTCGCGGCCGGAAGGCCCGCGACCGCTGTCGCCTACCTCGGCGGAACGCTCGTCGCGGCGCTGGTCGCCGTGGCCGTCGCCGCACGGCTGACCAGGCGCGCCCTCGGGAGGCGGGACGTGAGCGGCCGGACGCGGCGCGCGGCCGGGAATCGGCGACGGGGGGCGGCGTGACCATCCTGCTCGTCGGCCTCGGGGCGGCCATCGGGGCCCCGGTCCGCTACCTGGTGGATCGAGCCGTGCGGGAACGCGTCGGGTCGGCGTTCCCGTGGGGCACGTTCGCCGTCAACGTGGCCGGGTCGTTCCTGCTGGGTCTGCTGGCGGGGCTTCCCGCCGGGCCGGGCGCGATGGCGCTGGCCGGGAGCGGCTTCTGCGGCGCGCTGACCACCTACTCGACCTTCGGCTACGAGACGCTGCGGCTGATCGAAACGGGGGCCCGCCCGCACGCGCTGCTCAACGCGGCCGGAAGCGTCGCATCGGGACTCTGCGCGGCCTACGGCGGCCTGGCACTCGCTTATGCCCTTTGACGGCGCCGCGGCCCGGGTGGGGCGGGTGGGAGGCGTCAGGTCGTGTGGCGGACGTGGCGCGACAGGACGAGCGCCCCGGGCAGGAGCAACGCCAGGCCGGTCGTGAGCACCAGCGCCGCCGGGTCGGCCACCAGGCCGGCGACTCCGCCCACGGCGAACCCCGCGGGGACGGCCGTCAGGTTGACGGCGCGGAACGCGGCCGAGGCGATCGGCCGCTCCCCGTCGGTGATCGCCCGGGCGCGGAACGCCTGGATGCGCACGAGCACCACGCCCGAGCAGAACTCGTCGAGCGCGAACCCGGCGAGCACCAGCGCCAGGCCCGGCGCGCCGCCGACGTAGACGCCGGCGCCCAGCACGGCGTAGGAGCAGACCGCGCCGCACCCGAACACCGCCGTGCCCAGGCCGCGGCGCAGCGGGGCGGGCAGCCGTTCGGCGAGGAAGGCGCCGAGGATCGTGAAGACGACCGAGCAGGTCCTGATCACGCCGAAGGACGCCGCCGTCACGGGGGTCTGCTGGACCAGCGCGATGAGCAGGACGGCCTCGATGAGGCACTGGCCGAAGTTGTAGGACACCGACCAGATCGTGAGGATCCGCAGCGGCGGCGTGCGGAGGTTGATCCACAGCCCTTGCCGTAGCGTGCGTGCGCGGCGGCCGCCCGCCGCGGCCTCCGAAGACCCGGAAGACCCGGAAGGAACGCCGGGTTCGGCGGGGTCGGCGGGTCCGGGCGGTTCGGCGGGCACGCGGATCCGGGGGATGCCCATCAGCAGGGCGCAGGCGCACGCCGCCAGGGCCGCGGCGCCCCCGAAGGTGGCGGAGACGCCGAACGCCCCGAGGCTCACGCCGGTGAGGAACGGGGCGGCGGCGTCGGCCGCGGACTCGGCGATGCCGAGCCTGGCGTACACGCGCGGCATCTCGCCGCCGGAGAAGAGGGCGGGCACCAGCACCTGGGTGGACACGGCCGTCAGGACGGATCCGCACGCCAGGCAGATGTTCGCCGCCGCGAAGACGCCCAGCCCCACGGCCGGGGCGAGCAGGAGCGCGAACGCCGACAGGGCGAAGGCCGCCACGCGCAGAGCCTCCGAGGCGAGCATCACCGTCCGCTGGTCGTACCGCTCGACGATCCGCGCCGCGGCCCGCGCCAGCAGCACCTGGGGCGCGAACCGGCAGATCCCCAGCGTGGCGATGATCAGCGAGTCGGCGCCCAGCGTCGCCACCGCGATGTACGGCACGGAGAACTCGACCACGGCGATCGCGAAGAAGGACAGGAAGTTGGCGACGGGCAGTGCGGTCGCCGGGCCGCGCCCCGCCCGGACCGCCCGTGCCGTCAGGGTCGGTTCGGTCACCGGGTTCCGTCCTCGACGAGCAGGCCAGCGTCCAGGCAGTCCAGGACGGCCCGGGAGCCGCCGTCGGTGAGCGCCCGGCCGTCGGCGCACAGGTCGAGGAAGAGCCGCCGGTCCACCTGCCGGGAGGCGTCGGCGTGGCTGAGCAGGTAGCGGGTGTCCTCGCCGGCCCCGAACATCGCCATCACCACGTGCCGGGGGCGGCGGACCGTGATCCGGGCGGGCGTGGGGGTGGCGAACAGCGTCTCGTCGGTGAGCAGATGATCCACCACCGGATGCCGGACGAACTCCAGCGCGTCGTCGGCGGAGTCGATGATGGGCTGGCCGGGCCCGTTGAACGAGGTGTTGATGAGGACCGGCGGCAGGCCGAGCTTGGCGATCCGGCCGAGCAGGTCGTGCACGGCCGGCGCCTCGTCCGCGCCGACCGTCTGCACCCGGGCGGTGCCGTCGGCGTGCACGGCCTCGGCGAGCAGTTCCCGGTACTCGGGCCTGACGGTGAAGTTGAAGTTCATGAACGGTGACCGGGCCGGCCCGGTGAAGTATCGGTGCACGTCCTCCTCGCGCACCATCGGGGCGACCGGGCGCCAGCCTTGGCGCCGTTTGAGGCGGTTGAGCTTCGCCCGGGCGTCGGAGCAGGTGACCGGGTGGCACAGCAGCGATCTGTTGCCGAGGGCGCGCGGGCCGAACTCGGCCCGGCCGGCGTAACGGGCCACGATCGCGCCTTCGGCGAGGACCTCGGCGGCGCGGGCGGCCGGATCGGTGGCCGGGCCGGTGGGCGTGTAGCCGTACCGCCCCGCCTGCTCGGGCGTGATCGGTTCGGCGGGGCGGCCGAGGAAGTCGCAGCGTAACCGCGGCGGGGTGGCCGGGCGCGGGCGGGTGCGGGCCCAGCCGAGGAAGGCGGCGCCCACCGAGATGCCGGCGTCGTGCGGACAGGACGGCACGTACAGGTCGCGGACCGCGGGCAGCGCGGCGATCGCGCTGTTGGCGGCCAGGTTGAGGAAGACCCCTCCCGCGCAGCACAGGTCGGGGTGCCCGGCGAGCTCGACCGCGCGTGCGGCGTGGTAGGTGAGCAGGCGGGTGAACGCCTCCTGCACGGCGGCGGCGACATCCGCGCTGTCGGCCGGGTCGGGGCCGGCCGACAGCAGCCGCTGCCAGCCGTTCTTCAGCCGGGGCGGGCTGTCGGCGGTGACGATGTCGCCGGCCACGAGCTTGGCCGGGCGGGCGGAGGGGATGCCCGCCAGGGCCATGAGCTGCCCGTGGGCGTGCTCGGTGCGGAACAGGAACCGCGCCACGTTGTCGTAGAGGCCGGCCTCGCTCTGCACGAAGACGTCCGGCTGGTTGTGCGGCCGGCTGAACGCGCGGTCGAGCAGTTCCAGGCGTCCGCCGTCGAAGCGGTAGACCGACCGCATCTCGGTGAACAGCTCCGCCTGCGGCGCATCGGCGCTGTAGTCGGCGTAGAACCGGCTGAACGGCACGTGGAAGTCGCGCCCGTCGCGCGATGTGGTGCCCGCCAGGTCCGACACCAGGACGGTCGCGGTCGTGAAGCCGGAGGTGTAGGCGGCGCTGGCGGCGTGGGCGAGGTGGTGGGAGACGACGAAGTGCCGCGGGTCGAACGGGTCGAAGGCGTCGAAGTCGGCCGAGACGAGCGGCCGGTGCAGTCCCACGGCCGAGGGGCCGGCCGCCTGGAACGAGCTGACGATGACGTCGACGTCGTCGATGGCCGCCCCGGCCGCCGCCAGCGTCTCGTGGATCGGCAGCCGGGCCGACAGGCACTCCTGCCCGTCGTATTTGCGGCGGGTGACGCGTTCTTGCTGGATGGCGGCGACCAGCCGGCCGTCTCGCACGACGGCGCAGGAGGATTCGTGCCCGCAGTGGATGCCCAGGACGATGCTCACCGCCGGTAGTTCTCCAGCGGGGCGCCCTCCGGCATGAAGCCGAAGGTCAGGATCGTGACGCGCTCGTTCTCGGCGATCGGTGTGCGGCTGTGCGCCTGCGTGCCCGCCAGGAAGATCACCACTTCGCCGGGGGTGAGCTGGAGCCGCTGGTCGGTGCCGTCGGGGAAGTGCATGTAGAGCGCCGAGGGGCTGGGGTCGCCGGGCGGGTGGTCGTGCACGAGCATCATCAGCACGTTGAGCGAGAAGATGTCGGTGTCGATGTGGGGGATGATGCCCTGGCCGGGGTCCCGGTAGAACAGGTAGCTGGCGACGCCGGTCGCGACCGCCTTGGGCACGACGCCGGCGACCAGTTCGGCGAGTTCGCGGCTGGTCGCGAGCCGGTCGGCGACCGGGCCGCCGCAGCCCAGGTAGTGCTCGTCGAACGGTACGGCGGTCCGCCCGACCTGCTCGGCCTCGTCGATCAGGACGCCGAGCAGGTCGTCGGTGAGGAACGCCGGCCGGCCCCGGTACTGGACGCCGCGCGGATCGGGCACGTCGTAGGGGCACAGGAGCTCCAGGGCCTCGGACACCGCCGTGCGGCCGGCCTCGGAGCCGGCCTGCTTGTCGGGGACGAGCCGTCCGGCCGACAGGCCGAGGATGAGCTTCAGGTTCGCCTGCTCGGCCGGGCTCAGGCTCTGGTGCAGGGCGGCGAGGCGCCGCCCCATGGCCGATGCGATGGTGGACATGTCGGTCATGGGGTGCTCCCGATGCTTCCGATCGTGCGATAGCCGAAGGAAACCAGCCGGATCGTCTCGCCCTCGACGGTCCGGGTGCGCTCGTGGGTGACGCTGTCGGCGAAGAAGATCAGCGACTCTCCCGGTTCGAGCTGCACGTGCACGGCGTCCTGTTCGGGAGGATGGAGGATCAGCCGTGAGTGACGGCGTGCCGGCCGGTGCTCGAGCATGGTGAGCACGTTGAGGGAGAACTCGTCCTTGTCGACGTGCGGGTCGATGCCCAGGCCCGGCTGGTCGTAGTAGAGGTAGTTCGCCTTATAGGTGGGCAGCACCGGGCCGACCCGGGCCGTCAGGAAGTCGCTGATCGACTGCGACAGCGCGAGTTCGCGGGCGACCGGTGCGCCCGAGGCCACGTAATGGTCGTGGAAACGCGCGGCCCGGGCCCGGTAGGCGAGGGACTCGCGGTCGAGCACGGCGAGGTCCGCCGTGGAGAAGAAGGGGGCGCGGCCGCGGAAGACCACGCCGGTGTCGAATGCGGGCCGCAGCTCGCCGTGCAGCCGGGGCAGCGCCCGCTGGGCGGTGGTCAGCGCGGCGCGGTGCAACGATTCGGAGTCGGGCCGGGCATGGCCGCTGAGAAGACCTCCGGCGGCCATGCTCAGCAGGAATTTGAGATTCTCCCGTTCCGCGGCGGTGAGCTCCGAGGACAGCCGGGCCAGCCGATCCACCAACGTCGTCGTCTCCACCGCGGAATCTCCTCTCATTCCCGTTTTGTTTTCCAGGTCCCCCGCCGGGGCGCTACTCGGTGAAGCCCAGGGTCTCGGGCAGGGCCAGGAGCTGCCTGCGGACCTCGGGGGTGGCGGCGGCGGAGATCGGCTTGGCGTACAGGTACTCGGCCGCGGTGTTGATGTCCTGCAACTCCTTCAGGTGCAGGCTCGCCGAGGTCACGATGCTGCTGAGCACCGCGCGCTCGTCCTGGGTGAGGCCGGCGGCGAGCTCGCCGAGCTTCGCCGTCAGCGTCGGGAGCGCGGCCTCCAGCGCGGCGGCGTCGAGTTCGGCGTCGAGCCGCGGGTCGGGTACGGCGGCCGGTTCGGCGCTGATCGTCATGTGCGGGACTCCGTTCTCCGGGCGGCGCGCCCGGATTCGTGAATTTGACGGACGAGCTCGAACTTAACAATCCAACAAAGGCCCGCACAAGATTTTCCTGCGAAAATCATGCTCCGCATCCGATAACCCCTTTCGAAAGGATTGATTTATCCTTCGATAGGGCGATGGAAAATGAAATGGGGATTTTATTCATTTTTTTGGTGACATCATCTTCGTCGTGGTCGGGCGCCGCCGACGACGGCGACACCCCCGCCGGTACAATCCGCCGGTGCCCGACACGACCTGGCCGGCCGCCGAACCCATCGCCACCGCGCGCCTTCGCCTGGAGCCGCTGCGCGCCGACCACGCGCCCGAGTCCTTCGTGGTGCTCAACGATCAGCGGCTGCACACCTGGACGGGGGGATCCCCGCGCTCGCTCGACCAGCTCCGCGCCCAATACCGGCTCCAGGCCGCCGGATGCTCCCCCGACGGCAGCCGCGGCTGGCTGAACTGGATGCTGCGCCGTACCGCCGACGCCCGCATCATCGGCACGGTCCAGGCCACGCTCTGGCGCCCGGATCCTCGGCGCCTCGAGGCCGAGCTCGCCTGGGTGGTCGGCACGGGCCAGCAGGGCAACGGCTACGGGCGGGAGGCCGCCTTGGCCATGGCCCGGTGGCTGCGCGCCCGGGGCGTCTGCCGCCTCACCGCGTACATCCACCCGGCGCACCACGCCTCGGCCGCGATCGCCCGCGCGCTCGGCCTGGCGCCCACCGGCACGGTCCACGACGGCGAGATCCTGTGGAGCGATCCCCCCTGAGCCGGGCCACGGGCGCGCCCGGGGACGCAGGCCCGGCGTGACCCGAACGCCATGCCGACGTCGCCGATGTCGCGCATATCACACTTGCGGCGGACGGTCCGCCACCGCCCAGACGGCATCGCGCGCATACCCGTCGCCCATGAGGGAATGTGCTCTTACCGCTGCTTAGTGGTATCTCACGCCCGTAACCCGAACCGCCCAAAGGCCCGCATACACGGGCATCCCCGGTGTCGAACACGTTCAGATCGCTGAATAGAGTGTGTCAGGTGACTGTCGCGCTCGGACTGACCCGTCCGTTACTCGTACGCACCGTCCCGGTCGCGGACCCCGGAGATCTCGTCGCGCGACTGCCGAAGGCTCCGCCGTTCGCCTGGATCCGGCACGGTGAGGGACTGGTCGGCTGGGGCGAGGCGGCGCGCCTCGACGTGCCGCCGGGTCCGGGCGGGTTCGCCTGGGCGAGCGACAGGCTGTCGGCCCTCTTCGGCGAGG
This sequence comes from Thermopolyspora sp. NPDC052614, assembly GCF_040678635.1. Taxonomy (NCBI): domain Bacteria; kingdom Bacillati; phylum Actinomycetota; class Actinomycetes; order Streptosporangiales; family Streptosporangiaceae; genus Thermopolyspora; species Thermopolyspora sp. NPDC052614. The sequence continues at coordinate 73,173 of NZ_JBFATZ010000006.1, forward strand.
CCCGCATCGAGGACGACCTGCGCGTTCCCGGCTCCGGGCCGGTCGCGTTCGGCTCGTTCGCCTTCGACCGGGATCGGCCGGGATCGGTGCTGGTCATCCCCCGGGTCGTGCTCGCCAAGCGGGACGGCCACGCCTGGCTGACCACGATCGGCGAGGCGCATCTGACCACGGCGTCCGCACCGGCCGAGCCCGGCAGGATCCGGTACGGCGACGGCACGCTGACCGCCGTCGAATGGGAGCGGCGGGTCGCACGCGCCGTACGGACGATCAGGTCCGGCCGCCTGGAGAAGGCCGTGCTCGCCCGCGACCTGACGGCGCGGGCGGACCGCGAGATCGACGTCCGCGTGCTGCTGGACCGGCTGGCCCGGCGCTACCCCGACTGCTACACCTTCTCCTGCGACGGCCTGGTCGGCTCCACCCCCGAGCTGCTGGTCCGGCACACCGGGCGGCGGATCGAGTCGCTCGTCCTGGCCGGGACCACCCAGCGCGGCCTCGACGCGGCCGACGACGCGGCACGCGGCGCGGCCCTGTACGCCTCGCGCAAGGACCGCTACGAGCACGCCTGCGCCGTGGCCTCGGTGCGCGAGGCGCTCGCCCCGCTGTGCTCGTCCCTGCGGGTGCCCGACACGCCCGAGCTGCTGGTGCTGCCGAACGTCCAGCATCTGGCGAGCCCCGTCACCGGCCGGCTGTCCGACGGCGCGTCCGTGCTGGACGTGGTGGCGGCGATGCACCCGACCGCCGCGGTGGGCGGCACCCCGACCGGCACCGCGCTTGAGCTGATCCGCGAGATCGAGGGCATGGACCGGGGCCGGTACGCCGGTCCGGTGGGCTGGATCGACTCCCGCGGCGACGGCGAGTGGGGCATCGCCCTACGCTGCGCCCAGGTGTCCGGCGACAGCGCCCGCCTGTTCGCCGGCTGCGGCATCATGGGCGACTCCGACCCGGCCGCGGAGCTCGCCGAGGCCCAGGCCAAGTTCCGCGTCATGCAGTACGCCCTGGAGGGCTGACCCGGCCGCGTGTGCCATCCTCGCGCCCGGCTGTGTGCCACTGCCGGGGTTGGTCGGTCGGTGATTTGGGTTTTGTTGCGGCGTAATGTCGGATGCGCCTTTACAAAGTAGATCTCGATCCGGTGAGACCGGCGGCCCACCGTGCGGCGGTTGTGGTGATTCTCGTCGAGGGCGGCCTTCGGTACCGCAGGTCCGGCAGGCGGCCGGGACCGGCGGAAAGATCGCGGCGGATCGACCGGGATCGCGATTTGAGACTTCGACTCCCACGACCAGGAGAATCACGCAGATCTTCCTTGATAACTCTCACAAAGGAGTTGAATGAAATAATTGAAGCATCTGCTCAGCGATTTCGACGGATATCGCTTATCCGTCACATGGAGGTCGGGATGTCGCGCTCGTTGCCGGTCCGTTTTATCCGCGTCACCGAGGCCAGGCTCATCACACCGCATCTCAGACGCGTCACATTCGGCGGAGACGATCTCGCCGATTTCTCCGCCGCGGGCCCGGACCAGCAGGTGAAGCTGTACTTCCCCACACCCGGCCAGGCACGGCCCCGCCTGCCCGAGCCGGGCGACGACGGCGACATCATGCGCTGGTACGAGGCGTACAACGCCATCCCCGAGCCCGAGCGGCCGTGGATGCGCAGCTACACCCTCCGGGCCCACGATCCGCTCCGCCGTACGATCGACATCGACTTCGTGCTGCACGACGACGCCGGACCGGCCACCCGATGGGCCGCCGCCGCGAAGCCCGGCAACGTCCTCGGCATGTTCGGCCCGTCCGCCGCCTACGCCCGGCCCGTGTCCTTCGCGGTCTCCTTCGCGGAGGCCGACTGGGTGCTGCTCGCCGGGGACGAGACCGCGCTTCCCGCGATCGGCACACTCGCCGAGGCCCTGCCCGCCGGAACCCGCGCCCTGGCGTTCATCGAGGTCAGGGACGCGGCCGAGGAACAGCACCTCGGCTCCGCGGCCGACCTGACCGTGCGCTGGCTGCATCGCGGGCAGGCCCCCGCGGGCCGCACCGACCTGCTGCTTCAGGCGGTACGCCAGGCGGACCTGCCCCCGGGACGCGTGTTCGCGTGGATCGCCGGCGAGGCGGGCACGGTACGCGCCCTGCGCAGGCATCTGGTGAACGACCGCGGCGTGCCGAAACGGTCGATCGACTTCTCCGGGTACTGGCGGCTCCGGCTGACCCAGGACGACGCCCCCACCGACGACGACATGGCCGACGCCCACGAGCAGCTCGCCCACGCCCGGGAACTGCTCGCCGCCTCCGCCGAGCCCGGCGGCCCCGCCTGAGCGTCCATACGGCCGGCACGCTCCGCGCGAATCGGGGCGAGCGAGATGAAGCGGCTCCTTTCAGCGCCGATGCCCGCCCCGCGCCTGCACCGGACGGGGCATCCAGGGTGTTCGCGAATCGCGCGGGCGCGGGGCGCGGAGGCGGGCATCGGACGATCCTGCGCGGCGCCTACAGCGGGTGGTGGTCGGCGCCTGTGGGCAGCGGCGGCTCGGCCTCGGCGCGGGCGGCCTCCTCGTCGGTCAGCAGCCGGGAGCGCAGCAGGAACCTGACGCCCTCGGGGGCCTCCAGGGAGAAGCCGCCGCCCCGGCCGGGCACCACGTCCACGGTGAGGTGGGTGTGCCGCCAGTACCGATGCTGGTCGGCGCTCATCCAGAACGGCGTGTCCCCGGCGACCAGGCCGAGCAGCACGTCCGAGGCGCCGACCCGGAACTCTCCCCGCGGGTAGCACATCGGGGCGCTGCCGTCGCAGCAGCCGCCGGACTGGTGGAACATGACCGGGCCGTGTCGCTCGACGAGCCGGGCCAGCAGGTCCTGCGCGGCCGGGGTGAGGCGCACCCGCTCGACGCGGCCCTGCTCCCCCTCCCCTGCCGCGCCCGCCGGGACCGGGCGGCCGGTCCCGGCGGCGTCGCGGGCGGGCATCAGAAGAAGCCCAGCTTCTTCGGCGAGTAGCTGACCAGCAGGTTCTTGGTCTGCTGGTAGTGCTCCAGCATCATCTTGTGCGTCTCGCGCCCGATGCCGGACTTCTTGTAGCCGCCGAAGGCGGCGTGCGCGGGGTAGGCGTGGTAGCAGTTGGTCCACACGCGGCCCGCCTTGATCTCGCGGCCCAGCCGGTAGGCGGTGTTGCCGTCGCGGGTCCACACCCCGGCGCCGAGGCCGTACAGGGTGTCGTTGGCGATCTTCAGCGCCTCCTCGACGGAGTCGAACGTGGTGACCGAGACGACCGGGCCGAAGATCTCCTCCTGGAAGATCCGCATGTCGTTGGCGCCGCGGAAGATGGTCGGCTCGATGTAGTAGCCGCCCTCCAGGCCCGGCACGGTGCGGGGGCCGCCGCCGGTGAGGACCTGCGCGCCCTCCTTCCGGCCGATGTCGATGTAGGACAGGATCTTCTCGTACTGGTCGTTGCTCGCCTGCGCGCCGATCATGGTGGCGGGGTCGAGCGGGTCGCCGCTGACGATCGCCTCGGTGCGGGCGACGCAGCGGGCGATGAACTCGTCGTAGATCGAGGAGTGGATGAGCGCCCGCGACGGGCAGGTGCACACCTCGCCCTGGTTGAGGGCGAACATCACGAAGCCCTCGACGGCCTTGTCCAGGAAGTCGTCGTCGGCGGCCATGACGTCCGGCAGGAAGATGTTCGGGCTCTTGCCGCCGAGCTCCAGGGTGACCGGGATGATGTTCTCGCTGGCGTACTGCATGATCAGGCGGCCGGTGGTGGTCTCGCCGGTGAACGCGACCTTGGCCACCCGGGGGCTGGACGCCAGCGGCTTGCCCGCCTCCACGCCGAACCCGTTGACCACGTTGAGCACGCCGGGCGGCAGCAGGTCGGCGATCAGCTCCACCACCAGCAGCAGGCTGGCCGGGGTCTGCTCGGCCGGCTTGATCACCACGCAGTTTCCGGCGGCGAGCGCGGGCGCGAGCTTCCAGGCGGCCATCAGGATGGGGAAGTTCCACGGGATGATCTGCCCGACCACGCCCAGCGGCTCGTGGAAGTGGTACGCCACCGTGTCGGCGTCGATTTCGCCGATGCCGCCCTCCTGGGCGCGGATCGCGCCGGCGAAGTAGCGGAAGTGGTCGATGGCGAGCGGCAGGTCGGCGGCGAGCGTCTCGCGTACCGGCTTTCCGTTCTCCCAGGTCTCCGCGACGGCCAGCCGTTCGAGGTTCGCCTCCAGCCGGTCGGCGATCTTGTTGAGGATGTTCGCGCGCTCGGTGGTGGAGGTGCGGCCCCACCGGTCGGCCGCCGCGTGCGCGGCGTCGAGGGCGAGGTCGATGTCGGCCGCGGTGGACCGCGGCACCTGGCAGAACGTCTGTCCGTCGACGGGTGAGGGGTTGTCGAAGTAGCGTCCCTCGACCGGGGCCGTCCAGGCGCCGCCGATGAAGTTCTCGTAGCGCTCGGCGAAGCTCACGACGCTGCCGTCCGCACCCGGCTTGACGTAGACCACGGTTGCCTCCTCGCGGGTTCACGCCACCGCCTCACGGTGGCCGATTCCCTGGTGTTGTGCTGCAGGCCACACTGCGACCGCGAGGTTGCCGGAAGGTATCCGCGCCCGGCATGGACCGTCATTGGGACATCCGGTACACCGGGCGGCCCCCGTCGGCCCGATGAGGCTCAGCCTTGGGCGGCCTGGATGCGGGCGGCGGCGATGCCGCGGCGGCCGTCGTCCGGCGGCAGCAGCCGGTGGGCGTGCTCGTGGACGGCCATGTCGTACGGGTGCCGCCGGCCGTACCGCAGCGCGAGGTCGGGGTCCGGTGACGCGAGCACCGCCTCACGCACCGCGACCTCCAGGTAGGAGCGCCACTCCACGATGCCCGGCACGTCGGACTCGGGCAGCAGCGGGCCGGTGTAGGCGCGGACCGCCGAGGCGGTGTCCCCGGCGTCCAGCGCGGCGAGCACGTCGGTGGCGTCGCAGTCGATGGGCTCGGTCAGGGCGTACCGGCGCTGGGAGAGCGCGCCGCCGAGGGCGCGGCGCAGGTGGGAGACCTGGGCCTTGAGCGTCGCCGCGGTGACCGGCCGGTCGCCGAAGAGGGCGGCCTGCAGGCGTTCGGGCGAGAAGCCCTCGGGCTCCAGGGCCAGCAGGGTGAGGATCTCCAGTTGGCGCGGGCGTAGCCGCAGCGGGACGCCCGCGCTCCACGCCTGCCCGCCGCCCAGGCAGTTGAGCCGGATCCCGGCGGCCTGCGCGGGTGCGCGGCCGGGCATGAGCCCGACCAGCCGGGACTCGATGGCGGACACCAGGGTTCGCACCGTGGACATGGCGAGCGGATGGGACCGGTCCCATGTGCTGGACAGATCGAGTACGCCGAGGATGCGCCCGGCGGGCGAGTGGATGGGGGCCGAGTAGCACACCCAGCCGTGCAGCGCCGCGACCAGGTGCTCGGCGGAGAACACGGCGGCCGGGCGGCCGTCGCGCAGGGCCAGGGACAGGGCGTTGGTGCCCATGCCGGTCTCGTCCCACCGGCCGCCGGGGGCGAAGTTCACCCGTTCGGCGCGGCGGCGCATCACCCGGCCGCCGCAGGTCCACAGGATCGTGCCGGACTCGTCGGTGACGGCGGCGATGAACCCGGCGTCGTCGGCGATCGCCCGCAGCTCGTCGGCGAGTTCGAGGACCGGCCCGCGCAGCGGGGAGTCCAGCCAGCGGTCGGGTCCGTCGTCGTCGACCGGCGCGCTGTCGCGGCCCGGATCCACCAGCGGCAGCGACCTGCTCCAGGAGGCCACGATCTCGTCGCGAAGCAGCCGACCCGGGCCGGGCGCGGAGGATGGCAGCACGGAGGACGGCAGCAGGCGTGCCGGCACGCGGCGAGACCACTCGTGCTCCAGCTCGGCGCGCCGCCTTCGGAGGGTCTCACGACCGGTCATTGCCCCTCCCTCGTCCGCCCCATCCTGCCGGCGGCCGTACCGGCGGTTTGCCGGTGATGATGCCGCATGACGCCCGCGGGCGCACCTACCCGTTCGGATAGGTCCCCCGGTCCGAAATGACGGTTTCATGACTAGCCCCGCCGGGTCTACCGTCGGGAGGGCGATGGCGGATAACTCCACGCAACGCAGCGGAAACACCGGCGCGTCCATCGGGGTAATGTGCCATCACCGATGGGTCGGCCCCATCGTGGCTCAGGGAGTTCCTTTGCGGCGTGTTGTGGAAGGCCCGGCGATGGCCGAAGCGGATGACGGCTCGGCGTTCCCGGGCGTCGAGCTGACCGGCCCGCAGCGCATCGTGCCGGGCGGCGCACGCGAGCCGGTGAACCTCGCCAAGTTCCACGCCCCGGAGATCGTGTTCGGCCCCGGGTCGCTGGCCGAGCTGGGGCACTGCGCGCTGCGCGTGGGCGCGCGGCGGCCGTTCCTGGTGACCGATCCGGGGCTGATCGAGGCGGGCTGGCTCGACGAGGCGCTGGGGCACCTGCGCGCGGCCGGGCTGCGTCCGGTGGTGTGGCACGGGGTCACCCCCAACCCGAAGGATCACGAGATCGAGGCCGCGTACGGCGAGTACGCCGACAGCGCCGCCGACGTGATCATCGGCCTGGGCGGCGGGTCGTGCATCGACGCCGCCAAGGGCGTGGCGATCCTGTCCGGCAACGGGGGCCGCATCCTCGCCTACGAGGGGGTGGACAAGGTGGTCCACCCGATCCCGCCGACGGTGATGGTGCCCTCCACCTCCGGCACGGGCGCGGACGTCTCCCAGTTCGCCGTGGTCACCGACACCGCCAACCACATCAAGATCACCATCATCAGCCGGACCCTGGTGCCGGAGATCTCGATCATCGACCCCCGGCTGCTGATCACGATGCCCGAGTGGCTCACCGCCGCCACGGGCCTCGACGCGCTCACCCACGCCGTCGAGTCGTACGTGTCCCGGGCGCACAACCCGCTCACCGACAACCACGCGCTGCACGCCGTACGCCTGATCACCGAGCATCTGCGCCGCTCGGTGGAGCGCCCCCGGCTCGCCGGGCCCCGCCTCGGGATGGCGCAGGGCGCGCTGGAGGCCGGGGTGGCGTTCACCAACGCCATCCTCGGCGCCACGCACGCGATGAGCCACCAGGTCGGCGGCCTGCTCGACGCCCCGCACGGCGTCGTGAACGGGGTGCTGCTCCCCCACGTCATCCGGTTCAACGCCGCCGCCGACCCCGAGCGTTTCGTGCCGCTCGCCGCCGCGGCCGGGATCCGGGACGCCGGGCGCATGCCCGCCGCCGAGGTCGCCGCCCTGCTCGCCGACCGGGTGCGCGAGCTCGCCGACGCGGTCGGCGTACCGCGCGGCCTGTCCGCCCTCGGCGTGACCGACCGCGACGTGCGCCGCCTCGCCGGCAACACGATGCGGGACGCCTGCCTGACCACGAACCCCCGCGACGCCTCCCAGTCCGACATCGAAGCGCTGTTCCGCGCGGCCCTGTGACCATGAGCGCCTCCCCCGCCGCCGTAGAACCGCCCGAACCGCCCGCCCGCCCGACCGACCTGGGCGCGCTCACCGGCGTGCGGTCGGGCAAACGCTCCTTCTATCCCGAGTACGTCCGCTCGATGGAGCGGCTGGAGCGGGCCGTCGAGGCGCTCGACGGCATCTCCCAGGCGCTGGTCCGCAGCGCCGAGGGGCCGCGGGCGCTGGTCGAGGCGGTCGTGCACGCCGCCGCCGAGCACCTGCACGCCCGGTGGCTGCTGCTGGCGGTCGCCGACGGCGCGCTGAGCGCGGTGCGGCCCCGCTTCCTGCTGCTGGACGGCGACCGGCTCATCGACGACGAGGCGCTGCTGCCCGCCGAGGCCCGCCAGCACCTGGCGGTCGTCCGCGCCCGCCCCTGGGAGGCCGGGCGGGCGCACGCGGGCGACGGCTGGGTGCGCGCCCCGATGTTCCTGGACGGCGAGCCCGTCGGCGGCATCGTCGCCCGGCCGGGTCCGGGTCTGGAGGTGGCCGCCACCGACCTGGCGATCCTGCGGGTGCTGGCCAACCAGGCGGCGGTGGCGCTGTACAACGCGTTCCTGTTCCAGTCGGCCACGCGGCTGCGCGGCCGTACCGAGCGCCTCACCGAGGCCGCCGCACGGCAGGCGCGGGACCTGGCGGCGCGCAACGCCGAACTGGCCGAGGCGCAGCGCCGGCTGGTCGACGCGATGCACCGCCAGGCGCTCGACGACGAACGGCACCGCATCGCGCGGGAGCTGCACGACACCGTCGCCCAGCACGTGCTGTCCGCCGGGATGACGATCGAGGTGTGCCGGGCCGACCTGGAGCGCATGGGGCCGGAGGCTGCGGAGGTGGCCCGCCGCCTGCTGCCCGCCAAGGACCTCACCAGGATCGCCGTGGAACGGCTGCGCGGCGCCATCTACGCGTTGCACAACGCCTCCGACGAGCCGGCCGGGCCGCTGCCGGAGATGCTGCGGCGGCTGTCCACGGTGCACCTGAAGACCGACCTGACGGTCGAGGTCGTGGTGCGCGGGCGGCAGATCCCGCTGCCCGCCGAGGCCGAGCGGTCGCTGCTGCGCCTGGTCGGCGAGGCGCTGTTCAACACCGCCGCGCACGCCCGCGCGACCCGGGCCCGGGTACGGCTGGCGTACCGGCCGGACGCGGTCACCGTCACGGTCAGCGACGACGGCGACGGCGACCCGGCCGCCATACGGCGGCTGCTGCGGCTGGCGCAGACCACCGACCTCGCCGGCCGCCACCAGGGGCTCGTCAACATGCTCGCCCGCGCGGAGCAACTCGGCGGCACGCTGACGATCCGGCGGGCCCGAATGGGCGGCATCGCGCTGCGGGTGCACGTCCCGCTGCCGGTGCCGGAGAGAACGGGGTGGCATCGATGACCGCAGGCAAGCGCGTGGAGGCCGCAGAAAGGCCCGGACCCGGCGACGGGCCGGACGCCCGGCACGGCGGTGCGGCGACCGACACGACGACCAGCATCGTCCTCGTGGACGACCACGCGATCGTACGCCAGGGGCTGCGCGCGATCCTCGACCGCGAACCCGACCTGCGGGTCGTCGGCGAGGCGAGCACGAGCGAGGAGGCGCTGTCGGTGGTGCGCCGCACCGAGCCCACGATCGTCCTGCTCGACCTGAAGCTGTCCACCGGCGCCGACACCGAGGGCCTGGACCTGTGCGGCGTCCTCACCGAGCGCCACCCCGCCGTCGGTGTGCTGGTGCTCACCACGTTCCTCGACGACGCGCTCGTCATGGAGGCCATCCAGCGCGGCGCACGCGGCTACGTGGTCAAGGACGTCGACACCACCGAACTGGTCAACTCGATCAGGGCCGTGGCCCGCAACGAGAGCGCCTTCGACCCCCGCTCGGCGGCGGCGATGGTCCGCTCCCTGCGCGTACACACCCGCCGCCCCGGCCTGACCGACCGCGAACGCAACGTGCTACGCCTCATCGCCCGGGGCCTCGGCAACCGCGACATCGGCCGCGAACTGTTCATCTCCGAAACCACGGTCAAATTCCACGTCCGCAACATCATGCGCAAACTGGAGGTGGCCAGCCGCGCCGAGGCCGTGTACGAGGCCAGCAAGAACGGCCTGATCTGAGCCGACGGCCACCGGATGCCGGCCTTCGTCGAGAAGCTCAGCAGCACAACCTCAGATAGTCCTGCAGATCGCCAAGGATGCGGGCGACGCTGTCGCGGTCACCCCGATACAGCACTTTGTCGGCCTGGCCACCGGCATCAGCGGCGGCCTGCTCGGCACTCCGCTGCCGCCGGCGTCTCCCAGGGCGGCGGCTGCTGCGGATAACCCGGCTGATCACTGGCGGCTCCGGCCGCTCGTCGGGCGGCCTCGGCTCGGCCTCAGGCTTGACTCGCGGATTCATCTCAGCGAATATTGACTCAATTATGGTTGATATATCTGATGTCGAGCGGCGGGCCGCACGGCACGCGGCGCTGGGGGACCCGGTCCGGCTGGCGATGGTCGATGATCTGCTCCTGGGGGACCGTTCGCCCGGCGAGCTCGGCGAGGCGTTCGGCCTGTCGTCCAACCTGCTGGCCCATCACCTCAAGGTGCTGCAGGAGGCCGGGCTGATCACGCGGACGCGCTCGGAGGCCGATCGGCGGCGCAGCTACGTCCGGCTGCTGCCCGGCGCGCTGGCCCGCCTCGGCCCCGCGCCGGCCGCGCCGGCGACGCCCGAGCGGGTGGTGTTCGTCTGCACCCACAACTCCGCTCGCTCGCAACTGGCCACCGCCCTGTGGCGGCGCCGCAGCCCTCTGCCCACCGCCTCGGCCGGCACTCGCCCCGCCGCCCGCGTGCACCCGCGCGCCCTGGCCACCGCCCGCCGCCACCACCTGGACCTGGATTCCCGCGCCACCGCCCACATCAGCGACACCGTCCGCGCCGGCGACCTGGTGGTGGCGGTCTGCGACAACGCCTACGAAGACCTGCCCGCCCGCCCTCCGCTGCACTGGTCGGTGCCCGACCCCGTACCCGCCGACACCGACGACGCCTTCGAACGCGCCTACGACGACCTGCGCGACCGCGTCGACCGGCTCGCCACCGCTCTCCACCCCAGCCATCCCCCGCTCTGACGCCGCCCCGCACCGCCGCGCCGTCCTTGAGGAAGGGCACACCATGACCCAGCCCGCCTATCACCTCGCCGACCTGACCATCGACCAGCGGCACGCCCTGCTGACCGCCGCCCGCACCCTTGCCGCCGAGTTCGCCGGCACCTTCGGCACCGAGACCATCGACCGCTTCCTGCACACCAGCTACGACCGGTTCGCCGGCCGCGCCACCGTGGCCCACTTCCTGCCCCTGATCGCCGAACGCTTCGCCCGCCAGCGGCTGCGCGCCCTGGCCCGCGTCGAGGGCAAGGACACCTCCGGCATCCCGATCGTGCTGTTCTTGTGCGTGCACAACGCCGGCCGCTCGCAGATGGCGCTCGGTTTCTTCACCCACCTCGCCGGGGATCGGGCGATCGGCTGGTCGGGCGGCTCCGAGCCCGGCGAGCAGATCAACCCGTCGGCGATCGAGGCGATGCGCGAGCGCGGCATCGACATCGCCCGCGAATACCCCAAACCGTGGACGCGGGAGATCGCCCAGGCCGCCGACGTCATCGTCACCATGGGCTGCGGCGACGCCTGCCCCGTCTTCCCCGGCAAACGATACGAGGACTGGGAGTTGCCCGACCCCGCCGGACGGTCGGTGGAGGCGGTCCGGCCCATCCGCGATGAGATCGAGCGCCGGGTGCGCGCCCTGCTGGCCGAGCTCGGTGTGCCCGCCGGGAGTGCCGCGTGACCGCTCTGGCCCGGCGAGCGCTCGCCGAAGCCGTCGGCACCGGCCTGCTGGTCACCTCCGTGATCGGGTCGGGCATCATGGCCCAGGGCCTGTCCCCCGGCGATGTGGGCCTGCAACTTCTGGAGAACTCCACCGCCACCGCGTTCGCGCTGATCGCGCTCATCCTGATCATGGGCCCGGTCTCCGGCGCGCACTTCAACCCCGTCGTCTCGCTGGCCGACTGGCTGCTCGGCCGCCGCACCGGCGACGGCCTGGACGGGCGCGCCCTGCTGGCCTACCTGCCCGCCCAGATCATCGGCGCGATCGGCGGCGCGGTGCTGGCCCACCTGATGTTCGAGCTGCCCGCCGTCACCGTCTCCACCCACCAGCGCACCGGCACCGGGCTGTGGCTGGGCGAGATCGTCGCCACCGCGGGGCTCATCGCCCTGATCTTCGCCCTGGCCCGCACCGGCCGCGCAGCGCTGGCCCCGCCTGCCGTCGGCGCCTACATCGGCGCCGCCTACTGGTTCACCTCGTCAACATCCTTCGCCAACCCCGCCGTCGCCCTCGGCCGTACCCTCACCGACACCTTCGCCGGCATCGCCCCGGCCTCCGCGCCCGGCTTCATCGCCGCCCAGCTGGCCGGCGCCGCGCTCGGCCTGGCCCTGATCCGGCTGCTGTATCCGGCACAACCGATTCCGCGACAGGCCGCCGGGCCCGAGCACCTGGCCGCCGACCCCGCGACGGCAGCCCGACCGTGATGAAGGCCCCGGCCGTCAGGAACGACGACCGGGGCCTGCAACGTGGACGTACCGGTGTGCGTGTCGCCTCTCGGCGGCAAGCACAACGCGGCTCCAGCCGAACGGTAGTCCGCGAAGGCGATGGGTGAAACCTGGGGACAGTGCGGCACACCGGCCAGGAGGCAGGTAACCGCCCCGCGGCCGCCGATGTTTTCGAGCGGCGGTGCGGAGCGACGGTTCAGGTTCCGGTCACGGCGCTGCGGCGCTCGATCAGCAGCACGTCCCGCCAGACGCCGTGGTGGCGGCCGATGCGTTCGCGGGTGCCGACCACCTTGAAGCCGAGGGCCTGGTGCAGGGCCAGGCTGGCGGCGTTCTCGGCGAAGATGCCGGACTGGATCGTCCAGATGCCCGCGTCCTCGCTTGCGGCGATGAACGCCGTCAGCAGCGCCCGGCCGATGCCCTGGGCCTGGCGGCCCGGGTGAATGTAGATGCTGTGCTCGACCACTCCGGCGTAGACCGGCCGGGGCGAAACCGCCGAGGCGGCCACCCAGCCGAGCACCTGGCCGGTGCCGGTGTCGCAGGCCACATAGCGCAGGTGGGGCAGCTTGGCCGCGGTGAAGTCCGCCCAGCTCGGAGCGATGGTCTCGAAGCCGGCCCGGCCGGTGTCGAGCCCGGCCTGGTAGATGGCCAGCACCTGCTCGGCGTCGTCGGCGCGCATCGGCCGGATCTCCACGCCCGCCCCGGCGGCGGGCTTGGCGGCTTGGACGATCGCCGAGTGCACGCCGTCGCCGTGGTCGGCGGTCAGGGTGATGCGCAGGCCGGTGAACCCGGCCGCCGCCAGCGACCGCCGGTACTCGGCCACCGGTAGCGCCCCGGCCACGCAGCCGATGCGCCGCTCGGCCGCCGCCCGAGCGTCCGCGTCCGGCGCGCCGTCGACCACGCCATCGACGACGATGTCGCTGACGCCGAACCGGCCGCCCGGCCGCAGCACCCGGAACGCCTCGGCCAGCACCTCGGCCTTGTCGCTGGACAGGTTGATCACGCAGTTGGAGATGACCACGTCCACCGACCGCTCCGGCAGCGGTACCCGCTCGATCCTGCCGTGCAGGAACTCCACGTTGCCCGCGCCGGCCTGCTCGGCGTTGCGCCGGGCCAGTTCCAGCATGTCCGTGCTGGCGTCCACCCCGTACACTTTCCCGGACGGGCCGACGCGGCGCGCTGACAGCAGCACGTCGATGCCACCGCCCGAGCCGAGATCGAGCACCACCTCACCGGGCCGCAGGTCGGCGACGGCAACCGGGTTGCCGCAGCCCAGGCTGGCCCGCACCGCCCCCTCGGGCAGCGCGCCGAGATCGTCATAACCGGCCGCGCCGAAGCGGCCCTGATCGAACGCGTCCTGCCCGCAGTCGGCGACGACCCGACCGGCGTCCGCAGCGCGGGCCAAAGCCGAGTAGTGGTCGATGATCTCGTCGTACGCCATGACCAAGCTCCTTCACTCGCAGGCGGGCGCGGCCGGCGCGGGGTTGCCCATGACCACGTCGGCGGCGGTCGGGAAACAGCGCACACAGTTCTCGTTGATCCGGTACAGGCTGGACGTGCCCTGCCGCTCGACCAGGACGAACCGCACCTCGGCCAGGATCTTCAGGTGGTGCGAGACGGTCGACTGGCCCACCCCGGAGGCGGCCACGATCTCGCCCACGCTCATCGGCGCGCGCCGCCGGGCCAGCAGCGACACGATCTGGATCCGCGTGGCGTCGGCCAGGGCCTTGAACCAGCTCGCGTACTCCTCGGCCTCCGCGCGCGGCAGAGGCCCCTCACTCGCTTTCATCGTTAATCGACGATATTCGATAAATAGGGAAAGCGGAACCCCCGCTGTCACCCGCTCCCGGAAAAACTCATGAACGTGCATGAGCGATCATGGCCGCGCGCCGACCTGGGGATGTCCCTCCGGCGAAAGTGCGCGTCTCGGGCACGTGATCCGGTGCATCCTCGCTAAGTCGCTTGGCGGGTGCTCATCTGCCGGTCGCCTCGGCCGCCATGCGGTGAGCCGCACGTTCCAGGTCCGCCAGGTCGGAGACCACCTCCACCCGGTCGCACAGTCCGGCGTACGCGGGCAGGTCGCAGCCGCCCAGCCGCCAGGAGTAGCGCGGCTCCGGGGTGAGCCACACCGTCTCGCGCACCCGCCGGGTGATCTCCTCGAACGTGTCGGACGCCGGGTCGTTGCCGTTGCCCCGGCCGTCCCCGAGCACGAGCAGGGTGGTGCGCCGGTTGAGCGCGCCGGAGTGCTCCGACAGCAGCGTACGGAACGTGCGGCCGTAGTCGGAGTTGCCGTCCACGTCGAGCATGCCCCCGGCGGGCAGCCCGTCGAACACCAGGCCCAGGGCGCGTTCCAGCGGGTGCGCGGCGAACACCTCGGTGATCTCCACCGGCTCGTCGACGAACGCGAACGAGCGCACCTGGCCGAACAGCGACTGCATGCCGTGCACCAGGTGCAGCGTGAACCGGGCGGCCGCCCGCACCGACAGCGAGACGTCCGCCAGCACCAGCAGCCGCGGCCGGTCCTCGGCGCGGGTGACGGTGACCGGGCGGAACGGCACGCTGTCGTAGCGCATGTTGCGGCGCATCGTGCGGGCCGGGTGCACCCTGCCGCGCGATGTGGGACGCCTGCGCGGGGTGAGCGCGCCGTCCAGGGTGCGGGCGAGGCGGCGCAGCGATTCCTCCATGCGCCGCCGTTCCAGCTCGTCGGTTCGCTCGGCCCGGACGGGGCCGCGCGGCTCCGGCGACTCGATCGCCACCCGGGACAGTCCGGCGAGCCGTTCCAGGTGCCGTTTGAGCAGCTCGGTCAGGTTCTCGACGAACCCGTCGAGGCGGTCGCCCACGGGCTCGTCGCCACCGGTCTCGCCTTCCGGGCGATCCGGCGGGCCGTGGTCTCCGGCCACGCTCAGCTCGATGCCGTCGCGGTTCCCGGACGCCGGGGCGAGCCTCCCGGGAACGCCCGCGTTGTGCAGGCGTTCGGTGTCGAGCTGTACGGCCGAGCGGTCGCCGCCGCCGACGCCGTCCTGGGAGAGCACGATCTCCTCGGTCATCCCGGCCAAGTCGATCTTGTCGGCCTCCTGGTGCAGGTTGTACTGCTGGGCCAGGTCCTGCTGGTCGAAATAGTCGCGGATGTCGGCGGGCTTGCCGTGGCTGTGGCCCTGCCGCGGCGTCTGCGACGGCTCCTCCGAGACCGTGAACCCCGCCGGTTCGCCGAGGTCCGCCAGGTCGTCGTGCGCATGCCCGTGCCCGCCGTCGCCGCCCCCGGCCGCGACGGGGCGCAGGGCGAAGAACGCGTCGAACAACTCGGTGAACAGCGCGTCGTCGCGGCGGTCCTTCACCAGGGTGACCCGCAGCGCCTCACGTAGCGCGTCCCGGCCGGCGAGCAGGCCCGGCTGCGCGGCGGCGCGCATCGCGTCCGTGGCCTCGGACACCGACACGCGCACCCCCGCCATCCGGAGCAGTCGGACGAATCGGTGCAGGCTGCTCTCCACGCGCCGCCCCGCTACCTGCCGCTACGGCGTCCGATGGCGGCGAAGGCGCGGCTCCCCTGCCCGCCGCCGCCCCCGCCGGGCCGCTGCACCGGCCCCCGGCCGGGTGCGCCGTAGTAGTTCTCGTTGTGCCGTCCGGGCAGGTCCTTGGCCTCCCGCACGGCCTTGCCCACCGGGTCGCCGCCCTCGTCGGCGTCGCCGTCACCATCGAACCCGGCGGTTTCCCGATGGTCGTGGCCATGCCCATGACCATGCCCGTGACCGTGCCCGTGTCCATGACCGTGCCCGTGCGTGGCCTCGTCGGGCAGCTCACGGTTCGGATCGACGAGCCGGGGCAGCACCTCCAGCGCGTGACCGATGTCCCGCTCGTACTTCAGCACCACGTTCACCGTGTCCGCGAGCACCTCCGCCGACAGCTCCCGCACCCCGAGCACCGCCAGCGTGCGGGCCCAGTCCACGGTCTCGGAGATGCTGGGATGCTTGCGCAGCCGCAGCCCGCGCAGCTCGCGTACGACGGCCACGAGCTGCCGCGCCGCCGCCTCGGCCAGGCCGGTCCGCTTGCCGACCACGATCTCCAGCTCGCGCTCGGCGTCCGGATAGTCCAGGAACAGGTACAGGCAGCGGCGCTTCAACGCCGCCGACAGGTCGCGGGTGTTGTTGGACGTGAGGATCACGTACGGCGGATTCTTCGCGATATACGTGCCGATCTCCGGCACCGACACCTGCTGCTCGGCGAGACACTCCAGGAGCACCGCCTCCAGCGCCTCGTCGGCCCGGTCCACCTCGTCGATCAGCAGCAGCACCGGCTCCTCGCTGCGGACGGCCTCCAGCAGCGGCCGGGGCGCGAGGAACCTGTCGGAGAAGAAGACGCTGTCCTGCGCGCCGACACGCTCCACGGCGGCGGCCAGGTCGGGCGCGTCCGCGACGATCTCGCCGATCTTGTCGCGGAGGAGCTGGGTGTACAGCAGTTGCTTGCCGTAGTCCCACTCGTACAGCGCCTTGCTCTCGTCCTGCCCCTCGTAGCACTGCAGGCGGATCAGCCTGCGCCCGGTGGCCGCCGCCAGCGCCTTGGCCAGCTCGGTCTTCCCGACCCCGGCCGGGCCTTCGAGCAGCACGGGCCGGTGCAGCCGGGAGAGCAGGAACACGGTCGTGGCGAGCCTGCGATCGGCGATGTAGCCGTGCTCGGCGAGCCGTCCGACGACATCCTCGACGGACTCGAACGGCATCTCGACCGCATGGGAATTCTCGGACACACTTCCTCCGGCTGGTGTCGTTCGATCGGCGTGAGCAGGGGCGGCATTGAGTACGTGGCGGGTGTATGGCGGGATGTACGCGGCGGGGCCGCCGCCCGGGTCGTCGCGCGATCCCGGGCGGCGGCAGGGGCTCAGGACGGCTCAGCTCAGCAGGTCGTCCAGGTCGCCCGTCATGCAGTGCTCGACGACCGGCCGCACGGTGTCGAAGGTGCACTCCTTGGGGTTGCCCGGCGTGCAGGCGTCGCCGAGGACATGGTTGGTGATGCGGTCCACGTCCGACGCGTCGCCCTTGATCACCGGGGCGTTCGCGTAGAACTTGGTCGGCCCCTGGCCGAGCCGGTTCTTGCTGTAGGTGTCCTGCTTGACGTCGACGAACCGCTCCGGGATGCCCACGTCGCGCAGCAGCCGGATCGCCGCCGCCAGCGCCGCCTCGGCCGCCCGCACCTTCGTCATGCCGTGGGTGTCCACGCCCATCGCCTCGGCGAGGTCGGCGAACCGCTCGTACGCGACCGGCATGTTGAACGCCCACACCCGGGGCAGCGCGATCGCGTTGTTCAGCCCGTGGTGGGTGTCGTAGCAGGCGCTCACCGCGTGCGAGATCGAGTGCACGATGCCGAGCCCGCCGGAGTTGAACGCCTGGGCGGCGACGTACTGGGCGTACATCATGCCCTCGCGGCCGGCGAGGTCCTGCCCGTTCCACACCGCCGCCCGCAGGTGCTGGGCGGTGAGGCGGACCGCGTGCAGCGCGCTGCCCAGGGACGGCTGGAAGTTCAGCCGCGACACGTACGGCTCGGAGGCGTGCGCCAGCACGTCGAAGCCGCACTGCGCCGTGTAGTCCATCGGGCAGTCGTAGTAGAGCGTCGGGTCGTCGATGGCCAGGGTGGCGACGCAGTGGTCATCGAAGGCGACGTACTTGTGCGGATTGTCCGGATCGGTGGTCGTGTCGGTGATCACGTACGCCCACGAGGTCTCCGAGCCGGTCCCGGCGGTCGTGGACACCGCGATGTGCGGCGGGTTCTTGGGGTTCTCCGACTTGTTGAAGCCCTCGAACTCGTTGATGTTGCGCCCGTCGTGCGCGATCGACACCCGCGCGCCCTTGCACGCGTCGTGCGACGAGCCGCCGCCGATGGAGACGAACGAGTCGCACTTGTGCTCCTGGTACAGCGCGACGGCGTCCATCACGTTGTAGTCCTTGGGGTTGGACTCCACCTTGTCGTACACCACGACCTCAAGGCCGTGGTACTTCATCGACTCGACGATCCGGTACACGGTGTCGCTGCCCCGCAGGCCCGTGGTCATGACCAGGGTCTTGCGGAAGCCGAGCTTCTTCGCCTCCGGTCCGATCAGCTCGGCCGCGCCGGGCCCCAGAAGGGCACGCGGGAACGGGTGGAACTCCTTGATCGGGAAGGGCCTGATGAGTTCTTCGACCTTCATGCTTCGTCCTCTCTGAGCCAAGACGCGCTCAGGCGACGGGGGCCGGGATGCCCGCGTCACGCCGTCTTCCGCACCGGATGCCGCGACCGTAAAGTGACGCCGGTCACTGCCGGAAGACGCCGCGGGCCGATCCCGTACCGCTGGTGGCCACATCGGCACGACCGGTTGGGTACGCACCTGCCCGATCGGTCAGGTACGAGTTGTCGGCCGGGGGAGGCGTCGGCCGTCTCGGGAAAGGACATGTTCGGAACCCGACCCGACAAGCCCGCCGGTCGGTCCGGCTCAGAGCGGCGAGGCGGCGGCGTCGGCCGGTGCGGTCGCCCGCGTGCCGTCCGGAGCCCGCAGGTTGCGCACCCCGGGGGCGAGCAGCGCGGCGAGCGAGACCAGGAGCACGATCGCGGCGCAGCCGAGCAGGGCCGCGTGCGGGCCGACGAGCACGGCCGCCGGGCCGGCCAGCATCAGGCCGATCGGCCCGAGGGCCAGCGAGCCCAGCGCGTCATAGGAGCCCACCCTGGACAGGGACTCCGGCGGGATCTCCCGCTGCAGGGTGGTGCTCCACAGCACGCCGAAGACGTCGAAGCACACGCCCATCACGAACGCCCCGGCCACGATCATCCACAGCGGCGCGCCCACGCCGAGCGCCACGTACGGCAGAGCCGTCGGCAGGGTGAGCAGCGTCCCGACCAGAATGGGCCGCCGGGGCCGCAACCGGATGGAGACCACCACCCCGAAGATCATGCCGAGGGCCTCCCCCGCCAGGACCGCCGACCATGCGGGCGCGCCGCCCAGCTCGTCCCGGGCGATCAGCGGGCCGAGCACGCCGTGCGCGGCCTGGATGGCCAGCACCATCATGGAGAACTGCGCGACCACCACCCACAGCCACTGCCGCGAGACGAACTCCCGCCACCCCTCCCGCAGATCGGCCAGCACCGACGACCTCCCGGCGCCTGCGGTTCCCCCGGCGCCCTCCGCGCCCTCCACGCCCCCGCCCCGCGCCCGCGGCTGACGCAGCAGCGCGACCAGCACCCCGGCGACGGCGAACATCGCCCCGCTCGCCGCAAGCGACCACCCGGCCCCGAGCAGCACCACCGCGCCGCCGCTGAGCACGAGCCCGGCGACCCGCGCGCTGTTGCCCCCGAGCCCGATGAGCGCGTTGGCGGCCTGCAGCCGTTCGGCGGACACCACCTCGGGGATGATCCCGGTCAGCGCCGGATACAGCAGCGCCCCCGCGATGCCGGAGGCGGCGCTCGCGGCGATCAGCGCGGGCAGCGGCGTCCACCCGGTGAGCATCATCACGGCGAGGGCGGAGTACGCCGCCGCGTTCGCCCCCTCGCTCATGGCGATCACCCAATGCCTGGGCAGCCGATCCGCGAGCACCCCGCCGACGAGCATCAGCGCCACCATCGGCAACGCCTCCGCCGTCAGCACCGCCGACAGCGTGGTGGCCGTGGCCCCGGGCAGGGCGAGCACCCCGAACGCGAGCGCCACCGGGGCGAACGCGGAGCCGAGCATCGATATGGTCCGGGCGGCCAGCAGCAGGACGAAACGCCGATCCTGGAGAATGCCGAGATCACGACGGACGGTGGACACGACGACTCCCCAGGTGACACGAAAGACGGAAAGTCCATGCTCTCGCCCGGTGCCCGACTTCTCACCTCATTTTCCGCGCCGCAGTGCGGCGAGGAGCGTGCGGGAGGCCGCCCCGCCGCCGTACGCCGGACCGCTCCTGACCAGCCGGTCCCGGCCGAGCCCGCGCCGTACGACGCCGCCGGGCCGCCGCTCAGGTGCCGAGGAGCAGCTCCGCCCACACCGCGTGCCCGACGGCGGGACATCCCCGCACCCCGGTCCCGCGGGCGAGCCGGGCCACGGCGGGCAGGCCGTACCCGTGCTCGGTGAGGTTCAGCCCGGCCGGCGGGCGGGTGAACACCGGCCGCCCGCCGCCGCCGAGGTCGCACACGACGATCCGGGCCAGCTCGCCGACCCGGCACAGCTCCAGGACGTACGTCCCGCCGTCCTCGCCCGACCGGGTGTGGCGGGCCGCGTTCGCCGCGAGCTCCCCCGTGATCCACGCGGCGTCGTCGGCCCGCGAGGTGTCGTTGAGGAACACGCGGGCCAGCCGCCGCGCGTCCGCCACGTGGCGGGCCGTACCGGGAAAGACCTTGCGCCAGGTCTCGACCTCGCCGGGACGGCGGAGCGCGGCCCACAGCCGCTCCGGGCAGGGCTCGGGAAACCCCGGCTCGCGGGAGGCCCCGCACCGCACGCCGGGAACGCGCAGGTCCGGGAGAAAGGGATCGGGCAGGCCAGACACGTGGAACGCTCCTTCGATTCGACTGGAAAGTGCAGCCCCATACCCTGTCCTCAGCGGTTGACCCACGGGACCTCCACGTGCCCGAACCGAACCGCTCCGCACGGGGGGCACGACGAGCTGCCGGAACCCGCCCCGGCGCGAGGCGCGGGACTCCACGGCGTGACGGCGGGTTGAGCCATTCGATCGACCACAGCGTGACCATCGCTATACGATCCGTATATCGCCGCTGGTCGGGAGCGTTTGGTGAAGGAGGTTCAATGTCCGGCGAGGGCTACAGGACTCTGCTGCGCTGTCGCACCTGGAGCGAACGGCTACGCGCCAAGGGCTTCACCTGGGATCAGATCGCCGACGTGCTCGCGCTGACCCACCAGGACAGTCCCCTGCGCCTCTACCGGTTCGCACACGGCCGCACCGCCATCGACGTCGTCAACGAGTTCAACGACCTGGACCCTGCCGGTACGGCGTCGCTGCGCGAGGGCCGCCTGTTCGACTTCGAGAACTGGCCCGCCCGCGGCCGACGCCCCACCAGGCGCGTCCTGGTCGTGCTGGCCCGCATCTACCAGACCGCCGCCCGCAACCTCGTGACCGAAACCGTCCTCGGCACCTACACCCCCTACGACCGGGATGTCATCGAACAGACCGACTTTCGTCACCTCGACCCGTTCCAGCCCGTCGCCCCCTGCCCCGATCGCCCGGCCGATGACAGCATGACGAGCAAGGCACGCAAACGGCCCGGCCGCGAGAACACGGCCCTGAGCACCGCAGCGTGCAGTGAGCTGCTCCGCGCCGTCACCATCGAGGAGGACGACATGCAGCGACGCGAGCTCGTTTTCGAGTTGTCCCTCGCCCTGGGCGGCCTCCCCGCCCTGCACCTGCTCCGCCACCTCACCCCCGCCGAGGAGGACCGCCTCGCCCGCGCCGTACGCGGCCAGGGCCGCATCGACGCCGCCACCGTCGCCACCATCGAGAAGCTCACCGCCCGCTGCCGCCGCCTCGACGACACCTACGGCCCCGCCAAGGTCCTGCCGGTCGTCGAAGCGAATCGCGAAATGGTCTCCCGCCTGCTCGCCACCCAGTCCCTGCTCCCCGGCCTACGCACCCGCCTCGTCCACGCCTACGCCGAACTCGCGCAATCGGCGGGCTTCCTCGCCTTCGACCAGATGGACTACGCCAAGGCGGCCCAGTCACTCGACCGTGCCCTCGGGGCCTCACTGGAATGCGGCGACGCGGCGCTCACCTCGTATATCCACCATTGGCACAGCGAAATGGCCAGCTTCGCAGGCCAGCCCGCCAAGGGCCTGGACCATGCCCTCGCAGCCCAAGGCTGGGCCAACCGCAGCAACAGCAACCTGATTCGAGCGCGCAGCGAGTACGCCGAGTCCTACGCGCTCTCCCTGCTCGGCGACACGGAGAACAGCCTGCGCAGGCTGGAGGCGGCAAATCACTGGGCGGGCAAACCGGCCACGGCAGAACCCGCCTACCTGTATTGGATAGCCGAATCCGGAGGCGTGGCAGGAGCGGCCTTCCACATCTACACCAACCTCGGCCGCACCAAAGACGTATTCGACACGACCGCTGCACGGCTGGCGAATTGCGGTTCCCTCTACAGCCGCTCGGCGGCCTTCGCCCTGATTCACCAGGGCATGGCCCTCACCCAACTCAAGGAGATCCCCGAGGCCACGACCAAGCTCGCAGCCGCCGTACCCCTGATGCGCACCCACAGCTCCGCCCGCCTCCGCCACCTGTTCGGCGAGGCCCGCAAACGCCTCGCCCCTTGGTCGAACAACGCCTACGTCCGATCCCTCGACGAGCAACTCAAGCTGCCGACCACACAAGCAGACATGTCATAGCAATCCCAGAATCGTTTGTCCCGCCGGTGCTCTGCCCAGCGCCTTCGCCAAGTGAGAGGCGGAGGCGTGTCGGCTCGTCGCAGCTCCTGCGGCGTATCGTACGGCAACCCGATCTCCGACGGCTCGGATCTCCTCGACGGTCCGTCCGCCCTCCCCTGCGAGTCGCCACAGAACCGCGACGGCCTCGCCCACACCTACCCATGGCGGCGGCAGCAGAGGCGTTGCACAGGGCCAAGGCGTGCCCCATCTCCCCACCGAGCAACCGACGTCGTAGCGGCCACCGGAAGCACACCACCTTACGCGACCTGAATGGGCCGAAAACGCTATCCCACCCGCGATGGCATTTGTCCGGACATTCTGACGTCCGCTACCCTGATCGCACCTACCACGGCCCAATGTGCCCGAGGAGAAGGATGTCCCCCCAACTCGACTTCGAGCTGGATCGATCGAGCCCCGTCCCTCTCTACTTCCAGGTGGCCGAGCAGATCTCCGAGGCGATCCGGCGCGGCGATCTGGCCCCCGGGTCGCGCCTGGACAACGAGATTCAGCTCGCCGATCGGCTGGGGCTGTCGCGTCCCACCGTACGGCAGGCGATCCAATACCTGGTGGACAAGGGCCTGCTGGTGCGCAAACGCGGCGTCGGCACCCAGGTGGTGCACGGGCAGGTCAAGCGGTCGGTCGAGCTGACGAGCCTTTACGACGACCTGCGTCGGGCCGGGCAGGAGCCCGCCACGCAGGTGATCTCCTTCGGCACGGTGGGGGCCGATGAGGAGGTGGCCGGGATTCTGGCGGTGCCCGCCGGGACCGAGGTGTTGCGGCTGGAGCGGCTGCGGCTGGCGGGCGGCGAGCCGCTCGCCCTGTTGCACAACTGGCTTCCGCTCGGCCTCGCCCCGCTGACCGCCGAGTCACTGGAGAAGCGCGGCCTGTACGAGTTGCTTCGGTCGGCCGGGGTGCGGATGCGGGTGGCGAACCAGCGGATCGGCGCCCGCGCCGCCGGCACCGCCGAGGGGCGGCTGCTCGACGAGCGCCGGGGCGCCCCGCTGCTGACCATGATCCGCACCACCTACGACGACCAGGGCCGGGCGGTCGAGCACGGCTCGCACGTCTATCGCGCTTCGCATTACTCGCTGGAGGTCACGCTCATCGAGCGCTGACGGCGTCCGCCGCCGCCTCCGCCGGGGCGATCTCGGCGGCGGCCCGCGCGGCACGGCGCTTGAACCACAGGGTGGTGCCGAGGCCGAACAGCAGGGCCGCCACGAGCCCCACCCAGGAAAAGCCCTTCAGCCACTCCTCGGCGACCCGGCCCAGATAGAAGATCGCGAACGTGGTGCCGCTCGCCCACAGGATGCCGCCGAGCATGTTGGCGATGAGGAATCGCCAGTACGGCATGTGCAGCGCCCCGGCCAGCGGCCCCGCCAGGATGCGCAGCAGGGCGATGAACCGCCCGAAGAACACCGCCCAGACGCCCCACCGGTCGAACGCCTCGCGTGCCTTGGCCACGTGTGAGGGCCCGAAGTGCTTGGGGAACCTTCGGCCGAGGCGGTCGAACAGCGGCTGCCCGCCCTTGCGCCCGATGAGGTAACCGATCGAGTCCCCCACGATCGCCCCCGCGCTCGCGCACACCGCCACCACCAGCGGGCTCACGACGCCCTTGGCGGACAGCAACGACGCGCTCACCAGCACGATCTCGCCGGGAAGCGGAATACCGAGGCTCTCCAGCCCGATGACGAGCCCGACCAGCACATAGATCCACTCATGCGGGATCGCGTTTAGCCACTCCTCGATATGCATGTATCTCCCCCTGATCCGGACCGGCGGCCGGCCCATTCTGCCGCACACCGGGCATCTTCGTCCGCCGACCTTGGGTAAAACTCGAGGTAAGCGGCCCGATGGTGCGAACTCCTGCAAAATCTCCCGAATGTTAGAGTCCGGATCTTTCAAATGAGTTGCGGGATCGGCCGCTCAGCGGCGAAATATTCCATGATCCGCCGGGCTCGGGGGTGTACGCGCCGCCTCCGACGCGCCGTCCCGGTTTCGTGGGCCGGCCCACGTCCGTCAAAGCGTGCCGCACCGACGACGGCCGCGTACGCAAGATGAGCGGGTCGAACAAACCGGGCCAGGGCCGCCAAGGCGCGTGCCGAGGTGGCTGATGCGCGCCGGGACCTCGCACGCGATCGCCTCGTCCGTGGCCGAGGTCCCCGGCGACCGCCGTACGCCCGAATCGTCACCCCGTCACAGGACGGCGCGGACGGCCACCTGGGCGGCGTCGCGCAGGGCGGCGTGCACGGCCGCGTTGGACTCGCGGTCGGTGCGGGCCTCGACGATGCGCAGGCCCTCGCCTCTGATCGCCTTGGGCAGGTCCTCGATGGCCGACACGGGCGTGTACGGCGTGCCGGTCGCGGCGGCCAGATACCCCAGGTCCACCCCGTGCGGCGTACCGAAGACCCGCTCGAACGTGTCGGTGAGGGCCGCCTGCGGCAGCAACGAGAAGATGCCTCCCCCGTCGTTGTTCACCACGACGAGGCACAGGTCGGGCCGCGGCTCGCGGGGGCCGAGGATGAGCCCGTTCTGGTCGTGCAGCAGCGACAGGTCGCCCAGCAGCGCGTACGCGGGGCCGTTGTGGGCGATCGCCGCGCCGATGGCCGTCGAGACCAGGCCGTCGATGCCCGAGGCGCCCCGGTTGGCGAGCACCCGCACGCCCCGGCGCGGGCGCATCACCTGCTCCATGTCGCGTACCGGCATGGACGAGCCGCAGAACAGCAGCGACCCGTTGGGGAGGTTGTCGGCCAGGTCCCTGGCGATCCGGGGCTCGCTCATGCCGCCCGCGTCGAGCACCCCGTCGATCGCCTCCCTGGCCGCCGTCTCGGCCCGCCGCCAGGCGCGCAGCCAGGAGTCGCCGCCCGCCGCGACCGGGATCTCCACCGCCTGCGCGACCTGCGTGGCCGAGCGGGTCGGGTCCGGCCAGCGGGACAGGTCGGGCGAGACCACGATGTGCTCCTCGGCCCGCTTCAGCCACGACAGCAGCGGACGCGACAGCCCGGGGCGTCCCAGCGTCACCACCACGTCGGGCCGGTGCGCGTCGGCGAACTCCGGCATTCCCAGCAGGAAGTGGTAGGTGGACACGGCGTGGTCGCCGTAGCGGGCGCCGCCGTTCGGCTCCGACAGCACCGGCCAGCCGGCCATGCCCGCCGCGGCCACGTACCGGCGCACGTTGGAGGCGCCGTCGCCGACCACGAGCACGCCGCGCCGGGTCGGCGCAATGTGCAGGGCGGCGGATGGCGTCATCCGCACCCGCACCCACGGGCCGGTGGCGTCGCCCTCCAGGGACTCGCACCAGTTCTCGTCCCCGTCGGGGATGAGCGGCTCGCGGAAGGCCACGTTGAGGTGGACGGGTCCGGGGTCGGCCGGGCCGAGCGCCCGCTGGTAGGCCCGGCACGCCAGCGACCGCCAGTACGCCACCTGCCCGGGACGGTCCTCGGGCACGCCCACCTCGGCGAACATGCGCACCGCCGAGCCGTACAGCTTGAGCTGGTCGATCGTCTGGTTGGCGGCGGTGCCGCGCAGCTCGGGCGGCCGGTCGGCGGTGAGCACCAGCAGCGGCACGCCCGCCTCGTGCGCCTCGATGACGGCCGGGTGGAGGTTGGCCGCCGCCGTCCCCGAGGTGCAGATCACCGCGACCGGGCGTTCGGAGCGCCGGGCCAGGCCCAGCGCGACGAACCCCGCCGAGCGTTCGTCCACGCGTACGTGCAGCCGCAGCCGCGACTCGCGGTGCACCGCGATGGCCAGCGGCGCGGACCGGGATCCCGGCGCCAGCACCACCTCCGTGAGCCCGCATCGCGCGAGCTCGTCCATGAGGACGGTGGCGAGCGCCGTCGCCGGGTTCACCCGCCCTCCCCGCGCCGCCGATCGGCTCCGGCACGGGTGGGCGCGATGCCCTCGACGCTCTCGACGCTTTTGAGGCGGGCTCGCGGTGGGGTGCCGGGTGGTGAGGGAGAAATCCGGCCCACGCTGGTTTCCTCCTCGCCCACGTGTCCCTCCTTCGCCCCGATCGGCCTGGTGACCCGCCCGGCCGTTCCCGGGCTCCCGTTCCGCCCGGCTCGTACCGTTTGGCGTGCTCGTCATGGCCGCGCCCGCTCGCACTAACCTTACGACCGTGCCGACTCGTCCTGTACACGCACTCCTCCTACCTCCGGGCCCGGCGGTGTTCGACGCCGTACGGCGGGCGCTCGACGGCGAGGGCCCGGCGGTGCTGCCGCTCGCCCCCGATCTGCCCCGCCCCGCGCTGGAGGCGGCCCTCGAGGCGCTGCGGCCCACGCACGTCGTCACTCCCGACGGCGTGAGCCGGTACGCGGAGGGCGTCCCGGCCGCCGAGGAGACCGCGGTGATCATCGCGACCTCGGGGACGACCGGCACGCCGAAGGGGGTCGAGCTGTCGGCGGCGGCGCTGCGGGCCTCCGCCACCGCCTCGCTGGAGCGGATGGGGGCGCGGCCCGGCGACCCGTGGCTCTGCTGCGTGCCGCCGTCGCACATCTCGGGCGTTCAGGTGCTGGTAAGGGCGCTGGAGAGCGGCGTCGAGCCGGTGATCCACGCCCGCTTCTCCCCGGCGGAGGTGATCGCCACCATGACGGCGGGCGGTCCCCACCACGTGTCGATGGTCCCCACGCAGTTGCGCCGCCTGCTCGACCACGTGGCCGGGCTCGGCGGAGGCCGGGGTGCCGATCTGTCGATGCTGGGCACGATCCTGATCGGCGGCGCCGCCGCGTCATCCCGCCTGCTGAGCGAGGCCCGCGCCGCCGGTGCGCGGATTTTGACCACGTACGGCATGAGCGAGACGTGTGGCGGTTGCGTGTACGACGGCGAGCCCCTTTACAAAGTAGAGCTGAAGGTGGGCGGGGACGGCCGCGTCCGCATCCGAGGGCCCGTGCTCTTCTCCGGCTACCGGCTGCGCCCGGACCTGACCGCCGAGAACGTCGAGGACGGCTGGTTCGTCACCTCCGATCTCGGCGAGCTGGACGGCGGGCGGCTCCGCGTCCTCGGGCGTGCCGACGACGTCGTCATCACCGGCGGCCAGAAGGTGGTGACCGGTCTCTTGGCCGACCTGCTGGCCGAGCATCCCGCGGTCAAGGACGTGGTCGTGGTGGGGCGGCCGGACCCCGAGTGGGGCCAGCGCGTGGTCGCCGTCGTCGTGCCCGCCGATCCCTTCGCCCCGCCGCTGCTGGAGGACCTCCGGGTCTTCTGCAAGGAGCGGTTGCCCGCCTACGCCGCCCCCCGGGACCTCGAACTCGTGCCCGCCATCCCCCTGCTCCCCAACGGCAAGCCCGACCTGGCCGCGCTGCGCGAGTCCCCCGCCCGGTGAGCCGGAGCCCGGCGGCGGCCGCCGTGGGTGCTCTCCCGCCTCTGGTACGGCCCGCTCGCCGAGCCTATGGGGACGCACTCCGCCTCGGGAAGGCGGCGTACCCGGGATCGTGTCGGCGGCGACGTGTGCGCAGGGGGAAGGCACCGGTGCCGGTCCGGGCCGCCCGTGAGTCTTCGGCGGCCTGCGGGCAGGCGCCCGGTCGTGCCGGCGGCGACGTGTGCACCGTGCGAAAGCACCGGTGCCAGTCCGGGCCGCATGTGGGTCTTCGGCGGCGTGCGGGCACGCGCCCGGTGGTCCCGGCGTGCCGCCGGGACGCTGTTTTCCGGTTTCGGCGCTTCACCCATGCGTCAACTAAGACTTCCTTTACGCCGGATCGGGCATGATGTGGGGCACGGCACCGGCATGATCGCCGGCGGCCGGGGCCGTGCCACACCGGCGACGCCGCGGCCGGAAGGGACATGAACCGTCCCGCCCGGAATGGTTGGTATCGGAACTGAGATATGTCGTTGCACGTCATACAGGGTGGATGGCTAGAGAGGACTCGTCGATGGAACCGACCCGCAGGATGCTGATCTCCGCCGGCGTCGTCGGCGTCATCCTTGCCGGGGGTGCGTCGGTCGCGGCGGTGGCCTCGGCGGGGCGGCTCGACCAGGCGCGGTTGGAGCAGGCGAACGAGGTTCAGCAGGACGGCATCCCGTTCTCGCAGCCCTCCCCCAAGGACGATCTCCTGTCGGATGGGAATCCGCCCTACACCTCTGGGAATCCGCCCTACACCTCGTCGACGGGCGACGGTTCGGAGAAGGTCGAGCCCGCCCAGCCCCGAGAGGAGGAGGACTTCGTCGTCTCCCACGAGATCAACCCGACGCCCGGCGACGCCCTCGATTACTGGAACCGGGGGCGGATGGAGGACGCGAAGCCGTACCCGCTGCCCGTGATCTCGGTCAAGCCCACGCCCACGCGTTGACCGACGCCGGGTGACGAACATCGGCCATCCCACGATCCCGCCCGGCCCTGTCGAGAGGCCGTCGCTCGACCGAACGCCGACGAGACGTCCCGCATGACTGTGGAGGCTTGGCCGTTGCCGTTGGCGGGGGGAGGATTCGTTCTCAGGCGGAGCACGGGCCGCGGGTGTTAGGCACTTCACAGCGATGTCGCCGGTGAGTAGATCACCAAGATTTTCCAGGAAAAGATCCAAATACTCCTGCATGCGGCAGCGCCCGCAATGTGCGGCGCGTACGGACACGGGTGCTCGCTCATCCGCACGACGGCTCTGAGCCGGCATGCCGCCGTGACCCGCCACCGGTGGTGACTCCCACCCGCCCGCGGCGTACCGGCACGACAAGGGGTCTTCGCAGGTGGGAAGGGAGATGCCGGACCGATGGAGTCCCACGCGTGTGGATCGGCCGCGCCGTGGGGACCGTACGCCCGAGCGGTCGGCCCGGCCCGCGGATCCCGCCGTGGAGCCCACGCTCCGGCGTCGCGTAGCGCCGTGGCGGGGGTGCCCCTCGCAGGCCGGAGAAGCCCGTGCGGCAAAATGGCGCTAATCCTTCGCTTGGCCCGCTCGGGAACAATCTGGGCCCAAGGACGTTATTGATACTGGTGCCGCGAAAAACCCAGCTGTCGCCGCCACCCCATCACCGACAACGACGACTCCGTGACCCGGAGGAGGTGTCCTCATGCCCCGATCCGCCGTGGCAACCTCGACTGAGCGCGAGAACGGCCCGACGACTCTCGACAAGCTCCTCGACCGAGGGCGAGCGCAGGGTCACCTTTCTCTTGCGGAGCTGCGGAACGCGTTCACGCAAGCCGACATCAGCCCCGCACAGGGGCGTTCCATACTGCGCGAACTCGCCGAGTTGGGTGTCCGCCTGGCCACCGAGGACGAGCCCACCGGCGCGGAGGCGCCCACGATGTCCGAGACGACCGCCAAGATGACCGCCAAGACGAGCAAGACCAAGAGGACGACGCGGACCGCCGCCCGGACCGGTTCCACAAGGACCGCGGGCACGGCGACCGCGACGACGTCCGCGAACATGACGACGACCGCCACCGCGACGGGCGCGGGCACGGCGGCCGGTACCGCGACGACCGGAACCACGAAGACCGGGACCGCGAAGACGGGGACCGCGAAGACGGATACGAGGACGGGTGCGGGCAAGGCCGCGGCCACCCACGCCACCGCCGACCGGCGGAAAGCGCGGACCAAGGGCCGGGCAGCCAAGGACGAGAACGCCTCCAAGGACCAGGGCAAGGCCATGGGCGGCGAGGAGTGGACGCCGGACGAGGACCTCGACGTCGAACTCCTCACCGAGGACCTGACCGAAGACTTCGACGAGCTGTCCGGGAACGTTCCCGACGCCCCCGCCGCCGAGAACGCCGTGGCGAAGGCGACCGCCGACGCCTCCGCCGGGGACACCGCGGCCAACGTCCCCGCCGACGTCCCCGCCGACGTCCCCGCCGACACCGCGGACGACGGCGCGGACGACGAGGGCGAGGACCTGGACGACCAGTCCTCGGTCATGGGCGACTCGGTGCACACGTACCTCAAGTCGATCGGCCGCCGGACCCTGCTCACCGCCGAGCAGGAGGTCGACCTGGCCAAGCGCATCGAGGCCGGCCTGTACGCCGAGCACAAGCTGGAGACCGAGCCCGACCTGTCCGACGAGGACCGCGTCGACCTGGAGTGGATCGCCCGCGACGGCCGCCACGCAAAGGACCACATGCTGGAGGCGAACCTCCGGCTGGTGGTCTCGGTGGCGAAGAAGTACACCGACCGCGGCATGGCGCTGCTGGACGTGGTGCAGGAGGGCAACCTCGGCCTGATCAGGGCCGTGGAGAAGTTCGACTACACCAAGGGCTACAAGTTCTCCACGTACGCCATGTGGTGGATCCGGCAGGCCATCCAGCGCGGCTTCGCCGACTCTGCCCGC
Organism: Thermopolyspora sp. NPDC052614; assembly: GCF_040678635.1. Lineage (NCBI taxonomy): Bacteria > Bacillati > Actinomycetota > Actinomycetes > Streptosporangiales > Streptosporangiaceae > Thermopolyspora > Thermopolyspora sp. NPDC052614. Next base: position 103,760 of record NZ_JBFATZ010000006.1, read on the forward strand.
ACGATCCGGCTCCCCGTACACGTCCTGGAGCTGCTGTCGAAGCTGTCCAGGGTCGAGCGGGACATGCACCAGCAGCTCGGCCGGGAGCCCACCCCCGAGGAGCTGGCGGTCGTGCTGGACAAGACGCCCGACCAGATCGAGGAGCTGCTGCGCACCAGCAGGCAGCCGATCAGCCTCGACTCCACGATCGGCGAGGACGGCGAGACCCGCATCGGCGACCTGATCGAGGACGTGGACTCGCCCGAGGCGTCCGAGGTCGTGGACCGGCAGTTGCTCGCCGAGCAGTTGCGCGGCGTGCTGAACAACCTGTCCCCGCGCGAGGCCAAGATCATGGCCCTGCGGTTCGGGTTGCTCGACGGCAAGCCGCACACCCTCGACGAGATCGGCAAGTATCTCGGCCTCACCCGCGAGCGCATCCGCCAGCTGGAGAAGGAATCCCTTTCCAAGCTCCGCCACCCCAGCAACACCCGGCCCCTCCTGGACTGGGCGAGCTAACGGCGGCGGCTTCCGGGAAACGTTCGGGCGTCTCGTAGACCTCGTCCGTATCGCGGAGATGTGCGAGCACACCGGGGCCAAGCCGGTGCTGTGCGGTGACCACAGCCGGCTCACCGCCCCTCGCCGTCCCCTGACCGCGACCCCGACCCGTGCGTACGGGCCGGGGTCGCGGCGTCAGGTGAGCCGGATGGGCGTCAGGTGAGCTGGATGATGGAGAAGACCGCGCCCTGGGGGTCGTCGGCGACGGCGATGCGGCCCGACTGCCCGTCGAACGGGGGGATGGAGACGACGCCGCCCAGCTCCTCCACGAGCGCGGCCGACGCGTCGCAGTCCGCCACGGCGAAGTACACCATCCAGTGCGCGGGGATCTCCGGGGGCCATTCGTCGTTCATCTGCACCATGCCGGCGACCACCTCGCCGCCGAGCATGAACTCGGTGTAGACGCTGTCGTCGGCGAACAGCGTGGTGCGCCCCTCCCAGCCGAAGATCTCCTGATAGAAGCCGCTGACGACGTCCACGTCGCGGACGGCCAGCTCATGCCAGCAGAACGCGCCCGGCTCGTCGATCAGGCCCGCCCCGGGAAACCCGCCGTCCTGCCACAGCGCGAACGCCGCCCCGGCCGGGTCACGCAGCACCGCCGTACGACCCAGCGAGGGCACCCGCCGCGGCCCGTCGAGCACCCTGGCCCCCGCCGCCTCGGCCACCGCGACGCAGACGCTGACGTCGGGAACGGCGAAGTGACTGCTCCACCACGGGCGTTCGGAGGCGGCGGTACGGCCCAGCCCCGCCACCGGCCTGCCGCCCACCTGGGCGATCACGTACCCGGGGATCCGCTCCACCGGCCGCATCTCCCACCCGAACAGCCCGCCGTAGAAGCCGATCGCGGCGTCCAGATCGGGTGTGGCGATGTCCGCCCAGCAAGGCACGCCCGGGTTGTACCTGGTTCGTTCCGGCATCCGCTCCCCCATCCCAGGTTGGGGTCCCCCGCACCCGCTCACCAAACGTAAGCCCGGCACACCGACGGTGTACCGGGCTTTACCAGAACCGGATGGGAAGTAACGCCGGGAGGCGCCGGTCGATCAGGCGGCCTTCTCGGGGACGGGGCGAGGCAGGCGCGGGATCCCGGTCAGCCGGTGCTGCTCCCGCAGCGTCCGCAGCCGGTCCACCTCGGCCTGCCACTTGGCGCCCTCGGGCGTGGCCTTGCCCTTGCGCCGCCGCAGACGGTCGTCATACGCCTTGGGGCCGAAGGTCGCCCGCTGCGCGGCCTCGGCGGCGCGCAGCGCCTGGGTCAGCGCCACGTCCAGGGCCACGGCCTTCTCGCGCAGCTCCTCCAGGGGCCGCCGCTCCGCCTGCGCTCGGCGGAACTCCTCCTCGGCCCGCTCGGCCTTCTCCAGCAGCGTCCCGTAGGTCTTCCCGACCTCCTGGTCGGCGTGGTAGCGGACCTCCGCCTCCCGGCTCACCCGCGGTCGGAAAAACGCCATCGTCAGCCCTTCCTCACCTTGCCGTCTCGCCGTCCGGCGAGAATCCCACTCGGTAGGGTACGCCGTTCCGCAGGTGCCCGTGTCACCAGGCCGGAACCCGCCCGGCTCACGGCGCATCCGTACGGCGCGGCGTCCTTTACAAAGTAAGTCAACGGCGGAATACTGGCCGCCATGCCTGCCAAACGCCCACCGATCCCGTTGTCCCGCGAACGCATCATCGAGGCCGCCCTGCACATCGCCGACGGGCAGGGACTGCGTCGACTGACCATGCGCCGCCTCGGGGACGCCCTCCAGGTCGAGGCGATGGCGATCTACCACCATCTGCCCGGCGGCAAGGAGGCGCTGCTCGACGCGCTCGCCGAGCACGTCACCACGGTCACGGTCGACGCCGACGGCCTCACCTCCTGGCAGGATCTGGCCCGCGCCTGGGCCCGCGCGAGCCGTACGGCCCTGCTGGAGCACCCGGGGGTGCTGGCGCTCGCCATGACCAAACCCGCCCGGGGCCGCGCGGCGGCGGCGATCCGCGAGCAGACCGACCTGCTCGCCGACGCGGGCCTGCCCGCCCCCGCCGAGGCGCTGCGCACGATCCGCGCGTACGTGATGGGCAGCGTGGCCCTGGAGGTCCAGCACTCCGGCTGGAGCGGCGAGGCCGTCGAATCCTCCGACGAGGCCGTCGCCGCCTTCGAGCAGGGCCTCGACGCCGTTCTCACCGGTCTTGCCGCCGGCGCCGCGGCGTCGGTCTGACGGCGTTCCGCACGCCCGGCGCGGTTCGCCGAAATCCGGGAAACGAGGGCGAAAGTCGATCTACACTGGGCCCACTCGCCGCGGCCATCACCCGGCGGGAACGGGGCGATACGCGCCCGGGGACGACGCCGGCCTGGAGAAACGTAACCGATCGTTTATCAGTCTGGCGGCGTGTTGAGCCCGGTCCGTTATCCTCCATGAGGCACGCTTGTGTTCTAGATCACACAATGGCGGTCATCGACCTGGACAGACTCCGGCCAGACGCCCTTCCGGGCGGCACGGAACCCTCCAAACGGACTATGTCCGCCAAAAGCGGTGACGCCCCACACTTGAATCTGTCAATGTGTGGTTCGCCACACTCACCACGGGATAGAGAAAACGGAGGCACGCCCTATGTGCCCGCACGAGCCGTCCTGTCCGTCGGCGGACGCAGCGGACCGCGAGGCAGCACGTACGATCGCCGCGCACCCGGAGCAGGGCTGGAGCCTGCTCTGCAACGGTGTCGTCCTGTTCGAGGACACCGGCGAACTGCTGCCCAACGGATCGGCCATCGCACCACACCGCCCGACCGACCTGGCGGTCAACGCCGCCTGACACCTCCACGGCCCAGTGCCGGCGGACACGTGTCCGGGGGGCGAACACCACCGGGCGAACACCACCGGGGGAACACTTCGGGGAGCGCAACCGGGGGCAAGACCGGGGGCAGGGAAACGGGGAGATGGCTACCAGCGGGGAACCCGAACGCGGGGACACCCGAACGGACATGGCCGCATCCGTGCCATGGTCCGGCTGGCCATCCCACCCGGCCCCTTCGGTGACGCCTCTCGTCACCTCACTTCACGACCGCCCCGCCACGATCTACACGGCGAGCGGATCGGCGTTCTGGCCCACGCCTTCTCCGGGCCGTTCCCGGCCCTTTCCGGCCACAGCACCCGCGCGGTCCCGTACGAGCCCCACATCCACCGGGTCCTTCCGCCGACCGCCGAAGCCCCGCAGACCATTGCTGCATTCCCCAAGGAAGCCGCACACCCGGGAGCCTCAGCGCGGGTCACCTCACAGGGGTGAAGGCGCGAAGCCACTCGGCAACGATGCCGCCGACGCGGGCCGGGTCCTTCTTCAGCTCGTGTCCCTCGCCGGGGAGCACCACCACGCGGGAGGCGTCCGCGGGGTCCGGGACGCCGAACGGGTCACGGTCGCCGTTGACGACCAGGACCTCCACGCCCGCGCCGCGCAGTTCCTCCGCCCGGGAGCGCTCCGGTCGGCCCGGCGGGTGCAGCGGGAAGGCCAGCGCGACCACGCCGACGGCGCCGACCGCGAGGGCCGTCCGGCAGGCCACCCGCGCCCCGTTGCTGCGGCCACCCTGGATCAGCGGAAGTCCGGGGTACCTTGCGCGCAATTCGGCGAGCACCGTTGTCCACGCCTCGTCCTGACGGGCCGCCGAACCGGGCGCGCGGGCGCCCGCCACGCGGAAGGGCTGGACGACCCGGGCCACCGTGCCCCCTGCGGCCAGCACGGCATCCCGTACGGCCAGCAGATCGGGCGCATCCACTCCCCCACCCGACCCATGCGTGAGCACCATGAGCAACCGGGCGTCGGCCGCCTCGTCGACATACACGTATGCGGGGCCGCGCTCGGTCGCTATCTCCATGCCGGGGTCTCCATGCCCAGCAGGTTACCGGCCACGAACGCGAACACCCGCGAGTGACGCCTCTCCGCCCCGAACGCCCTGTCCGAACACGCCGTCGCACGTCCGGACCTGAGCGCCCGTCCTGGACACACACCGACGGCACCCGTCACGAACGGTCCGCCGCTCCCTCGCGCGCGGCCGTTCTCCGCCTGAGGTGGGAGTCTCACCCCTCCCGCTGGAGGATGTCATAGGGATGTGTTTGCCCTATGTTGAGGGCATGCCCGACAATACGGTGCCCCGCGACGAGCTGCGCGCCACCCTCGACGCCCGACGCGAACTCGGCGAAGACTACGAGCCAGCGCTCGTGGAGTCGTTCCTCGACCGACTGGAGGCCGGCATCGCCGCCCGGGTCAAGGCCGAGGTCGACGCCCGCGCCTCCGATCCGTCGCCGAAGGACAAGCAGGACGTCGACCCGTCCATCCCCATCGCCCTCGGTTCCCTCGGCATCGGCATCCCCCTGACCGCGATCGCGGCCGGCAACGCGGGCTTCTCCGGGCTGCTGCTGGCCTGGGGCGGCATCGTCGCCATCAACGTCGCCTACGCCCTCAGCCGCGGCCGGAGGCGGGGCCGGGGCTACTGATCGGAACCGGACGCCCAGGATCGCCGCGTCAGACGGCGCCGCGCTCCAAGCGGAGCCGGACCTCGTGGGAGAGGCGCTCGTCGGCGTGTTCCAGGCCGTAGCGCCACACCGCCTCGGCGTCGGCGTCACGGCCGCGCAGGGGCAGGGTTCGGGCGAGCAGTTCGATGGCGAGGGCGTCGGTCTCGGGGTCGGAGCCCTCCTCGACAGCGCCGGCGAACTGGCCGCAGGCCATGTCGAGATGGGCGAGGCCGAGCAGGACGCGCAGGCGCGGCGCCTCGGCGACGCCGGGGGTCTCCAGCGCCTCCATGAGCACGTCGGCGGCCTCTCCGGCCTCCCCCTCCTCAAGCAGGTACTCGGCCAGGTCCTGGGCCGCGCGCGAGGCCACCTCCGGATCGGCGGTGGCCAGGGCGGCCCGCAGGTGCGTTTGCGCCGTCTCGCCGTCCCCCTCTCGTACCGCGAGGCGGGCCAGCGCCATGTGCGCCGTCGGCAGGTAGGCGGGCGTACCCACGCCGACGACGGCCTGCCAGGCCGCCCTGGCCTGGTCCCACCGTCCGTCGCGTTCGAAGCCCTGGGCGAGGTGGCAGGCGCCCTGCGCCGCGTACTCGGGGTGGCCGCTGGCGAGGGCGGCTCGTGCCGCCGCGCGGGCACCCTCGTGGTCGCCGCGATGCTCCAGCACCACGGCCAGCCCGACGGCCGCCTGCGCCTGGTCGGGGTCGTCCCGCCGCCCGGCCAGAGGGGCCAGGATCGCCTCGGCGCCGGCGAGGTCGCCGGCTTCGGCGAGGCGTTTTGCCTCGTCCAGCGACCGTCCCGGGCGTAATTCCTGGGCCGTCATCGAGGTCCCCCTCCACAAACGATCTCCAGGATCTTAACGGCCCCGGCCCCGCGCACGCCCGGCACACGCCGATTTTCGTCAGATGTGCTATGAATCGCCGCGCGCCGCCCCCTGCTCCGATCGGCGGGTGCCGCGATCACGGGTCGATCAGTTCGAGGCTCACGGTCGCGATGTCCCCGATGTCGAGCGCCTCGGCCGTGCGGACGGCGCGCTTGATGGGCAGCACGTAGGCACCGCGCCCGGAGTCCGGGAAGATCGACGTCGTCCAGGTGGTGCCGCCGACGGTGACGCGCACCCGCCGCGAGCCGAAGCCGCGTCGCGGCCCGGCCAGGTCGTCGATCTCCTCGGACGCGTCCACCGGCAGGCTGACGAAGGTCCAGGTGTCAGCGCGGCGGGCGTCCCACAACCACAGCTCGGCGTCGAATTCGACCTTCACCCCGCCAGCATGGCACGCGGCACCGACAGTCTCCGCCGTCACACCCCGCCCTCCGCCGTCACACCACATCCTCCTCCGCCGCACCACATCCTCCGCCGCCGCACCACGCCCTCCGCCGCCGCACCAGGTCGCAGGCGGCTGGGCCGTGCCCGGCGTACGACCGCCCGCCGCCCGGGGGCCCCACGAACGCATACATCAGCAGTTGATATAAGTTGCTTATGGATTTGCCGTCACCGGTCGACGAGCTGGAGCTGGCGGCGGGACTGGGGCGTGTCAGCACCCTGATGCGCTCGCTGAGCTTCCCCCGCGACCTGTCGATGACCACCGCATCGACCCTCGCCTCGCTGGAGCGCTTCGGGCCTTGCCGCCTCACCGAGCTCGCGAACCTGGAAGGGGTCTCGCAGCCGGCCATGACCCAGATCGTGTCCCGCTTGGAGCGGGACGGGCTCGCCGAGCGGCACAGCGAGCCCACCGACGGGCGCGTGGTCGTCGTGCGCATCACCGAGGCCGGGCTCGCCGAGCTGGTCCGGCGCCGTGAGGCGCAGGCCAAGCTGCTCGCCGAGTTGCTGGCCGAGCTGTCCGAGGCCGACCGGGCCGCCATCGCTGCGGCGCTGCCCGCTCTCAACCGTCTCACCGCCCGGGCGTTCGGGCCCGGGCGGCAGGCCCCCGCGACGGGAAGAGCCGGGCAGTCCGGCGACCCCGCGAATCACGTCATCGAACCGTCGGAGGATGCATGACCGACCCCCATCGCTCGCCCCAGCGCGCACCCCACCGCGCACCCCATGGCGGGCCCCATTCCGCCCCTCATCTCGCGCCGAGCCCGTTTCGTCAGCCCAAGGCCGTCTGGGCGGTGGCCTTCGCGTGCGTCGTCTCGTTCATGGGCATCGGGCTCGTCGACCCGATCCTGCCCGCCATCTCCTCCGACCTGCACGCGACCCCGAGCCAGGTCACGCTGCTGTTCACCAGCTATCTCGTCGTCACGGCGGTCGCGATGCTGGTCACCGGCTGGGTGTCCAGCCGTATCGGCGCCAAGTGGACGCTGATCGCCGGGCTCGTCCTCATTGTCACGTTCAGCGCGCTCGCCGGCGCGTCCGACAGCATCGGCGGCATCATCGGCTTCCGCGCCGGCTGGGGTCTCGGCAACGCGCTGTTCATCGCCACCTCGCTGGCCGTCATCGTCGCCGCCGCCAGCGGTGGCTTCGCCGGGGCCATCATCCTGTACGAGGCCGCGCTCGGCCTCGGCATCGCGGTGGGGCCGCTGCTCGGCGGCCTGCTCGGGCATCTGAGCTGGCGTGGCCCCTTCTACGGCGTCGCCGTGCTGATGGGGATCGCGCTGCTCGCCACGATCACCCTGCTGCGCCCCCAGCCGAAACCCGCACGCAAGACGTCCCTGGCCGACCCGCTGAGGGCGCTGCGTCACCGTGGCCTGCTCATCATGAGCATCACCGCGCTCTGCTACAACTGGGGCTTTTTCACGGTCCTCGGCTACGCCCCGTTCCCGATGGGCCTCGACGCCATCCAGCTCGGCCTGGTCTTCACCGGCTGGGGCCTGCTCGTGGCGGTGTTCTCGGTGTTCGGCGCCCCGTGGCTGCAGCGCAGGCTCGGCCTGGCCCCCACCCTGTACGGCAACCTGGCCCTGTTCGCCGTCGACGTCTTCGTCATCGCGGCGTTCACCGACTCGCGGGCGACGCTGGTCACGGCCGTCATCGTCGCGGGCGTCTTCCTCGGCGTGAACAACACCCTCACCACGCAGGCCGTCATGATGGTGTCCCCGGTGGAGCGCCCGGTGGCGTCGGCCGCGTACGGCTTCGTCCGCTTCATCGGCGGCGGCCTGGCCCCCTTCGCCGCCGGCAAGCTCGCCGAGCACTACAACATCCACGTGCCGTTCCTCATCGGCGGCTGCGCGATCCTGCTCTCCATCGGGATCCTGGCCCTCGGCCACCGCAACCTCGCCGAGGCCGAGCGCAACCAGGCCGCGGCCGACGCCCCCGCCACCGACGCCCCCGCCACCGACGCCCCCGCCACCGACGCCGACGACCGCGAGGCGCGGCTCGTCGAGGCCGCCGAGATCGAGTCGGGCGCAGCGTCCTGAGCCTCACCCGCACGGCGGGCTCACTCCGCCATCGGAAGATCGACGAAGGTGCGTACGTCCGCGCGGCGGCGCGCCCGCGACACCGCCCGTGGCGTACCCGATCCAGGTACGCCACGGGCGAGGGCGGCGCGCCGCCGGTCGCCAAGGCCCGTCAGTCCTCGAAGGCGTGGGGCGGGGGGCAGGCGCACACGAGGTTGCGGTCGCCGTACGCCTGGTCGATGCGGCCCACCGGGGACCAGTACTTGTCCTGGCGCAGGCGGCTCACCGGGTAGGCGGCCTCGGCGCGCGAGTACGGGTGGTCCCAGGCGTCGGCGGCGACGGCCTCGGCCGTGTGAGGGGCGTTGCGCAGCGGGTTGTCGACGCGGTCGTACTCGCCGGAGGCCACGCGGGCGATCTCCGCGCGGATGGCGATCATGGCCTCGCAGAAGCGGTCGAGCTCGGCCAGGTCCTCGCTCTCGGTCGGCTCGATCATCAGCGTGCCCGCCACCGGGAACGACATGGTCGGCGCGTGGAAACCGTAGTCGATCAGCCGCTTGGCGACGTCGTCGACGGTGACGCCGGTCTCCTTGGTGATCTGCCGCAGGTCGATGATGCACTCGTGCGCGACCAGGCCGTCCCGCCCGGTGTAGAGCACCGGATAGTGCGGGGCGAGCCGCCGGGCGAGGTAGTTCGCCGACAGGATCGCCTGCTCGGTCGCCTCCCGCAGGCCCTCCGCGCCCATCATCCGGATGTACGCCCAGGAGATGGGCAGGATCGACGCCGAGCCGTACGGCGCGGCCGACACCGGCCCGGTCCCGCCCTTGCCCTCGCCCTCCCGGCCGGCGAGCGGATCGCCGGGCAGGTGGTCGGCGAGGTGGGCGCGGACGGCGACCGGCCCGACGCCGGGCCCGCCGCCGCCGTGCGGGATGCAGAAGGTCTTGTGCAGGTTCAGGTGGGACACGTCCGCGCCGAACTCGCCCAGCCTGGCCAGGCCGACCAGCGCGTTGAGGTTGGCGCCGTCCACGTACACCTGCCCGCCGGCCTCGTGCACCCGCGCGCAGATCGCGCCGATCGTCTCCTCGAACACCCCGTGCGTCGACGGATACGTCACCATGATCGCGGCCAGCCGGTCCCGATGCTTCTCGATCTTGGCGTCGAGGTCGCCGAGGTCCACGTTGCCCGCCTCGTCGCAGGCGACCACGACGACCCGCATCCCGGCCATGACCGCGCTGGCCGCGTTGGTGCCGTGCGCCGAGGACGGGATCAGGCAGACGTCGCGGTCCTGCCGCCCGTTCGCGCGATGGTAGGAGCGGATGGCGAGCAGCCCCGCGAACTCCCCCTGCGACCCGGCGTTCGGCTGCAGCGACACCGCCGCGTAGCCGGTGATCTCGGCGAGCCACCGCTCCAGCGTCGCGATCAGCTCCAGGTACCCGGCGGCCTGGTCGCGCGGCGCGTAGGGGTGGATGTCGGCGAACTCCGGCCAGGTGATCGGCTCCATCTCGGTGGTGGCGTTGAGCTTCATCGTGCACGAGCCGAGCGGGATCATCGAGCGGTCCAGGGCGATGTCCCGGTCCTGCAGCCGCCGCAGGTAGCGGAGCATGGCGGTCTCCGAGCGGTGCTCGTGGAAGACCGGATGGGTCAGGTACGGCGTGCGGCGCAGCAGGTCGTCCGGCAACGCGTCCCCGGTGGAGGTGTCGAGCCCCTCGACGTCCGGCTCGGCGAGCGCGCCCGGCCCGTCCGCGCGCTCGCCCGCGCCGATCCCGGCGGCGAAGGCCGCCCAGACGGCGGTCAGGTGGTCGAGGGTGGTGGTCTCGTCGCAGGTCACGCCCACCTGGTCGGCGTCCACCCGGCGCAGGTTGATGCCGCGGTCGAGGGCCGAGGCGACCACGGCGTCGGCGCGTCCGGGCACGTGCGCGAGCACGGTGTCGAAGAACCGCTCGTGCACCACGCGCACCCCGCCCTGCCGCAGCCCGGCGGCGAGCACGGCGGCGTGCCGGTGCACGCGCTGCGCGATGCGCCGCAGCCCGGCCGGCCCGTGGTACACCGCGTACATGCTCGCCATCACGGCGAGCAGCACCTGCGCGGTGCAGATGTTGCTCGTCGCCTTCTCCCGGCGGATGTGCTGCTCACGGGTCTGCAGGGCGAGCCGGTAGGCGGCGCGCCCGCCCGAGTCCACCGAGACCCCGACGAGGCGTCCGGGGAGCTGCCGCTCAAGACCCGCGCGCACCGACATGTAGGCCGCGTGCGGGCCGCCGAAGCCGAGCGGCACCCCGAACCGCTGCGTGGACCCCACCGCGATGTCGGCGCCCAGCTCGCCGGGCGACTCGATCAGCGTCAGCGCCAGCAGGTCGGCCGCGACGACCACGAGCGCGCCGCGGTCCCGCGCCGCCGCCACGACGCCGCGCAGGTCGGGGATCGCGCCGCCGGCGCCCGGGTACTGGACCAGCACCCCGAACACCTCGCCCTCCGGCAGCCCGCCGGTCAGGTCGGCCTCGCGCAACTCGACGCCGAGCGGCTCGGCGCGGGTGCGCAGCACCGCCTTGGTCTGCGGCAGGGCCTCGGCGTCCACCACGAACGCGCCGGTCCCGCCCCGCCGTACGCGCCGGGCGAGCATCATCGCCTCGGCCGCCGCGGTCGCCTCGTCGAGCAGCGACGCGTTGGCGATCGGCAGGCCGGTGAGGTCGGCGACCATGGTCTGGAAGTTCAGCAGCGCCTCCAGCCGCCCCTGCGAGATCTCCGGCTGGTACGGCGTGTAGGCGGTGTACCAGCCCGGGTTCTCCAGCACGTTGCGGCGGATGACGGCGGGGGTGATCGTGCCGTGGTAGCCCAGGCCGATCATCGAGGTCAGCACCCGGTTGCGGGCGGCGAGGGCGCGCAGCTCGGCGATGGCCTCGGCCTCCCCGGCCGGGGCGGGCAGCGTCAGCGGGGCTGCGGACCTGATCGTCTCGGGTACGGCCGCGCGGAGCAGGTCGGCCGCCGAGGCGTGGCCGACGGTCTGCAGCATGCGCTCCCGGTCGGCGTCGCCGGGGCCGATGTGGCGCGTGGCGAAGGGCGGCGCGGCGAGATCGCGGAGAAGGGACCGATCGCTCATAGGACCTCCAGAGGCGTAGAGACCCGCGTCCCGATCAGTGCCGGGCGCGAACCGTTTCCGGGTCTCCCCCTCTGTCATCGGCACCTGAGAGCTTCGCCCCCGGACAGGGGCTTGCACCTTCGGTGAGGTGTGCCTGGCGGGCACACCCGCTTTCCAGAGTCGCCTGCCCACGCGGTACGGGTGCCTGAGAGATTCCGGGGATGGTTGCTCCTTCGGCGCCGCGATCCCGCTCACCGCTCGCGGCGGCTGCCGGCGTCGCCGACGTGCCGCCCGTCCCGCGACGGGCCCTGCGGCGGGCCCCGCACCGAACTGCGATGGTGGAGCTGGACGCGGTCTCTCCCGCATGGGGTCAATGGCCGTGCGTTGCCACCCTACCCTGTGCTTACCCTGTGCTGTGCCTACCCTGTGCGACGCACCCGTCTTCGCCGGGCCAACTCATCTCCCGGGTGGTCGCCTTGGGACAAAGGGTCGGCCACCGCGCGCTCCCCGGGCAGCTCGGCGAGCGTGCCCTCCACCTCGCGCCAGACCCTGCCGAGGGCGATGCCGAACACGCCCTGGCCCCCCTGTAACAGGTCGATCACCTCGTCGGGCGAGGTGCACTCGTAGACGCTCGCGCCGTCGCTCATCAGCGTGATCTGCGCCAGGTCGGCGACCCCCCGGTTGCGCAGGTGCTGGACGGCGGTGCGGATCTGCTGCAGCGACACCCCCGTGTCGAGCAGGCGCTTGACCACTTTGAGCACGATGATGTCGCGGAAGCTGTACAGCCGCTGCGAGCCCGAACCGTGCGCGGCCCGGATGCTCGGCTGCACCAGCTCGGTGCGCGCCCAGTAGTCGAGCTGCCGGTAGGTGATCCCCGCGGCCGCGCAGGCGACCGGACCGCGGTATCCCATGTCGTCGGGCAGCGCCGAGGGCCGCTCGTCGAACAGCAGACCCTGCTCACCCGCGCGCTCCCGTGCCGATTCGCGCTGCGCCGGATCGGGCTGGCCGGCTGTCTTACCTTCGCCGCTGCTGACCGCCACGCGGACCTCCGGCTTTCTCTCATCCCACGGTCTGATCTGGGGGTTCGTGAACTACAACCGTGGTTTCCCTTGCACCGTAGGACCGCGACCAGCGTCAGTCAACGATCCCGCCCGGCGCGTCGTGAAGCGTAAATACCCGAAATGAGCCGTCTACCCGGCCGATCGTCACGGCGATTCCCCTCTTCCGCGGCTCATTACCGTAAAACCGGCCAAGACTCCCGTACTCCGCCCGATACTATACGCCCGGTACTACACGCCAGTCGCCACGTCAAGTACCCCATGCCCTGTACTCCGTAGTACTCCATGCGGAACTCGGCCGAGTACTCCGTCTCGTACCGGAATCCGCTGACCGGCTTTTTGCCCGGCCTTCACTCCGGCCGCTAACCTGCGCGCCCGAAGTCCTCCGGCGTGATCGTGTCGAGAAACTCGCGGAATTTCTCCACCTCGTCCTCTTGGTCGTCGGGGATCGTCACCCCCGCCTCCCGCACGACGTCCTCGCTCGCGAAGATCGTGGCCCCCGTGCGCAGCGCGAGCGCGATCGAGTCGCTCGGCCGCGCGCTGACCTCGACTCCGTTGGAGAACACCAGATCCGCGAAATAGATCCCGTCGCGCAACGCCACGATGTTCACCGTGCGCAGGCGCACGCCGAGCGCCTCCAGCACGTTCTTGAACAGATCGTGGGTGAGCGGCCGCGGCGGCGGTTCCTCTGCCTGGGCGAGTGCGATGGCCGTCGCCTCGGTCATCCCAATCCAAATCGGCAGGTAGCGATCCCCGCTCGCCTCCTTCAGCAGGACGATCGGCTGGTTCGAGGGCATCTCAACGCGAACCCCCACAACCTCCATCTGCAACACAGGCGACTCCACACTCCCTGGCCGCTCAGCACCTCTCGCTTGCTCCGCGGGAAGCCTTGACTGGCGGCATGGCCCGTTCGCTCAGCACGCCGGCTTCGCGTTCCCTTCCTGCGGCTGACCTTCGCCGCAATTCAACCTAACACCCTCCAGCGCATGAGCGCCCCGAAGGTTCACTTACCTTCCGAGAACGCCCCGAACCCCCACACGAAGCAAAGCCGCATGCAGGTCCAGCAGCAACCCGGAAAGCTCGCGGGCCGACTCCTCCGCCTCGGCGGCGGCGCCGGGGGCGCGGCGGCGCAGCAGCGGCGCGACGGCCTGCTCGACCAGGCCCGCCTCGCGCTCGGCCGCCGCCTTGACGGCGCGCAGGTGCCGGGGATGCACGCCGAATCTCGCCAGCTCTCCGGCGGCGCGCGCGATCTGCAGGGCGTCGGCGTCGTAACGGCGGGCCTGCGGCGCGATCAGGCCGTAGGACTCCAGTTCGTCGAGCGTGTCGGCGTCGATGGACGCCGCCTCCAGCAGCTCCTCCCGGCTGAGCCGTACCTGGGGAGGCGGGGCGGGATCGGCGACGGGCCTGGGCCGGTGGAAGACGCGCCGGTCGGCCTCCTCCAGGTGATCCTTGATCACGCGGAGCGGGAGGTACCGGTCACGCTGGGCGGTCAGGATGTAGCGCAGCCGCTCCACGTCGGCGTGGGTGAACTTGCGGTAGCCGGAAGGGGTGCGCTCGGGCTCGATGAGCCCCTCGCCCTCCAAGAAACGGATCTTGGAGACGGTGACGTCGGGGAACTCGCCCTGCAGCAGGGCGAGCACCTCCCCGATGCTCATGTACGCCCGTGCGGCCGCTCCGCCCATGTGCCCTATGCCCCTCCCGGGCCGCGGGTGAAGAAGACGAGGCGGAACTTGCCGATCTGCACCTCGTCTCCGCCGGTCAACGGGTGCTCCTCGATGCGCTCCCGGTTCACGTAGGTGCCGTTGAGGCTGCCCACGTCGCGCACGGTGAAGTAGCCGCCACGCCGGTAGAACTCGGCGTGCCTGCGGGAGACGGTCACATCGTCCAGGAAGATGTCGCTCTCCGGGTGGCGGCCCGCGGTGGTGAGGTCGCTGTCGAGCAGGAACCTGCTGCCGGCGTTCGGCCCGCGCATGACGACCAGGAGCGAGGTGCCGGGACGGAGCTCGTCGACCGTCGTCCGATCGGGAAGCGGGGATTGCCCAGCCTCGGCGTCCAACGCTTCGATGCCCGCTATGGAGATCGTGGAGGTGGTGTCGCCGGGGGTCTCACGGGTGAGCGGCGACCCGCATCTCGAACAGAAACGGGCATCCTCGGGGTTGGCATGACCGCACTGCGTGCAGTAGACGCTGGGCATCGATCGGCTCGGCCTCCTACCGCGAAGTCGCGGCTACGGTGCTGTGGACGCGCCTCGCTTCTTCGCTACTCAAGACTTCCTCAGACTGCGAATGCCGCAACTTACGCTGATGAGGCGCAAAGGTCAAGACAGAATGCTGAACGGCTGTTGGTACGGTCCCAAAGGTACCGCCGGGGCGGTCGTAAGGTCCATGCCGCCGCGCCGCCCGGATGATCCTTCCGGCGGGCCGGGCGACGCCGGAGCCCGCACGCCGCCACCGCGCACACGGCCAGGCACACGGCCTGCCACAGGGCCTGGCTCACGACCGGGCGACGTCGGCAGACGGCCGGTCCGGCGCGGCGGGAGATCGGCCGGACGGGCCACCGGGCATCCCGGGGGCGCCGGCCGCCGGGGGGCGCCCCGGCGCTCTCCGCCACTGGCGACGACACGTGGTCCACGACTCCTCGTCCTGAGCTTTACCTCTCGCATTCGATCTTATGACACGCGAGGGCGCGCGCATCACGCCACACCCCCTCCGAAGAGGACGGCGGGCGTCCGAATCCGGACACTCGTGCCAGGTCCGCCGGATCGCCGGCGGTATGCCGGGACCGCCGGGCCCACCCTGTCCGTCCGGCCCGCCCGGTCCGCCCCGCCCATCCGGGTTCGGCGGCTCCCGGCGCGTTTCCCGGCGAGGGAGGCCCTACGAGGACCCGGCGGACTGTTCCACCACGGCCGCCCAGCGTTCCAGCCGGGCCTGGGCCGAGTCGAAGTCGGGGCCCTCGGCCCACAGGTGGGTGACCGCCTCGGCGGGGTCGGGCAGCACCAGCGCCCAGCTCCCGTCCTCCTCCACCACCCGTACGCCGTCGGTGGTGTCGATCCTGCGCCCCTCGGCGGCCTCCACCACCGAGCGCATGACCGCGCCCTTGGCCGCCCAGGGCGTCGGCACGGTGCGTTTGAGCATCTTGGCCTCGGGGATCCGGGCGTCGATCTGGCTGAGCGACAGGCGGGTGCGGGCGACCAGGCCGAGCAGGCGCAGGAACACGGCCAGGCCGTCCACGGTGGGGGCGAACTCCGGGACGATGAAACCGCCCCGGCCGTCCCCCGCGAAGATCATGGAGGGGTCGGAGGAGGCCGCCGTGGTGAGGGCGTCGAGCGCGGTGGAGGTCCACTGCACCTGGACGCCGTGGAAGCGGCAGACCTGCTCGGCCACCCGGGTGGTGGTCACCGGGAGCGCGACCGAGCCGCCCCGCCGCTCGGCGGCCACCAGGTCGAGCACGACGAGCAGCGCCCGCTCCTCGCTGATCAGCTGGCCCATCTCGTCCACGAGCGAGACCCGCTCCCCCACCGGATCGAACCGCACGCCGAACGCGGCCCGCGAGGAGCCGACCAGCTCGGCCAGGCGCTGCAGGTCGCGCCGCCGCTCGGCGATGGTCTCGGTGGGCGAGGCGTCGTCGAGGCGGTTGTTGACGGTGAGCACGTCCACGCCGACCCGGCCGAGCAGGCTCGGCAGCACCAGCGAGGCGGTGCCGCCGGCGCAGTCGACGACGACCTTCATCCCGGCCTCGCGCACCCCGCTCATGTCCACGCACCGCAGCAGCGCGTTCACGTAGGTCTCCACGACGCGCGGCGGGAACCTCAGCTCGGCGATCTCCCCGGGGAACGCGCGGCGGTACTCCTGCCGGGAGAACACCCGCTCCAGCTTGCGCTGGGCGCCCTGGGACAGGTCGGCGCCGTTGGGGTCCATGAACACGATGTCCACGCTCTGCGGGTCGCCGGGGGTGGTGCGCAGCGCGATGCCGCCGCCGACGTTCTCGGCCGCGGTGTGGAAGCGGGCCACCGGCAGCGCGGCGGCCTCCAGGTCGAGCACGTCGATCGCGCCCGCGGTGAGGGCGCTGATCACCGCCCGCTTCAGCGCGCGGGCCGCCCGGGAGGTGTCGCGCGAGGTGACGACCGCGTCGCCCTTCTTCAGGGTGGTGGCGTACGCGCTGGCGAGCCGTACGCAGTGCTCGGGGGTGATCTCGACGTTGACCAGGCCGGAGACGCCGCGCGGGCCGAACAGGTTGCGCTGGCCGCGCGACTCCCAGATGACGCTGGTGTTGACGACCGCGCCGGCCTCGACGGTCTTGAAGGGGTAGATCTTGACGCCGGAGGAGACGTACGCCTCGGCCTCGATGACGCACTCGTCGCCGACGACGGCGCTCTCCTCGATGCGGGCGGAGGTCATCACGTCGGTGTTCTTGCCGATCACGCAGCCGCGCAGGTTGGCGCCCGGGCCGATGTAGACGTTGTCGTGGATGACCGCGCGGTGCACGAACGCGCCGCTCTTGACGACGACGTTGCTGCCGAGCACGGTGTACTCGCGCAGCTCGGCCCCCGCCTCCACCTTCGCGTAGTCCCCGATGTACAGGGGGCCCTTCAGGATGGCCTCGGGGTCGATGGAGGCGCCCTCGGCGGCCCACACGCCCGGCGACAGCTCGAAGGCGTCGAACTCCAGGCGCACCCGGCCGGACAGGGCGTCGGCCTGGGCCTTGAGGTAGCTCTCGTGGGTGCCGACGTCCTCCCAGTAGCCCTCGGCGACGTACCCGTACAGGGGGGCGCCGCGCTCCAGCAGGCGGGGGAAGACGTCGGCGGACCAGTCCACCGGGCGGTCGGTGGCGACCTCGTCCAGGACGCTCGGCTCCATCACGTAGATGCCGGTGTTGACGGTGTCGGAGAACACCTGGCCCCAGGTGGGCTTCTCCAGGAAGCGCTGCACCCGGCCCTTCTCGTCGACGATGATGATGCCGAACTCCAGCGGGTTCGGCACGCGCTTGAGGCCGATCGTGACCAGGGCCCGGTTCTCCCGGTGGAACCGGATCATGTCGGTGAGGTCGATGTCGGTGAGCGCGTCGCCGGAGATGACCAGGAAGCGGTCGTCGCGGAGCTTGTCGGCGGCGTTCTTGACGCTGCCCGCCGTGCCGAGGGGCATCTCCTCGGTGGCGTAGTGCAGCGACATGCCGAGTTCCTCGCCGTCGCCGAAGTAGTTGCGGATCAGCGCCGCCAGGAACTGCACGGTGACGACGGTCTCGGTGAAGCCGTGGCGCTTCAGCAGGCGCAGCACGTGCTCCATGATGGGACGGTTGATCACGGGAAGTAGCGGCTTGGGCTGGTTGGCGGTCATCGGCCGCAGCCGTGTCCCCTCCCCGCCCGCCATGACGACGGCCTTCACGGGTCACCCTCCGGTGGTCTGCACCTCACCGCGCCCACGGCCGCGCTCCCCGTCGCCCGTGTCCGCATACGCTGTGATGAGCCGGCGTACCTGTATCACATACAACACTCCGCCCCACCAATACAGACCTGTTCCCCAGATGGCGAAGGCCCAGCCGAACACGCGGGCCGCCTCGGCGTACCACCCGTCGTGACCGGCCAGGAACAGCAGTGGGAAGGCGTACAACAGAGCGGCCGTGGCCGCCTTGCCGAGGAAGTGCACCGGCAGGGCAGGACCATGTCCATATTTACGCAAAACCGGCGGAATCCATAGCAGGAAAACGTCACGTGCCACGACCGCCACCGCCAGCCACCACGGGATGATCTCCCGCAGGGTGAGCCCGACCAGGGTGGCCAGGATGTACAGGCGGTCGGCGAGCGGGTCGAGCAGGCGGCCGATCCGGCTCACCTGGTTCCAGGCCCGGGCCAGGTGGCCGTCGAGCCAGTCGGAGAAGCCCGCCAGCATCAGCAGCAGCACCGCCCAGCCGTCCGCCTGCGGGCCCAGCACCAGCCACAGGAACACCGGGACGCCGAGCAGGCGGAGCAGGCTCAGCAGGTTCGGGATCGTCCACAAACGGTCTTCCGCGCCATCCACGTTTCGACCCTATAGCGTCCGCTCGCGCACGCCGGGGGGCGGTGCCCGAGCGACGCGGCGGGTCGCCGCGCGATCCGCCGGACGCCGCCCACCGGCCTCGCCGCCCGTCCCGGCCCGCCGGTGACCGGCCGCGTGCCGAGGACGCGCCCGATCTTCAGGTGCGGCCCCGGAACCCTGCGGTAACACGCAGCGGAATTTCGCGCCGACGCGGGAAAGGCCGGTTCGGGAGACGGTAGCGTTGGCCGGGTGCCACCCCTCCTCCCGATGGGCCTCCTGCCCAGGGAGGAATGCCCGTCATCCTCGCGGCGGTCCTGGCAACGGGCCGCAGGCAGGAGGCGGCGTCCCGTCCACCCCCTTACCGTGACAGGCCATGGCAAAGGAATCAGCACTCTTCCTCCGGCAGTTCCTCCGCTCCCCCATCGCCACGGGCGCGATCGCGCCGAGTTCGCGATACCTGGCGGCGGCCGTGACCACCCCGATCCCAGAGCGCGGCGATCCCGTCGTGGTCGAGCTCGGGCCCGGCACCGGGCCGTTCACCGCCGAGATCCAGCGCAGGCTGGGCGGGCGCGGGCGGCACATCGCCATCGAGATCAACCCGCTGCTCGCGCGGCACCTGGCCGAGCGGCATCCGGAGGTCGAGCTCGTGGTGGACGACGCGGTGAAGCTGCCGCGCCTGCTCGCCGACCGCGACGCGCCCGCCGCCGACGTGATCGTCAGCGGCCTGCCGTGGGCGGCGTTCTCGGCCGGGACGCAGATCCGGTTGCTGCGCGCCGTGCTGGGGGCGATGCGGCCGGATGGGGCGTTCACCACCTTCTCCTACGTGCACGCCCAGGCGCTCGGTCCCGCGATCAGTTTCCGGCAGCGGCTGCGCGGCGCGTTCGAGGAGGTCGTGCCGGGCCGTACGATCTGGCGGAACCTGCCGCCGGCGTTCGTCTACCACGCCCGCCGCCCCCGGCCCGTGCCGGAACGCTGACCCGCCCGGTCCGCGATCCCCGCGGCTAGCCCGCCGCCTCGATGAGGGCCTCGAAGAGCGCGAGGTCGCTCGCGCGCTCGGGGTGCCATTGCACGCCCACCGCGAAGCGGTGTCCCTGAAGCTCGATGCCCTCCACGATCTGGTCGTCGGCCCAGGCGACGGCGAGCATGCCGGCGCCGAGGCGGTTGATGGCCTGGCGGTGCGTGAAGGCGATCTCGGTGTGGTCGCCGACCGCCTTGCCGAGCCTGCTCGACACGCTCACCTGAAGGGGGTGCGGGGTGTTCGCGCTGTGCCGGTCGTGCTTGACCACGTCGGGCAGCCAGCGGATCAGGCTGCCGCCCTGCGCGACGTTGAGCACGTGCATGCCGCGGTCGATCGCCAGGATGGGCAGGTCGGCCTGGACGGCGGCGCGGCACAGGGCGAACTCGAAGTAGTCCCGGTGCGGCTGCGGCTCGTCCACCCGCTCGTCCCTCGCCTCGCCGTACGCGCCGGGGTCGATCTCCACACCGCCCGCGAGGATCAGGCCGTCGAGGCCCCGCAGGTAGTCGTCGATCCCCACGGCGCCCAGCGGCGGCAGCACGACGGGCGCGCCACCGGCCTTCTCCACGGCACGCGCGTACGCCGGCGGGGACAGCACGGCCTCGCGGACCCAGGTCCCCCAGCGGGCGGCTTCGAGGTAGGCGGTGACACCGATCAACGGTCGAGGCATGGGATCTCCAGTGGTTCACGCGCGGTACGTCACCCGGCTCACGGCTCCGGCACACGGGCCCGCCGGGTAACGGGACCATCATGGCGCACAACTTTTCCCTGATGTCACTGCTCTGAAGGTTTCTGTTCCTCCCACTTGGTTTGTGACCCTTGCCCGAGATGCGAGGAGCGTCCGCCGCGGCGGCGCCCCTTATCCGTGATGATCGGCCTGACCTAGGGACAAGGATCGATGTCAGGCTCGCGAGAACGCGCGGGATCGCCGCGCGGACGGCGCCGGGAGCCGGCGGCCCGGAAAACGGAACGCTCCAAAGCCGGGTGGCGCCGTCCATGCGCGGAGCCGCGACCGGAGCCGGTGGGCGGAGCCGCGATCGGGGCCTGCGATGGGAGCCGGTGACCGCGATCGTGCGTGCCTCGGGGCGAGCAGGGCGTTAATGCCACTCCAAAATCCGGAAACCGCACGCCAATAACCGGCGAAGGTGAAAGTGAATTATCTTCTCAATCCAATGCGGTGACGGATCATAATTACGGGAATCAAGTTCTCCCCACCCCGGGTAGGATTTCGCACTACATCGCGATGAATAGGTTGTGACGTCCCAGTACCAGTGAAAGACTCATATTCAGGCGACCGGACGTGCCGGTACAGACCGGACCTCCGGCCGCCGAGACCACCGGGAGGCGCACGACAGGATCGGATTTTCCGATCGTTAGGGGTGGTACTTAAATGCCATTGAAGCCACATCTGGTGAAGGAGAGTTTCTCACTCATCGAGCCCGTCGCGGATAAGGCCACGGCCTACTTCTATGGCCGGCTGTTCGCCGAGAATCCGCACCTGCGCGGCATGTTCCCGCCGGCGATGGACGTCCAGCGCGATCGGCTGTTCGGCGCTCTCACCCGCATCGTCCGGAGCCTGGACAGCCCCGAGAGCCTCGCCCCCTACCTGGCACAGCTCGGCCGCGATCATCGCAAATACGGCGTGCTCGCCGAGCACTACACCGCCCTCGGCAACGCGCTGATCGCCACCGTCAGGCGCTTCGCCGCCGAGATGTGGAATCCCGAGGTCGAGGCCGCGTGGGTCGCGGCGTACACGATCGCGGCCAACCAGATGATCGCGGCCGCGGACGCCGAACCCGGCGACGAGCCCGCCTGGTGGCCCGCCGAGGTCATCGGCCACGAGCGGCGCACCTGCGACATCGCCGTGCTCACGCTGCGGCCGGGGCGGCGGTTCGACTACCGGCCCGGCCAGTACGTCAACGTGCAGAGCGCGCGCTGGCCGCGGGTCTGGCGCACCTACTCGATCGCCAACGCGCCCCGGCCGGACAACACGATCCGGCTGCACGTGCGCGCCCTGCCGGGCGGCTGGGTCTCCACCGCGCTGGTGGCCCACACCCGGGTCGGGGACACGGTGACGCTGGGGCCGCCGATGGGCACCATGGTGCCGCCCGAGGGCGACCGCGACATCCTCGCGGTCGCGGGCGGGACCGGGCTCGCGCCGCTGAAGGCCATCGTCGAGCACGTCGTCGCCTCCGGCCGCGCGCCGGGCATCCTGCTGGTGCACGGCGCGCGCACCGACGCCGAGCTGTACGACCTGGCCGATCTGACCGAGATGTCCAGGCGCTGCCCCCGGCTGCGGGTGCTCCCGGCGGTGTCGGCGCAGCCCGGCTATCCGGGCGTGCGGGGATGCCTGCCCGACGTCGTGCCGGGGCTGGGCTGCTGGCGCGAGCACGAGGTGTTCGTGTGCGGGCCGCCGGGCATGGTCGCCCTCACCGTGCGCAGGCTCCGGCAGGCCGGGGTCCCGGAGGCGCGCATCCACCGCGACATCACCGCCGACCGGCCCTAAAGATCCCGATATTGGCGGATTAGAGCCCTAAATCCATCGCGCAAATCGCGTAGTCCCCGGCAGTGAGCGCGGCGACGTGAAACCATGGAGACCGATGCGCGCCGGACCGGAGACCCCCCAAGTGCGCCCCCCGCTCCGGACCCCACCGTGCGCCGCAGCGGAGACTGCGTCGAAGGGCTCTGAATCCATGGCCAAGCCGGTCACGCTGGTCACCTTCGTGCTGCCCAGTACGCTTCGGCACTGGGCCGCCGGGCAGACCGAGGTCAAGGTGTTCGCCGTCGCCGGCGCCGGGGAGGAGGTCCCCACCCTCGGCTCGGCGCTCGACACGCTGCGCCGCGTGCAGCCCGCGCTGGAGCAGCGATTACGCGACGACTACGGCGACATCAGGCGGCACATCAGCATGTTCGTGTGCGGCGAGCACGCCGGGCGGCTCGGCGGCCTCGACTGCGCCCTCCCCCCGGCCGCGGAGATCTACATCCTCCCGGCGCTTCTGTCCCCCGCCCCCTGACCTCCGGCGTCGCCCGCCGTACGGTGGCATTAAAGTTGCGGGAGCGACCGACGGGAGGGCGATCACGGGTGAACGGCGTGGACGAGACCGAGATCAGGTTCCGCAGCGACGTGACGGTGGAACTGGTCAAGCACGCGGCCTCCGACGCCGACGTGTTGTGGGCGGCGCGGGTCTCCACCAAAGGCGAGAGTTCCCTTGAGGAGATCGAGGCCGATCCGGAGCGGTCCCGGGGACTGATCCGGTTCCTCATGCGAGACCGGCACGGCACGCCGTTCGAGCACTCCTCGATGACCTTCTACGTCCGCGCGCCGATCTTCGTGTTCCGGGAGTTCATGCGGCACCGCACCTTCAGCTACAACGAGGAGTCCGGGCGCTATCGCAAGCTGGAGCCGGAGTTCTACGTGCCCGCGCCCGAGCGGCGCCTCGTGCAGATCGGCAAGCCCGGCAAGTACGACTTCGTCGAAGGCACCCCCGAGCAGCACAAACTGGTCGTGGAGGCGACGCGGAACAGTTGCCGCCAGGCCTACGCCGCCTATTTGGAGATGCTGGAGGCCGGTGTCGCCCGCGAGGTGGCCCGCACCGTCCTCCCGGTGGGGCTGTACTCCTCGATGTACGCCACCTGCAACGCCCGCGCCCTGATGAACTTCCTGTCGCTGCGCACCAAGCGCGAGGGTTCGGCGTTCCCGTCCTTCCCGCAGCGGGAGATCGAGATGGTGGCCGAGCAGATGGAGGCCCTGTGGGCGGAGCTGATGCCGCTCACACACGAGGCGTTCGAGGCCGCCGGACGCGTCGCTCCCTGACGCGTCGCGGCGGCGCGGAGGCGGCCGCACGCCGGTGCGGGTACGGCCCTCGCCGGTGGTGCCGTGCGTCCCGTGAGTGTCTGTGTGGCGGATCAAGCCGCCGCCTTTACAGCGTAGATCGCGGCCTACGGGGCGTGGGCTAGAGGCGGTAGAGGCGGCGGGCGTTGCCGGAGCCGATCATGTGGGCGACGCGGGCGGCGTCGGCGGGGCTCCACTCGTCCCGGTCGAGGCGGGCCGCCAGGGCGCGGGCCAGGCCGCGGCGGTGGAACAAGGCGCCGAGATGACACATCTCGGCGACGCCTCGGCAGGCCGAGCCGAAGAGCTGCTTGTGGAACGGGGCGAGTTCGAGCAGCTCGCCGATGATCGCCGCGGATCCGGCGCAGGCGTGCGCGAGGGTGGGGCCGACGTCGACGTAGACGTGCGGCAGGACCGTCGCCAGATGCGCGGCGCGGCGGTGGAACGGGTAGCAGCCGACGAGGATGATGGGCACGCCGGCGGGCCGCACCGCGCGCAGGAAGCCCGTCAGCAGCGCGGGATCGGTGCGGCGGGGGTCGATGTCGGCGTCGCCGTACCCGGTGACGAGCTGGAGCGGGAGGCCGCGGTCGCGGGCCACGTCCACGGCCGTCCACAGCAGGTGGCGCAGGAGCACCGGGTCGGCGAGGCGTGCCTTGGGGTCGGCGAGGCGGCGGCCCGCGGCGGCGATCACCATCGCCCGGGTCGGGCGGTCCGGGTCGAGGTCCAGGCCGTGGTGGCGGACGGCAACCGACTTCAGGCCGACGGCGCGCACCGCCCGGGCGGCCAGCTCGTCGTAGAGCTCCCCGATGTACTCCACGGCCGCCGGGCCCTCCTCGGCGATCTCCTGCTCGACCTCCTCGATGCGCACGATCTCGTCCGCCGCGGCTCCGCCGAGCCGTCCCATCTCGGCGACCGACAACACGTCCGGCCCGGCGTCGGCCGGATCGAGGAGGAACGCCACCACCCCGGCCGCCCGCAGCAGCCGCCGGTTCACCTCCACCGCCCCGAGTTCGGCGCGGGCGGCCAGGTAGACGGCCGGGCTCACATGCGGCTCCAGCCCCAGCACCGGACCGCACCAGCGCCGGATCGCCATCCCCACCGGGGTGTCGAAATGCGTCGTCCCCGGCGGCGCCGGCGCCCCGGCCTGGCCGATGAGCAGCTCGAACTGCGACCGGACCAGGTCGTCGCGCCGTACCGGGCAACTGTGGTGGTCGAACAGCGGCGCGAGCAACGCCGCGCGGACCGTTTCGGGCAGCCGCTCGGCAAGCACGTCGCCCGCTGTCATCCCCCACCTGGCCCTTCCGCCCGTTCCTCCCGCGCGGCGGTCCCGCGCCAGGTCCACCGCACGCGGGCCGGGGTCGCCAGCGCCCTGCCCGCGGTGCGGCCGGGGGCCCGTCGCCGCCGGCCCGCCCGCGCGGTCGCGCGGACGGGTCTCGGTCGCGCGACCGCGCCCCTGGGAGGAAGACTCTAGGGACGCGGCAGGGACCGGATTCGCGGTTAGACCGGCTCTTTACCGTTGCCGGTCGGAGTCCGGCTCTGGTGGCCGTTCAAAGGCCCGCTGGGAGCCCCGTTCGCGTGCCCGCTCGGGTGCGCGTTCGGAGCCCCGCTCGGACGCCCGCTGGGAGCCCCGCTCGGACGCCCGCTGGGAGCCCCGCTCGGGTGACCATTCGGAGCCCCGCTCGCGTGCCCGCTCGGAGCCCCGCTCGGGTGACCATTCGGAGCCCGGCTCGGGTGGCCGCTTGGGACCGCCCGGCACCGGGCGGGTCGCCGGGAACCGGGCGGTGAGCGGTGAACGCCGCGGAGCACGGCCTCACCTATGAGCGGCCCTTGTGCGGCCTAGGCGCGGTTTATGGGCGGCGCGACAGGCGCAGGACGTTGGCGATGATCTTTGCGCCTGCCGATCCCTCGGTGGTCAGGATCGACTCTGGGTGGAACTGCACGGCGAAGCGGCGGTTGGGCGTGTCCTCGATGGCCATGACCGCGTCGTCGGGGGTGAGGGCGGTGACGTCGAAGCCCTTTACGCCGGGGCGCTTGGCGTGCAGGGAGTGGTAGCGCGCGGCGGTGAACTCCTGCGGCAGGCCCTTCAGCAGTTCGCCGGAGTCGCCCAGTCGGCGTACCCGGCCGCGCTTGCCGTGCTCGGGTGCGGGCAGTAGTTCCAGGGTGCCGCCGGCGTGCTCGACCATCGCCTGCAGGCCCAGGCACACGCCGAAGACCGGCAGCCCCCGGGCGTACACGGCGTCGAGGAGCGTCGAGGTGCCGAAGTCGGACGGCCAGCCGGGGCCGGGCGACAGCACCGCGAGGCCGGGGGCGACCTCGTCGATCATCTCCAGCGGGAAGCCGTGTCGCAGGGTGGTCACCTCCGCGCCCTGCTGGCGGAAGTAGTCGGCCAGGGTGTTGACGAAGGAGTCCTCGTAGTCGACGAGCAGCACCTTCATGCCGGTGCCCGGGCGCTCGGCGGCGGTGACGGCCGGGGCCGCCTCCCGCTCGGTTTCCTGGGCCGCGCGCTCGCGGGCGGCGCGCTCGACGGCGGCGAGGGCGCCGAGCAGGGCGCTCGCCTTCAGCTCGGTCTCGCGCTCCTCGGCGGCCGGGTCGGAGTCGAACAGCAGGGTGGCGCCCGCGCGCACGGTGGCGACGCCGTCGCGGATCTGCGCGGTACGCAGGGTCAGGCCCGTGTTCATCGAGCCGTCGAAGCCGAGCCAGCCGACGGCTCCGCCGTACCAGCGGCGGGTGGTGGGCTCGTGGTCCTCGATGAACTGCATCGCCCAGTTCTTGGGGGCGCCGGTGACGGTGACGGCCCACATGTGGGTGAGGAAGGCGTCCAGGGCGTCGAACTCGGGGCGCAGCCGGCCCTCGATGTGGTCGACGGTGTGGATCAGGCGCGAGTACATCTCGATCTGGCGGCGGCCGATCACCTGGACCGAGCCGGGCACGCAGACGCGGGACTTGTCGTTGCGGTCGACGTCGGTGCACATGGTCAGCTCGGACTCCTCCTTGACCGAGCTGAGCAGGGTGCGGATGGCGTCGGCGTCCTCGACGGGGTTGGCGCCGCGGGCGATCGTGCCGGAGATGGGGCAGGTCTCGACGCGGTCGCCCTGGACCCGCACGTACATCTCGGGGGAGGCGCCGACCAGGTGCTCGCCGTCGCCGAGGTTGAACAGGAACTCGTACGGGGCGGGGTTGCTGGTCCGCAGGCTGCGGTAGAAGGCGGCCGGGTCGGTGCAGGCGGCGTGGAAGACCTGGCCGGGCACGACCTCGAACAGGTCGCCGCGGCGGAACTTCTCCTTGGCCGCCTCGACCACGGCGGCGTACTCCCCCTTTTCCGGATTTTTCGGGATCTCGGCGGGGGCGGGGGGAAGCGGGATGGTCTCGCCGCTGCGCTCCATGCCGTGCGTGGACGTGCCGTCCACGGTGAACTCGTAGCGGTACTCCTTGCTCGTCTCCCGCTTCCGGTCGATCACCATGATCCGGTCGGGCAGGTGCAGCACGAGGTCGCGCTGGTCGGCCGGGCGGGTCAGCGCCTGCCGTACCGGCTCGAACTGGAAGGCCAGGTCGTAGCCGAAGGCGCCGTACAGGCCGAGGTGCCCGGTCGGCCCGGCGAAGGCCGCGATCACCTCGCGGATCGCGGTGAACACCGTCGGGCGGCGGCTGCGCATCTCCTCGGGGAGGATGTCCTCGCTCTCCGGGACGTGCACCTCGACGTGGTCCGCCGTCGGCTCACCGGTGGGCTTTCCGGCCGCGAGCAGGCAGGACGTCACGACCGGGAGCACCACCCGGCCGCGGTCGTTGAGCGCCCGCGCCGCGATGCGCCGCCCGCGCGCGACGATCTCCAGGCAGGGATCGACGTAGGCCAGGTGCCACCGGCTGTAGCGGCCGGGGTACTCCATCCCGGAGGAGAGCACGCCTCCGCGCCGCTCCCCCAGCGTGCTGACGACCTCCTCCAGGACCGTCTCGGGCACGTCGAGGGTCTGCACCTCGACGGCGACTCCGCCCGCGGTGGTATATCCGCTCGTCTCCACTCCGTCACCCCTGCGTCGTCTCGATGATCGCCTGACGCCCGGACGGCGGACACGAAAAAGGCCGCCTCTCCGGGCGGCCGTTCTCACTCGTTGTGAATGCGAAACCTACGCCGCCTAGAAGCGGCGCCACCACTGCTGGTACGGAAAGGTTCGCATGCGCTGAATGGTAGCGATCCCCGACCGCAGCGGCAACACGGACACGCACGCGCCCAGGGCGGGATGCCCGCCGATCGGTTCCTTCGATCGGTTCCCTCCGAGCGGTTCCTCCGGGTCCCGAAGGCACGGTGACCGGAAACGCGGCGAAGGTTGACCGGTCTGTGAACAAGCGGCTACCGATCGCCGACCGACGACGGGGAAGAAAGATCACGCCAGTTCGATCAGGAACCGACGCGACGGGGACCACGATCGACACGGCCTGCGAGGGGTCGTCCGCGGCCATGGCCGGCACACCGGGCCGACCATGGCGGGACGACCCCTTCGCGCGGTCACGAGGCCCCGCCGGGGCCCTCACGCGGGGCGCGGCCCGGCACCGTTCCCGCGAGGTGTGCCGCGCACGGCGCCAGACACGGCCTGCGAGGAGTCGTCCGCCGCGGGCGAGTGCCGTTCGTCGCGGGAAACGCGCCACTCGGCGATTAACAATCGCCGTTCGTCGCGTGTGATCTTAAACTCGGGCTCGAAATTGACCGGCGGCGTCATGTCGATTGACCTGGTGTCGGTTGATTTCGTGCGGCATGTACGGCTCTACTACGGCGGGCGCGGCCGCCATCCGGAGGCCGGGCACCGCCCTCGATCGCGTGAGGAGTCGGTTTGACCACCACCGGAAGCGACAGGCCCGGCGCCACGCCACCGGCGCGGCATCGGGATCGCAGCCCCTGGAACTGGCTGCTGCTGGTG
The DNA here is from genome assembly GCF_040678635.1 of Thermopolyspora sp. NPDC052614. Lineage (NCBI taxonomy): Bacteria > Bacillati > Actinomycetota > Actinomycetes > Streptosporangiales > Streptosporangiaceae > Thermopolyspora > Thermopolyspora sp. NPDC052614. The sequence continues at coordinate 131,979 of NZ_JBFATZ010000006.1, forward strand.
CCGATCGTCGTCCCCCTGATCCCCGCCCTCTACAACGGTGTCGACCCGCGAATCGGCGGATTCCCCCGGTTCTACTGGCTGCAACTCGCGTTCGTCCTGCTCGGCATCGCCGCCACCACGACCGTCTACCTGATGACCCGCAAGCGGCCGGGCGACCGCGGAGGGCCGCATGAGTGAGCACGTCACCGAGATCGTCATATTCACGCTGCTGTTCGCGGTGGTCAGCGGCATGGGCTTCGTCGCCGCGCGGTGGCGCAAGCCACAGGATCTGGCCAGCCTGCACGAGTGGGGGCTCGGCGGGCGCAGATTCGGGTCGTGGATCACCTGGTTCCTCGTGGGGGGTGACCTCTACACCGCCTACACGTTCGTGGCCGTGCCTGCGCTGCTGTTCGGGGCGGGGGCCATGGGGTTCTTCGCCATGCCGTACACGGTCATCACCTATCCGATGGTGTTCCTGTTCCTGATCCGGCTGTGGTCGGTGTCGCACGTGCACGGGTTCGTCACCCCGGCCGACTTCGTCAGGGCCCGGTTCGGCTCGCCCACGCTCGCCCTGCTGGTGGCCGTGACCGGCATCGTCGCCACGATGCCGTACATCGCCCTGCAGCTCGTGGGCATCGAGGCGGTGCTGAAGGCGATGGGCGTCGCGGGCAGCGGCCTGCTCGGCGACCTGCCGCTGGTCATCGCCTTCGCGATCCTGGCGGCGTACACCTATCAGTCCGGCCTGCGGGCACCGGCGCTGATCGCCTTCATCAAGGACACGCTCATCTACGTCGTGATCCTGGTGGCGATTTTCTACATTCCCACGCGGCTCGGCGGCTGGGGCTCGATCTTCGACGCCGCCGAGGCGAAGTTCGCCGCCACCCCGGCTCCCGGGGACGGGCTGCTGCTCAACCAGAACAACCAGTTGCAGTACGTCACGCTGGCGTTCGGCTCGGCGATGGCGCTGTTCCTCTACCCGCACAGCGTCACCGGCGTGCTTGCGGCCCGCAACCGCAACGTGATCAAGCGGAACATGTCGGCGCTGCCGGCCTACAGCCTGCTGCTCGGCCTCATCGCCCTGCTGGGATTCATGGCGATCGCGGCCAAGATCACCCCGATCACCATCGACGGCAAGGCCGACGCCAACACGATCATTCCCCGCCTGTTCGACGCGATGTTCCCCGACTGGTTCACCGGCGTGGCGTACGCGGCGGTGGGCATCGGCGCGCTGGTCCCGGCGGCGATCATGTCGATCGCGGCGGCGAACCTGTTCACCCGCAACATTTACCGCGAGTACTTCCGCCCGAACGCCACCGACGCCCAGGAGGCGTCGGTCAGCAAGCTCGTCTCGCTGCTGGTGAAGGTCGGCGCGGTCGCCGTCATCCTCCTCATCGACCCGCAGTTCTCCATCGACCTGCAGCTGATCGGCGGCGTCATCATCCTGCAGACGCTGCCGTCGGTCGCCCTCGGGCTCTACACGCGCTGGTTCCACCGGCACGGCCTCATCGCCGGCTGGATCGCCGGCATGGTCACCGGAATGCTGATGCTCTACAACATCGCCAACCCGGCGACCGGCCAGGCCCACTTCGGCGGCTCCGCCTTCCCCCTCGCCAAACTCGGCCTCGACAGCACGGTGACCATTTACGCCGGGTTCCTGGCCCTCCTGGTCAACGTCGTCGTGGCCGCCCTCGGCACCTTGATCGCCCGCGCCGCCGGGGTCGCCCCCGGCCCCGACCGCACCCGTCCCGACGACTACACCGCCGACGAGGGCGACCCCCGCGTCCACGAACTCGACCTCGCCGGCGGGCCCACCGCCACCTCCGGGTCGTAGAACCATCCCGGTAAGTCCCGGGAAGCCGCGCGCCTCCCCCACCCCTCCGGGCGGCTTCCCGGGCACCGGGCGTCATTTCGGACAGACATACACGGCGTGTCTGCCCGATATCCAGAAAGGATCGGATTCACTCTGATCGGCGGAGTGAAATATTCATCATTTCGGTCCTGTCGACGTTCAACCAGGACGTCTGCATGCGCGGCATCGTGAACTGACGGTGTTCCCGGCGGCCGACAAGGTGCCGTTCGTGGTGTCGATGCTGCTCGGCGCGGTCTTCGGCCTGCTCGCCATCGGCGTCGGCCTGGTGCCGTTCATGGCGTTACTGCTGATCATGGGATGGTCGGCGGCGATCGTGTCCATCTTGTGCGTGCGGCGGTTCGGTGAGAGCGTGTCGGTGATCGGCTGGTGCCTGGTGTTCGTGTTCCAGCCCGTCGTCGGGATCTTCCACCCGGTGTCGGTCCTGCCCGGAGGCGTTGCGGGCCGTCGCCGCCGCGGTGCCCGCGACCCATGTCTTCGAGGGGATGCGCACGTGCTGTCCGGTGGGGCGATGCCGTGGGACGGGCTGACTCCGGCCGTCCTGCTCGACGTGGGCTGTCTGGCGGCGGGGCTGTGGCTGTATAAGGCCACGCTCGGGCACGCGTGCGTCAAGGGCAGGTTCGCGCGCTTCGGCGGGTGATCTCCTGGGCGGTACGACACGGTACGGCGCGGCGGCAAAACAGCGCCCTGACCATTGGTTTTCCGCCGATGCCCCAAAAGGGCTTACCTTCCCCCTTCCTGGGTGGATTAGTATTGGGCGCGTCGCGTTTTTGCGATTCTTCCGCCGTGGGGTAGAGGTGGCCGTCCCATACAATCAACGGTGGGCGGGTTACCTGCCCACCGACACGACGAGCTTTATCGGACGCTCCGAGAAGCTTTCCGAGATAAACCGGTTTTTGACCGTGTCTCGGCTGGTCACACTGACCGGCGCGCGGGGAATCGGCAAAACGCGACTCGCCCTCCGGACGGCGGCGGGCCTGCGCGGGGATTTCACCCACGGGGCCTGGTTCGTCGGCCTCGCCGGCCTGTCCGATCCGGAACTGCTGCCCATGGTGGTGATGCGCGCCCTGCGGGCGCAGGACCAGACGGCGCGGCCCGCCGTCGAGGCGCTCGCCGACTACCTGGCGGGCAAGCGCCTGCTGCTGGTGCTCGACTCCTGCCAGGATCTCGCCGACGCCTGCGCCGCGCTGCTGGAGGTCCTGCTCCCCGCGGCTCCCGGGCTCACCGTGCTCGCCACGGCCACCGGCGCGCTCGGCGTACCGGGTGAGACGGAGTGCGTGGTTCCTCCCCTCGCCTTGCCCAATACCGCCCTGCCCAATGCCGCCCTGCCCGATCCCACCCTGCCCGATCCCACCCTGCCCGTCCCCGCCCCGCGTAATGGCGCCCAACCCAATGGCGCCCAACCCAATGGCGCCCTGCCCGATGACGACGCGGAGGCGATGTCGCTGCTGCGCGAACGCCTCGACGTGGCCCGCCGCGGCGCCGGGCGCGAGCCGGATCCGCATGATCGGGCCGACCTGCGCGAGCTGTGCCGCCTGGTCGGCGGCGTCCCGCTGGGGATCGAGCTGGTCGCGGCCCGCCTGGCGCACCTGCCCGCGAGCCTGGCGCTCGCCGGTCTTGGCAAGTGGGTCGCGCGGCACGAGGAGGCCCCGGGTGTGATCTCCCACGCCGGGACGCTGCGGGCGGTGCTGGACTGGACGTACGAGCTGTGCGAGCCGGAGGAGCGGCGGCTGTGGCTGGAGCTGTCGGTCTTCGCGCCGGACTTCGACGCGCAGGCCGCGCGGTACGTGTCGCGCCACAGCGGGCGGCCCTCCGGTCCGGACGGCCCGCCGCTCGGCCGCCTGGTCGCCGCCGGGCTGGTGGTCGCGCGCGAGCACGCCGGCGAGATGCGCCACCACGTCCCGGGGGCGCTCGCCGAGTACGGGCGGCACCGGCTGCGCGAGCTGGGCGACGAGTCGCTCGTGCTGGAGGCGCATCGCGACTTCTACCTGCGCCGGGCGCGGGAGGGCGAGGTGGCCTGGGCCGGCGGCGAGCAGGTGCGCTGGCAGCGCAGGCTCGGCCGGGACCTGCCGAACATCCGGGCGGCCCTGGGATACTGCCTGCGCAGGCCCGCCGAGCACGAGGCGGGCCTGCTGATGGCCTGCTCGCTGTGGTACCTATGGCTCGCCGGCGGTCTCGCCCGGGAGGGCCGCCACTTTTTGGACCGGCTGCTGAAGGTGGCGACCGCGCCCTCGGCCACCCGGACGAAGGCGTTGTGGGTGTGCGGGGGCGTCGCGGCGGTGCAGGGTGACCTGGACTGGGCGCGCAGGCGGGCCACCGAGTGCCTGGGCAGGGCGGGCCAGGAGGGCGATCTGGCCGCCGCCGGGTACGGCACGCACGTGCTGGGCGTGGTCTCCCTGCTGTCCGGCGACGACGACACCGCGATCATCCGGATCACCGAGGCGATCGGCCGCCATCGTGCCACCGGCGAGCTCACGCCCGGCCTGCTGCTGGGCCTGTCGCAGCTCGCCGCGGCGTACGACCGGACCGGCGTGGCGGAGCACGCCCGCCACCTGCTCGCCGAGTGCCTGGCCAAGTGCAACGAGGCGGGCGAGCTGTGGGCTCGCGGCTTCGCCGTGCACGTGCGCGGCGTGGCGGCCTTCCGCGCCGGGGACCTGGACGCGGCGTGGGCGCACGCGCGGGACGCGCTGCGCATCAAGCGGCTGTTCGAGGACGTGGCCGGCAGCGCCCTGTGCCTGGAACTGCTGGCGTGGGTGGCGGCGGGGCAGGGCAACGCGGAGCGGGCCGCCCGCCTGATGGGGGCCGCGCAGGAGAATTGGAGCGTTTTCGGGCTGTCGCATTCCGGCTCGCCGTTCGACATCCCGCAGCACGCCGAGTGTGAGCGGATCGCCAGGGACACGCTCGGCGACGCGGCGTACGAGGCGGTGCTGGAGGAGGGCAGGCGGCTCGACCTGATCGACGCGATCGCCTACGCGCTGGGCGAGGACATCTCCCGCCGGGGCCACAGGCCGGGGTGACGCGAGGGCGCTCGGGCGGTCGTCCGCCGCCCGCTCATCGCCCGCCCTCCATGATCTCCCGAATGCACCAAATGCGCCCGATTATCAATGTTTCGCCTCATATTTCGGGGCAGGTGAATCGGTGCGCCTGTGAGGAGGTGTCATGGAGGTGATGATCGCGCTGCGGCTCCCCCGCGACGCCGCGAGCGTACCGGTGATCAGGAGGATGCTGAACGCCGCGCTCGTCGCGATCGGGGTCGAGCCGCGGATTCGCGACGACATACAACTCATGCTCGCCGAGGCATGCTCCAACGTCATCCGGCACGCCGACGACAGCGTCGAGTACGCCATGGAGGCGGAGGTGTCGGAGGACCAGTGCGTGCTCAAGGTGGCCGACGACGGCTGCGGCCTCCCCGACGACGCGCTCTCCCCCGCTTGCGGCCTGGCCGAGGGCGGCCGCGGCATCCAGATCATGCGGGCCCTGGCGGACGGCATGCGGGTGGCCGACCTGCCGCACAAGGGCCTGAGCGTGCGGTTGGAGAAGACCCTGCACTTCGCGCCGGACGCGCCGGGCGAGCGGCTGCACACGGTGTCCGCCAACGGCCGCTCGCCGAGCTGAAAACCGCACCGAATCAACTGAACGGAACTGAACGAACTGAATCACACCAAATCGGAACCGACCCGCCGGAAGCGGATGACCTCATGCGGGGAGATGCGGGCATGCGCGGCGTCGAGAGCGAACCGGCGGGTGCGTCGCGTACGGCGGGAGAGCCCGGCCGAGAGAACGTCACGCGGGCGTCGAGTCGGTCACGGCGGGGACGCCGTTTCTGGCGGGCTGGCCGGGCATCGAGTCCAGGCGGCGCAGGATCACGCCTTCGCGCAGCGCCCACGGGCACAGCTCCACCTCGGGCAGTTCGAACAGGTCCATGGTGGCGTGGGCCACGATCGCCCCGGCGAGGAGCTGCGGGGCCCGCCCCTCCGAGACGCCCGGCAACTGGGCCCGTTCGGCCGCGCTCATCGTGGCCAGCCTCTCGGTCCACTCGCGCAGGTCGTCCTGCCGCAGCACCCGCTTGGCGTACGGCCCCTCGCTGGAGGGCGCGGCCCCGGCGATGCGCGCGAGTTGGCGGAAGGTCTTCGACGTCGCCACCGGATGGTCGGGCCGGCCGTACCGGACGATGTCGCCGACCGCGCGGCCGATCGCGGCACGTACGTACCTGCGCAGGCTCCGCACCTCGTCCGGCGGGGGCGGGTCGGCGGTGAACCGGTCGCGGGTGAGCCGGCCCGCGCCCAGCGGCAGTGAGATCGCGGCGTCCGGGTCCTCGTCGATGCCCGTGGCGAGCTCCAGCGAGCCGCCGCCGATGTCCAGCACGAGCAGCCGCCCCGACGACCAGCCGAACCACCGCCGCACGGCCAGGAACGTCAGCCGCGCCTCGGCCGACCCGGACAGCACGTGGATGTCGAGCCGGGTGTCGGCCTGGATGCGGGACAGCACGTCCAGGCCGTTGGCCGCGTCCCGGACCGCCGAGGTGGCGAAGGCCATCAGGTCCTCCACGCCCTTGTCCTCCGCGATGCGCAGGGCGTCGTCGATGGCGTCGCGCAGTCGCCGCTCCCCCTCCTTGGACAGCAGCGCGCCGTCGGCGAGGTGTTCGGCGAGCCGCAGTTCGACCTTGTGGGAGTAGGCCGGCAGCGGCCTCGCGCCTTGGTGGGCATCCACCACGAGCATGTGGACCGTGTTGGAGCCCACGTCGAGTACGCCAAGTCTCATAGTGCGAAAGCTACTACCCGCGGATCTCGGCCCGATGTCGCCGAGGATCATCCTGCCTCAGTGGCCACTCCCCGCCCGGCGCGTCTCATCCGCCGGACAGCACGTCGGCGGTCATCGCCCCGAGGAGCACCAGGCCGATGCCGAGGAAGATGGCGGCGAACATGGTTCCGCGGCCCCAGAGGCTGTCGATGCGGTATTCGACCGGGTTCGTGGGGTCGTAGAGCACCTTGACCGGGTGGCCGACCGGGCCGATCGCCGGTTTGCTGCCGAAGTTCGCCTCCGCCTCGACGACCTGGCCGTAGGCGGTGGTGAAGCGCACGGTCGGGTAGTAGACCACGCCGTCGGAGCCCGACCTGTCGGGCCGCAGCGCCACGACATGCCCCTGCGCCCGTACGGCCCGGCGCTTGAAGTTCCTGGCCGACAGCAGCACCCACAGTCCGATGAGGCCGAACACCAGACCGACGAGGCCCAACACGAGCGGCATGACGATCCTCTCTGACACCGCGCACGCCTCCATGGCGGCTGGAGACGCTCCTCCGCGTCGGCGTGGCCCCGGGGCACGCGACGAGCGTACTCAGATGGTACGGACGTCTTGGGCAGTACGGACGTCTTTGCCGCCAACTGTCACATATAGGGTCGTACGCACGAGAACAACCTCATCACAGTGCGAGATCTCCCCTGTTCCCCCGCCCCCTGGCAGGACAGGGTGGTGACAGAGGACCCGAGTGCCCCGCGCCCGTCGCCGGGCGCCGACCGGGTCGATCCACGACCGGAGAAGGAATGCCCGACCAGACCTCCCTCAGCATCGAAGTCCGGCGCCCCGCTCCGGAGACCACGCGGCTGGTGCTCAGCGGCGACCTCGGCTTCACGACCCGGCAGGAGCCGGCGCGGGCGGCCGCGGACCTGCTCGCCGGCGACGGCCACCGGCTGGAGATGGACCTGGCCGGGCTCGACTTCTTCGACTCCTCGGGCCTCGGTGCGCTCGTCAACCTGTACGGCAAGGCGAAGGAGCGGGGCATGACGGTGACCGTGGTCGCCGTCACGCCCCACATGCGCAGCGTCCTGCGCCGGACCGGCCTGGAGGCGATGCTGAACCTGCCTCCGTGCGCCGAGCCCGGCTAGCGGCCGATCAGCCCCAGACCTCCTCGGCCGTCTCGATGATCAGGCGGAGCTTGGCGATCTGCTCCTCCTGGGTGAGCGCGTTGCCCTCCACCGTGGAGGAGAAGCCGCACTGGCCCGACAGGCAGAGCTGGTCGACGTCGATGTACTTGCTCGCCTCCTCGATGCGGCGCTTGAGCATGTCCTTCGACTCCAGCTCGCCGCGCTTGGTGGTGACCAGGCCGAGCACGACCATCTTGTCCTTGGGCACGAACCGCAGCGGCTCGAAGCCGCCCGAGCGCTCGTCGTCATACTCCAGGAAGAACCCGTCCACCGCCAGCTCGCTGAACAGCGCCTCGGCGACGAAGTCGTAGCCGCCGGACGCCGCCCAGGAGGAGCGGAAGTTGCCGCGGCACATGTGCGTGGTGATCGCCATGCCCTCCGGCTTGTTCGCCACCGCGGCGTTGATCTGCTTGATGTAGCGCAGGTGCAGGTGGTCGGCGTCCTCGCCGCGCTCGGCGATCGCGGCGCGCTGCGCCGGGTCGTTGAGGTAGGCGAGGCTGGTGTCGTCGAACTGCAGGTACGTGCAGCCGAGTTCGCCGAGGCGGCGGACCTCCTCGGCGTACACGGCGGCGAGGTCGGTCCAGAACTCCTCGATGTCGGGGTAGACGGCCTTGTCGATGGAGGCCGGGCCGCCCCGGTAGTGGACCATGTTCGGCGAGGGGATGGTGAGCTTGGGCGTGGCGGTGTTCACCTGCTCCTTGAGGAACGTGAAGTGGTCGCCGAAGATCGTGTCCTTGAGGTGCAGGCGCTCACCGATGTGCAGCGCGGCCGGGGTCCACTCGATCAGGCCCTTCTCGTTGCGGAACTGCACCTTGATGTTGCCCGGGGCCTGGCCGATGCCGCCGATCGCGTAGATGAAGTCCATGTGCCAGGCCGAACGGCGGAACTCGCCGTCGGTGGCCGACTTCAGGCCGACCTCCTCCTGCATGCGGACGGCGTCCTTGATCGCCTGATCCTCGATCTCCCGCAGCGCCTCGGCGCCGATGCGGCCCTCTTTGAAGTCCTCCCTGGCCTGCAGCAGCGCGGGCGGCCTGAGCAGGCTTCCCACGTGATCCGCGCGGAACGGGGGCAGGGTGCGCATAGGGTTCGTCTCCTCGTTGAGCATTTGGGTTGACGCTCCAGCATGGTCGATTTCGGAGCCTAATGGGAAGCGGCATCAGTCCCGTAGGAGGGTGCATGCCGAAATGCCAAGCTATGGGCAGAAAAGTCGGGATTTTGGGGTGTTTTTGGGCGGTCAGCTCCGGGAGGCGGCGGCCAGGTCGTGCGCGGTCGGGGTGCGGGTGACGTCCCATCCGGCGGTACGGCCCAGCGCCGCGAAGCGCACCGCGTCCCGGACGGCCGCGCCGCCCGGGTCGTTGTTGAAGTACACGTACGCGTCGCCACGCGCGCCGTCCGCGCCCAGCCGGGACAGCCAGGAGCGCAGCGCCGCGTCGCCGTACGAGGGCCACGGCTCGGCCCGGCCCTCGTGCAGCCGCAGGTAGCACCAGTCCGCCGTACGCCACAACGGCGTCAGCGGGCGGCCGAGCCGGTCGGCCCAGCACAACGCGGCGCCGTGGGCGGCGAGGACGTCGCGGACCTCGCCGGTCCACCACGAGTCGTGGCGCGGCTCCACCGCGACCCGGACCCGCCGGGGGAAGCAGGCCAGGCAGCGCTCCAGCCGCCCGGGGTCGGCCCGGAGCGTCGGCGGCAACTGCAGCAGGACCGGCCCGAGCTTCTCCCCCAGCCCGTCGGCGACGCCCAGCAGCCGCCGCACCGGCTCCTCGGGATCCTTGAGCCGTTTGACGTGCGTGAGGAAGCGGCTGGCCTTGACCGCCATCACGAAGCCCTCCGGCGTGCGCGAGCGCCAGTCCTCGAAGGTCTCCCGGCGGGGCAGCCGATAGAACGCGTTGTTGTTCTCGACGGTGGCGAAGGCCTCGCCGTAGCGTTCGAGCCAGCGGCGCAGCGGCAGCCCGGGTGGGTAGAGCACGCCGCGCCAGTCGGCGTACTGCCACCCCGAGGTCCCGACGTACAGCGGCATGCGACTCACCTACCCCGATTCGCGCCCGCCGGCGCATGCGGCCGGTGTCGGCAGGCGGAACGCGCGGGCGACGCGAGAGGCCCGAGGGAATCGCGGACCCGACCCGAGCCGGACCCCACCCGAGCCGGGGCCGGGGCCGGGTCAGAGCTGAGGCGAGTCGTCCGCGGCGTGCGCGACCAGGCGGACCGGGCAGTGGCAGGAACGGGCGAGTTCGAGGGCGGGGCAGCGGTGCAGGCGACGGGCCCAGCCGCCGCGGCGCCGGGCGCCGACGTAGATCGCGGATGCGTGGCGGGCGGCGGCGATTTCGTCGAGGGCCTCGGCCGGGCGGCCGAGACTGACCTGGAAGTCCCATTTGAGGCCGTGCGGCTCCACGACCTGTGCGCACTGGAGCCAGGCCTCCAGTTCCAGGGCGTCGCGCCACTCGTTGGCGATGGCGGCGGCGTACGGGGCCATCATCACCATCATCTCGGCGAACATCGGCTCGGCACGCACGTGGACGCAGACCACCCGGGCATGCGTCTCGACCGCGTCGGCGACCGCCTCGGTCAGCGCCGCCAGGCCGGATGACGTGCCGTCCACCCCCACGACCACGGTCCCGTCCGCGTAGGAACTCCCGGTGTCACCGCTGATCGGCCGCGGCTTGGAGATCATCCTCATCACGTCCCGTGTCACGTGCGGGGAACATATTCATAGCATGCTATATTTCCCCCTTCATAGTACGCTAGTGAGATCGGGAGGGGAAAGGGCATGCCGGTCGCCAACCCGGATTCCACCCCGGACCCCGGCCCCGCCGGCGGTCCGGGCGCTTCAGCGGTTCCCCCGTTCCCGGCAGACCTCGACGAACCGTGTGATTCCGCCACCTTCGTCACGGCCGTGCTCGACCTGATCCGCACCGTGCGCCGCATGGGCGGATTCGCCCGCGCCGTCGGCGATCCCGCGATCTCGCTCTCCCAGCTCGTCGTCCTCTCCGCCGTCGGCACCGCCGGAAGCCGCGGCATCTCGGCGATCGCCGAGGAGGCGGGGCTGGCCCAGCCCAGCGTCACCCGCACCCTCGACGCCCTGCACCGGCGCGGGCTCGTCCGCCGCGACCGGCATCCCGGCGACGGGCGCAGCACCCAGGTCGCCCTCACCGAGGAGGGCGCCCGCCTGTTGGGGGACAAGACGGTCGAGGTGCACCGGCGGCTCACCAACGTGTGGTACGAGTTGCCCCCCGACAGCCGCAGGCAGGTGCTCACCCTGCTCCCCCTTCTCGCCAAGGCCGTCGAAAGCCTCGGCTGACCCGCGGACAAGCCCCCTCCGCCCCCGCCGCCGGCCACTCACCACGCCGGCGAATACCGGTAGCGTTCTTGGCATGAGGGCATTCCTGTCCGGTCCGGTGGCGTTTGCGGCGGAATCACCGTCGTGTCTGGGTGGGTGGGCGTGATGAGCGTGAGCATCCGCTGGCGGGTACGCCGCGACTTGATGCTGGCCAAGGCGGCCGGGGCGGTCGCCTTCGGGGCCCTCGCGGTTGTGGCCTGGGTGTCCTTCGACAAGGCGGGGGCGTTCCTCGCCGCGGGAGCCGCGGTGCTGCTGGGCGTGCTCGCCCTGCGCGACGTGGTCGCGCCCGAACGGCTCGCCGCCGATCACACGGGCCTGACCGTCGTGTCCGGCTTCGCCGATCGGCGGCGGCTGGCCTGGGCCGAGGTGGAGCGCACCGAGGTGCGCGAGCACACCCGGTACGGCCTGCGGTGGCGGTTGCTGGAGATCGAGACCGAGGACGACCTGTACCAGTTCGGCGCCCATGAGCTCGGCGTCCCCTGCGCGGACGCCGCCGCGGAACTGGCCTCGCTGCGTTCCGGGCCGGAGCCGACCGCCGCCCCCGTGCCGTCGGCGGGCACGGCTTGGGGGAACACGGCTTGGGTGAACACGCCTTCGCAGAACACGGCTGCGAGCGTCCCTGGCGGCACCCCGGTGGAGACCCGGCCGGACAACCGCTCCGGCGACCGGGCCGATTGGCCGCCGGACGGCGAGCGTGACCAGGAATAACCGCAGGACGGCAGGTGATGAAGTCATCGTGAGAGCGATCGTTTATTCCGAGATCGGCGGCCCCGAGGTGCTGCGCATGGTCGAGCGGCCCGTTCCCGAGCCCGGCCCCGGCGAGGTCCGCGTCAAGGTCGTGGTGTCCGGGGTCAACCCGACCGACTGGAAGGTGCGGCGCGGCGGCGGAGCCGGAGGGTCCGTGGACGCCGACGTGGTTCCCAACCAGGACGGCGCGGGCGTCGTCGACGCCGTCGGCGAGGGGGTGAAGAGCCTGGAGCCGGGGCGGCGGGTGTGGCTGTGGGAGGCGGCCTGGCAACGCGCCGACGGCACCGCGCAGGAGTACGTCGTGCTGCCGGAGCGCCAGGTGGTGCCGCTGCCCGACGAGGCCTCGTTCGAGCTGGGGGCGAGCCTCGGCATCCCGGCGCTGACGGCGCACCGCTGCCTCACCGTCGCCGGCGGGGGGCCGAGGCGGCTGGGGCCGGGGGCGCTTACGGGCCGTACGGTGCTGGTGGCGGGCGGCGCGGGCGCGGTCGGCAACGCGGCGATCCAGCTCGCGCGTTGGTCGGGCGCGACGGTGATCACGACGGTGAGCAGCCTGGAGAAGGCGACGCTGGCGCGGGCCGCCGGGGCGCACCACGTGGTCCACTACAAGACCGAGGACGCGGCCCGCGCGATCCGCCTGGCCGCGCCGGACGGCGTGGACATGATCGTCGAGGTGGCCCCCGCCGTGAACGCCGAGGTGAACCACAAGGTGGTCGCCCCGCACGCCACCATCGCCGTGTACGCCAACAACGGGGGCGACCAGCTCGTCCTGCCCATCCGCACGCTGATGGGCCCGAACGTCCGCTACCAGTTCGTGCTCGTCTACACGGTTCCCGAGGACGCCAAGCAGGCGGCGGTCGCGGACGTCGCGGCGGCGGTCGCCGAGGGGGCGCTGCGGGTCGGCAAGGCGGCGGGCCTGCCGCTGCATCGCTTCCCGCTGGAACGCACGGCCGATGCGCACGCCGCCGTGGAGGCGGGGGCCGTGGGCAAAGTGCTGATCGACGTCGCCCCGGCGGACACGTGAGGTCCGTGCCGACGCGCTCGGGCACGGGTCGCGGCGGGCGCATCGCACGATGATGATCGTGGTCCTGTCGGACACGCACGCGCCCTGGCGTTGGAAGGAGTGCCCGCCCCGGGTGGCCGAGCACCTGCGCGGGGCGGAGCTGATCCTGCACGCCGGGGACGTGTGCGTGGCGGGCGTGCTCGACGAACTGGCCGCGTACGCGCCGGTGCGGGTGGTGCTCGGCAACAACGACGGGGCGGACGTGGCCGCCTGGGGCGCGCCGGAGACCGCCGAGTTCGAGGTGGACGGGCTGCGGATCGCGATGATCCACGACGCCGGTCCCGCCGCCCGCCGTACCGCCCGGATGCGTCGTCGCTTCCCCGACGCCGATCTGGTGGTCTTCGGCCACTCGCACATTCCCATGGACGAGACCGGCGACGGGGTGCGCATCTTCAATCCGGGTTCGCCCACCGACCGCCGCCGCCAGCCGCACGGCACGATCGGGTTGCTGCGCGTGGCGGACGGGCGGGTGATCGAGGCACGGATCGTTCCCGTCACGTGAAGTTCTCTGTACCCCCCTCTGTCCTGTTGAGAGGCCATCTGATTGGGTGAGGGATAGGGAGATCCACGTCCTATCCCTCCGTTGGGTAACGAAGCGGCAAACCGGGGCATGGTGGAGGTTTGGAGACAGGACAGGGGAGGAACCGATGCTGGAACTGATCAGCGTCGCCATCTCACTGGGGGCGGTTCTGGTGCTGATCCTCGCGGCGGTGCTCGGAATCTCGGTGCTGGTCCTGGCGTGCATGACCGCGTTGATCGCGGCCACGGGCCGGGACGGCAAACCGTCGCTCGTCAAGCGGGTGGTACGGCTTTGCCGCCGCGTATGGCGTCTGGTCGGGGGCGGCGCGCAGAAGGCCGCCACGGCGACCAGGACGACGGTGGCGAGCGTACCGGACGGGACCATGTCAAGGGCGGTCCCGAAGCCGGACGTCACGACGGCTCCCGCCCCGAGCGGCGGGCTCGGCGGCAGGGTGGGTCCACGCGGTTCCACGTTCGTTCAGCGGGTGACCGTTCCCGCTCAGGCCAAGGGACCCGTCCAGGCAAAAGAGCCTGTACGGGCCAAGGAGCCTGTACGGGCGACGGAACCTGTACGGGCGAAGGAGTCCACGCAGGCGAAGGAGCCCGCCGCGTCGGTGCCGGAACACGCTGCGGACCTCGCGACCGCGACCGCCCCGATCACTCCCATCCGCGTCCCGGCGAGCCGTCGAGCCGGCGTCGGCCCCACCCCACGAAACTCGTCCATGCCGCTGCGCGTCGAGCCGGATCAGGGCGCGGAACTCGCGTCGGAGCCTGTCGCAAAGGTACGCGTCGCGCGGAACACGGTGGATCAGGACCAGACCATCGAGATGCCGGCCGTCTCCGCCGAGGCGCCGAACGGCTCGGCCGCCGGTGCCCGCGGCGATGACGGCCGCTCGGATAAGCCCGCGAGCGCCGAGAAGGCGGACGCGGCCACCGACGGCGCCGGGGACGACGCGGCACACGAGGCGGCGGCTCACGACACACCTGTCTCGGCGCCCCAAGGACTCCAAGCGGTTCAGGACCAGGCAGCCGAGGGACGGCGTGCCGGGCGGGCGGCCCAGGCGCCGCATGGCGCGGTGGCCAGGACGTCCGGTCATGAGCGGAAGGCCAAGCCCGCGCGGCGGGTCACCAACAGCAAACCCGCCTGATCACTGGTACCGCGGCGATCAGGCCAGGACGCGCAGGGCGGTCCTGATCTCAGCCGGAAGGCGATGGTCGCCGGGCAGTCGGCCGACCGTGGCCTCGACGAACTCCTGGCGTGAGAGCACCGCCTCGCTGCCGACGCCGTACACCAGGAGCCCTTCGGCCGTGGGCTCGATGCGCGCCTTGGCGCCCTGCTCCCCGAGCACGAACAGTCCGACGCGTACGCGCCAGTGGATCCTGTCGGCCTCCTCCTCGTCCGCGACCGGAGCGCCCACGTCGTCGGCGTGCGTGGCGTACTCCGAGGCGTAGTGGAAGGTCTGCAGGCCGACCGGGTAGGGGCCGACCGAGGTCTCCAGCATGGCGTGGCGGCCGAGCTCGCGCATGCGCCGCCGCGTCTCGCCGTTCTTCTCCCGCCATTCCTCCAGCACCTCGCCGACGGGCAGGTCGCGCCGCTGCCGCACGCACCACTCGTTGAACTCGTCGTAGCCGGACACGCCCTCCCGGTCGAGCATCTCGAACAGCCCGCCGACCTCTCCGTCGAGGCAGGCGTGGTTGTACAGTTCCTCCCCCGCCAGGTGGGCGAGGACGTCGCGTACCGACCAGCCCTCGCAGCGGGAGGGCCGCGCCCAGCCGTCCTGGTCCAGGGAGGAGAAGAAGTCGTTGAGTCGTGCCGCCTCGGCGTCGAAGAGGTCGAAGGGGTCGAGGTCGGCCAGTGGGGCGTCGGATACGTCGCTCATGGTGAATTCGCATACCCGCCGGGAAAGGAGCGCTCACCTCAGCAGCGCGCTGACGGGGTCCCAGTCGAGGATGGTCAGCAGCCGTCGCAGGTTGTGGGGGACGTTGCAGAGCCACAGCCAGCGCGCCGTCACCTCCAGGTGCGGCAACGCGAGGATCCGCATTCCGGAGACGTCGACGAAGGCGAGCCCGCCGACGTCGGCCACGATCACATCTCCGGCATCGGCGTGGACCAGGGCGAGGACGTCGGCGACGGCTTGGCTGTTGGAGATGTCGATCTCGCCGTACATCGCCACCGCTCGGGCACCGGTGCGGACGACGCGCAACTGGGCGTCATGGTAGATCACATCCGCTGCGGCGCTCCCCTGGCGTTCCAGCTGCTGATTGTCCATCATGTCCCTGCCCCTTCCCCCGAAGTCACCTGCCGACGCCGTCCTGCGGACGGCGGTACCTGCCGGTCAAGGTCGTGAGCGGTCGATCACCCCAGCCGGGCGGTCATCCCGTGAGTCCCGGCGCACCACCGGCCATACTCACCACCTCTAGAGCATCGCTGGCCAACACCATACATGTCAACGTATTCACGAAACAAATTTCGTAATATGACCTTCAGGAACGGTTCTTCCAGCTTACCGGCCAGTCGGACGCGACGTACGAAGAGGACATCGTATATTGGGGGGCATGGCGAGCCCAGGTGATAACCGAACGACAGGTCGCTGGACGTTCCTGACCAACCACGCCCGCGTGCTGCTGGAGATCGCCCGCGACCCGGATGTTCGGTTGCGGGACGTGGCGCACGTCGCAGGCATCACGGAACGAGCGGCACAGGCGATCGTCGCCGATCTTGAGGCGGCGGGTTACGTCACCCGCACCCGGGTGGGACGGCGCAATCGCTACACCGTCGATCCCAAGCGGCGCTTCCGCCACCCCGCGGAGTCCGACCTGCGCATCGACGGCCTGCTGGCGTTGTTCACGCATCGCGAGACCAGCCCGTCGGTGGAGGATGACGCGGCGGAGTCGGAGGGGTCCTCGGCGGAGGGGTCACTGTCCGCGGTCGCCTCATCCTCGGCGGCCACCGGAGTGACGTCCAGAGTGACCGCCCCCGTCGACGAGCCTTCGGGCCCTCCGGCCGATCGCCGCCGACCGCAGTGTGACGGAGCGGTGTGACGGAGTGGTGTGACGTAGTGGTGTGACGTAGTGGTGTGGCGCAGGCACGGCGACCGCGCTACACGCCGCCGGCGTCCTCATCGGCCGGATTCGGCTCCACGCCGCGCCGCCTCGGTTCGCGGCCGGGCGGCTGCGTCGGCCGCGGGTAGGAGGGCGCGGGAGGAATCGGGCGGCGCACCCCGCGCTCGTCGAGCACGAGCCGCTCGCCATGGTGCCCGATCTCGTACGGCTCGCCTTCCAGCAGCTCGTACCGGGCCTCCCGCGGGGTCACCGTGACCCGGATGAGCCGCCCCCGATAGCGCACCCGGAACACCAGGCGGGTGATCCGGCGCGGCAGCCGGGGCGCGAAGCTGAGCCGCCCCCGCCAGGCGCGCATTCCGCCCAGCCCTTCGACGACCGCGATCCAACCCCCGGCCAGCGAGGCCATGTGCAGCCCGTCGCGCGTGTTGCGCTGCAGGTTGTGCAGGTCCATCAGCGCGGCCTCGCCCAGGTAGTCGTGGGCGAGTTCGAGCTGGCCCACCTCGGCGGCGATCACCGACTGGGTGCACGCCGACAGGGAGGAGTCGCGCACCGTCAGCGGCTCGTAGTAGGCGAAGTTGCGCACCTTCTGCTCGAAGGTGAAGGACTCCCCGCACATGTGCATGGCCAGCACCAGGTCGGCCTGCTTCACCACCTGCTTGCGGTACAGGTCGAAGTAGGGGAAGTGCAGCAGCAGCGGGTACTGCTCCGGCTTGGTCCCCTCGAAGTCCCACACGGCGTGCTCGGTGAACGCCTCGCTCTGCGGATGCACGCGCCGCAGGTCGTCGTACGGGATGAAGATCGAGTCGGCGGCGTCCCGCCAGGATCCGATCTCCTGCGGGGTGACGTCCAGTTCCTCGGCCAGGTCCGGGTGTCGGTCGGCCGCCTCGGCCGCCTCGCGCAGGTTCCGCTGGGCCATGAGGTTGGTGTAGACGTTGTTGTCGACCAGCGCGCTGTACTCGTCCGGGCCGGTCACGCCGTCGATGCGGAAGCGGCCCTTGGCGTCGTGGTGGCCCAGGCTGCGCCACAGCCGGGCGGTCTGCACCAGCAGTTCCAGCCCGGTCTCACGCTCGAAGCGGACGTCCTCGGTCGCGTCCACGTAGCGGATCACCGCCCCGGCGATGTCCGCGCTGATGTGGAAGCCGGCCGTGCCGGCGGGCCAGTAGCCCGAGCACTCCTGCCCCCGTATGGTACGCCAGGGGAACGCGGCCCCGCCCAGCCCGAGCTGCCGGGCCCGCTCGGCGGCGAGCGGCAGCGTCATCTGCCGCCAGCGCAGCACGTCCGCGGCGGCGGCGGGCCGGGTGTAGGTGAGGACCGGCAGCACGAACGACTCGGTGTCCCAGAAGGTGTGGCCGTCGTAGCCGGTGCCGGTGAGGCCCTTGGCGGCGATCGGCCGCCGCTCGGCCCGCGCCCCGGCCTGCAGGATGTGGAACAGCGCGAAGCGCACCGCCTGCTGCACCTCGTCGTCGCCCTCGATCTCGACGTCCGCACCGGCCCAGAAGTCGTCGAGGAATTCCCGCTGCTCGGCGAGCAGCCCCTCCCAGCCGGTGCGCTTGGCCCCGGCCAGCGCCGCCACCACCTGGTCGTGCAGGGCGGGCCGGGACCGCTGGCTGGACCAGCCGTAGGCGATGAACTTCACCACGCGCAGCCGCTGCCCCGGCTGCAGCACGCACGGCACGGTGACGCGGCCCACGTCGTCGAAGCTCTCCACCTCGACCGATTTGCCCTTCGGTCCCTCGATCACGTGATCCATGCCGGCGGCGACGCGCAGGCCGCTGACCTTGGTGCGGTGGACCATGACGACGCCGGCCCGCCGTACCACGTGCTCCTCGCTCACCAGCGGCGACTCCAGCGCGGCGGCGACGCGCGGATCCTTGCCGAGCTGGGGCACCGACTCGTTGGCGACCAGCTCGGACTGCAGGACCACGCGCAATGCCTGGTCCACGGGCTCGACCTCGTAGCAGATCGCGGCGACGGCGCGCTGGGTGAGGGACACCAGGCGGGTGGAGCGCACGCGGACGGTGTCGCCGGCCGGCGAGGTCCACTCCATCTCGCGGGTCAGGGTGCCCGCGCGCATGTCGAGGACGCGTACGTGGGAGTGGAGCGTGCCGTATCGGACGTCGAGCGGCTCGTCGTCCACGAGCAGGCGGATCAGCTTGCCGTTGGTGACGTTGATCGCGGTCTGGCCGGACTCGGGGTAGCCGTAGCCGGCCTCGGCGTACGGCAGCGGGCGGATCTCGTAGACCGAGTTCAGGTACGTGCCCGGCAGGCCGTGCGGGTCGCCCTCGTCGAGGTTGCCGCGCAGGCCGACGTGTCCGTTGGACAGCGCGAACACCGACTCGCTCTGGGCGAGCACCTCAAGGTCGAGGGAGAGCTCCCGCACCCGCCAGGGCTCGACCGTGTACACCGACCCGGGGGGCGCGGCGTCCGGGCGGACCGGGCCGTGACCTCCGGCCTCCCGGTCCGCGGCCTCCTGGCTCCGGAGCGCCTTCTCCGCGAAGGGCTGGTACGCCGATTGCCGAGACGTGGCACTCTGTGACGTCGAACCGTCGCTCACCGATCCTCCACCGGTTCCGCCGGACCCCGGCGACAGGGGTCGCCGATTTGGCCGCCGTCGCACCGCGGCGCCCTCCGTGCTCTTCAGGCCTACTGTTCAGGCCTACTGTGCCAGGTCCGCGCCGCGCTCGCTGATGATCACGGGAAGCGGCACCCGGCGGGCACCGCCCGCCGCCCTGCTCGCGCGGCGCCCGTATCGGCACCCTTCCCCCAAGGATCGCGAGGCAACGCGCCGCGGGCGGCCCTCGCCGGAACGTCCGGCGCGGCGGCGCGCGGCGCGATGTGGGCGCGATGTGGGCGTGACGTGGCGGTTCAAGAGGAGAGGGGTCCCTCGCCAGCGGGCGAGGGACCCCTCCGCGTCGCGAATCAGTGCTCGTGAATGATCATGCCGCGGATGTTCTTGCCGGCGAGCATGTCGTCGTAGCCCTGGTTGACCTCGTCGAGCTTGTAGGTGGTCGTCACCATCTCGTCGAGCAGGAGCTGGCCGGAGCGGTACAGGTCCAGGAGCTTGGGGATGTCGGAGCGCGGGTTGGCGCCGCCGAACAGCCCGCCGCGCAGCGACTTCTGCATGAAGGTGAGGTCGGCCAGCGAGAGCGTGACCTGCGTCTGCAGGGCCGGGGCCACGGCGGTCGCGACGGCCCGGCCGTTCTTGCCGGTCAGCGCCAGCAGCGGGGCGATCAGCTCGCCCAGGGCCACGCCGACGGTGAGGATCGTGACGTCGGCCATCTGGCCCCTGGTCAGCTCGGTCAGCGGGCCGTGCGCCGCCTCCATGCTCTCGGCGACGTGCGTGGCGCCGAGCTTGAGGGCCATCTCACGCTTCCACGGCACCGGGTCGACGGCCATGATGTTCTTGGCCCCGGCCATGCGCGCGCCCTGGAGCGCGGCGGCGCCGATGCCGCCGATGCCGACCACGACCACCGTGTCCCCGGCGCGGGTCTCCCCCAGGTAGACGGCCGACCCCCAGCCGGTGGTGACGCCGCAGCCGACCAGAGCCGCCTTGTCCAGCGGGATGTCGTCGTCGATCTTCACGACGGACGCCTCGTGCACCGTGGTGTAGGGGCTGAAGGTGCCGAGCAGGCACATGGTGCCGATGTCCGCGTCCCGGGCGTGCACCCGGTGGCCGCCGCCGATCTCCTCGCCCATCATCAGGTACATGCCGAGGTCGCACAGGTTGGAGTGCCCGGTCGCGCACCACTTGCAGCGACCGCACGCGGGCACGAACGCCAGCACCACGTGATCGCCGGGCTTGACGCCGGTGACCTCGGGGCCGACCTCCTCCACCACGCCCGCGCCCTCGTGACCGCCGACCATCGGAAGCTGGACGGGCAGGTCACCGGTGCGTACGTGGTCGTCGCTGTGGCATAGGCCGCTCGCCGTGAGCCTGACCAGGACCTCGTGGGCCTTCGGGGCGTCGAGCTCGACCTCCTCGACGCTCCACGGCTTGCCGTACTCCCACAGGACTGCTGCCTTGGTCTTCATGGTCGTCCTCTCGGCTTCGATGGCATGCGCCTCGACGGGCACGTCAACCGGTTGAACTCCGAACGGTCCTCCCCGATCGGCCTCGCCCGAGGCCGTACCGATCGGGTCGGCAGGGGTCGCCGGCCCGACATGGAGAACCACGCTCGGTTGGGTGCTCGCCATCATCACCCCTCCGCCGAGGTGCGGCAAGAGCCTGATCGCGACATGGAAGAAACAAGCCCGAAACATCCGGCGCGCGACGCGCGGGGGCCGACCGGCGGTCAGGCGCCCGATCGTGTTTCATCCCCGGTCAGGTGCATCCCACCACGTCCACGTCGGTGGCGCGGGGCGTCACGCCGCAACCGGCGCAGACCAGACGCGGCCGGAACGGGTGCCCTCCGCGGGGATGCCGCACCACGACCGCGGGCCCCTCGGGGGCGTGGAACCAGCGCTCGGCCCAGTCGGTGCTCATGAGGATCACGGGGAAGAACGCGTGCCCCTTCCCGGTGAGCCGGTACGCCGGCCGGTCGGCCCGTCCGCCCTCCGCGACCTGCCGGAACACGCCGATGTCGCAGAACGCCCGCAACCGGTCGGCGACGATCGTGGGCGGCGCGCTCAGGCCCTGCTCGAACTCGTGGAAGCGGCGCAGCCCCAGGAAGGCCCCGCCGAGGATCACCGCCGACCAACGGTTGCCGATCAGGGCCGTCGTCTGGGCATACATCATCGGCGGACGCTCCTGCGGCGGGGCGGCCCGGCGGCGGGTCGTCGACTCGGGCGCCCAGCGCGACCAGTCGCCGCTCGGGCCGAGCCGTGCGTCCACGTCGCGCGGGCGCACGGGCTGCCCGCAGTCGGCGCAGACGACCACGACCGACAGGAGCTCGCCGCAGCCCCGGTGGATCACCTGCGGCAGCTTGTGCAGGCGCACGGGGACCCACCGGAACTCCCACGAGTAGATGGCGAGCAGGATCGGCCAGATGCCGCGTCCCCGCCGGGTGAGACGGTACTCGTACCGACGGCTCTGGTACTCGACCCGCTCGAATACGCCGAGCTCGGTGAGCCCCGCCAGCCGCCGGGTCAGCACCGCGTCG
This sequence comes from Thermopolyspora sp. NPDC052614, assembly GCF_040678635.1. Lineage (NCBI taxonomy): Bacteria > Bacillati > Actinomycetota > Actinomycetes > Streptosporangiales > Streptosporangiaceae > Thermopolyspora > Thermopolyspora sp. NPDC052614. Next base: position 153,569 of record NZ_JBFATZ010000006.1, read on the forward strand.
GAGATCGGCAGTTTCCGCTTCCACTCGCAGTAGCGGGTCACCCCGAACACCGCGCACCGGATGATCAGCAGGTTCCACTCGTCGCCGAGCACCGAGATCATGTACCCGATCGAGTTGGTACGGCCCGGCGGCAGCAAGGTCGGCTCGTCCGGCGAATGCATCACCGCCTCGGCCACGCCGCGCGGTGTCGGTGCCGAAGCCGGGGTGGGTGCCGGGGTGGGTGCCGGGGCCGGGGTGGGTGTCGTGGCGCGCAGGGCCATACCGGCGGCCGTGCCGTCCGGCGGCGACGCCCCGGCGCTCGCGGCACTGATTCGATAGCCGTAACCCATCGCTCCCCACCGTTCCCTGGCAGTGACCTTGGCGGAAATCAGGAGTGGACCCGTGCATCGGCGCGCCCCGAACGGTATGGGCACACCGGTCCCGGCGGTGCTCGTCCCGGGACGGCGGCACGCGTGGTGCGCGTGATCCGATCCCGGGAGGCCGGTTACCCGTGCGGCCCGGCGGGCCGGGAACGGCGGCGGGAAGAGGCCCCGGACCGTCGGTCCGGGGAGCGGAGGCCCCGCGCGCCGGCGCCACCCGGCACCGAATCGCACACGAAACGTAAACATCACGAACGGATCTGTCAAACGCCGCGCCACCGACGTGCGGCCTCGGGCACCGGACCACCCATCACGGTGGACGGCGCCCTCCCCAGCCCCCGTCCCCCGCCGTCGGGGTGGGGACGCGCCGTTCGCCGCAGGGGTCGTACGGCCGGGCGGGCGACGGCGTCTACAGCGACGCGGTGACCAGGGCGCGCGCCTCCTGCTGCACCTCCGCCAGGTGGCCGGGGCCGCGGAAGGACTCGGCGTAGATCTTGTAGACGTCCTCGGTGCCCGAGGGCCGGGCCGCGAACCAGGCGTTCTCGGTGCAGACCTTGATGCCGCCGATCGGGGCGCCGTTGCCGGGCGCGGCGGTGAGCACGGCGGTGATCGGCTCTCCGGCCAGGGTCCCGGCCTTGACGTCGTCGGCCGACAGTCTCGCCAGCCGCGCCTTCTCCTCGCGTGAGGCCGGGGCGTCCACCCGGGCGTACGCGGGCTCGCCGAACCGGGCGGTCAGCTCGCGGTAGAGGGCGCTCGGCGAGCTCCCGGTCACCGCGGTGATCTCGGAGGCGAGCAGGGCGAGGATGATGCCGTCCTTGTCGGTGGTCCACACCGAGCCGTCACGGCGCAGGAACGAGGCGCCCGCGCTCTCCTCGCCGCCGAACCCGAGCGAGCCGTCGAGCAGCCCGCCGACGAACCATTTGAACCCGACCGGCACCTCGACCAGGCGGCGTCCCGCGTCCGCCGCGACCCGGTCGATCATGCCGCTGCTCACCAGCGTCTTGCCGACCCCGGCGTCGGCGGGCCAGTCCGGCCGGTGGCCGTACAGGTAGGAGATGGCCACGGCGAGGAAGTGGTTGGGGTTCATCAGCCCGCCGTCGGGGGTGACGATGCCGTGCCGGTCGGCGTCGGCGTCGTTGCCGGTCGCCACCTGGTACGCCTCGCGGCCGGCGATCAGCGAGGCCATCGCGTACGGCGAGGAGCAGTCCATGCGGATCTTGCCGTCCCAGTCGAGGGTCATGAACCGCCAGGTCGGGTCCACCTCGGGGTTGACCACGGTGAGGTCGAGGCGGTGCCGCTCGGCGATCTCGCCCCAGTAGTGCACGCTGGCCCCGCCCATCGGGTCGGCGCCGATGCGCACGCCGGCCGCGCGGATGGCGTCCAGGTCGAGCACCGCGGGCAGGTCGTCGACGTAGGCGCCGAGGAAGTCGTACCTGCCGGTGCCCTCGGCGCGCACGGCCCGCGCGTACGGCATGCGCCGTACCTCTTTCATGCCGTCGGCGATGAGCGCGTTGGCCCGGTCCTGGATCCAGGAGGTGGCGTCGGTGTCGGCCGGGCCGCCGTTGGGCGGGTTGTACTTGAACCCGCCGTCGGAGGGCGGGTTGTGCGACGGGGTGATGACCACGCCGTCCGCGAGCCCGGTGGTCCGGCCCCGGTTGTGGGTGAGGATCGCGTGCGACACGGCGGGCGTCGGGGTGTAGCCGTCGCGGGAGTCCAGCAGCACGGTCACGTCGTTGGCGGCGAACACCTCCAGCGCCGACACCCGGGCCGGCTCCGACAGCGCGTGCGTGTCCACCCCGAGGAACAGCGGTCCCGTCACGCCCTGCAGCGCCCGGTACTCGCAGATGGCCTGGCTGGTGGCGAGGATGTGGTCCTCGTTGAAGCCGACCGCGAGCGAGGACCCCCGGTGCCCGGAGGTGCCGAACGTCACCCGCTGCCCCGGCCGCGCCGGGTCGGGCCGCAGCGCGTAGTACGCGGTGACGAGCCGGGCCACGTCCACAAGGTCGGAGGGTTGGGCAGGCAGTCCGGCACGCTCGTGCACCATCGATTCTCCTCACGCCGACGTGGGCGCCCTCCGGCCGGAGGGGCCGTCGAGAGCACGGTAGCGGTTCCGCCGCGGCCCGATCCGGCGGGCCGCGCTCTGGGCATGATTCCCCTCCGCCGGAGGATCAGACGTTTTTCCGGATTCCCGCCGCCGACACCGCCGCGACGGGCCGGATCGCCGATGGTTCCGGGCGACACGTAGGGGCGGATGTGTTCAAGCCGGTGCAATCGGGGGCGCGCAGGGACCACACTTGCGCTCATGTCCTCATCACATGTCGATGCCCCCTGCGACCGGTCGATCGCCCCGCCGCGTATCGAGGAGGTGGGCGACGGGGTCTACGCGTACGTCCAGCCCGACGGGAGCTGGTGGATCAACAACACCGGGTTTCTCACCGGCTCGCGCGGGGTGATCAGCATCGACGCCTGCGCGACGGAGCGGCGCACCCGGGACTATCTGGCCGCGATCGCGTCGGTGACCGACCGGCCGGTGACGACGCTGGTCAACACCCACCACCACGGCGATCACACCTTCGGGAACTTCGCGTTCCCGGGGGCGACGATCGTCGGGCACGAGCGCACCCGGGAGCAGATCCTCGCCGAGGGCATCCCGGAGTACCGCAATCTCGCCTGGACGAAGGTGGACTGGGGGGCGATCGAGGCGTGCCCGCCGTTCCTGACCTTCGCCGACAAGATCACGCTTTATCGCGACGAGCTGCGGTGCGAGGTGCGTCACGTCGGGGTGGCGGCGCACACCACCAACGACTCGATCGTGTGGATTCCGGAGCAGTCCATCCTGTTCTCCGGGGACCTGGTGTTCAACGGGGGCACGCCGTTCGTGCTGATGGGCTCGGTGTCGGGGGCGATCGAGGCGCTGGAGGCGCTCACGACGCTCGGCGCGCGCACGATCGTGCCCGGCCACGGCGAGCCGTGCGGCCCGGAGGCGATCGACTTCGTGCTCGGATACCTGCGGTTCGTACGGCGCACGGCCGCCGAGGCCAAGGCGGCGGGGCTGACCCCGCTGCAGGCGGGGCGCGAGGCCGACCTCGGCGAGTACGCGGAGCTGCTCGACGCCGAGCGGATCGTCGGCAATCTGCACCGCGCCTACGCCGAGCTCGACGGGGCCGAGCCGGGGGCGCCGATCGACCTCACCGCCGCCGTGCTCGACATGATCGAGTACAACGGCGGGAGGCCCCTCACCTGCCTCGCGTGAGGAGGCCCGCCGCCCCTCCCTCGTTCCCTCGTTCCCTCGTTCCGTCGCCGGCACCGGACAACGTTGATTACGAACGCGAACTTAATACGCATTTGTGACATCTGAACGGTATAAATACCCATGTCCCGCATGGGGTGGGAGGAACGTGGAGGGCGGCACCGGTGAGCGCGACACGGACGGATCTCCACTTCTCGGTGCTGGGCCCGCTCGCGGTGACCCGTGACGGTGAGCGCGTCGACCTGGGCGGCAAGCGGCCCAAGGCGCTGCTGGCCACCCTGCTGATCGCGCAGGGCAAGATGGTGACGGTCGACCGGATCATCGACTCGCTGTGGGGCGAGCGGGCGCCCGAGTCGGCGCTCGGCAGCATGCACGCCTACATCACCAAGCTCCGCAGGGTGCTCGAACCCGATCGCAGGCCGCGTACGCCGCACGGGGTGCTGGACCGGCAGGGGCCGGGGTACGTGCTGCGGATCGCGCCCGAGACGGTGGACGCCGAGCGGTTCACGGCCCTGGCCGAGCGGGGCGCGCGACTGCTGGGCGAGGATCCGTTCGCCGCCGGGGAGAGCCTGTCGGCCGCGCTCGCGTTGTGGCGCGGCCCCGCCTACGCCGATCTTGCCGACAGCGAGTTCGCCACGGCGGAGATCGCGCGACTGGAGGGCGCCCGGCTCACCGCGCGGCAGGATCACGCCGCGGCACGCCTGGCGGTCGGGGCCGCCGCCGAGGCCGTCGGCGACCTGGAGTTCCTGGTACGGGAGCACCCGCTCGCCGAACGCTCCTGGGAACTGCTCGTGCTGGCCCTGTACCGGTGCGGGCGGCAGGGGGACGCGCTCGCCGCCCTGCGCACCGCCCGGGAACGCCTCGCCGACGAACTGGGCGTGGACCCGGGGCCCGCGCTGCGGGCAATGGAGAGCGCCGTGCTGCGTCAGGATCCGGCGCTGGATTGGCACGCTCCATCTCATGAGGCTTCGGCGGGTCGGCCACCGGCCTACTCCGTGGCACCCGCCGCCCCCGGCCCCGGCGGCCCCCAGGCGCAGCCACCCGGCCCGGCCGACGTCTCCGCCGACGGCGGGATGCCCGGCGCGGCGTCCGAGGGGGTCGGGTCGGCGACGGGGCACACCGCGCCGTCCTCCACGCCAGGGCACGCCTCGGCTTCCACGCCGGACGCGGCAGCCGGGCACGCGCCGGGCACCTCGTTGGCAGCGGGCGTCGCGGCAGGCGCCGCGCAGGGCGACGGACCGGACGTCACGCCAGGGGCCGCGCCGCGTCCCGGCTCGGACGCCGAAGCAGGCGTCGGGCCAGACGGTGGACCATACGGCGGACCAGACCGTGGACCAAGCGGTTCATCAGGTGCCGCGTTTGTCGGGCCGGGTGCCCCCGCCGAATCCGGTGTACGGCCCGGCGGGGATCCAACGGCCGATCCCGCCGCGGTTCCGGCCGGTGACTCCGCAGGCGGGGCCGGTGACTCCGCAGGCAGAGCCGGTGACTCCGCCGATGGAAGCCCATCGGCCGGAGGCGCGGCCAGGCGTACCCTCGCCGCCGACGCCGACGGCACGCGGAGCATCGCCGCCGCCTCCCCCACGCCCCGGCTGCCCATCCCATTGACCAGGCTGATCGGGCGTGAGGAGGAGGTGGCCGCGATCTCGCGCCTGCTGGCCGCGCACCGGCTGGTGACGATCACCGGCCCGGGCGGCGTCGGCAAGAGCCGTACCGCCCTGGAGGTGGGCCGCCGCCGCGAGGGCGGCGAGGGGCCGTGGCTGGCCCTGCTCGCCGAGCTCACCGACCCCGCGCTGCTGGCCGACGTCGTCGGCGCGGCCATGGGCGCTCCCCTCGCCGGGGACACCGACGGGCTCGCGGCGGTGATCGGCGACCGGGACGCGCTGCTCATCCTGGACAATTGCGAGCACCTGGTGGACGCGGCGGCGGCCCTCGCCGAGTCGCTGCTGTCGCGGTGCCCGAACCTCCGATTGCTGGCGACGAGCCGCGAGACGCTGACCATTCCGGGCGAGGTCACCTTCGAGGCGCGTCCCCTCGACCCGGCGGGCGCGGCGGCGGAGTTGTTCATCGAACGGGCGGCGGCGATCCGCCCGGCCTGGAGCCCGCGCGGCATCGAACGGGAGCTGATCGCACGGATCTGCCGCGAACTCGACGGGGTGCCGCTGGCGATCGAACTCGCCGCCGCGCAGACGAGGGTGCTGTCGCTGGAACAGGTCGCGGAGGGACTGCAGGATCGCTTCGCGCTGCTGGCCTCCGGATCGCGCACCGCCCCCGAACGGCACCGCAGCCTGGAGGCCGTGATCGAGTCCAGCGTGGCCCTGCTCTCCCCGCAGCAGCGACGGCTGTTCGCCCGCCTCGCCGTGTTCGAGGGGAGCTTCGACGTCGAGGGGGCGCAGTGGCTGTGCGGGAGCCGGCCGGTGCTGCCCGCGCTCACGGCGCTGGTGACCAAGTCGCTGGTCGCGGTCGAGGAGACCGGCGGCGGGCCGCGCCGCTACCGGATGCTGGAGACGCTGCGCCAGTACGGCGAGCGTTCGCTGGCCGACGAGGAGCGGCGGCGGTGGGCCGACCGGCATCTGGAGTGGATGGTACGCCTCGCCGAGACCGCCGAGCGGCGGCTGCGCAGCTTCGACGGCGACCAGTGGATGCGCAGGCTCGGCCACGAGCAGGCCAACATCCGCGTCGCCCTCGCCCACGCCTTCGCCACCGGCGCCGCCGACCCGGCGCTGCGGCTCGCCTCGGCCCTGTCCTGGTACTGGTACCGCGCCGGATTCGTGCACGAGGGCATCGAATGGCTCACCCGCGCCCTCGACGGAGCGCCCGGCGACCACCCCTCCCACGGGCACGCCCTGGTGGGCCGCGCCCTGCTGCGTTATCTCGCCGGCGACCCCTTCGGCGGGAACGACGACGTCATGGCCGCGATCGCGCAGGCGGAACGCGGCGGCGACGTGGAGGTGCTGTCCCGGGCGCTGCCGTACCGTGCGTTCTTCCTGCAGCTCACCGGAGACCCGGAGCAGGCGGACCGGGTCCTGCGGGACGCGTTGCGGCAGGTGGAGGCGTCCGGGCTGCCGTGGCTGGAGTGCGAGCTGCTGATGGTCCGCGGGCAGATCAGCCGGGTCGCCGGCGACCCCGAGCTCGCCATCGCCCAGCTCGTGCAGGCCGCCGACATCGCCGAGGCGTGCGGCCACGACTGGGCGCACATCTCGTGCCTGTGGATCGCCGCCAAGGCGGCGATCGACCTCGGGTGGGTGGACCGGGCGGTGCAGCAGGCCGCGCGGCTGGTCGTACGGCTGGACGGCGGCGAGGACATCACCGGCTGGCTCGCCTGCGCCCACGTGCTGGCCGGGGCGCTCGGCCTGGCCGGCCGGGCGATGGAGGGCGCGGTGCTGCTCGGCGCGGTCGGGGCGATCGGCGCGCGCATCGGCTACTCCCCCACCGCGATGGATCCGCTGGACGGGCCGCGCAACGTCGCCGCCGTACGCTCCAGGCTCGCGCCGGAGACCTGCGAGGAGGCGATGGCGATGGGCGCGAGCCTGAGCAAGGAGGACGTCACCGCCAAGGCCCGCGACCTCATCGAGAGCGTGCCGGGCGACGGCGGGGGCGTGATCGTGCTACGTGCCGATCACCGCTGACGGCGGCGCGGACGCCGCCGAGTCGGGGGCTCTGCGGTAGAGGTAGCTCGCGTACTGCTCGCCGTAGTAGCGTTCCAGGTCCTCCAGGGTCTCCTCGGTCCGCTGCACCGCCTTGACGATGCAGGCCGTCGAGGGGAGGGCGCCGGGGTTCCAGGTCTCGGGGTTCCACAGCTGTGAGCGCATGAAGGCCTTGGCACAGTGGAAGAAGATCTGCTCGATTTCCACGACGAGGGCCAGGTCCGGGCGGTGGCCCTTCACCACCAAGCGGTCGAAGTACGGCGCCTCGCGCACCAGCCGCGCCCGGCCGTTGACGCGCAGCGTGTCGCCGCGGCCCGGGACGAAGTAGATCAGGCCGACGTGCGGGTTGGCGAGCACGTTGCGGAAGCCGTCCACGCGCCGGTTTCCGGGCCGGTCCGGGATGACGATCGTGGTGTCGTCGAGGACGAGGGTGAAGCCGGGCGGGTCGCCCTTGGGGGAGACGTCGCAGGTGCCGTCCGGCGCGGAGGTCGCCACCAGGCAGAACGGCGACGCGGCCAGCCACTGGCGGTCGACCTCGTGCAGCGCGGCGCGTTCCTTGGTGATCGCCCTCGGCATCGGAGGGCCGAGCAGCTCGCGCAGCTCCTCCTCGGAGGTGACCTCCACAGCTCCCGTTCGGTCGGCCATCTCAGCTCCTCGTCGTCGGTGCGCCCGCGGCCCGGGCTCCAGGGTAGTTCGTGCATCTTCCACGCACGATGGCCCCCCACGACCCCGTTGTCGCCTTCCCCGGATGGCCGTTGCGCTGCGTGAACGACCTCCCGCCTGACCCTGCGGGTAACAGCTCTACAACGGGGCGTTGACCTTGAGGAAACGCGACTGTAGCGTCAGCGGCGAAATAGAAACTATCGGAATCCTTCCGAAAGTTTCAGAGGCGGACTCACGGGCCCAATCCGTCCCCCAAGCACATAGAGAGCCTCACCCTCGAGGAACCGTCCGGCACCCCGGAAACGCCCGGAGTCCGATGCACGCGTTCCTCTTCGGGTTCATGAGGAAGGAGACCATGCGATGACGTGGCGTCGGCGCAATGTGGCGCTGTGGGCGACGGCCGCACTGTTGGTGATGAGCGGCTGTGGTGCAGGCGGCGGCGAGCAGCAGAGCGGCGGTGGTGGCGGCGGTCAGGCGTCGGGGCAGACGACGACCATCGATTTCTGGCACATCGGGACGCAGGAGCCGTTCCGGACCGTCCGCACCCAGCAGGCCCAGGCCTTCATGAAGGCCAACCCCAACGTGAAGATCAACGTCCAGGCGATCGAGAACGACGCGTTCAAGACGAAGATGACCACGGTCGCCCAGAGCGGTGAACTGCCGGACATCTACCACACCTGGGGCGGCGGCGTGCTCAAGCAGCAGGTCGACGCCGGCCTGGTGAAGGACATCACCGCCGACGTCGCCTCGTGGAAGGACACCATCGCCCCCAGCGCCTGGGCGGCCTACACGATCGACGGCAAGATCTACGGCGTCCCGTTCGACAACGGCATGGTCGGCTTCTGGTACAACAAGAAGCTGTTCAAGCAGGCCGGCATCGAGCAGCCGCCGACCACCTGGTCCGGGCTGCTCGACACGGTGAAGAAGCTCAAGGACTCCGGCATCACGCCGATCGCGCTCGCCGGCGCCGAGAAGTGGCCGGGCCACTTCTACTGGTCGTACCTGTCGATGCGGGTCGGCGGCGTGGAGGCGCTGGCCAAGGCGGGTCAGGACCACAACTTCAACACCCCGGACTTCATCCAGGCCGGCAAGCACCTGCAGGAGCTGGTCGCGCTCGATCCGTTCCAGAAGGGCTTCCTCGGCGCCAAGTACAACACCCCCGACGGCCAGGCGGCCCTGGTCGGCAGCGGTAAGGCGGCCATGGAGCTGATGGGCCAGTGGGCGCCGAACGTGCAGAAGGAGGCCTCCGGCAAGGGCATCGGCGACGACCTCGGCTGGTTCCCCTTCCCGGCGGTCGACGGCGGCAAGGGCAACGGCGCCGACGCCTTCGGCGGCGGCAACGGCTACGCGGTCTCCGCGGACGCCCCGCCGGCGGCGGTGGAGTTCCTCAAGTTCATCTCCTCGGTCGACGAGCAGAAGCGCCTGGCGGCCGAGGGCGCGATCCAGCCGGTCGTCAAGGGCGCCGAGGAGGCCCTGAAGGACGAGAACCTCAAGACGGTCGGTCAGACCCTGGCCGGCGCGAGCGGGTTCCAGCTCTACCTCGACCAGGCCTACCCGCCGGCGGTCGGGCAGCAGGTGAACGACAGCGTGGCCGAGCTGATCGCGGGCAAGAAGACCCCCGAGCAGATCGTGCAGGAGATCTCCGAGACGGCGAAGACGGCCGAGTAACCCTCGTGGTCGAGATGCGCAAGGGATCGGGCGGGCGCCTGCAGGAGGTCCGCCCGGTCCCCACCACCGGAGACCGCCCGCCGCGGCCGAAACCCGTCAAAGGGAGCCGCCGCCGCGAGCCGACGCGTCGCCGCCGTGCCCTGCGCACCGTGGCGACGATCACCCTGTTCCTGCTGCCAGGGCTGGCCCTGTTCCTGCTGCTGGTGCTGCTGCCGATCGTCATCGCCGCCTATACCAGCCTGTTCCGCTGGAACGGCCTGGGAGGGTGGCCCAGGGCGCAGAACTTCCTCGGGCTGGGCAACTTCACCCGGCTGTTCGAGGACCCGATCTTCTGGGGCGACCTGCGGCACATGGCGGTGCTCATCATCCTGTCGCTGGTGATCCAGCTCCCGATGGCGCTCGGCCTGGCGCTCCTGCTCAACCAGCGCATGCGGGGCCGCGCGATCTATCGGGCGATCTTCTTCGCCCCGTACGTGCTGAGCGAAGTGATCACCGGCGTGCTGTTCACCATGGTGTTCTCGCCCGAGACGGGCCTGGCCAACCACGTGCTGGGCCTGTTCGGGATCACGGAGGGCGCCACCGAATGGCTCGCCGACCCGGACATCGTGCTCTACTCGGTGTTCCTGGTGATCACCTGGAAGTACTTCGGCTTCCACATGATCCTCTATTTGGCGGGGCGGCAGGGCATCCCCAACGAGCTGCTCGAGGCCGCCGCGCTCGACGGCGCGGGCCCGTGGAAGCAGTTCCGCCACGTCACGCTGCCGCTGCTCGGGCCGACGATCCGGATGAGCGTCTTCCTGTCCATCATCGGCAGCATCCAGCTGTTCGATCTGGTCTGGGTGCTCACCCAGGGCGGTCCGGTGCACGCCTCGGAGACGATGGCGGTCACCATGTACCACTTCGGCTTCAACCGCAACCAGTTCGGATACGCCAGCGCGATCAGCGTGGCGATGTTCATCATCAGCCTCATCTTCGCGCTGTCCTACCAGCGGTTCGTGCTGCGCCGCGACACCCAGGGAGCCATCACCTCGATGGGAGGCCTGCGATGAGCGCGCACACCCACGCCCGGCCGACGTCCCCGCGCAGGCGACGCGTGGGCAAATCGATCGCCCTGCACGTCACGGCGATCGGGCTCGGGTCCTTCATCGTCGTGCCGATCGTGTACGGCGTGCTCGGCGGCTTCAAGGACATGGGCCAGCTGTCGGACAACCCGTTCGGGCTGCCGAGCCCGTGGAAGTTCGACAACTACCTCGGCATCCTCGGCTCTGAGACCTTCTGGCGGCCGCTGTTCAACAGCACCTTCATCGCCCTGATGACGGCGCTGCTCGTCGTCGTGATCTCGGCGATGGCGGCGTTCGTCTTCGCCCGTTTCGCGTTCCGCGGCCGGGAGTTCCTGTTCACCATCTTCGCGATGGGGCTGATGTTCCCGTTCGCGGTCGCGATCCTGCCGCTGTTCGTGCTGCTGCGGGCCCTCGGGCTGCTGGACAACCCGTTCGGCGTGATCCTGCCCCAGGTCGCCTTCGGCCTGCCGATGACGATCATCATCCTGCGGACGTTCTTCCGGACGATTCCGCGCGAGGTGGAGGAGGCGGCCACGCTCGACGGGTGCAGCGCGTTCGGGTTCTTCTGGCGGATCCTGCTGCCGATGGCGCGGCCGGCGATCGCCACCGTGTCCGTGATCGCGATCGTGACGAGCTGGAACAACTTCTTCCTGCCGCTGGTCGTGTTCAACGAGGCGGACTGGTGGACGATCCCGGTGGGCGTGCAGCAGTTCAGCGGCCAGTACACCGAGGACACCGCGCGGGTGCTCGCCTACGTGGTGCTGGCGATGGTTCCCGCGCTCGCGTTCTACTCCATCGCCGAGCGCCAGCTCATCGGCGGGCTCACGGCGGGGGCGACCAAGGGCTGACCGGGGGCTGAGCCGGCGAGGATGAACAGGCCGCCGGCGGTGATGGCCGCGCCCACCAGGGGTGCAGGCACGGGGGGAGGGCGGGAATCCCGCGCGACCGCCCTCCCCCGCCCCGGTCGTCCCCGCCGGGACCGCCGGCCGCTCGCACGGCCGACGCCCGCCGTACGCCTCATCCGACTCACCCCGCCACACCCCGACTCGCCCGACCTACCCGACCTGCCCGACTCGCCCGACCTGCCGGTCCGCCTCGGCGGCGCACCGACGTCCCCTGTGCCGCTACGCAGCGGTTTCGCTTTCTCCCCGGAGCGCACGCCCGGGTCCCCAGCGAAGGAGCGCACGATGAGCGAAGCCAGTCAGGTGGCGCACCCCCCGCCGTGGGAGCGGCGCGCCGAGAAGGTCTCAGTGATCATCGCCAAGGAGATCGTCCGCGACATCGCCCGGCAGCGACTGGCCCCGGGGAGCATCCTGGAGTCCGAGGGCATGATGCTGCGGCGGTACCGGGTCGCCCGCGCCTCGCTCCGTGAGGCGCTGCGCATCCTGGAGATCCACGGCATCATCCGGATCAAGCCGGGCCCCGGCGGCGGTCCCGTCGTGACCCGGATCGACAGCGGCGACTTCGGCCGCATGGCCACCCTCTTCTTCCAGGCCCTGGACATCCGGGTCGCCGAGCTCATGGAGACCCGGCTCATCCTGGAGCCGGTGATGGCGCGGCTGGCGGCCGAACGGCGCGACCCGGAGCGGGACGAGCGGCTGCGCGCCCTCGTGCGGGCCGGCTTCGACGCCGGGGACGCCGACGAGCAGTGGCGGGCCGACCACGCCTTTCACGACGTCATCCTGTCCACGCCGGGCAACCGGCCGCTCAACCTGATGGCCCAGGCCGTACGCGACATCTTCGTCGAGCGCGTCCCGAACATGGCCGTCACCGAGTCGTGCCGGGAGGGCCGCCGCGCCCACGCCGCGATCGCCGAGGCCATCGTCGCCGGCGACGCCGACGAGGCCGAGCGGCTCATGCGCGACCACATGCACGAGTACGCCGACGCCGCCGCCCTCGACGGCACCCTCCTGGCCGAGACCGTCGACTGGCGCTGACCGGCCACCGCGCACCGCCCACCTCGTCCGGTGGCTACGCTCCTGGCATGCACACTCAGCCGCGTGAGCTCGACATGACCGTCCCCGGCCCGAGACTGCTCCGGGCCGAGATCTTCGTGGTGTTCGCGGTGTCGCTGGGCGCCAGCGGCCTGGTGGCGCTCGTGCGGCTGATCGGGGCGCTGACCGCGCCGAGATCGCTGCAGGGGCAGCGGGCGGTCCTGGTCGGGTCGCTCGCGCCGGGGCGGCCCTGGCTCGACCTGGCGCTGCAACTGACGGACATCGCGATCTCCGTGGCGCCGGTCGCGCTCGTCGCCTACCTGCTGGTCCGGTCGGGCGAATCGATGCGCACGATCGGGGTGGACCCGCGGGAGCCGGGGCGCGACCTGGTCCGCGGGGCGGCCGTGGCGGCGCTGATCGGGGGGACCGGGCTCGCCTTCTATCTCGTGGTGTGGGCGGCGGGGGTGAACCTCACCGTGGTGCCGGGCGCGCTGCCCGACGAGTGGTGGCGCGTACCCGTCCTGCTGCTCGCCGCCGCGCAGAACGGCGTGCTGGAAGAGATGATCGTCTGCGGCTATCTGCTGCACCGCCTGGACCAGCTCGGCTGGTCGCCGTTGCGCTCGATCGCCGTCTCGTCGCTGCTGCGCGGCTCGTACCACCTCTACCAGGGGTTCGGCGGGTTCGTCGGCAACGTGGTGATGGGGGTGGTGTTCGGCTGGCTCTACCGCCGGTGGCGGCGCGCGATGCCGCTGGTCGTGGCCCACACCCTCATCGACGCGGTCGCCTTCGTCGGCTATGCCGTGCTGCGGGGCAAGGTGTCCTGGCTGCCGTGACGTGTCGCGCGACGGTCATCCGAACGATGTTTTAGTCTGCCAGGCCCGGCGGGACCCTGCCCTTGGCCTTTCCCGGCGGGGTCTTTCCGTTCGGAAGTTTCGGTCCGTTGTCGGAATGTTTCGACCGTCCTGGTGGCTGCTTCGGCGGACCGCCTACCGTGGCCGACCGGTCGTACACCTTTGGGCTGCGGGAGGCCGCCCGGGTGGCGGAGGACGGTTCGGGTTCGGAGGACGACCGGGAGCTCACGCGGTTGCGGGTCGTCGGGGCGGTCCGGGATGACGTACGGCGGGCTGCGGGCCTGGTGGCGGGCCCGCTGGCGGACCCGGTGGACCTGGTGGCGGGTCCGGTGGACCTGGTGGTCGGCACGGCGGCGGGCCGCGTGGCGGACGTGGCGGGTGCGGAGCCGGACGGAGCCGGGCTGCGCGGAGCCGACCCGGGCGGCGTGATGGCGGGCGTGACGGCGGGCGGCACAACTGCGGGCGACGAGGCCGGGGACGGGGACGCCGTGGGCCGCACGAGGGAGGGCTGCGAGGTCGGGACGACGACGGAGGGGACGGGTGGGGCCGCGCTCGGCCGCGACGGGGTGGCGGTGGTCACGAGCCAGATCGACGAGCCGATCAGGACGATGGCCGCCGCGCCCTGGACGACGATCATGCCCACCCGGAGCCGGCGAGGCCGTGGCGTCCGGGCGTGGGCGGAAGACAGGGAGAGGCCCCCGCCCTCCCATGGCGGGACGTCCTCGGCGGCGGGGCCCGCGGCCGTCGCGGGCGCGGCGTCGTGTCCCGGATCCGATGGGCCGTCCGCCGAGCCGTCCGATCGTTTGCGCCGCGGCGGGTCGGCCGGGTCGCGCGGTCGCGCGGATCCGGTCGGCCAGCCTTCGTGACCGTGGCTGTCCCCGTACGGATCCAGATGGGGCGAAGGCGGACCGGCCCAGCCGGACGCCGCCGCCCCGAGGCCGGAGTCGTCGGCGAGCAGCACGACGAACGTGCGCCCGTCCTGCGTGCCCACGTCGAGCACCCGGTCGCCGATCGAATGCCCGACCCGCCGGCTCACGCGCGAGCGCAGCCGGGGCTGGACGTCTCCCTCGGACGGCCCCTGCCGGCCCGTCAGGAGCTTGATCGTGACGGATCGGCCCATCGTCAGATCGTGGCCCCGCCACACCTCCGCGATCCGGTCCCGGCCGATCAGCTCGTCGAGCCGATACCGCCCGGCCAACAAGGGCGCGCCACGACCCCAGCCGTCCACGAGGCTCCCCCACGCATTCGTCTACGCCACGTAATCTTCCGATGACACCAGGCATTCACCCTACGAAAAACCCGCACGCCGTGCGGCGATATCGGCAACCTCTGGCATCGGCGGAGCTCAGGCCCGGCGGATCGCCAGGGGCCGGGTCACCCGCCGGCCCGCAGCCAGGCGAGCACCTCGGCGGCGTGGGTGTCGGGCGGGAACACCGGATAGAAGCAGTGCTCGATCACACCGTCGCGAATGACCAGGGTGAGGCGCTTGAGCAGGGTCTGCCCCGCGGCCTCGAAGGTCGGCAGCGACAGCGCCCGGGTGAGCCGGAGCGAGGCGTCGCTGATCAGCGGGAACGGCAGGCGCAGCCGCTCGACCGCCTCACGCTGGTAGGCGGTGTCCTGCGTGGACAGGCCGAGCACGGCGGCGCCCGCGCCGCGCAGCTCGGCCGCGTGGTCGCGAAAGCCGCAGGACTCCGGGGTGCAGCCGCGCGCCCCTGGGATCTCGTCCCAGTTCGCCACCAGCGGGTCCTCCCCCGGCCTGCCGGTGCGCGGGTACGCGTACACGACCAGCCGGGGGGCGCCTTCGGCCGGGTCGTCGAGGCGGATCTCGCGGCCGTCGGTGGCGGGCAGGGGGATGGGCGGCAGGACCGTACCAGGCAGGTGATCGCAGGCCCCGTCGTCCTCAGGCACCGGAAGATCCGACGGGAGCGAGGACAGGTCATCGATCACCCGTCCACCCTACGTCGCGAGCACGGCCCGCTCCACCGCCTCGGCCCGTTCCACCGCCTCGGCCCGGCCCCGCGGGGTCCTTCCACCCGCCGGGGCCGGGCACGGCCCGTTCCACCGCCCCGGCCCGGCCCCGCGGGGTCCTTCCACCCGCCGGGGCCGGCCGACGGTGGCGCGGCGGGTCAGAAGATGGTGTATCCGCCGTCGATGACCAGGACGGAGCCGGTGATGAACGACGCCGCGTCACTGGCGAGAAAAACGACGCTGGGGGCGATCTCCTCGGGCAGGGCGTACCGCTGCTGCGGAGCGTCCTCGATCCAGTAGCGGCGCAGCTCGGGGCGGTCCACCGGCGCCATGTCGGTCTTCACGTATCCGGGCGCGACGGCGTTCACCCGGATTCCCACGCTCGCCCACTCGGCGGCGAGCGACTTGGTCAGTTGGTGCACGGCCGCCTTGGAGGCGTTGTACGCGGGCTGCCACTGCGGGCGGTTGACGATGTAGCCGGAGATCGATCCGATGTTCACGATCGACCCCCCGCCGGCCTGGGCCATGTGCCGCCCCGCCGCGAGGCTGCACTTCCACAGCGCGCGGACGTTCAGGTCGAACACCTGCGACCACTCCTCGTCGGTGACGTCCCAGGAGGGGTTGTGGAAGCAGACCCCGGCGTTGTTCACCAGGATGTCGAGGCCGCCCAGCGCCTCGACGGTGGCCCGCACCACCCGCTCGACCTCGCCGTCGTCGGTGATGTCGGCGTCGAACGCGGTGATCGGCAGGCCCTCCGCCGCGGCCTCGTCCACCGCCGCCTTGTTCCGCCCGGCGTCCCGCGCCGCGATCGCGACCTGCGCGCCCGCCTGCGCGAGCGCCGTCGCGAACGCCTGCCCCAGCCCCCGGTTGCCTCCGGTCACCAGCGCCTTCCGGCCGGTCAGCGAGAACCGCTGCATCACGTTCACGGCGCCATCACGCTCGTCTTCATCATGGTTCCTTTCATCTTCGCGCCGCCGACGACGCGTACGTCCGTCCGACGGCTGGTCACGCACGATCGATCGCGAGGCGATCGCGCCCACGCCTGCTGCACAGCTTCCGCCGACGGCGTGTCGCTGGGAAGCCTGCGAGCACGGTCGCACCGCCTCCGGCCGCAGGCGAGCCGGAGGGTCCGGCCATGAGGCCGGTCCGACCGGAGCGGGGAGCGGTTCGGTGCGCAGTTCGTGGCTTTCGTCGGGGAGGCGTGCCTCGCAGGAGAGGCGGGGGCCTCCGTCGGGGAGGGGGAGAATCTCAAGGTAGCGGACGTCGATGATCGGGGGCCCACCGCATCGGAAGGACCCGGCACGTCCAGTGCCGCTTCGCCGGGGATTCACCCGCCCTTCCGGGGCTGCAGCGCCGGGTCTCCGGCGGCAGGAAACGCGATGAAGGCCGTCGGAACGTGGGCCGTCAGCCAGACCCCGTTGGCGCTCACATGGAAAGTGTGGCCTGCGGCGTGCATCGCGCCCGCATCGACGGTCAGGACGACCGGCTTGCCTCGGCGGGCGCCGACGCGCGTGGCGGTCTCGCGGTCGGGCGAGAGGTGGACGTGGTGCCGGTTCATCGGGCGCAGTCCTTCGGCGCGGATGCCGGGCAGGTTGCCCGCGACGGTGCCGTGGTACAGGTGGGCGGGGGGCTCGACGGCGGGCTGGTCCAGGTCGACGTGGACGGTGTGGCCCTGGTTGGCGCGGATGCGATCGTTCTCCAGGGCGTACCGTTTCTTGTCGTTGGCGGCTCAGGGCCGCAGTCGCACGGTCGCAACCTGCCATGCCCGCAGATCGAGGGCGAACCGGCCGTCGCGGACCGGCAGGTCGCCTAGTTCCCGCTCGTCGGCGTGGCACAGTATCGCCCGTCCGGATCCTCCGTACGGGGAACGCAGCGTCACCTGGCGGGCCGTACCGGCGAGATCCCGCACGCGCAGCAGGAGCCCCAGCCGATCGCGGGGTTCGGCGATCGTGACGTGCAGGTCGTGCGGCGCGTCGAGGTCTGCCAGCGAGCCGGAGTCGCCGAGCCGCCTCGGCTCGCGGTCGAACTTGTCCAGGGCGGTTACCCGGGACACCGCCGAGGCGCCGCGGACCTCGAGGCCGAACCTGGACGCCGCCGCCGGGTCGAACGCGGGCATGGGGGTGAAGGCGTAGCGCAGGGTCAGGGAGCCCTCCTGCTCGGGCGGGGTGTTGGTGGGCCAGTGGTTGTTCATCACCCACGACAGCACGGTGCCGTTGCGCGGCTCGAACCGGGTGGCCCAGGTGCCGCGTACGACGTCACCGGCCGTGAACAGCGGCGCGTCGGCGGAGCACCAGGCGATCGCGCCCTGCCGCGACTCCACGACCACCCCGTGCTGCGTCGTGAACCACTCCTGGCACGCGCCCGGCGAATGGTCCACGGCCGGATCCACCCATCCCTGCTGCCGGTCGTACCTCAGCCGGGGCTCGTCCGCGGCGAACGGGAAGGCGACGTACACCGACTCCTTGGCGAGCACCGACTCCTTCTCCAGCCGCACGGCCACGTCCACCCGGTCGTCGCGGTCCCGCAGCAGCACGTCCACCTCCACGTGCGGCAGGCTCGGCCCCCGTCCGACCGTGCGCAGCCGCCAGCCGTCGTGGGTACGGCGCAGGCCGACCGGTCGCGTCGGCACGACCGTGACCGACAGGTCGGGCGGCCCTCCGACGAGCCGGTCGGTAAGCCGGTCGGCGGGGGCTCGGCGATGCTCGTGCGGCACCCCCGAATGCGCGGGTCGCACCGCCAGGCCGGGGCCAGAGGCGTACTGGCCCGAACCCGCCTGACCCGGACCCGTTTGGCCCGTACCCGTCTGGGCCGTCTCCGCGCGGGATGGGCCGGGATCGCCGTCCGCAGCGAGGACGTACAACACCTGGCCGAGTCGCCATGGCGAGTCCGGATCGAGGAGTTCGCGCCCGGTTCGCCGGTGCCGCAGGCCGTTCACGGTGCCGGTGGAGGGGTCGAAGCTCACCTCCCAGCGCTCGGTGGCCAGGGTGGCGGGGACCGGGTGCCATTCGGGCGAGGGCCGGTATGCGGCGGCGCCGGTCGGGTCCGCCGCGTCCCCTGAGCCTCTTGCATTCCCCTCATGCGCGAGGTCGGCCGCGCCTTCGGGCTCCCCGGTCCCTCCCCCGGCCCCTGCGTGCTCCCCGGCGTCTGGGGAATCTCCCGTGCCGCGACCCGACAAATCGGGCTCCTCGGGTGGCGCGGCGCGCTGCGGCAGGACGCGGTAGCCGAAGGCGGGGACGTCGGGCACGGTGAGCCGGACGCGGCGCAGGCCGCCGCAGTCCGTCATGATCTCTTGTGGCAGCCCGCCGTAGCAGGTCCCCTGCCACGCGTCCGTCTCGATTTCGACCGGCCGCGTCCAGTTGAGCGCGTTGAACACCAGCAGGGCCGTCCCCTCGGTGGTCACCAGCTCGCCGAGCCTGCTCATGGCGCGCCGCGTCTCGTCGATCGCGACGCGCAGGGCGTCGTGCACCCGGTGCCGTTTCCAGTCGAGTTGGTCGCCCACCTGGGAGCCGTGCGGGTGGGCGGAGCCGTGCGCCCAGGTCCAGGTGTGCTCCGAGCCGTACAGCAGGTTCTCCCAGCCCCGGTCCAGCTCGGCCCGGTGCGGCAGGTAGGCGTCGTCGGCGAGCGTGGTGAGCGCGCCGAGCGCCTCGGCGACCGGGAGCGCCGCCTGGGCCGCGCGGTGCTCGGCGGTGATGGCCGCGCCGGTGCCCACGCCGTCCTCCCAGTAGCTGCCGCCGTCGCCGCGCCACAGCGGCAGCCGGTCGGCCAGGGGGCGTACCGCGTCGAGGTATCCGGCGAGCGTGGAGACGCGGATCCGCGGGTACGCGTAGACGGCGTTCCAGCGGGCGGCGAAGCCGGCGTCGCCGTCGCCCAGGTCCTCGTTGTCGGCGTGGGTGCCGATGATCGCCAGGTCGGACGGGAGGTGGTCGGGACGGTCGTACGCCGCCACGTAGCGTTCGATCGCCTGCGCGCCGCCGCTGATCGTCTGCGGGTCGGCGGCCATGAACCGCAGCTGGGAGTAGTGGTCGGCGAAGTGGGCCAGCACCCGCGAGCCGTCGGGCCCCTCCCACAGCACCGGGCTGAGCAGGTGCTGGCCGTCGCTTTCGGCGTTGCCGCCGCGGCCGTGGTTGGCGATGCCCACGAAGGCGTCGATGCCGAGCGCCCGCAGGATCGACGGCAGTGCGACGCTGTAGGAGGGTACGTCGGTCAGGTTCGCGTAGGTGACGGGCACGCCGTGCTCCTCGCGCAGCCGCGCCGCCCCGTACGCCGCGCGGTAGATCTCCTCCAGCCCCGCCACCCCGGACAGGAACAGGCTGTCGAAGGCGTTGACGGCCATCCGCCCGTCCCGCAGCGCCGCCAGCACGCGCGCCGCCCGCCCCGGCGACCGCGTGGCCAGGTACTCCCGCACGATCATGGAGCCGTCCACGGAGAACGCGAAGTCACCGTCCGCCGCCGCCAGCGCGCGGTCCAGGTTGCGGCTGTGCAGTTCGAGGATCTTCCCCTGCGTGTCGGTGAAGCCGACGTCGAGGTGCACGTGCGGGATCAGGTGCAACGTCCACTTACGCGCCGCCCGCAGCGTCCGTCGCCCCAGCGGACGCCCGTCCACCAGCACTTCGGCCGTGATCTCGCCGTCCCACTCCGGCACCGGGAACCGCACCCGCACCTGCCCGAACGCCCGCCCGTCGCGCTCCAGCCCGAGTGTCTCCTCCCGCCCGCCCATCCGCACCAGCGCCGTCTTCGGCCAGGCATGTCCGGCGGGCACCGTCACCGTCAGCTCGATCAGCTCCTGCGGCTCGCCCTCGCGCTCGACGTACAGGGGCGTGGCCACCAGATCCGCCGCGAGCGCGCCCGGCACGACTGACGGCGCGTGTGCCCCACGATCGGCCTCGGCTCCGCGCCTCCCCGGCTCGGTCGGCGTCGGCGCGGGCCCGGCAGACGCGATCTCGGACCCGGCAGACGCGATCGCGGAACCAGCAGACGCGATCTCGGACCCGGCAGGCATCATCGCGGAACCAGCAGGCATCATCACGGTACCGGTAGGCGTCATCGCGGACTCGGCAGGCGTGATCGCGGGCTCGGTCTCCGGGTCGTCGGCGGGCTCGGCCGACCCGGACGGCGCTTCGACCAGCACGATCTCCCGCCAGGTGATTCCGCTGCCGAACCAGTTGCCGTACTGCTCGCGCGCCCGCCCCGCCTCGTCGTCCAGGCTCCGCGCGAGCGCCTCCGGCAGGCCGGTGGCGGCGGCTCGGTCCAGCGTGGTGGTCACCGCGAGCCGATGCGGTCCCGGCACGAGCCATTCGGCCGGCAGCCGCACCTCGATTTCGGCCTCGCCCGCGATCGGCCCGGGGCGGTCCACGGCCGATCGGTCCGCTCGCCGTACGCGGGGGTGGAAAAGACCGCGCCGTTCGCCGTCGATTTCGAGCTCTATGTCGGGGCAGGGCCCGTGGGTGGCTCCGAAGCGCAACACCAGGATCCGGTCACCCGGCTCCGCGATGTCGAAGAACACCTCGAAGCGTTGATCACGCCGACCGCCGGCCGCGTCCAACGGCCCCGGTTGGAAGCCGGGCAGGGGCCCTAACCGCTGCGGCATCACGCCTCCCACGCGCTTGCAGGGGATCGCAATGCCATGCTCTCGGTTCAGCCCGCACGATTACCAGACTCGGTCCCATATCGGCACGAGCGACGGCCGGGGGCCACGCCCGAACGGATCGGCACCCGCCGACCCGACCGTGTCGCCCGTGCCTTGATGGCCCCAGACGTCTCCGCTCTGCGTGATGGCGAGCATCCGGGAGCCCATCGTGACGACGAACCTGTCCGCCGGGCCGCCGTCGCAGGCGACGGGATTGGGTGGCGTCTTGATCGACATGATCGACTTTCTCAATACGGCAAATAGACGCGTCATTACTCGGAAAACACCACAAACCGTCCGCAGCACGTCATTCCGATAGAAAAGGAAACCGGCCCTGTCACTCGCGAAAAAGAAGGTTCGATATCCGGCCGAAGGATGACCGCTAAACTTCGGCTTGGGAATATCTTTCGCTACCGGCCGTCGTGTCCGCGCGGGTGGTCGAAGGTCCCATCGGATGACGACGTCCGGCCCTGGCGTCCGCCGCGCCCCCGCGATCTTATGGAAACGGAGGACAAGTCGTATTCGGGAGGGGGCCCGTCATGGAAGCCAAGCGATGGACCATCGAAATCGATATCACCGAGGAGGGCGACCAGACGTCGGCGCGGGCGGTGTTGTTCAGCCGGGACGAGAAGCATCTGATCGGCGTGGGACAGTCCCGGCGCAACCCGACCGACCCGATGGTGCACGTGATCGGAGACGAGATCGCCGTCGCCCGCGCGCTCGCCGACCTCGCGAGCAAGCTGCTCACCACCGCCTCGGGCGACGTCGCCCAGGCAACCGGGGCACGCGAACCCGTCCACCTGTCACTCATCTGATCCCGTCCCCCGCCGCCCTCCGCGGCATGGCGGCGTCATGGTTGCGTCACAATGGCGTCATCGCGGCGGCGCGGGGGGCGGGCCGGGGCGTGACCGCTAGGAGGCGGCACATGACCGAGAAGACCCCCACCGTACGGGAAACCTCCGAGCAGGAGGAGTTGCTCATCGACTCCTTCATGGGCCAATACGACTTCTCCCGCCTTGAGCACATCGTCGTGGAGGCCCCCACGGACGCCACGTACCGGGCCGCACGCGAACTGGACCTGATGTCGGTCGGCGGGCCGCTGGTGAAGGCGTTGATGTGGGCCCGCGAACTCCCCCACCGGCTCCCCGGCCGGCTCGGCCGGAGGCCCGCCCCGCCCCGGCCCGAGCGGGCGACGCTGGACGACCTCGACTCCGGCACCGACTGGGTGCTGCTGGGCGAACGGCCCGGTTCCGAGGTCGTGTTCGGCGTCGTGGGCACCTTCTGGCGTCCGGACATCGTGTGGCGGCGGGTCGAGGCGGCCGACTTCGCGTCGTTCGCCGAGCCGGGCTGGGGCAAGATCGCGGCCAACTTCTCCGTCCGGCCGTACGGGGCGGGCCGTACCCTGCTCGTCTACGAGGCCAGGACCAGGCTCACCGACCCGCGCTCGCGCACGCGTTTCCGCTGGTATTGGGCTGCCGTCTCGCCGTTCGTCGGCGCCGTCCTGCGCGCGGCCCTGCGGTCGATCAAACGAGACGCCGAGGCGCGGCCACAAGTGACGATCACCCGGGTTTGACTTCCTCCCCACTGCTAGAGCCGGGGGGAGCCCAACCCTGACGGGCTGGGTTTCCTGCTTCACAGCCGACCGCACCCAGGCAGACCCGGAGTGTCTTACGTCAGCTCCACAGGCCGACACCGCTCGACCAGCGGCCAGGGTGTTCTTGGCGGCGTTGACGTCCCGGTCGTGCCGGGTGCCGCAGGACGGGACCGTCACGTCCGGGTGCCGTGCGAGCGCCCGGCGAGCAGGTGCCCGCACGCCGAGCACGTCTTGCGTGAGGGGTGCCAGCGGTCGATCACGATCAGGCGGCCGTACCACTCGCACTTGTATGCCGGCTGGCACCGGAACTCGTGCGGCTGAGCATCGCCGCCTGCTGCGGGGTCGGTTAGGCCCGACGCTTGTACGCCGTCCTCAGCCGGGGATTTTAGAAGGACGTAGACCCGTCAGGAGGGGCCGATGAAAGCGTCGCTCAGGACCCGTGCACCGCTGACCGGAATCGGCGCCGTCATCGTGGCCGTCGTCTGCGCGGCGGCCCTGCCGGGTTGCTCCCGGTCCCCCGCCCGGCCCGCGCCTGCCGCCCCCTCGCCGTCCCCGACACCCGCGCTCTCCACCCCCGCTTCGCCCTCCCCCATCCCGGCGGAGTCCACGCCGACCCCTGGGACGGCTCGCCCCTCCGCCTCCCGTACCGCCCCCACGGGCGAGTCGTCCCTGGTCGCCGGGCGATACCAGCCGGTGTGGCCGTTCGGCTCCCCCGCCCAGGTGCGGGCGTGGCAGAACGAATTCCGCAGGAGCAACCGCCAGGCATGGCACCTGGACGCCGCGCAGACCGCACTCGCCTTCACCCGTAACCACCTGGGCTTCCGCGACCTCAAGCTGATCACCAGCCGTAAGGTCTCCGGCATCCACGCCCGGATCGGCGTCGGCCTGCGCCCGGAGCCCGGCACCGTCCCCAGCACCGCCGCCATCATCCACCTGGTCCGGTACGGCACCGGCCCCTTGGCCCCCTGGGAGGTCGTCGGCACCGACGACACCACGTTCTCCCTGACCGTCCCCCGCTACGGCGCTTCCGTCACCTCCCCCGTGACCGTCGGCGGGCGCATCACCGGTGTCGACGAGAGCATCCGCGTCCAGGTCTTCGGCCGCGCGTCGTCGCAGCCGGTGGGCGAGTACTGCTGTCTGCCCGCCGGGGGCGAGAACCGCTACTGGTCGGCCAAGGTCTCCTTCCGCGTCCCGGCCGCCGGCGGTCAGGTGCTCACCGTCGTCGCCTCGACCGGCGGCCACGTCGCCGACGTTGAGCGCTTCGCGATCACCGCCGTCCGCCCACGAGGCTGACCGGCCACAATGTGGTCACCGACGCGCCGCCGAGCGGATGCCCGGTAAGCAATCGCCCTACGCTTCGGGATGGATGCGACGAGGTTCCGGCGCTGAGGCGATGTGAGAGGCGATGTGAGAGGCGAGGGGATATGACGCGCGGTAGGCGCCAAGGGGGCGGTGATCGGCGCGGCACGGCTGCCGACGCACTGCCCGGTCTGATCGACCCGAGCGGTGTGGCCGCGGCGGCATCCGGCCGGGATTCCGCCGATGACGGGCGTACGAGCGGGCGGGCGCATGGGCAGGGCGACGGCGTGCGTGCCGATGACGGACGTGCGGCGGATGACCGCATCGAGCGGGAGTTGTACGGCTCGGGCGCGGTGTGGGTCGCGGGGGTGGACGAGGTGGGGCGCGGCGCGTGGGCCGGGCCGGTGGTCGTGTGCGCGGCCCTCGCCGCTCCGGGCTGCCCGCCGCCGCCCGTGCTGCCGGGCCGGGGCGGGCGGCCGGTGCGGCTGACCGACTCCAAACTGCTTTCCGAGGCGCACCGGGCCGCGTTCGCCGAGGCGTTGCCGGACTGGCTGGCGGGTCACGCGATCGGCGAGTCGAGCGCGGCCGAGATCGACGAGGTGGGCATGACCGAGGCGCTCCGCCGGGCCGCGCGGCGCGCCCTGGACGCCCTGCCGCACCGGCCCGACGCGATCATCCTGGACGGCGGGCACGACTTCCTGCGCGGCCCCTGGCGGGTCCGGTGCGAGGTGAAGGCGGACCGCCGCTCGGTCACGGTCGCCGCGGCGTCGGTGCTGGCCAAGGTGTACCGGGACGGGCTGATGGCCGGGCTCGCCGCACGGCATCCGGAGTTCGCGTTCGACGACAATGCGGGCTACCCCGCTCCGGAGCATCAGCGGGCCCTCGCCGCGCTCGGCCCCACCCCGTACCACAGGCTCTCCTGGTCCTATCTGGACGACCTGCCGCAATGGCGTCACCTGAGAAGGCATCGCGACCCCTTGGCCGGAACCGGGCAGATGTCGCTGCTGTGACCGCCCGGTCCGGCCCCCGGAGGCGACCGGCTCTCCGCAGGGCCCCGCCACGAGCGCCCCCTTTCGGCCTTCGTCCCGAACCGCCTCTTAAGACCGGATAAGTCGGACGTACCGGACACGCCGGGGCGTGCCAGTGCGGCCACGACCGTCCGGTACGCCCGGCACGCGATCCGCGGCGCCCCGTCGCGAGCGGCGGGCTCAGGGCGTGGAGCGAGGGGCGACAAAGAGGGTCTGCGTGGCGGAGCCCACCTCGCCGATCTCGTCGAAGATGGTGCTGCGGGTGAGGCCGCGGCCGGACGGGCCGATCGTGGTGGCCGCGTCGAGGCAGATCCACTCCCCCACGGGCGCGCGGAACAGCGAGATCGTCAGATCCACGTTGACGAACAGGTAGGAGCCGAAGTCCAGCGTGGAGCTGATGCCGTTGCCGCTGTCGGCGAAGACGGCGAGCCGCTCCATCGGCGTGATCTCCTCGCCCTCCACGAGCGGGACCGTGACCCTGCCCCAGGCGGTGGCGGGCCCGGCCTCCGACGCCGAGCCCTTGACGAACCGCCAGTCCATCGCCTTGCCGTACCCGAAGCCCTGGGCGAGCCAGGAGGAGGAGTGGACCGGCGTGCGCGGCGGGACCGGGGCGGGGGCGTCCGCCGCGGGCGTCGCCGGGGACTGGCCGTGGCGGATCCGCCATGCGGTGCCCCTGACCAGTTCCCTGCCGCCGGCGGAGAGCGAGGCGGCGACGCACTGGACGCGTTTGCCGTCCCTGATGACCTCGGTGCGCACGGTGACCTCGCCGACGGGCACGGGGGCGAACACGTCGACGGCGAGTTTGGCCAGCGGCAGCCCGGGGGTGCGCTCGATCTCGTGTACGAGCAGCGCGGTGACCGGGCCGAGATGCTGCTGCCCCGGATCCCAGGGGCCTTGGGTGTGCTGGGTGGCTTCGTAACGGCCGGCGCCGAGAGGGAGGTACATCGCCATGGGACATTATTCACCCGGCCCGTACGGGGTTCGGCACACCGGGGGGCGGGCGTCCGTCAACGTGTCAGGTCGACGAAGGGCTCGGCGAAGTGGGCGGGGGCGATCGTGCCGCCCCGGCAGCGTACGCGGTCGAGTATCTCGATCCGGGTGCGCACGGCCCGCTCGGGGTCGTCGTCGTAGACGTAGGTCACCCTGGGGTTGGCGAGCTGAACCGGGTGGTGGAGAAGGTCCGCGGTGAGGACCAGGTCGCCGATCTCCACGATCTGGTGGCCGGGGGTGTGACCGGGCGCCAGATGCGCCAGTACGCCGGGAATCACCTCGGCCGTGCCGTCCACGATCTCCAGCAGGTCGGCGAGCGGGCGGAGAAGAACGTCCTTGACCCGATCGTCGGCGGCGTCGGCCTCGGCGCGCTGCAGGATGTGCCGGGCGTTGGGGAAGGCGGGGCCGTGCTCGCCCAGCGCGCCGCTGTAGTGGTCGCTGTGCAGGTGGGTCAGCACCACGGCCTCGATGTCGGCGGGGGCGACGCCGAGCCGGGCCAGTTGGGCGACGAGGGTGCCGGGGACCGGGGCCCAGCTCGACGCGGGCGAGGTGCGGCCGCCGACGCCGGTGTCGACGAGGGCGAGGCGTCCGTCGGCGCGCAGCAGGTGGCAGTGGAAGTGCAGGATCCATGCGTCGGTGGTCAGCCCTGTCCAGTCGTCGGGGGAGGCGCCCGGGAACGTCTCCTCGACCGGGAGACGGAGGGACTCCCCCATCGCCCCCACCGCATCACAGATCGGCATGACTTCGACACCCGCCACCGTACGGGACTCGCCATGACTCATCGGGCTATTCTGCCATACTTCGCCACTGCCACTCACTTCTACAATTCAGGCAAAAACGCATCCACCATCCTTTCCCGGTTGTTGTGAATTACATTCATGCTTGCATGTGCGGTTCTGCAATCCTGCCTGACAGGAGTGCAAATTACTCCACCAGGTAGTCATTTCTTATATGCTACTGATTGTCACATCTGTTGTTAATGTGACGGCTCACTAAGGTGGGGCGGGTTCATCTCACGAGGAGCGAATCCGTGCTCGCTATAGAAGACTGTCTTTCCGAGGTCATGGCGATCCCCGGCGCCGTGGACGTGATCCTGGTGGATCCGACGACGGGCATGGCCGTCACCACCGCCGGCGTCGGCGCCGCCGCCGGGGTCGAGCAGTCCGCCGCCGCGCTCAGCGAGACCCTCCGCGCGACGATGGACGGCGTCGCCCTGGCCACCCCGGGCGGCACGATCCGCGTCAACGACGTGATCGTGACCACCGACAAGGGCCACCACCTGCTCAAACCGGTCGAGACCGTGTTCGAGGGGCCGCTGCTCATCTACCTGCGGCTGGACGGGGAGCGGGCGAACATCGCGCTGGCCCGCCACCGCCTGACCGCCATCTCCGGCCGCCTCGTCACCGCATGACCGGCCCGCTCACCCGATCGTCCCGTCCGACCGAGGAGGTCACGTGACGTATGGCCTCTTCCGGGCAGCGTCTCCCCATCCTGCTCGCCGGTCTCGCAGAGGACCGCGCGACCGGCGCCCTCCGCGTCGGCGGAGCCGGGACCATCTACCTCACCGACGGATGCGTCACCTATGTCGAAAGCGCCGTGGCCCCCCGGATCGAGGAGATCCTCACCGCCTCCTCCCGCGTCCCCGCGTCCGCCGTACGCAGGGCCCGGCGGTCGGCGGCCGGGACCGCCGACGGCGGGGAGGCGCTCGTACGGCAGGGCGTGCTGACCCGCGGCGAACTGCAGTTCTGCGTGTTCCGCGCGATCGCCGACGCGGCGTACTTCGTGCTCGCCGCCACCGGGACCCGGCAGCGGTTCCGCGCGGGCGACCGGCACTGGCTCGGGGTGCACTGGCACGCCGACGTGACGGGCCTCATCCGCGAGTGCGAGCGCAGGAGGACGCAGTTGGACAACATCTGGCCGTCCGACGAACTGGACGCCGAACCGGTCGTTCCCGTCGCCCGGCCGCCCGGCCAGCGGGTGGTGCTGACCGCCCTGCAGTGGGAGCTGCTGGTGCACGCCGACCGATCCGCGACGCCGGCCGAGCTGGCGCGCAGGCTCGGCCGCCCGGTCTACGCGACCCTGGCCGCCGTACGCCACCTGGCCGCCGCCGGCCTGCTGCGCCGCCCGGAACCGGCGGTTCCCGCGCCCGCTGCCGCCTCGGCGCGCGCGGGAACCGCTCCTGGCGCGCACACCGACGCGCCCCGGGCGGAGGACACGACGGCCCAGGCCACGACCGCAACGGCCCTGCCGGCGGAGGCCGGGGCGGCACGGGCCGTACCGGAGGACACGGCAGGCGACCTGCTCGCGGCGAACGCCGTCGGGCTGCCTCGCCGCATCCCGGGGGCGGCGGCCCTGCCCGGGCCGTCGGCCGTCCCCCGGCCGACGGCCGACCCGCCGCCGCGGCTCGCGCCGGCGGTCAACGGCGACCCCACCGACGTGAGTCTGCTCATGAGGTTGCGGAAGGCGCTGGAGGAGTTGCTGTGAGGCGCTACGGAAGGAGGAAGTCGACCGTGCTGGAACTGCGGAAGGAGGTGCGCGAGGAGATTCTTCTGCTGCGGAGGCGGACCCGGGACGTCACCGGCTCGGTCGTCTGCACCGTGGACGGCATCCTCGTCACCGCCGATCTCGCCGACGACGCCGAGCAGACCGCGGCGCTGTCCTCGGCCGTCCTCTCGCTCACCCGCCGCATGGCCGACCTGGCCCGCCTGGGCCGCTTCGAGGAGACCCTGATCTCGGGCACCACCGGCTTCGCGGCCTGCTACACCGCGGGCGCCACGCTCGTCCTCACGGTGCTGGCCGGGCCGGGGACCAACCTCGGCCTGCTGCGCCTGGAAGGGCGCAAGACCGCGGCGAAGCTCGCCGCCGTCGCCGAACGCGTCCCGGTCCGCGACCGGTCGGTGCCGCACGTCACGACGTACCGGGGCGAGCCGGTCGCGACGCCCGAATCGGACAACCAACCCGGGCACCTGCCCAAACGCCAACTGGACCACCGGCCGGAACCCCCCGAGCCGGAGAACCATCAACCGGAGAACTGGAGAAAACCATGGCCAGCCTGGACGTCTCGCTCAAAGAGATGATGGCGATCGACGGCGCGCTCGGCGCCGTCGTCGTCGACTACAACAGCGGCATGGCGCTGGGCGCCCTCGGCGGCGGCAAGGACCTGGACCTGCAGATCGCCGCCGCGGGCAACACCGAGGTGGTGAAGGCCAAGATGCGCACGATGGACTCCCTGCAGCTCAAGGACATCATCGAGGACGTCCTCATCACGCTCGGCACCCAGTACCACGTGATCCGCCCCCTGTCGGGCCGCAGCGGCCAGGGCCTGTTCCTCTACGTGGCCCTCGACCGCAACCGGGCCAACCTGGCCCTGGCCCGCCACCGCCTCAAGCAGATCGAGGAGAAGCTCGACATCTGACGCCCACTCCCGGCGAGCGAAGTCCTCCCCGGACACGCCGCCGCCCCACCCCGGGTACGGCCCGGCAT
This sequence comes from Thermopolyspora sp. NPDC052614, assembly GCF_040678635.1. Classification (NCBI taxonomy): domain Bacteria; kingdom Bacillati; phylum Actinomycetota; class Actinomycetes; order Streptosporangiales; family Streptosporangiaceae; genus Thermopolyspora; species Thermopolyspora sp. NPDC052614. The sequence continues at coordinate 182,987 of NZ_JBFATZ010000006.1, forward strand.
CCACCGGGTGCCGGGCCTGACCGCTCGCGGTCGGCCGTCATCGCGAATCGACCGGCCGATCAGCGCCGGGACGGTCGCCGGCGAGGAGTTCGGCCAGGAGTTCGGCCAGGTGGAGGGCCCGGACGCCGGCGAGCTGGTCGATCTGAGTGCGGCAGGAGAAGCCGTCGGCGAGGACGACCGCGTCGGCGCCGGCTTCGCGGATGGCGGGCAGGAGCTGCGATTCGGCGACGGCGACCGAGACGTCGTAGTGGCCGCGTTCGACCCCGAAGTTGCCCGCGAGGCCGCAGCAGCCGCCGACGGCGCGGACGCGGGCCCCGGCGCGGGCGAGCAGCTCTCGGTCGGTGTCCCAGCCCAGTACGGCGTGGTGGTGGCAGTGCGGCTGCGCCACGACCTCCAGGCCGCCGAGGTCGGGCGGCGTCCAGTCCGGCAGGCCGGTCAGGAACTCGGCGAGCGTCGCCACCCGCGGGATCGCCGCCGACGGGTCGAGCAGGTCGGCGGCGTCGGAACGCAGCACGGCGGCGCAGGACGGTTCGAGGGCGACGATCGGGGTGCCCGCCTCGGCGTACGGGGCGAGGGCGGCGACGGCGTGGCCGAGGATCCGGCGGGCGGCGTCGAGCTGGCCGGTGGAGATCCACGTCAGGCCGCAGCAGACCGGCCGGTCCAGGACCCGCACGGCGAAGCCCGCCGCGGCCAGCACCCGGACCGCCGCCCAGGCCACGCGCGGGGCGAATCCGTCGGTGAAGGAGTCCACCCACAGCAGCACCGGCGGCCCCTCCCCCGCCAGGACCCCGGGCGAGCGGCCGAGCGAGCGGCGGAAGGGCCGCTCGGCGAACGCGGGCAGCGGCCGGCGCGCGTCCATGCCGCCGAGCCGCCGCACGGCCGCCGCCACCGGCCGCAGGCCGAGCAGCCGGTTGACGGCGCGCGGGGCGAGCCCGGCGAGCCGGGTCCAGCGGGGCAGCCTGCCGAGGCTGTAGTGCGACAGCGGCCGGAGCCGGCGGCGGTAGGTCCGCTGCAGCACCTCGGCCTTGTAGGTGGCCATGTCCACGCCGGTGGGGCAGTCGGAGGCGCAGCCTTTGCACGCCAGGCACAGGTCCAGCACCTCGCGCACCTCGGGGGCGCGCAGCCCGCCCTTCAGCGCACCGTTGACCGCCTCCTGCAGCACGCGGGCCCGGCCCCGGGTGGAGTCCTTCTCGTCGCGGGTGGCCACGTACGACGGGCACATGACCACGCCGCTCCCGCCGACCGGGACCCGGCACTTGCCGACGCCGGTACAGCGGTGCACGGCCGCCGCCAGGTCGCCGCCGTCGTGGTGGTAGCGGAACGCGGTCGGGTGGCCGATCGCCGGTGGCGGGCTCAGGCGCAGGTCGCGGTCGAGGGGGGCAGGCCGTACGATCACGCCGGGGTTGAGCACGTCGTCGGGGTCGAAGGCGTGTTTGACGGCGGCGAACAGGCCGATCGCCTCGGGCGAGTACATCAGCGGCAGCAGCTCGCCGCGCGCCCGCCCGTCCCCGTGCTCGCCGGACATGGATCCGCCGTGCGCGGCCACCAGCCGGGCGGCGTCCAGCAGGAACGCGCGGAACACCTTCGGCCCGTCGCCGCGGTCGAACGGGAAGTCGATGCGCATGTGCAGGCAGCCGTCGCCGAAGTGCCCGTACGGCACGCCACCCAGCCCGTACCCGGCGAGCAGGGCGTCGAACTCGCGCAGGTAGGCCCCGAGCCGCTCGGGCGGCACGGCCGCGTCCTCCCACCCGGCGTGGGCGGGCCGGCCCTCGGGGGTGCGCCCGGCGAGCCCGGCCCCGTCCTCACGGATCCGCCAGATCTTCGCGGCCTGCGCCGGATCGTCGAGCACGAGCGTCTCCAGCGCCCCCACGCCGCGCACGGCGGTGGCCGCCGCCTTCGCCTCCTCGGGCGTGTCCCCGCCGAACTCGGCCAGCAGCCACCCCGCGCCGCGCGGCAGCGGCGGCACCGCCGAGCCGCCGCGCCGGGTGCGCACCACCTCGACCAGCCGTGCGTCGATGCCCTCCAGCGCGATCGGCCGGTACGCCAGCAGCGCGGGCACCGCGTCGGCCGCCGACGGCATGTCCGGGTACCCGAGCACCAGCAGCACCCGATGCGGCGGCGACTCCACCAGCCGCACCCGCGCCCCCAGCAGAATCCCCCAGGTGCCCTCGCTGCCGACGAACGCCTTGGCCGGGTCGTACCGCTCGGGCAGCAGGTGCTCCAGCGAATAGCCGGAGATCTGCCGGGTGAACCGCCCGAACTCGGTGCGCGCCACCGCGAGCCCCCCGGCCATCACCCGCCGCACCTCGGCCAGCGTTCCCCCGGCTCCGACGTCCCGGCCCCCGGCGGAGGCATCCGCGCCGCCGAAGGCCGCGGCGAGCCCTCCAGCGGGGGCGCCCGCGCCGCCGGAAACCGCGGCGAGCCCTCCAGCGGGGGCATCCGCGCCGCCGCCGGAAACCGTGGTGAGCCCGCCGAGGTCGCCTCCGGACGCTCTGGCGGAACTCCGCGCAGGGAATCCCCCGGGACCGGTGCCCGCACCCGATCCCGCCCCGGCCAGCGTGAGGCGCTCGCCGTTCCCCGCGAGAACGTCCAGTTCGAGCACGTTGTCGGCGGTGCGCCCATAGGCGAGCGCCCGCGACCCGCACGCGTTGTTGCCGATCATCCCGCCGATCGTGCACCGCCCGTGCGTGGACGGATCGGGCCCGAACCGCAGCCCGTACGGCGCTGCGGCACGTTGCAGCGCGTCGAGGATCGCCCCCGGCTCGACCAGCGCCGTCCGCCGCTCCGGATCCACCTCCCGCACCGCGCCCATGTGCCGGGAGAAGTCCAGTACGAGCCCCGGCCCGACGGCGTTCCCCGCGATCGAGGTCCCCGCCCCCCGAGCCGTCAGCGGCACCCCCGCCGCACGGCACACCTCCAGCGCCGCCGCGACCTCCCCGGCGTCCCGGGGAAAGGCCACGGCGGCGGGCGGCACCCGATAGAGCGAGGCATCGGTGGAGTACTCGGCCCGCCGCCGAGCCGACACGTCCACCTCCCGGACGCCGGCCTCCCGCAGCGCCCGCGCCAGCTCGTCGGCCTTCAGCTCGTCCCCTCTCCCCCGTGCCGGACCTCGCCCAGCCGGTAACCGGTGCCCGTGGGCCTGTCGGCTCCTGCGTCCCCGGGCGCGGAGGCGGACCCGCTCGCCCCGAGGGCGTCCACCGCCGACCCACCGGCCGTGGTACGGCCCGACATCCGACCCCCCGCCCCCGAACCACCGGACGCGGAACGGCCTGACATCCGACCCCCCGCCCCCGAACCACCGGACGCGGAACTGGACTCGGCAGGCCCGCCGGACGCGGCGCGATCCGCCGCAGAACCGCCCGGCAGGGGATCACCCGCGCGCAGCGGCGCGCCCTCGTACCGGCCCTCGTGGGCGAGGATCGGACGGCGGTCCCCCGCCAGCTCGGGATGCCGTTCCTCCAGCCTGCGGCGCTCGTCGACGGTACGGCGCAGCTCCGCGACGTACTCGCGGTCGGCGTGGTAGGTGCCGCGCCAGGTCTGCGGCATCGCCTCCGGCGGCGGCGGGACGGACGCCCGCCCGCCGATCCCGAACCGGCTCGGGATCTTCGTCGTGTCCGCGCCGCACTGCGGGCAGGCGGGCAGCGGCGCGGTGAACGACTGGATCACCTCGAACCGATGTCCCCCGGCACAACGCAGGTCATAGATGGGCACGCAGGTCACCTCACCAATTCTGCACGGACCGGGTCAGGATGCCCGCGGCGGTGTCCTCGTCGACGGGCCGGGGCGAGGTGGCGAGCAGCCGCTGCTGCTTCATCGTGCCCTCGACGAGGTCGGGCACGTCGGCCTCGGTGTAGCCGACCCCGCCGATGCCGTTGGGGATGCCGATGTCCCGCATCAGCCGGGTGAGCACCCCCGGCAGATGCTCGCGCGGGTCGTCGGGCCGGTCCGCGCCGGGTTCGAGCAGCTCGGCGGCCCGCAGATGCCGCTCCGGCGCGGCCTCGAACGTGAACCGGAACGCCTCGGGCGCGGTCAACGCCACCGACATGCCGTGCGGCACCAGCGGCTCGTCGTCCGGATAGCCGTCGGGGTGGAAGTCCTTCACCCGCCCGGCGATCGGGTACGCGTTGGCGTGCGGGATGTGCACCCCGGCGTTGCCGAACCCGAGCCCGGCGAACGTCGCCGCCAGCGCCATGTCGCCCCGCGCCCGCGCGTCGTCGCCGTTGCGCACGGCGGCGCGGAAGGACGTGGCCAGCAGCGCCATCGCACGCTCGGCCCACATGTCCGACACCGGGTTCGCCCCGCAGTAGGGCACCCGCTGCTCGGCCCGCTTGCGGTCGAAGGCCGTGTACGGCCGTGCCGTGTAGCTCTCCAGCGCGTGGCACAGGATGTCCATCCCGGCCGACGCGGTCACCCCGGCGGGCTGCGTGAGCGTGAGGTCGGGATCGACGACGGCCAGCACCGGGCGCAGCCGTACGTGGCTGATGCCGGTCTTGACCTTGAGCGACAGCACGTCGAGCACGCACACGGTGGTGCTCTCCGCCCCGGTGCCGGTGGTCGTGGGCACCGCGACGAGCGGCTTGAGCGGCTGCGACGGCGCGCGTCCCCCGCCGACCGGCACGTTGACGTAGTCCATCAGCTCGCCGGGGTTGGTGGTGAGCAGGTTGACGGCCTTGGCCGTGTCGATGCTGGAGCCGCCGCCGACGGCGACGAACGCGTCCCACGGCCCGGTGGCGCGGGCGTGCTCGATCGCCTCGCGCATGCTGTCGTCGGTGGGCTCGACGTGCACGCCGTCGTACACGGCGGCCTCGATGCCGAAGGCGGCCATCTGCTCGGCGATCCGCGCCGGGTGCCCGGTGGCGGCGACCCCGGGGTCGGTGACGACGAGGGCGCGGCGCACGCCGTACTGGGCGAGGTCGTACCCGACCTCGGCGGAGGCGCCGGAGCCGAACTTCAGGGCGGGCGCGCCGTAGGTGAAGACGGACTCGCCGTTGAATTCGCTGGACATGTGCGGCCTCCTCACTGATAGAAGCCGTCGGGCGCACGCCGCATGGCCCGGAGTTGCTCGGCGTCGTGTCCGAAGACCACGGTGGCGTCGCTTCGCTCGGCGATCGATCGGATCTTCTCCACCGAGGCGTACCAGGCGGCCAGGTCGTTGACGATCGCGGCCGGGGTCGCGGGCGGGCCGTAGGAGTCCCCCATGTACACGGCGTCCGACGTGAAGATCATGGTGCCGGTCTCGGGCAGGTCCACCCGCATCGCCATCGTGCCGGGCGTGTGGCCCGGGGCCTCGATGAGCGTGACGCCCGGCAGCGGCTCGGTGTCGCCGGACACGGTCTCGAACTCCAGCCCCTCGTAGTCGGCCTTGAGATGTGCTCCGGAGAAGGCGCCCGGAAACCCGAAGGCGAACTCCTTCTCCTTGTCGTTGCAGATCAGCTTCGCCCCGGTCCCGGCGAACATCCGCGCATTGCCAGCATGATCGAAGTGCAGGTGCGACAGCACCACATAGTCAAGATCCTCCGGCCGTACGCCGAGCCGCCCCAATTGCGCGTCGAGGTACTGCTCCTCGGTGACCTGGTCGTACGGGAAGAACTCCTGCAATCCGGTGGGAACCCACCGCGTCTCCCAGTCCCGGGGACAGCTCGTGTCCCACAGCAGCGTCCCCTCCGCGGTCTCCACGAGCACGGCGTGCGTGGTGCACGGATACCACTCGACCGGCCGGTCCTTGTCGGCCCTGGACCGGATGCTCCGTCCGGGCTTGAGTAACAGCCACGTCAGATCGCAGCTCATCGCTCCGCAGTCGAGCACATGCAGTTTCATGCGCACCTCCGGCGATCGGCAAAACAGGACTGTCCCTTATGAGGGTCCTTATCCCGAACGTGTCACGCCGACCCTCACCCGTCCACCGCCGGCCGATCCCGCCCGCTCACCGCGCCCGCGGCCTCGCGCCGCACACCGCAGACGTGGCGTGCCATCGAAACCGCTGCCCGCGAATCGCCCACCGCCGCACGGAACCGGCAGATGGAAACGATGGTTGTGGGCGAGGCCGTGAAGTTCCTTGACAGGATTATGTGCAGGACGCTAAATGACCACTTAGCGATGCTTATTTATTCGGGCAAGGCGGGGCCATGACCCGGTCGGCGACGCCGCCGGTCGCTTCTCGTCCCGCCGCGTCCCAGTCCGGGGCCCAGTCCGCGGCTGCGTCGTCCGCTTCTTCCGTCGCGATGCCGGACCCGGCCGCGTCGTCGGCGATCGCGGCACGTGCCCGCGCCCTGCCCGGGGGCTCGCGCCGGGGCAGCGGCGTGCCGGGGCGGATCCGCCTGCTCACCGGGGTCACGATCGCCGCGCTGGCGCTGTTGTTCGCCACGCTCGCCGTCACCACGCAGAGCGCCCGGACCGGGCTTCAGGTGATCGGGCACGACGCCGGTCCGCAGGTGCTGGCGACGGCCGGGCTGTATCACGCGCTCAGCGACATGGACGGGCAGGTCGCGCTCGTGCTACTGCTCGGGAACGAGCACGCCGACCGGCGGCGGCAGGCGCTGGAGCGCTATGCGGCGCGGCGTACCGAGGCGGGGCGGGCGCTGCTGCGGGCGTCGGCGCTCGCCGGGGACGACGCGGCCGAGGGCCGGACGATTCAGGCGGTGCTGGACGGGCTGGGGCGTTACGAACAACTGGCCTCCCGGGCCATGCTCCTGGACGAGCAGGCCCGGCACGCCGCCGGGTCGCCGCCCGAGAACGTGCTGGAGGTGTACCGGCAGGCCACCGATCTGATGCGGGCCGAGCTGCTGCCGCAGGCGTACAACCTCACCTTGGAGAGCGGCACGATCGTGCGCCGTACGCACGACGAGGCCCGCGCCTCGATGGGCGCGGGGCGGTTCGTGGTGGCGGTCGGCTGCGTGCTCGCGCTGGGATCCCTGGTCGTGCTCCAGGGATATCTGACGCGGCGGTTCCGGCGGCTCGTCGCGCCCGCGCTGGTCGTGGCCACCGCGATCACCGCGATCTACGCCTACGCCGGGGTGGTCGTGCTCGGCCGCGAGTCGGACGCGCTGCTGACGGCCAAACGCGACGGGTTCGACTCGGTGCTCGCCCTGGCCAGGGCCCGGGCCATCAGCGGCGACATGCACGGCGACCAGACCCGCTACCTGATCGATCCGGAGCGCGCCGACACCTACGAGCACACCTACCTGGACGCCGCCCGGGCGGTGCTCTACCTGGAGGCGGTCAACGTCCCCTCCTATCACGGGCAGGCCGCGAACGCCGCTGCCACGGCCCCGCCGCCCGGCGGATACCCGGGCCTGCTCGGCACGGCGCTGGCCCGCGGCACGCCGGAGCGGGCCGTCGAGGCGCTGCGCGTGTACGACGGCGTCCAGCGCGCCGACGCCGAGCTGCGCCGCCTGGCGGCCAGCGATCGGGACGAGGAGGCCGTCGCCGTCCGGCTGGGCGCGGTGGACGCGGCGTCCGCCGCCTACGACGACCTGCTCGGCAGGCTCGCCGAGGAGCGCCGGGCCGTGTTCCAGCGGGCGATCGCGGACGGCGAGGCGGGCATGGCCGACCTGTGGTTCCTGCTGCCCGCCTCGATGATCTCCATCGCCGTGCTGGTGGTGGCGGGCGTACGGCCGCGGCTCAACGAGTACCGCTGAGGGCGCGAGGAGGAGGTCATGCGCATCGCGACGAGGGCGGCGGCGACGCTGGCCGGGCTGGGGCTGGTCGCGGCCGTGGCCGGGGGCTGCGGCGGGGGCGCCGGGGGCGACTCGATCCTCGGGAAGGAGACGCTGACCGTGGGCGTCCGGCCCGACCTGCCGGGGCTGGGCGTGCGGAAGGCGGACGGCACGTTCGAGGGGTACGACGTGGACGTGGCCGCCTACCTGGCGGGGCGGCTCGGCGCGCGGGTGCGGTTCGTGCCCGCGCCGGCGGCCGACCGTGAGCGGCTGCTGCTCGACGGGTCGGCCGATCTGATGCTCGCCACCTTCTCGGTGACGCAGGAGCGCAAGCGGCGGGTGGCGTTCGCGGGGCCGTACCACATCTCCTACCAGGACATTCTGGTGCGGCCGGAGGAGAAGGACATCGCGGGCGTACGCGACCTGGCCGGGCGCTCGATCTGCGCGGTCGAGGGGTCGAACGCGGCCGAGCGGGTGGTCGAGGAACGGCAGGTCGCCGCGAAACCGGTGCGGGCGCGGGACTACGACGAGTGCCTGGCGTTGCTGAAGGCGCGCACGCTCGACGCGATCACCACCGACGACGTGATCCTCGCCGGGCTCGCCCGGCGCGACGGCGGCGGCCTGCGACTGCTGAACGCGCGGTTCAACGAGCAGCGCACGGGCGTCGGCATGCGGAAGGGCGATGTGGACGGTTGCGAGGCGCTCAACCGCGCCATCACCGACATGTACCAGGACGGCACGGCCGCCCGACTGCTGACCAAGTGGTTCGGCGGCACCGGCCTGGACCTGTCCTCCGTGCACGTCCCGCGCTTCGAGGGGTGCGAGTGAGGGCGGCGATCCGGGCGCGCAAGGTCGTCGTCGCCTGCGTGCTCGGCACCTCGCTGGAGTGGTACGACTTCTTCCTGTACGGCACCGCCGCCGCCCTGGTCTTCGGCCCGCTGTTCTTCCCCGCGGCCGACCCGGCGACCGGCACCCTGCTGTCGTTCGCGACCTTCGGCGTCGGCTTCGTCGCCCGGCCGATCGGCGCGGTGCTGTTCGGCCACTTCGGCGACCAGGTGGGGCGGCGCAACGTGCTCGGCGTCACCCTGCTGGTGATGGGCCTGGCGACGTTCCTGATCGGCCTGCTGCCGACGTACGCGACCATGGGCCTGGCCGCGCCGATCCTGCTGGGCGTGCTGCGCTTCGCGCAGGGCATCAGCCTCGGCGGCCAGTGGGGCGGCGCGGTGCTCATGCTCACCGAGCACGGCCCGGCCGACCGGCGCGGCCTGTACGCGAGCCTCGCCCAGGCCGGGGTGCCCGCCGGGAACCTGCTGTCCGCGGCGCTGTTCGGCGCGGCCGGGCTGCTGCCCGGCGACGCCTTTCTCACCTGGGGCTGGCGGCTGCCGTTCCTGCTGTCGGGCCTGCTCGCCCTGGTCGGCGTGTGGGTGCTGACCGACGTCGCCGAGTCGCCGCTGTTCGCCGCCGTCCCCGACCGGGCCCGGCGGCCCCTGGTGGAGGTGCTGGTCACGCATCCCCGCGCGCTGATCTCCGCGTTCTGCGCGCGCGTCGGCGTCGACGTCGCCTACTACGTCTTCACTTTGTACGTGCTCAGCTATCTGGCCGACATGCCCGGCTCCCCCACCGGCGTCGCCCTGAACGCCCTTCTCGTCGCCTCCGCGGTGCAGCTCGCGCTCATCCCGCTGTTCGGCTCCCTGTCCGACCGCTTCGGCCGCCGCCGCGTCTACCTGGCCGGCGTCGCCGCCGCCGCGCTCTGGATCTTCGCCTTCTTCCCGCTCCTCGACACCGCCGCCACCCTCGCGATCATGCTCGCCGTCATCGTCGCCCTGATCGCCCACGCCGCCATGTACGGCCCGCAGGCCGCGTTCATCGCCGAGCGCTTCTCCACCCGCCTGCGCTACAGCGGTGCCTCGCTCGGCTACCAGGCGGCCGGCGTCGTCGGCGGCGGCCTGGCCCCGATCATCTCCATCTTCCTGCTGGACCTCTCCGGCACCACCACCGTCATCTCCCTCTACGTCCTGCTCGCCCTCGCGGTCAGCGCCGCGGGCCTCGCCCTCGCCCCCAGGCCCGCCCCCTGGACCGTCGCCGCCGCCTCCGTTCCGATCGCCGCCGGGCCCTGACCGGATTTTTGGTGGCACTCAGGCCTTTTGTCCGACTTCGCCATCAATGCGATTTTTTGGGTTATTCGCTTGATTTGCGGCACGAGGTCCGCTCACCCGGCCGAGTAGACGACCAGCGACACGGAGATGTACTGCAGCACGTAGGCGGCGAGGGTGAACGCGTGGAACACCTCGTGGTAGCCGAACCATCGGGGCGAGGGGTCCGGGCGGCGCAGGCCGTACACGACACCTCCGGCGCTGTAGAGCACGCCGCCCATGATCACCAGGGTGACGGCGGCGACCCCGGCGCCTTCGAGCAACTGCGGCAGCGCGAACACCGCCGTCCAGCCCAGGGCGATGTAGAGGGCGGTGTAGAGCCAGCGGGGCGCGTTCAGCCAGGTCATCCGGAACACCGCCCCGGCCAGGGCGCCCGCCCACACCACCACCAGGACGGCGACGCGCGCCGCCCCGTCGAGGGCGAGCAGGGCGAACGGCGTGTGCGTCCCGGCGATGATCAGATAGATGTTGGCGTGGTCGAGACGCCGGAGCACGTCGGCGATTCGCGGCGAGAGCGTTCCCCGGTGGTAGGTCGCCGAGATGCCGAACAGCAGCGCCGAGGTGAAGGCGTAGATCGCCGAGGCCAGCCGGGCCTCAAGCGTGGGGCCGAGCGCCACGAGCACCAGGCCGGCGACCAGCGTGGCGGGCAGCGCGCCCGCGTGCAGCCACCCGCGCAAACGAGGCTTGACCGGCATTTCTCCCGTCATCGTCATCGCAGACCTCCTTCTACCTACGGTAGCGTAAGTTACGGTTTCGTAGGTTGTGATGCCTGCCACTTGAAGATCCACAACCGGCCGAGCCCCCGGCGTTCATTCAGGTTGAACCTTCAATCGGTTCGCGGAGCCGGTCGAGTCGGCTGAAAGTTTCATCGAGCCCCGCCCGGGACCCGCCCGCGCGCCGTCGCGTGGGTGGCCTGGACTTTTCCAGGTCGACCGGTCCGTTCCCCAGGCGGCCTTCGTCGCACTCCGCAGGTCAGCCCTCATGCGAGGCGAGGGATCAAGGGTGGCAAAGATCCGGTTTATGCCATCAAGTCGGCAAGCTGCACACATGGATCCTGTTGTGGATCTTGAGGTGAAACAACTCTTTTGTGTCGGTAGTGTTCAAACACCCGATTTAGTCCGATACGATCCTTTCACTCACGGCGCTGTGAGTTATTGCACAGAACGCGGCTCTGGAGGCCTCGTGACGTTCAACCGTTTGTTGTCGTGTATATTGGTCACCTTTGTCGTGATGGTGACCGGATGCAGCGGCGCCAAGGAGAACCCCTCCGCCGGACTGGAGCGGACCCAGCTCACCGTCGGCACCATTCCGGTCGTGGACACCGCCCCCCTGGAGATCGCCGTACGCCGGGGGCTGTTCAAGGCCGAGGGGCTGGACGTGAAGCTGAAGGTCGTCGCCGGCGGCGCGGAGGCGATCCCCCTGATGAGAAGCGGTGAACTGCAGATCAGCATTGGCGCCTACGTCCCCTACTTCAACATGGTCGCCACGAAGCAGGCGGACCTGAAGATCGTCGCCGAGGGGTCGCAGAGCGCGCCCGGGACGCATCTCATCGTCGTGCCCCCGGACAGCCCCATCCGGACGCCGCAGGACCTGAAGGGCAAGAAGATCGCCGTCAACACCAAGTACAGCGTCGCGTCCATGCTGGTGCGGGTCGCGGCCAAGGCGTACGGCGTGACGCTCGACGAGGAGCGCAACTTCGTCGAGACGCCCTTCCCGCAGATGCAGGCCGCGCTGACCTCGAAGAAGGTGGACGCGGCTCAGGTCGTCGAGCCGTTCGGCACCCAGATCGCCCAGGCGACGGGCGCCCGGGTGATCTGGGACACCTCGCAGGCGGCGACGAAGGAGTTCCCGATCTCCGGATACGCCGCGCTGACCGACTTCGTCACGAAGAACCCGAAGACCGTCGCGGCGTTCCAGCGGGCGCTGGCGAAGGGTCAGGCGCTCGCGACCGACCGGGCGACGCTCATCGCCACCATCCCGCAGTTCACGCAGATCTCGCCGGAGCTCGCGAACAACGTCGCCATCGTCAACTTCCCCACCTCGGTCAACGCCACCCGGCTGCAGCGGGTCGCGGACACCATGCGCGAGTACGACCTGCTCAAGGACGACCTCGACGTGGCGAAGATGATCGTCGCGCCCATCCCGACAACCTCCCGCTGAGCCGGGCGAGACGGGCCCGGGGCGGGATGGGCCCCGGGCACGCTCAGCCCTTGACGGCCCCCGCGGTCAGCCCTTCGACGATATAGCGGCGGATCGCGGCGAACATGACCAGGGTCGGGATCACCGAGATCACGGTGGCGGCGGACATGGATCCCCAGTCGATGTCGTACTGGGTGATGAACGAGTTCATCGCCACCGGGATGGTCTTGGCGTCCTCGCTGTCGATGAAGGTGATCGCGAGAAACAACTCGTTCCAGCACTGCACGAAACCGAAGATGAACGTCGCCGCGATGCCCGGGAGCATGACCGGGATCACGACCCGGGCCATCGCGGTGAGCCGCGAGGCGCCGTCCACCTGGGCCGCCTCCTCCAGCGCGACGGGCACCCGCTCGTAGAAGCCGCGCATGATGATCGTGCTGAACGGCACGAGCATGGCGACGTAGACGAGCATGAGCCCGGCCAGCCGGTTGAGCAGGCCGAGGTCCGACATGAGCAGGTAGAGCGGGCCCAGCGCGATGAACAGCGGGATCATCTGGGTGACCAGGTAGGCCATCATGAGCGCGCCCCGGCCGCGGAACTCGAAGCGGGCCAGGACGTAGCCGCCGAGCACGCCGATGACGGTGACGACGGCGGCCGAGACCAGCGACACCATCAGGCTGTTGAGCAGGTAGGCGCCGAAGTCGGCGAAGGAGAACAGTTCCTCGTAGTGCTCCAGGGTCGGGTTGCCCGGCCAGTAGCGCAGCGGCACGGTGAAGATCTCGCTCTTCGGCTTGAGCGAGGTGATCACCACCCAGTACAGCGGGAACAGCGTGATCAGGAGCCAGACGGTGAGCACGGCCGCCTTGGCGGCCCTGGCGAGCCGGGCGGCGGGACGGGCGGGGCGGGTCATCGGGCCTTCTCGAAGCGGGTGGCGTTGAGGTAGAAGACGCTGAAGGCGAGCAGCAGGCCGAGGGCGAGCAGGCCCACCGCGCCGGCCCGGCCGTAGTCGCCGCCGGCCACCTGCTGGATGAGGAACGTGGTGACGATGTCGGTGGAGCCCGCGGGGCCGCCGCCGGTCATGGCGTAGATCAGGTCGGGGAAGTTGAGGATCCAGATGATCCGCAACAGCACGATCAGCGCCAGCGTGGGGCGGATGTGCGGGAGCGTGACGTGCCAGAACCGGCGCAGCCGGGAGGCGCCGTCGACGGCCGCCGCCTCGTAGAGCTCCTTCGGCACCGACTGCAGCGCCGCGATGATCATGATGGCGAAGAAGGTCACGCCGTACCAGACGTTGGCGATGATCACCGAGGTCATCGCCCAGCCCGGGGAGGCGAGGAAGCCGATGCGCTCGTCGATGATCCCGGCCTTCAGCAGCAGGTCGTTGATCACGCCGAACTGGCCGTTGCACATCCACCGCCACAGCAGCCCGATGAGGAAGCCCGACATCGCCCACGGGAAGAACACCCAGGCCTGGTAGAGGCCACGGCCGCGGAAGTGGCGGCGCAGCAGCAGGGCCAGGCCGAAGCCGAGGAAGAACTGGAAGAACAGCGAGACCGCCACCCAGACGCCGGTGTTGCGCAGCGCCGTCCAGAACCGGGGCTCGGCCAGGACGGCGCGGAAGTTCTCCAGACCGACGAACGGGGTGGCGGTGATGTCGAACAGGTTGTACCGCTGGAAGGCGATCACGTTCCCGCGAATCATCGGGTAGTAGGTGAACAGCGCGACGAAGACGACGCCCGGGAGCAGGCACAGGGCGATGAACCCGGCCTTGCGCGCGGTGAACGGGGGGCGCTTGCTCACCGGGCGGCTCCGTCGTCGGGGAGGAAACCGTGGGTCATGTGCCGATGGTCCTCAGGAGACCTTCTTCGCCTGGTCCTGCCAGAAGGCGTCCCAGTCCTTGAGCACCTGCGCGACCGTTGTACCGCCGGTGAGCAGGGACTGCACGTCGCGGTCGGAGTCGACGAGGAACTGGCTCCAGCCCGGGTAGTCCACCGGCCTGATGGTGATCACCTGCTTGGGGTCCTGCTGCGCCTCCAGGTACGCCTTCCAGGCGCCCTGCGAGAACTGCGGATCCTGCTGCGCGGACGCGGCGATCGGGATCAGCGAGTTGCCCTTGGCGAAGCGGATGCTCTGCGCGGGCTCCGACAGGAACTGCACCAGCTTGACCGCCTCGGCCTTGTGCGCGCTGAACGAGGTCACGCCCCAGCCCGCGTAGCCGACCGGCTGGAAGGCGTAGCCGGTGGGGCCCTTCGGGATCGGGGCCGTGGCCCAGTTCCGCAGCCCGCTCTCCTCGACCGTCTTGATCACCTCGGGGTCCTGGATGAGCATGCCGGTGACGCCGGAGGTGAAGCCCTGCACCATCTCCGGGTAGCCCCAGGACACCGAGTCCGGCGGCGACGCCTCCTTGAAGATCTTGACGAAGAGCTCCAGGGCCTGCGCCGCCTCGGGCGTGGAGAAGATCGTCCGCTTGTCCTTGAGGTAGAAGGACTTCTCCGGGTCGAGGGCCTCCCCGTTGTACGCGCTGATCATCTGCACGGCGTAGTCGGCCCCGCCCTTGCCGCCGCGGAACGAGTATCCGTACTTCCCGCCGGTCGTCATCTTCTTGGCCGCCTCGTACAGCTCCTGCCAGGTGGTCGGCGGCGAGCTGATCCCCCTGTCGGTGCGGTAGAACAGCGTGCGCTGGTAGAAGCCGTACGGAATCAGGTAGGCCTTGCCCCCGACCTCGACGGCCTTCTTGCGGGTGAGCTCGGTGAGCTCGTTCCAGCCGGCCCACTGGGTGGTGGGCAGCTCCAGCAGCCAGCCGTTGTTGGAGAAGGACTTGGCGGTGTGGTCGCGCACCTCGACCACGTCGAGGTCCTTCTTCGTCTGCATGATCTGGGTGATCTTCTGGTCGGCGGAGTCCAGCGGCGGCGAGACCAGCTCGACCTCGACGCCGGGGTTCGCCTTCTCGAAGTCGGCGAGCAGGCTCTTGATGAGCTTGGTCCGGTCCGGGCTGGTGAGGCTCTCGATCATGCGGAGCCGTACGGTGCCGCCCGAGCCGTCCGAGCCGCTCCCGGAGCCTCCGCAGGCGGCGAGCGTCAGGGTGACCGCGGCCAGGGTCGCGAGGAAGGGGGATCTTCTCATCAGAGGTCTCCGTTCTCTGACAGCGCTGTCATCACGCTAAGCGGTCAACCCGCCTCAGCGCTAGAGCGAGATCCTCGATCAGCACGTCCGCCGACTCCAGGCCGACGGAGAGACGGACGAATCCGACGGGGATCCCCATCGTGGCCCGAACCGACTCCTCGGTGGTGAGCGCGGGGGCGTTGGCGAGGCTCTCGTAGCCGCCCCAGGACACGCCGATGCGGAAATGCCGCAGCCGGTCGAGGAACGCGGCCACCTCGGCGCGGTCGTCGGTGTCCAACTCGATGCCGAACACGCTGGAGAAGCCGGTCATCTGGCGCAGCGCCTGCGCGTGGCCGGGGTGCTCGGGCAGGCCCGGATGGTGGACGGCGCGCACGCGGGGGCGCCCGGCGAGGAAGCGGGCCACGGCGAGGCCGCGCTCCTGGTGGGCGGCCATGCGGACGGGCAGCGTGCGCAGGCCCTTGACCACCTTGGCGGCGTCGTGGGGGGACATGGCCGCGCCGTAGAGCTGGTATTCGGTGAGCGCGAGCGGGCGGATCAGGCGGGACGGCCCGGCCACGACGCCGCCGACCAGGTCGCCGTGGCCGCCGATGTACTTCGACAGCGAGTGCACCACCAGGTCCACGCCGAGCGTGAGCGGCTTCTGGAAGATCGGGGTCGACCAGGTGTTGTCCATGACCGACACCAGGCCGCGCGAGCGCGCCCAGGAGGCCACGGCGGCGATGTCGACGACGTCGTAGCGCATGTACGACGGTGACTCGAAGTACAGTACTCGCGTGGTAGGTCTGATAGCGCTGTCAAGTACGTCGGGGTCGCCGACGTGGTCATGAGTGACGCCGAACTTCCCCAGGTAGCGCAGAAACTGGGTGGTCGGCCCGTACACCGAGCCCAGCACGAGCACGTGGTCGCCCGCCGACACCAGCGAGGAGATCGTCGCCGCGATCGCACCCATGCCCGAGCCGAAGCACTTGGCCCGCTCCGTCCGCTCCAGCGCGGCGAGCTTGCGCTGCACGAGGTCCACGGTGGGGTTGGTGCCGCGCCAGTAGACGTACCGCTCGTCCTCGTCCTTGATCGCCTCCGCGAGGTCGCCGGCCGTGCGGAAGGTGAACAGGGAGTTCTCGTACACCGGCGGATGCACCGCCCCCATGATCCACGGCTCGTCCTCGCCGAGCCGCCCGCAGATCCAGTCGTCGTCGAGTTCGGCACGCGTGTGCAGTTCTTCACCCATGGGGCGAGCCTATGACGCCGGTGCGCAGGCCGACCATGGCGGATGTCGCCCGCCACGCCGGGGTAAGTTTGAAGACCGTCTCCCGGGTCGTCAACCAGGAGCCGCACGTCAGCGCGGCGGTGCAGCGGCGCGTGCTGGACGCGATCACCGCGCTCGGGTTCCGCCGCAACGAGGCGGCCAGCCGGCTGGCGCGCGGGGCGTCCATGCTCACCATCGGGCTGATCATGGAGAACATCTCCAACGAGTACTACTCGCGGCTCGCCAAGGCCGTGGAGACGGCCGCCGCCGAGCACGAGGCGCTGGTGGTGTTCGGCTCCTACGAGGAGCTGCCCGAGCGGGAGCGCATGCTGATCGAGTCCATGTACGCCAGGGGCGTCAGCTCGCTGATCGTGGTGCCGTCGGCGGGCGACCACACCTGGCTCGCCGAGCACCTGGCCGCCGGGCTCACCGCCGTCTTCGTCGACCGCACGCCCGCGGGGCTGCCCGCCGCCGACGTGGTGCTCCTGGACGACCTGCGCGGCGGGCGCATCGCCGCCGAGCACCTGCTCGCCCGCGGGCACCGCCGCGTCGCGCTGCTGTCGGACGACGCCGGGCTCAGCTCGGTGCACGACCGGGCCACGGGCTTCCGGTCGGCGTACGAGGCGGCGGGGGCGCCGGTGGACGAGCGGCTCGTCGTGCGCGGCGTCTTCGACCCGTGGCGGGTGGCGCAGGAGGCGGCCAAGCTGCTCGACCTCGCCGATCCGCCGACCGCGTTCTTCGCCACGAACAACCGGGCGGCGATCGGCATCCTGCAGGCGCTGCGGGAACGTTCCGAACGGCCGGCGTACGTGGGGTTCGACGACTTCGGGCTGGCCGACGTGTTCAACCCGGGGGTGACCGTGGTGCGCTACGACACCGCACGCCTCGGCCGCAGCGCCGTGGACCTGCTGCTCGACCGGTCCCGGGACGCGCCCCGGACGGTGCGCGTGCCGGTCGAGCTGGTCGCGCGCGGCTCCGGCGAGATCCCGCCCCCGCCGCGTCCGGAGAGATGACGGAGGCGACGGCCCCCCGGGTCGGGGTGGCCGTCGCCTCCGTCGCGAAGGTCCGTACGGCGAGGATCGGCGGACGTCCGCGGAGGATCTGGGGAAGAGGACGATCTGCGGAGGATCTGGGAAGGAGCGGCGAGGAGCTACGCCAGGCCCGAGCCGCTTTGTTGGTTCTTGGGGAATTTGCGGGTGTCGCGGGGCTCGACGTACGGCTCGGCCGCCGCGGGGTGGCCGCCCGCGATGGCGCGGCCGCGTTCGAGCTCGGCGTTGAACTCGGCGCCGAGCAGGATCGCGATGTTGCTGATCCACAGCCAGACCAGGAAGATGATCACCGCGGCGAGGCTGCCGTAGATCTTGTTGTAGGAGCCGAAGTTCGCCACGTAGAGGGCGAACACGGCCGAGGCGGCCAGCCACAGGACCAGCGCGAGCAGGCCGCCGGGGTTCACCCAGCGGAAGCCTCGTCTGGCGTTGGGGGCCGCCCAGTACAGCAGCGCGAACAGGAAGCTCACCACCAGCAGGATGATCGGCCACTTGACGATGTCCCACGCGGTGACGGCGGCCTGGCCGAGCCCGAGCAGGTCGCCGGCGCGCCGCGCCAGCGGGCCGGAGATCACCACGACGATCGCCATCGCGGCGAGCAGCACCAGGGTCAGCAGGGTGACGCCGACGCGGATCGGCATCGTCTTCCAGATCGGGCGGCCCTCGGGGATGTCCCAGATGGCGTTGGACGCGCGCATGAACGCCGCGACGTACCGAGAGGCCGACCAGACGGCCGCGACGAGACCGATCAGGGCGGCGATGCCCGCGCCGAATCGCGCCTTCTGCAGCTCGGTGAGCGCGGCGACGAGCACCTCCCGCACCTGGCCGGGCACCAGCTCGCCGACGCTCGTGATCAGCGATTGGGACAGCGCCGCCCCGCCGAGCCCCACCAGGGACACGACCACGAGGAGGCCCGGGAAGATGGACAGCACCGCGTAGTAGGTGAGGGCCGCCGCCCAGTCCGTCAGGTTGTCCTTCTTGAACTCGCCGACGGTGCGCTTCACGGCGTCCCGCCAGGAGGGCGGCGGCAGTTCGGTCGGGGCGCCCGGCGGTTCCGCGCCCGCCCCCGCGTCCGGTCCGGGGCCGTCCCGGCGGCCCTCGGGCGGACCCTGGTACGGGTCCGCGCCGGGGCCGCCGTGCCGGTCCTCTCGCGGCGGGGCCTCGCGGCCCGCCCGCGCACGCGTCTCGATGTCGTCACGCATCGCGGCGAACCTCACCGTCTCCGGTGCCCGGCAAGGACCCTGTCCTCCCTGGCCTCCCGGATACGGCGCTCCGGGAACCGCCTGAGGTCCTTGCGGACGCTCTGCACGGCGGCCCGGCGGGTGGCGGCCTTCACCAGCCCGTACACCGCGCCCTGCGCGGCGGCGGCGAGCAGCACGTCGCGCCAGTTGCGCTCCGGGTCGCGGGCGTCCGCCGGGGCGTGTTCCTCGCCGACGGCCTTCGTCCACACCCGGTTGAACAGTTTCACCGCCAGCATTCCTCCGACGAGGCTGACCAGCAGCGACAACCCCTTGTAGAGCAGATTCACGACAGGTACCCCCATCGACGACGACTGCGGACGCGGATGCCGGGGCGCGGGCCGAACAGGCCGCTGCGGCGCACCCGGATGCCGCCGCCGATACCGGACCTGCCCATCCCCATCCGGCTCAGGGCGTACCGGCCGAGACCGAACAGGCCCCCGCCGCCGAAGCCCATCCGCCGGCTTCGCACGTGCAGCCCCGGGGCGATGCGGTGGCTGCCGCTGAGCATGTGCGGCCGTCGGCCCATGCCCATCCGGCTCAGGAACGAGCCGCCAAAGCCCGAGCCCGGATTACGCACATACAGCCCCGGCGCGATGTGGTGAGCACCACCGGACATGAACGACCGACGGCCCGTACCCATCCGGCCGAGAGCCGAGCGGCCCATGCCGCCGAAGCCCCTGCCAGGGTTCCGCACGTACAGCCCCGGCGCGATGTGGTGAGCACCGCCGGATATGAACGGCCCCCGGCGACCGCCCAGGCGGGCCCGGCTAGCCGCGCCTCCGATGCGGGCGCCCATGTGGGCGCGCCAGGGGGCCATCGTGCCGCGCCGGCGGGCCGCGCGCACGGCGCGCTCCCAGTCGGTCAGGCGGGCGTTGCGGCGTCGCCGCAGCAGTTCCAGCAGCGCCAGCCCGACCACCACGGTGGTGATCATGCCGCCTCGGCGGGCCTTGGTACGCGTCTCCTCCGACTCGGCGGCCTCCACGGCCTTGTCCTTGATCCGGCGGGACTTGACCTTGGCGACCCGCCCGGTGCGCTTGGCCTTCTCCTCCATCGGGTGCAGCAGGTGCTGCGCCTGCGAGGCCGCGGAGGTGACCATGCCACGCGCGGTGCCCTTCGCCCGCGACTTAACGTCCGTCTTGGCGGCCAGCGCCGCCACGGTCTCGCCGAGCTCGTGACGGGTGTGCTCGATCTCCTCACGCAGGCTCTGGGTCGAGTCGCCTCGATAGTCGCGCCGATAGAGGTCGGCGCCGGGCCTTGTGGCCGGGGTGCCCGGGGTGGATTCGACGGTGCTGGGCACGGTGCCCGCCGAGGCTGCGACCGCGGATTCCGTTCCGGTGGTGGTCCCTGTGGTGGGTCCTGTGGTGGGTCCGGCCACCTCCTCGGTCCTCGTCTCCGGCGTTGTCCCGGTCGCAGGCCCGGTTGTGGCCCTGGTCGCAGGTTCGGCCGTTGTCCCGGTTGTGCTTCCGGTCGCGGTCCCGGTGGTCGTGCCTGTGGCGGCGCCCGTGTGCGTGCGGGTCTCCTCGCCGATCCCGCCGGCGCGCTCCGCCGCGGTGCGGCCGGTGGTGTGCCCTGCGGTCCCCGCGGTGGTGGCCTGCTCCGTGGTGTCGGCAGGAACGGCTCCCGCGCCGCGGCCGCCTGATGCTCCGCGCCTGGTCATCGGTGCGCCCTTTCCTTGATCTCCTGAATGTCCTGCCTGGTGCTGTCCAGGGCCTGGGTGGGCACGAGCGGCCCCGCCTGGTTCACCCGCTTGCGGCCCGCCGCCGCCATCGCCCCGGCGACCACCAGCAGAACCACGCCCACGATGAGCGCCGCGAGCCACACCGGCATGGCCAGCGAGAGCGCGGCGATCACGCAGGCGACCAGGGCCGCCGCGCCCAGCAGTGCGACCGCCCCGGCGCCGCCGAACAGACCGGCGCCGACGCCCGCCTGTTTGCCCTTGCCCTTCATCTCGGCCGCGGCCAGCCGCAGCTCGGCGCGTACCAGTCCGCTGATCTGTTCCGAGGCCTGTTTGACCAGGTCGCCGACGCCCTGCTCGGAGGCCCGCGGCGTCGTCTCCGCCCGGCCATCCAAGGCCGGCCGTGTCGTCGTCATCGCCGTTCATCCCCTTCCACGGGCTCGCCGTTGTCTTCTCTTCCGCTCACCCGGGGCGGGGGGCGTCCTTGCGTCGCCACGCCCGCACGCCGCGTGAATCGTTTACCGTTCCCCCAGCCACCGGCCTAAACGCGATGGGCGAGGTCCGCCGCCGCGCGGCGCGGGCCGGTACGACGCGGCCATGACCTGCGTTGACATTCGATGACGTGCGACGACGTGCCATGACGTGCGACGAGGCGGGCGCAGGGGCGTGTCGTGGGAAACGCCGGCCGGTCGGCCGGGCCGCCTCGACCGAGGGAACGAAACCAGGGCAAATCAGTCCGAAAAGTTCCGTGAAGGTACGCGAAAAGCGAAACGACCAGATGCGGGTTCGATGTCATGATTGCCACGTATGCCCGACCGGGAGGAGACGATCTGTGAGGTTGCCCCCGGACGACGACGTCATCGCCGCCCTGCGCGCCGGTGACGAGGCGATGTTCGCGGCGCTGCTCGACACCTGGTCGAGGGGAATGCTGCGGGTGGCCCGTACGTACGTGTCCACGCCCGAATCGGCCGAGGAGGTCGTGCAGGACACCTGGCTGGCCGTCATCGGCGCCATCGATTCCTTCGAGGGCCGCTCCTCGCTCAAGACGTGGATCTTCCGCATCCTGGTCAACACGGCCAGGAAACGCGGCGCCCGCGAGAGCCGTACGGTGCCGTGGAGCAGCGCCTTCGAACGGGACGGCGACCCGGACGGGGGGCGGGCGGCGTCGGCCCGCGCGTACGATGCCTTCGCCCCTTTCCTCGCCGGGCGGGCGACGGCCCGGGCCGCCCCCGAGGGGGAGGTGCTCGCCTCGGAGGTGCGCGAGCAGATCGCGCTGGCCCTGGCCGACCTGCCGGTCAGACAGCGCAGCGTGATCGTGCTCCGCGACGTCGAGGGATGTACCTCCGAGGAGGTCTGCGACATTCTGGAGATAACGCCCGCCAACCAGCGGGTTCTGCTGCACCGGGCGCGCACGGCCGTGCGTGCCCGGCTGGAGGATTATTTCGAGACTCAACACTCGGCTTTGTGAAACGGTTAAGTCATGGCAGAGGCAAGGCGGTCGCGAACGTGAAGCGGTTCAGTTGTGCCGAACTGGTCGAACTCGTCACCGCCTACCTGGATGACGCCCTCGACGCCGCCGAGCGCAGGTGCTTCGACGACCACACCGCCCACTGCCCCTCCTGCTCCCGCCACGTCGCCCAGCACCGCGCCGTCATCGCCGCCCTCGGCGATCTCCCGCCGGAGAAGCCCCTCTCCCCCGCCGCCCGCGACCACCTCCTGGCCGCGTTCCGCCGATCCCACCACCCCTGACCGGCCCGCCGCCGTTCATCTCGCGGGATCCGCGTAACGTTCCGGCGCCTGGCGGGTCTGTAGGTGCTGGAGGCGTGCAGGCGGAGAGGGGCGCGGATGACGGGAGTGGCGGTCGGCGCCGAGGTCGTACGGGGGATTCGGGATGTGGAGGAGTTCGCCAGGGGGTGCTTCGCGCCGTACGCCGGGGACCGCGTCGGCGTCGAACTGGAGTTTCTCGTCTTCGATCGCGCGGATCCCGGGCGGCACGTTCCCATCGCGCGGATCCGGGACGCGCTCGTCGCGCCGCCGGGTGGCAGCCGGGTGACGTTCGAGCCGGGCGGGCAGGTGGAGCTGTCCGGCCCGGCGGCGCGGCTGCCGGAGGCGATCGCCGGGCTCGAAGCCGACGTGGCCGCGATCGGCGGCGCTCTCGCGGAGGCGGGACTGGTCCTCGGCGGGGTGGGGCTCGATCCGGTGCGGCCGCCGCGCCGGCAGTTGCGGACGCCCCGATATGAGGCGATGGCGCAGTTCCTGGATCCGGTCGCCGGGCCGCTGATGATGTGCTCGACCGCCTCGATACAGGTCAACGTCGATCTGGGCGGGCGTCCGGCGCGGCGATGGGAGCGGGCGCACGTGCTCGGGCCGGTGCTGATGGCGGCGTTCGCGAACTCGCCGCTGCGGCAGGGGCGGCCGTGCGGGTGGATGTCCGGACGCCAGGAGGTGTGGGAGAGGCTCGACCCCAGCCGCACCGCCCCGGTGCCCTCGCCGGCGTCGTCGTTCGCCGATCCGGGGCTCGACTGGGCGCGTTACCTGCTCGACGCGCGGGTGATGCTGCGGCGGGACGACGACGGAGGGTGCCGCCCGGTGCGCGACGGCTCGACGTTCCGCGACCGGCTCGCCGCGCCGGGGCCGCCGCCGACCGCCGCGGACCTCGCCTACCACGCGACCACGCTGTTCCCCCCGGTACGGCCGCGCGGCTGGCTGGAGATCCGCTACCTGGACGCCCAGCGGCTTGAGCACTGGCCGGTGTGCGTGGCGGTGACGCACGCCCTGGTGACCGACGACCGGGCCGCCGACGCCGCCATGGACGCCGCCGAGCCGTACCGGGACCTGTGGCGGGACGCGGCCCGCTGCGGCCTGGCCCATCCGGGGCTGCGGCGCGCCGCCGACGCCTGTTTCGCCGCCGCCCTCGGCGCGCTTCCCCGCCTTGGCGCGCCCGACGGCCTCCGCGCCCGGGTGGCCGCCTTCGCCGACCGTCACGTGAGCACGGGCCGGTCCCCGGCCGCCGATCTGCTGGACGCGGGCCGGTGGTCCTCGGACGGCGCATGACCTTCCCCGGCACGCAGGGAGATTTCATGAACGATCGCAAGGAACTCATCGCGGCCGAGCTCATCGCGGTACGCGACCGGTCGCTGGCCTACACCGACGCCGACGACGACATGCTGGTGCGCCAGCATTCCCCGCTGATGTCGCCGCTGGTGTGGGACCTGGCGCACGTCGGCAACTACGAGGAGCTGTGGGTGCTGCGGGAGGCGGGCGGGATCACGCCGCTGCGGCCGGAGATCGACGAGATGTACGACGCGTTCAAGACGCCGCGCCGGGACCGGCCGACGCTGCCGCTGCTGCGGCCGGACGAGGCCCGCCGGTACATCTCGGGCGTGCGGGGGCGCGCGCTCGACGTGCTGGACAAGATCGACCTGGAGTCGCCGGATCCCCTGCACCGGGACGGTTTCGTGTTCGGCCTGGTGATCCAGCACGAGCATCAGCACGACGAGACGATGCTGGCGACGCTGCAGCTGTCCGGCGAGCCGGGGCTGGTGCGCGACGGCGCGCTGCCGCCGGGGCGCTCCGGCGGGCCGCGCGAGGTGTTCGTGCCGGCCGGGCCGTTCCGGATGGGCACCGACACGCTGCCGTGGGCGTACGACAACGAGCGGCGGGCGCACACCGTGGACCTTCCGGCGTACTGGATCG
Source organism: Thermopolyspora sp. NPDC052614 (assembly GCF_040678635.1). Lineage (NCBI taxonomy): Bacteria > Bacillati > Actinomycetota > Actinomycetes > Streptosporangiales > Streptosporangiaceae > Thermopolyspora > Thermopolyspora sp. NPDC052614. The sequence goes on from NZ_JBFATZ010000006.1 coordinate 206,958, forward strand.
ACCGGTTCCCCGTCGGCAACCGCGACTACATGGCGTTCATCGAGGCGGGCGGGTACGACGACCCGCGCTGGTGGACTGCGGAGGGGTGGGCGTGGCGGCGGGAGCACGACGCCACGGCCCCGCTGTTCTGGGTGCGGGACGGGGACACCTGGTGGCGCACCCGGTTCGGCCGGACCGAGCCGGTCCCGCCGGACGAGCCGGTGCAGCACGTGTGCTGGTACGAGGCCGACGCATACGCCCGCTGGGCGGGGCGGCGGCTGCCCACGGAGGCCGAGTGGGAGAAGGCGTGCGGCTGGGATCCGTCGGCGGGCCGGTCGCGCCGCTACCCGTGGGGCGACGAGGCGCCCACCCCGGAGCGGGCGAATCTGGGGCACCGGGCCGCGCGTCCGGCGCCGCTGGGGGCCTATCCGGCGGGGGCGAGCGCGTACGGGGCCGAGCAGATGGTCGGCGACGTGTGGGAGTGGACCTCGTCGTGGTTCCTGCCCTACCCGGGGTTCCGCAGCTTCCCCTATCCCGAGTACAGCGAGGTGTTCTTCGGGGAGCGGTTCCGCGTGCTGCGCGGCGGCTCGTGGGCGGCCGACCCGGCCGCGGTGCGCACCACGTTCCGCAACTGGGACTTCCCGATCCGGCGGCAGATCTTCTCCGGCTTCCGCTGCGCCCGTACGGCGACGCCCGAGGAGGCGGCCGCGGGCGGGCGGGGGCGGGCCTAGATGTGCCGCCACGCCGCCTGGCTCGGGCCCGTCCGCAGCCTCGCCTCGCTGATCGACGAGCCCGAGTACGGCCTGCTGCGCCAGTCGTACGCGCCCCGGAGGCAGCGGTACGGCACGGTCAACGCCGACGGGTTCGGCATGGGCTGGTACGACCCGGGCCTCGCCGAGCCGGTCCGCTACCGCCGTGCCGTGCCGATCTGGGCGGACGCGAACCTGCCCGGCCTGGCGCGGGCCGCGCGGTCGCACTGCCTGCTGGCCGCCGTGCGGTCGGCCACCGTCGGCATGCCGGTGGAGGAGACCGCGACCGCGCCGTTCGCCTCCGGCGGGGTGCTGCTCAGCCACAACGGGCGGGCCGCCCGGGAGGCGGTGCGGCCGCTCGCCGACGACGCGGAGAGCACCTGCGACTCGGCGTGGCTCGCCGCCGCCGTGTTCGCCCGCGCCGGCTCGGGGACGCCGCTCGCCGAGAGCCTCGCCGAGGTCGTCATGCTGGCCGCGGGCAAGGATCCCGAGGCCCGGCTCAACCTGCTCGCCTGCGACGGTGCGTCAATCGCGGCCACGGTGTGGGGGGACTCGTTCTTCCTGCACCTGGGCGAGGGGGTGCTGGCGGCGAGCGAGCCGCTCGACGACCGGCCGGGGTGGCGGGCCGTACCGGATCGGAGCGTGGTGACGGCCACGACCGACGGGGTGCGCGTCGAGGCCCTGTGAGGCGGGCCCTGGTGGGCCGTGCGCCCCGGACCGATCACATTCATCGACCCTTCGGCACAGGAGGATTCGTGCCCGTCAGCCAGTCGACCGTGCAATTGATCAATCATCTGGACCGCGACTACCTGCGGCAGGCGCTCGAACGCGACGTGCGCGCCGGTCTGGAGGCGGTGCCCAAGCAGCTGCCGCCCAAGTGGTTCTACGACGCCACGGGCAGCGAGCTGTTCTCGCGGATCACCCGGCTGCCCGAGTACTACCCGACCCGCCGCGAGCTGGCCATCCTGCGGGAGCACGCCGGCGACATCGTGGCGCGCGGCGGCGCGGACACGCTGGTCGAGCTGGGCTCGGGGACCAGCGAGAAGACCGTGCTGCTGCTGGACGCGCTGGCCGGCGCCGGGAGGCTGCGCGCCTACATGCCGGTGGACGTCGACGCGGTCACGCTGCGGGAGGCCGCGGGGCGGCTCGCGGCCCGCTATCCCGGGCTCGCCGTACGGGCGGTGTGCGCCGACTTCGAGCACCACCTGGCGCTGCTGCCCCGGACCGGCCGCCGGATGGTCGCCTTCCTCGGCGGCACCATCGGCAATCTCGGGCCGGACGCCCGCGCGGTGTTCCTCAAGGACCTGCGCGACACGCTGAACCCGGGCGACACGCTGCTGCTCGGCGCCGACCTGGTCAAGGACGTCGGACGGCTGGTCGCCGCCTACGACGACGAAGCCGGGGTGACCGCGGCCTTCAACCGGAACGTGCTGCACGTCATCAACCGCGAACTCGACGCCGGGTTCGACCCCGCCGCGTTCGACCACGTCGCCCTGTACGACGAGGTCAACGACTGGATCGAGATGCGCCTGCGCGCCCGCCGCGCGATGCGCGTCCACGTGGCCGCCCTCGGGCTGACCGCCACGTTCGCCGCCGGGGAGGAGATGCGCACGGAGATCAGCGCCAAGTTCCGCCCGGCGGGCCTGAGCCGCGAGCTCACCGCCGCGGGCTTCGCCGTGCGCCGGTGGTATCTCGACCCCACCGGCGACTTCAGCCTCGTTCTCGCCGAGGCGTGACGACGGCGCGTGCGACGGCCCGCCCTGCCGTGGGGAACCGGGGCCGGGCCGTCACACGCCGTCGCCGAACCCGCCGGCGATCCCGTTCATGACGGGCGGGCGTCTCGGCACCCGGTCAGGTTCCTTCCCGTACGACCCCTTCCGCGCCGTTCGGCCGGGCGCGGTGGCGGCCGAGCAGCAGATAGGCGATCGGGCCGATGGGCTGCACGACGATGGCCAACCACCAAAAAAGCTTGCCGCCGCGGACGTCGCGGCGGGCGCGGAAGGACAGGTCCACGGCGGCGGCCGAGGTGAGCGCGAACTCGATCGCCACCAGGACGAGCAGCGAGCCGCGTTCGAACCGCGACAGATCGGCCCAGCGGGTGCGTTTGGCCTTCATGGTCGCTCCTTGGGCTAGGGTCGGGGGCCGGGACTCACTTGCGGCGGAACGCTCCCGACTTCGCCGCCGCCCGCGTGACGGCGCGCGCGGTCAGCAGGGCCACGATGGCGACGATCTGCCCACCGATGATGATCTTGTTGACGTCGATGGCGGGACGCCAGCGCACCTTGCCGTCCTTGATGATGATCATGCCTGCGGGCGTGGCGCCGATCCCGAAGCCGCCTCCGGTGCCCTCGCCGGGCCGCTCGCCCTCCTGCTTGCCCGTGCCGCCACCGCCGCCACCGGCGACGCGGGCGGCGGGGATCACCGTGACGCCGTCGCGGGTGATCGGCTCGCCAAAGACCCGCTTGACCGTGACGGCGTCCTGCGCTTTGCCAAGCAACTCGATGGTGTCCATGGCGATTCCCTCCGTGTGCGTTCCGGCCGGGGCATCCATGCGACCGTTCCCGGGGACGGCGACCAGGACGGGACCGCGGGCGCGGGCGGCGATGCCCTTTTCAACGCCTTTTCCCCCACAGTGCCGCGATGCAACGTGCCGGGCCGAGGGAGAAGGTCCCGAAACGGGGAGTCTTTGGCCCCCGCCCGGCGGCCGTGGACGGCCTGCCGGGCGGGCCGTCAGAGGCCGGGCCCGGTGAGGCGGCGGTCCCCCTTGGTGGTCAGGACGAAGACCTGCCAGTTGTAGTAGGCGTAGAAGTTGCGGCGGTCGCGCATCATCTGGCGCGCGTGCGTCCAGACGGCGTTGACGTACCGGTTGGAGTGGTTGTAGGCGAACAGCGCCTTCTTGTAGTCGCGCGGCGTGCCCGAGGCCTTCAGGTAGTTCGCCGCCCCCATGATCGCGTCGCCGGTGTCGTGCACGTTTCCGCCCATGCCGTACGCGGCCCAGGTGCGGGGCATGAACTGCATCGGCCCCAGCGCGCCGGTGTGGCTGGGCGAGCGGACGCGGCCGAACTTCGTCTCGGAGAACATCACCGCCGCCAGCACCTCCCAGTCCACGCCGAACCTGCGCTCGGCGCGCCGGAAGTGCTTCAGCAGCACGTCGGCGGGCTCGGGCTCGCGCACCTTGAACCTGACCGGCCCGCTGATCGGCCGCGTCAGGGCGAACAGGTCGCGTAACGCGGCGACCTCGGCCCGGACGTCGCGGGCGAGCCGGGACGGCAGCCGGTCGGTCACCCGCGCGGAGAGCCCGGGGTCGCGGGCGAGATGACGGTAGATCCGCTGCTGGTAGAGGGCGTGCAGCACCACCGGCTCGGGCGGCCTCCCCTTGCCCGGGTCCCCGTCGCGCACCCACGCGTCGATGGCCGCGCGCAGCTCCGTCTCGTTCCGGGCCAGCGTGCGCGCCAGCGCGGCGGCCGAGCCGGGAATCGGCTGGTCCGGCCGGGGCGCCTCCGCCGCCGCCCGCGTACCCGATCCCGCCGCCTGCGCGGACGGCGCCGCGCCCCGCTCCCCCGCCCGCGCGCCCTCGGCGTAGCCCGTACCGCCACACGCCCCCACGCCGGCGGCGAGGGCGACGGCGAGCACCACGGCGAGCCGCCTGTCGCGCACGATGCCACGCGCGTCACGGTCGCCTCGCGACCGCCCGTGTTGCCAAGGCCGAGTCCACATGGCATCCCAACCTAGCGACGGCACGCGTTTCGCGCGGGGAGACACAACCAATCGGTGGTCTAGTCGTTTCCCGGCCGGGGGGAGACGGCGCGAAGGAGTCCGTCGAGGGCCTGGTTGAACTCCGCGGGACGCTCCAGGTTGGGCATGTGAGCGGCGTTCTCGATGATGGTGAGGGTGGAGCCGGGGATCAGATCGTGCATGAGCCGGGCGTCGGCGACGGGGGTGTATTCGTCGTCGGCGCCCACAACGATCAAGGTGGGCACGCGGATCCGGGCGAGCGTCTCGGTGTAGTCGGGGCGCAGGCCGCGGCCGCGCAGGGCGGCGGCGGCGCCTTCGGGGGCGGTCGCGCACATCATCGTGAGCACGTGGTCGGCCACGGCGGGGAGGCGTTCGACGGTGGCGGGGCTGATCATCTTGGGCAGGACCTCGTGCGCGTACGGCTTCATGCCCTCGCGGAGCAGGCGCTCGGCCATGGCGTCACGGGCACGCCTGCCCTCGTCGGTGTCGGCGCGGTGCGTGGTGTCGGCGAGGAGCAGGCCGCGCACGCGGCCGGGGAACAGGCGGCAGAACTCCATGACGATCTGGCCGCCCATGGACAGGCCGCCGAGGACGCAGCCGTCCACGGCCAGGTGGTCGAGCAGGGCGGCGATGTCGCGGGCGAAGGCATCCAGCCGGGTGATGCCGGGGACCACGGTGCTCTCGCCGTATCCGCGCAGGTCGAGGGCGATCACGCGCCTGCCGTACCGGCGGAGGTGGTCGATTTGGGGGCGCCACATGGATCGGTCGAAGGGCGTGCCGTGGACGAGCACCACCGGAGGCTCCCCGGTGCCGTGGTCGTCGTAGCCGATGGCGACCTGACCATTGGCGAAAACGCTCATAGCCACACATCCCTTCAAGAGCCGCTTGACTTCTCGATGCTATTGAGTGCAATAATTCGGTGCAATAGTTAAATTGCTCTCGGTGCAATGTGGAGAGTGCTTCATGGACGACTATCGGCTCATCGCCGACCAGGTGGCGGCGCGGATCGCCGACGGACGCCTGCGGCCCGGCGACCGTTTGCCGCCGCAGCGCCGGTTCGCCCGTGAGCACGGCATCGCCGTCTCGACCGCCGCCCGCGTGTACGGCGAACTGATCCGGCGCGGCCTCGCCGTCGGCGAGGTGGGACGGGGCACGTTCGTGCGCGCGGCCACGGCGGACGGCCATGTTCCCACCGAGCCGGCGCGCGTCCCCGTGGACCTTGAGATCAACTTCCCGCTCGTGCCCGAGCAGGCGGCGCTGCTGGCCGAGAGCCTCGCCGGCATGCTGCGCCCCGACGTGCTGGCGGCGACGCTGCCCCCGACCGGCGCGTCGGGCACGACCGCGGCCCGCGAGGCCGCCGCGGCGTTGCTCTCGCGGCCCGGATGGACGCCCGCCCCCGCCCGCGTCCTGTTCGCGGGCAACGGCAGGCAGGCGATCGCCGCCGCGCTCGTGGCCCTGACCTCGCCGGGCGACCGGATCGGCGTCGAGGAGCTCACCTACCCGATCGTCAAGGGCATCGCCGCCCGCCTCGGCGTCACGCTCGTGCCCCTGGCCGTGGACGAGCACGGTCTCATCCCCGCCGCGATCCGCGCCGCCGGGCCGCTGCGCGCCCTCTACGTGCAGCCGACGCTGCACAACCCGCTCGGCGTCACCATGCCCGACCGGCGGCGCGCCGAGATCGCCGCCATCCTCAACGATCTGGACATGCACGCGGTCGAGGACGGCATCTACACGTTCCTGTACGAGGACCCCACGCCGCTGGCCGCGTACGCCCCCGACCGCGTCATCTACGCCGACAGCCTGTCCAAACGCGTGGCCCCCGGCCTCACCGCCGGCTTCCTGGTGACCCCGCCCGCGCTGACCGACCGCGTCGCCGCCGCCCTGCGCTCGGGCGGCTGGACCGCCCAGCACTTCGCGCTCGCCGCGGCCACCCGCTGGCTCACCGACGGCACCGTCGCCAGGCTGGGCGACCTCAAGCGCCGCGACGCGGCCGAACGGCAGCGCATCCTGCGCGAACGACTGGACGGCTTCTCCCTGCAGGCCGATCCGCGCGCCTACCACTGCTGGTGGCGCCTGCCCAAACCCTGGCGCGCCGACACCTTCGTGGCCGCCGCCGCCCGGCGCGGCATCGCCGTGACCCCCGGCGCCGCGTTCGCGACCACCCCGGGCCAGTCCCCCAACGCCGTCCGCCTGGCCCTGGCGCCCCGGCTGGAACTGCTCGCCCCGGCCCTGGAAACCCTCGCCGCCCTGGCCGCCACCGCCCCCGAGGACACGGAGATCCACTGATCCACTGACCCATCGACGGCGTCGGGCGGTCGTGGGTGTCAGACGGTCGTGGGCGTCAGGCGGGGGGCCGCGTCAACGGCGACCGGGGCGGGGGGCGGCCGTGCCCGCGGGCGTGCGGCGGAGCAGGCGCCTGACCTCGTCGTCGGTGGTCGGGGCGAAGTCCTCGTACCAGGCGCCGATGGCGTAGAGGTCGATCGGGGTCTCCAGGCAGATGACCTGATCGGCGACGCGGCCCAGTTCGGCGACGATGTCCGGGGAGCCCACCGGAACGGCGAGGATCACGCGGTCCGCGCCGCGGGCGCGGGCGACCTGGCAGGCGGCGCGGGCGGTGCCGCCGGTGGCCACGCCGTCGTCGACGACGATGACCACGCGGCCGTCGAGCGGCGTCGCGGGGCGGTCGCCGCGCAGCCCGGAGGCGCGGTCCTCCACTTCGGCGCGCTCGCGGCGCTCCACCTCGTCCATCTGGGCCTGGGTGAGCGCGGACAGGCGGACGATGTCGGGGTTGAGCACGCGTACGCCGCCCTCGCCGACGGCGCCGTACCCGAGTTCCGGCTGGTACGGCACGCCCAGCTTGCGCACCACGATCACGTCGAGCGGCGCGCCGAGGGCGTGCGCGACCTCGGAGGCGACCGGCACTCCGCCGCGCGGCAGGCCCACCACGACGACGTTCTCGGCGTCGACCTCCGATCGCACCCGCTCGGCCAGCCGCCGCCCGGCGTCCACACGATCCGCGAACATCACTGCACCCCCGTGCGGTCGGCGAACCCGGCCGGGCCGTCGCAGCCGATACTCCCCCCGCCGACCTCCCTTCATCGTCCGCACGGCGGGCCGCGGACGGGCAGGGCCGAACGGGCGACCCGATAGGGCCGAAGGTCCCGGCCCGCGCCCGTGCGACGTCGTGGGGGGCCGTGGTGGTTCAGTCGAGCGGGCCCGTCGCCGCGGCCCGCCCGGCGTGGTTCGGCTCGTCGACGACCTGGGCGGCGGTGACGGCGACGGTGGTGACGATGTCCTTGACGGTGGCGCCGCGGGACAGGTCGTTGACGGGCTTGCGCAGGCCCTGCAGCACCGGGCCGACGGCGACGGCGTTCGCGCTGCGCTGGACGCCCTTGTAGAGGATGTTGCCGGTGTTGAGGTCGGGCACGATGAGGACGGTGGCGCGGCCCGCGACGTCGCTGCCGGGGAGCTTGGTCCGCGCGACCGTGGGATCGATGGCGGCGTCGTACTGGATGGGCCCGGCGACGGGCAGGTCGGGGCGGCGTTCGCGGACGAGTTCGGTGGCGACGCGCACCTTCTCCACGTCGGCGCCGGCGCCGGAGGTGCCGGTGGAGTACGACAGCATGGCGATCCTGGGTTCGATGCCGAACTGCTCGGCGGTGTGCGCCGAGGAGATGGCGATCTGGGCGAGCTGCTCGGCGGTCGGGTCGGGCACCACCGCGCAGTCGCCGTACACGAGCACCCGGTCGGCGAGGCACATGAAGAACACGCTGGACACCAGGCCGAGGCGGAGGATCTCGAACGCGGGCCTGATGGTGTGGGCGGTGGTGTGGGCCGCGCCGGAGACCATGCCGTCGGCCATGCCGGTCTGCACCATCAGCGTGCCGAAGTAGGACACGTCGGTCACCGTGTCGCGGGCGAGCTCGATGGTCATGCCCCGGTGGGCGCGCAGCCGCGCGTACTCCCGGGCGAAGCGTTCGCGCAGTTCGGGGTCGAACGGGTCGAGGACGGCGGCCCGGTCGACGGACAGGCCGAGCTGGGCGGCCTTGGCGCGGATGCGCTCCTCGTCGCCGAGCAGGGTCAGGTCGGCGACGTCGCGGCGCAGCAGCACGTCGGCGGCGCGCAGGATGCGCGGCTCCTCGCCCTCGGGCAGCACGATGTGCCTGCGGCGGGCCCGCGCCCGGTCGAGCAGCTCGTACTCGAACATCAGCGGGGTGACGGCGACGGCCCGGGTGATGGCGAGCCGCTCCAGCAGCAGCTCGACGTCGACGTGCTCGGCGAACAGGCGCAGCGCGATGTCCACCTTGCCGCCGGCCTCGGGGGTGAAGCGGCCCTCGACCTCCGACAGCAGGGTCGCGGTCTCGAAGGTGTCCCGTTCGGTGCAGATCACCGGGACGGGGATGCTCATGCTGCGCAGCAGCCGCTCGACCGGCGGCGCCAGGTGCCGACCGCCGGTCATGACGATCGACGACAGGCTGGGGAAGCCGGTGGCGGTGTGCGCGGCGACCAGGCCGGGCAGCAGGGCGGCGGCCCGGTCCGACGGGATGATCACGGTGGCGCCCTCGACGAGGCGGTCCAGGATGGTGGGCAGCGACATCGCGCCCACCATGAGCGCGCCCGCCTCCCGGCCCAGCCCGTGCTCGTCGCCGAGGAACAGCTCGCCGTCGCAGGCGTCGGCGAGGTCGGCGACGGTGGGGGCGCGCAGCGCGGCCGACTCGGGCAGCACGAACACCGGCGTGTCGTGCGCGATGGCGATCGTGCCGGTGGTGCGGGTGACGATGACGGCCAGCGCCTTGGCGTGGTGCTGGGCCAGCTCCTTGGACGTCAGCTCGACGGCGGCGGCGATCTGCGTGGCCGTACGGGCGAGGCCGCTGACCACGTTCAGCACCGGCGTGCCGAGGTCGGCGGCGAGCCGGGCGTTGAACTCGAACTCGGTCGGGGCGCCCACGTCGGTGTAGTCGCTGCCGACGACCACGACGGCGTCGCAGCGGGCCGCGAGCGTCCGGTAGCGCGCGATGATCTCGCCGACGGCCCGTTCGCCGTCCTCGTGCACGTCGTCGTAGGTGGCCCCGACGCACATCTCGTACGGCAGGTCCAGCCCGAACCTGGCCCGGACGGTGTTCACCAGGCCGTCCTGCCGCCCGGCGCGCACCACGGGGCGGAACAGCCCGACGTTGCCCACCTTGCGCGACAGGGCCTCCACCATGCCCAGGGCGACGACGCCCTTGTTGCTCCCGGCCTCACCCGCGGCGACATACACAGCACGTGTCATGCCCCAATTGTCAACCGATACCGGGACGATCAGGGCGTATCGGGCCGGTTAGCCGTGGTGATCCGTGCCACGAATGGGACGGCCCGCCGACCGTCCGCGCGAGGGCGGGCGGGGGCGGGCCGTACCGGCGGATCAGGCGCGGGAGGCGGCCTCCTCCAGGCCGCGGCGCACCAGGACGCGGGCGAGCTGGGCCCGGTAGGCGGCGCTCGCGTGCACGTCCGAGGCCGGGCTGAGGCCCTCGGCGGCGTGCTCGGCGGCGTCGCGGGCCGACGCCCCGCCGGCGAGGGCCTCCTCGACGGCGGTGGCCCGGACCGGCTTCTGGTCCATGTTCACCAGGCCGACCTTGCCGCCCTGGACGGCCACGCCGACGATCGCCCAGTCGATGGCCCGCTTGGTGAACTTCTGGAACGACCACCCGGCCGAGGCCGGCTTCGGCAGCCGGATCTCGGTGAGCAGCTCGTCGGGCTCCAGCGCGGACTCGAACAGGCCGCGGAAGAACTCGGTGGCCGGGATCTCCCGGGTGCCGGACGGGCCGCGCGCCACCAGCGTGCCGTCCAGGGCGAGCACGACGGCGGGCAGGTCGGAGGCCGGGTCGGAGTGGGCGAGCGAGCCGCCGATGGTGCCGCGGTGCCGTACCTGGGGGTCGCCGACGGTGCCGGCCGCGTGCGCGAGCAGCGGCAGCTCGGCGGCGAGCAGCTCGGAGTGCTCCAGGTCGTGGTGGCGGGTGAGCGCGCCGACGGCGATGTGGTCGCCCTCGTCGCGGATGTAGGACAGCTCGCGCAGCCTGCTGACGTCGACGAGCACCTCGGGCGCGGCGAGGCGCAGCTTCATCAGCGGCAGCAGGGAGTGGCCGCCCGCCAGGAACTTGGCCTCGTCGCCGTACTGCCCGGCGAGTTCGATGGCCTCGTCCGCCGACTCGGCCCGCCGGTAGGAGAAGGATGCGGGGATCACGATGCCGCCTTTCCGGCTGTCGGTGAAGGTGAGTGAAGCAGCGAGATCGAGCCGACCGGTGTCACGCGGTCTCCTCGGCGGCGGCGAGCACCGCCTTGACGATGTTGTGGTAGCCGGTGCACCGGCACAGGTTGCCCTCCAGGCCGTTGCGGACCTGCTCCTCGGTGGGGTGCGGGTTCTCCTTCAGCAGGGAGATCGACGCCATCACCATGCCCGGGGTGCAGAAGCCGCACTGCAGGCCGTGCTCCTGGTGGAAGGCCCGCTGCACCGGGTGCATCTCGCCGTTCTCGCCGGCCAGGCCCTCCAGCGTGGTGACCTCGCGCCCGTCCGCCTGCGCGGCCAGCACGGTGCAGGACTTCACCGACTCGCCGTCGAGCAGGACGGTGCACGCCCCGCAGGAGGTGGTGTCGCAGCCGATGTTCGTCGCCGTGAGGTCGAGGACGTCGCGCAGGTAGTGCACCAGAAGCGTACGGTCCTCCACCTCGGCGGAGGTCTCGTTGCCGTTGACGGTGATCGTCAGCTTCACTGCGCAGCCCTCGCTTCGTTGATCGCGGTCCAGACCCGCTCCGGGGTGGCGGGCATCTCGATGTGGTCGATGCCCAGGTGGGACACGGCGTCCACGACGGCGTTCTGCACGGCCGGGGTGGAGCCGATGGTGCCGGCCTCGCCGATGCCCTTCACGCCGAGCGAGTTGACGTCGGTCGGGGTCTCCATGGTGAGCAGCTCGAAGCTCGGCAGCTCCGCCGCGGAGATCATGGAGTAGTCGGCCAGGGTGCTGGTGATCGGGTTGCCCTCGGCGTCGTAGGCCATCTCCTCGTACAGCGCCTGGGCGACGCCCTGGGCGATGCCGCCGTGCCGCTGGCCCTCGGCGATGATCGGGTTGAGCAGCGGGCCGGCGTCGTCGACGCTGATGTGGCGCTTGAGCCGTACGCGGCCGGTCTCGGAGTCGACCTCGACGACGGCCAGGTGCGCGCCGAACGGGAACGTGGCGCGCTCGGGCTTGAAGACCGTGTCGGCGGTGAGGCCGGTCTCCCCGGCGAGCTCGGCGAGGCGGGCCCAGCCGACGCCGCGGTCGGGCACGCCGGCCACCTGCCAGGTGCCGGTGGAGGTGTCGAGCACCAGGTCGGCCGGGTCGGCCTCCAGCTCCTGGGCGGCGAGCTCGCGCGCCCGGTCCTTGATCTGGATCGCGCACTCGTGCACGGCCATGCCGCCGAGCTGCAGCGAGCGGGAGGCGTAGGTGCCGACGCCGACCGGGATGTGGTCGGTGTCGCCGTGCACGACGGTGATCTTGTCCAGGGGGATGCCGAGCTGATCCTGGACGATCATCGCCCAGGAGGTGGCGTGGCCCTGCCCCTGGGTGGAGCTGCCGGTGTAGACGGTGGCGCTGCCGTCGGTGCCGACGACGACGCGGCCGGACTCGCCGTTGGCCGCGTCGAGGGCGGTGACCTCGACGTACGTGGACAGGCCGATGCCGAGCAGCATCGGGTCGCCCGCGGCGCGGCGGCGCTCCTGCTCGGCGCGCAGCTCGGCGTACCCGGCGGCCTCCAGGACGGCGTCGAGCGCCTTGACGTACTCGCCGCTGTCGTACACCAGGCCGCGGGCGGTGGTGTACGGGAACTTGTCCGGCGGGATGAGGTTGCGGCGGCGCACCTCGGCCGGGTCCATGCCGATCTCGTCGGCGAAGATGTCGATCAGCCGCTCGATCGTGGTGGTGGCCTCGGGGCGGCCCGCGCCGCGGTAGGCGCCGACGGGGGTGGTGTTGGTGAGCACCACCTTGGAGCGCACCTGCACCTCGGGGATCTCGTACACGGCCGGGGCCATCAGGCCGGTGAACGTGGCCAGCAGCGGGCCGACGCGCGGGAAGGCGCCGGCGTCCTGGATGAAGTCGATCCGGTAGGCGAGGATCTTGCCGTCGCGGTTGCCGCCGAGCTTGACCACGTGCCGCTGCGCGCGGCCGTGCTGCGCCGCCGACAGGCTCTCGCTGCGGTTCTCCGTCCAGCGCACGCCGCGGCCGAGTTTGCGGGCGGCCCAGGCGACGCCGATGGTGTCGCGGTCGATGCCGATCTTGGCGCCGAAGCCGCCGCCGACGTCGGGGGCGATGACGCGCACGGCGTCGGGCTCCAGGCCGAGGGCGCCGAGCAGGATGCCCTTGGTGATCTGGGCGTTCTGGGTGCTCGACCAGACCGTGAGGCGATCGCCGGACCAGGTGGCGGCGGCGCCGCGGACCTCCATCGGCACGGGGGCGACGCGCTGGTTGCGGAAGACGCGCTCGATCACGACCTCGCAGGCCTCGAACGGGGCGTCGTCGAACTCCTCCGGGCCGCTGGGGGCGAGCACGTTCGACCCGGCGGCGGGGAACAGCAGCGTCTCGTCCTTGATCGCGTCCATGACGTCGACGACCGCGTCGAGCGGCTCGTAGTCGACGGTGACGAGCTCGATGGCGTCCTCGCCCTGGGCGCGGGTCTCGGTGACGACCATCGCCACCGGCTCGCCGACGTACCGGACGACGTCGACGGCGAGCAGCGGCTCGGCCATCGGGTTGTCGTCCGGCGGGGGCGGCAGGTCGTCGAGGTCACGGGCGGTGAACACGGCGAGCACGCCGGGCGCCTCGGCCGCGGCGGAGACGTCGACGCCCGTGATCCGGGCGTGGGCCAGCGGGCTGCGCACGTACGTGACGAACGCGGCGCCCGCGAGCTCGGGGACGCGTAGGTCGTCCACGTAGGTGGCGCCATCGGTCAGCAGCCGTGGATCCTCTGTGCGTACCACACGGGTACCAAGCACGCTCATTCAGCCTCCGCACCAAGGCATTGGAGTAGTCCGAACCGGACTCTGCTCACGATCTAAAGCATGTCAAAGAAAAGGGCATATATGCGCTTACGTCAACCATCGTTGGCGATCGCGTTCACAATTTGACCTGCCCAGAGGTGCGTCACGCCAGTCCCACACGCCCCGGCCACACCCGGTCCCGGGGTACATCCCCGCTGCGCCAACGGGGACATCGGCATCGCGAGAAAAATCTTCTTGGCTTCCCCACCTGCGACAACGCCCCCCGCCGCGGGGCCGGGCGGGAGGGGTGCCACCGCGACGCCGCTCTCGCCTGGCGGAAGGCCGCACCACTCCCCCCGCCGTCCGGTACTAGGGTTTCCGGCATGACCGTTGTGCCATGTCCGTGCACATGAGCGGGCCGGCCGACCCTGCCCGCACGCACCTCGCGCGAGTCCTGGACCGCTTCCGGCCGCGGACCCCGGCCGAGGCCGCCGACGTCGAACGCGTCCGGGCCCTGCCGCCCGGCGCCGACCCGTGGGCGCGCTCGGAGCCGCTGCACGTGACCGCGTCCGCGTTGATCGTGCATCCCCCGACGGCACGCGTGCTGCTGCGCTGGCACGCCCGCCAGCGGGCCTGGATCCAGGTCGGCGGGCACGCCGATCCCGGCGAGACCGACCCGCTCGCCGTCGCCCTGCGCGAGGGCGCCGAGGAGACCGGCCTGCGCGACCTGACCCCCTGGCCGGACCCCGGCCTCGTCCAGGTGGCGGTGGTGCCGGTGCCCGCCGCGCCGCACGAACCCGCCCACGAGCACGCCGACCTGCGCTTCCTGCTCGCCACCCGCACCCCCGAGGCCGCCGTCCCGGAGAAGCCGGACGCGCCGCTGCGGTGGCTGCCGGTCGAGGAGGCCCGCGCCCTCACGACCGAGCCGAACGTCCGCGAACTGCTGAGCCGTACCGCCCGGCTCTTCGACGCCCCCTCCCCGCCGGGCTGACCGCCTCCCCTCCGACCGGGGTGCGGAAGTGTCGGTCGCGGCTGGTAGATGTGGGTGCCATGGCGGTGAGCATCGAGGAGTACCTGCGCATCGTGGAAGGGCTGCCCGAGGTCGAGCGCGGCTTCGGCGGCGACTGGATCTCGTTCAAGGTCCACGACAAGGGCTTCGCCTACCTGTGGGAGAAGACCGAGACCGTCGGCCTGAAGCAGACCATCGAGGAGCAGCTCGCCCTGGTCGCCGAGCGGCCGGAGGTGTTCGAGATCCAGTTCACCGCGGGCCGCTTCGGCTGGGTCGTGGTCCACCTGGGCGGCATCGACGCCGACGAGCTGACCGAGCTGGTCACCGAGGCCTGGTGCCTGACCGCACCCAGACACCTCGTCGACGCCCACGAGGCGGCAATAGGCATCGGCCGCTGAGTTAGCCGAGTTAACTGAGCCATCCGATCCGGGTTATCCGATCCGGCGCGTCGCGACGAGATCGTACCGCGGATCTGCGCGGCGGTCCCCGACGACGGGTGCCCGGCGCTCCCGCCGGATGACCCGCCCGCCGTGAGCCCGTGGCGGGCGGTCAGCCGTGCGCCGGGACCCCGACGACAGATGCCTGGTGCTCTCGCTAGACGACGGGTGCCCGACGCTCCCGCCGGACGACCCACCCGCTGTGAGCCCGTGGTCGGCGGGCGGTCAGCCCCTGACCACGCGCAGGGCGCCGGGGGCGGGTCGGCCGAGTTCGGCGAGGGCGGCCTCGGTGGCGCGGTCGGCGGGCAGGTACACCACGATCTGCTGGCCGTCGGCCTCGGGCAGGTCCAGCGTCTCAAAGGACAGGCGCAGCTCCCCCGCCTCGGGATGCGTCATCCGCTGCACGCCGTTGCTCGCGGGGAGCCTGGCCGGGCGGTTCAGGCGGGCGCTGAACTCCGGTCCCGCAGTGAGCGCCAGCTCGTCGGCAAGGGCGGCGACGTGCGGATCGTCGCGCGAGGCCGCGACCGTCAGCGCGGCGACCCGCTCGTCGGCGACGTGGTCCCAGTCGGGGAAGGTCGTGCGCGCCCGGGGGTCGGTGAACAGGTACCGCACCAGGCTGGGCGGGTCGCCGTCCAGCAGGCCGACGGGCCCGGCCAGGCGGGCGTATCCGGCGGTGTGGGCGAGCACCTCGCCGAGCCGGTTGACCACGATGGCCGGTCCGGGCTCGAAGCCGTCCAGCAGCGCGCGGACGGTCGGCCGCACGGTGCGTGCCGGGGGCTCGGCCTCCATGCAGTACGTCAGGCCGGAGGTCTTCTTGCTCAGCCGCCGCAGTTCGAGGCGCTGTTCGTACGACAGCCGCATCGCGTTGGCGAGCGCGCCGAGCACCTGACCCGACGGGTGACGGTCGCGTCCCTGCTCCAGCCGCGTCAGGTACTCCACGCTGATCCCCGCCAGCGTCGCCAGTTCGGCCCGGCGCAGTCCCGGCGTCCGGCGGCGTGGCGCCGTGGGAAGCCCGACCTCGGCCGGCGTGACCGACTCCCGACAGGCGCGCAGAAACTCTCCCAGCTCGTTGTCGCTCACCCGCCAAAGTCTAAAAGCGGCGTCTTTCTGGCGGTATACGCCGATGCGCCCCAGGGTGGCCCTGTCAGGGACAGTCTCCGCGCGGTCTCCCTCCCCTGCGCCGGGTCCGGCAACTTGGCCGACGCGGGCGCTCGCCCGCCCGACCTCTCGAAAAGGAGACCCGATGGATCTGGGACTGCGCGGCCGTACCGTCATCGTCACCGGAGCCTCCGGCGGCATCGGCCGCCACCTAGCACGGGCGTTCGCCGCCGAAGGCGCGCACGTGGTCCTCACCTACCACCACACCCCCGACGTGGCCGAGCTCGTCGCCAAGGAGATCGGCGACCGCGCCCTGGTCACCGCGTACGCACTCGACGACCCGGACTCGGCGCACGCCCTGGTCGACGCCGCCCTGGCCTGGACCGGCCGGATCGACGTGCTGATCAACAACGCCGTCCACTGGGGCGCCACGGCCCCCGACCCGGACGCCTCCTTCGAGGCCGTCCCCGACGAGGCGTGGCTACGCGTCGTGCGCGCCAACCTCGAGGGCGCCGTACGGCTCAGCCGCCTGGTCGCCCCGGCCATGCGGGAGCGCCGCTGGGGCCGTCTGATCCACATCTCGTCGAGCATCGCCACCGACGGCATGGCGGGCTCGGAGTACTACGCCGCCGCCAAGGCCGCCCTGCACGGATTCAGCCGCTCGGCCGCCTTCAGCCTGGGCCGCGACGGCGACATCCTGTCCAACGTGGTCATGCCGGGCCTCACCCGCACCGACACCAACGCCCACATCATCGGCCCGGAGGGCGACCATTACGGCTCCTTGGCCCCCATCGGGCGGCTCCTGGACGCCCCCGAGATCGCCACCCCGGTCGTCTACCTGGCCTCAGCCGCGAACACCGGCATCACCGGCCAGGTGATCAGGGTGACGGGCGGCTCCTGACCCCCGCCCACGGGGCAATCCCTAGGGACTGGGGATCGCCGCCCCCGACGTCGCGGTCAACACGATCATTCCGCGCACCGCACGGCCCGGCCTGCTCGGCCGGGTGTTCGGCAGCCTGTACGGCGCGGTCGGCGCGCAGCTTCAGGTCGTGCTGGCGCAGCG